>JBDTMZ010000071.1:0-56906 GCA_039934035.1 Candidatus Solibacter sp. | reverse complement strand
TTGGCCGGTTCAATGGACTCACCGCCCGGTGCGTGGCCCGGCCAGAGCGGAATAATTTGTTGGGGAGGAGTTTCGGGAGGTACTGGTATGAAATTAGCGCCACCACGTCCCCCAGGGCCAAGTCCGCGGGCGGCTCCGCCTGGCGCGGGCGTCTGTGCGAATGCGGAGGCGGCGAGAGTGCCGATTCCTCCTGCTGCGATGAATTTGCGTCGGTTCAAAATTGCACCTTAACCGCTGGCCGGTCCTTAAATTGGATTGCCGCTAGGCGGCAACAAGAAACATACAATAGCTCGCCTCCCTAGTCAAACTCCGTTCCTCCTTCAGCGAAATGCCGGCTGGCCTGCGATGCCGCGGTTCTCTCGCATGCTGTCGTGAGGAGACGCCGTTGCGACCGGACTTGAGCGAATCCATACGGTTCTGTTGCACGCCTTAGCCACCTGCCACACAACGTCAGCGGGCTACCTTGTCCGGGGCGAAGGTGTACCCCTGTACTGAGAAGATAGGTGGCGCAATGTTTCCCGATTTTGTTCCGAAATCGTTGTGATATTCTTCAGACGGCTGGAGTAAGGAAGTGAAATTTATGCGCACCGTAACTACTGCTCTGTTTCTTCTAGTCTTGACCACGCTGTTACCAGCCGCGGACAAGATGGACATGTACGCAATCGATACGGAGGGCGGAAAGGCCATCCTGACGATTTCGCCCTCCGGCGAGACCATGCTCGTGGACCTTGGCTGGACTGATGGGGCAGGGATGGCGGGAGCGTCAACCCCCCACGTGATCGAGGCCCTCAAGGCGCTCGGGGTCAAGCGCATCGATCATTTTGTGATGTCGCACTACGATATCGATCACATCGGCGACTTCCCCAAGCTCGCGGAAGCGATTCCGGTGGGGCATGTATACGATCACGGCGATATTCAGTTGGCCAAGGTGGATGACCCCCGCTGGGCCAAGATGGGCGAAACCGCGAAAGCACGATTCGACGCGTATGCCGCCTTATGGGCCAAAATCGGCCACACTGTCGTGAAGCCGGGCGACAAGATCCCGATTAAGGGAATCGACGTCCAGGTAATCCATGCCGGGGCGAAGTGGATTGACAAACCCCTGCGGGGAGCCGGGGCTCCTAATCCCGCCTGCGCGACCGCGAAGCAACCCGATCTGTTTCCACGCGATCTGGAAGACGACGCATCGATCGGCCTGCTCTACACCTACGGCAACTTCCGGTACTACGATCCCGCCGATCTGGAAGGGCACAACGCGCACGCGCTGGTCTGCCCCAATAATCCCATCGGCACGGTGGATCTCTACCAGATCAACGTCCATGGCCAAAATAAGGGATATTCCGACGCCATGGTGGCCGCTCTGAAGGCCCCGGTCATCCTCTTCTTCAACGGGACCCGAAAAGGCGGCGACGCAAATGTCTGGACCAGTCTTCACGCACTGACACCTCCAGCCGACATCTGGGCGCTCCATTTCAACGAGCCGGCCGGAGCCGAGAAGAATCCTCCTCCGGACTTCATCGCGAACCCGCAGGGACCGGATGGCATGAAAAACATTAAGATCTCGGCCGACCAGAATGGCACGTTCACAGTGACCAACGAGCGTAACGGGTTCAGCAAAACCTACAAGAAGTAAGGCTTTCGAGTGCGGATATCGGGGTCCCATCTCCGCAGTTCGGGTCGACCAGCGGACCCGCATTCAGGAACAGCAAGGCGCCTTATGAAACACGCTTTCGTCGTTGCTATGCTGACGGCCATCGGGGCTGCCGGAATCTGCTCCGCTCAACCCACTGCTCCTGATCCGCCCGCCGGTTTCAATGTCGCCCGTGACAATATTCCTCACGGCGAGGTGACTGCCGTTCAATACGACTCGAAGGCGCTCGGAACGCGCCGGCAGATGCGCGTCTACACGCCGCCCGGCTATTCGGCCGGCCGTAAATATCCGGTGCTCATTCTGCTGCATGGCGCCGGCGGCAGTGACCGTGAATGGACGCAAGGTTGCCGGGCCGAGATTATTGTCGATAACCTGCTGGCCGATGGCAAGATTCAGCCGATGGTCATGATCTTCCCGGCCGGCAATGCCCGTGTGACGGCCGCGCTCGGAGGGAATGTGCGAGCCGCCGACATCGGAGGAATCGACGACTGGGGGAAGCCGTTCGAGAACGACTTGCTGCAAGATATCATCCCCTACGTCGAGTCTCACTATTCCGTTTATACCGATCGCGAGCATCGCGCCTTGGCCGGTCTCTCGTTGGGTGGTGGCCAAAGCCTGAACATCGGCCTGGCTCACCTCGACCAGTTTGCGTGGGTCGGCGGGTTCTCCGCCGCCGGGAACACCAAATCTCCAGCAGAACTCGTGCGCGACCCATCGGCCATCAAGAAGACACTGAAGCTACTCTGGCTCGGCTGCGGCAATAAGGACGGCCTGCTTGAACTCAGTCAGGAGCTGGACCGCTACCTCGCAGCGCATGGCGTCCCGCACGTTTTTCACGTAGACGGGTATGCTCACAACAGAATCGAGTGGTCTAACAATCTGTACTTTTTTGCGCAGCGGCTTTTCCAGTAGGCGCAGACTACGCAAAACCGGCCATAGATAATCACCTGAAAACCGGCCAACGATAAGCAGCGTTCTATTGATTGCAGCGTGAGGGTTACCCTCCGTGATTGTGAGCAATGTGTTGAGGAATGACAAGAAACCGCAGATCATAGCGTTGGGGTGGCTGGGATGGTCGCTGAGACGCATTCAAAAGAGCATCAGCGTGCGTAGCGAGACCGCCTCCAGCTATCAGAAGGAGGCCGGAACCGCTATGCGGCCACCCGGCGGTTGGGGCGGGCGGCGCCGGCAAAACCGGCAAACGGGGTTCCCTCCAACATGCGCGATATCCTAAATAGGCGATACAACCGCAAGAAGTTTGGGTGGGTCGCTTGGAATAAAGGTACTTCACGTCCAAACTAGTAATGTTCTGGCGGCGGGGAAGGCCAATGGGTGGCCAACCCTGGAACAAGGGAAAGAACACGAGGCTGGTTCCACGCTCGGCGTTCAAGGTAGGAGATGTGCCATGGAATAAGGCGGGGTAATCCTTGGCTACTTGCTGGAGAATAAAAGCTAATCACTGCTTAGGCTTACTCGTTACGCTCAACTTAACAAGATTCAATGTTTCAGTCGCCGCATCAACTTGCTCTTTTTGTATTGAAGATAGCTTCAACTGAGCTTCAGAGTGCATCACAAGTATGTCATACAGCCGGTCCACGATACGGAATACTGGATAAATCAATATCCCGCAGAAGTTGAGCCCCATGAAAAATATGGTATGGCGCGTTATTGGTTCCGCCGAGAACAACTCATGCAGCAAAGTAACACTATTACCAACGGACACGAGTAATATCAGATTGTTCTGAATAAACGCCCGGACGGGGTTTGGTGGAGGGATTAGTCCGGCTTCTGAATTGGCCTTAGCCGCTTCAATTTGCCGCATTTGCCTACGGTGTAAATACGCAATATACAACGCTACACCGAATCCGAGTAACGTCAGGTAATCGCGAACCTCCAAAGAAGGCATTCAACCTTTGTACCCTTTCCCCTTGCCATTCGCAAGCCTAAACCTGCCTTCCCTGGTACTTCACTGCGACCCGGCTGACTACCCTCCCGTCTGGACTACGAAGTTCCACCATTCGAGGCTGCGGTTTGTCCTTGAGCAAGCGAGCCTTTACGACGTCTGCCACAACGTCGAATACCTTCTTGCCTGGGTACGCGCATACCACCGCCAAGTATGGCCACACTTCTCCCCACAGCTTGTGGAGCTCCGCCGGCGTTGTCGGGAGAAGTGTCATACAAATCTTCTACAGCGGTGTGGGACAAAATGAACCGTGTCACCGCTCTATCGTATTCAGAAATTGTTTTGTCAAGGCCCCAGGATGTCAGGTCTCCCTTTGCCTTGTGCCCTTCACTCCCAACAATAGCCGGTAACGTCACTCAGCTCACGAGCTTCCTCCTGGTAACGTGCTGATAATAAACCAGATAAAGTTTCAAATGTTAGTGCAATGAAATTCGCCTCGTTGGGCCCTGTCCCTTGCCTCTTGGTAAGGGTGAGTGTATAAGGAGGAATAAGCCGTGTCAGATCAGTACTAAGAACTTCGCGCAATCCCGCTCGGCACCGTTTTCGGGTGGCCGGGGTAGACCTTTCACAATTCAAGCACCGCAAGGGAAAGAAGGAGCCGGAACACTACGTTACAAAATGCTCTTCCAGTAGGCGCAGACCACGCATCGTATCAGTCCGCGGCAGTCCGGGCCGAAGTAATTTGGCGGCGACCCGCGTCTGGGAATCTCATCGCGACTGGCTGCGCTACCGAGCCAGGCCACGGCGTCTACCGTTAGGTCAACTGCTGCGAGGACTCTCGCACGATCAATCGAAAGTCGACCAAAATGTCGCGCGCGGGCATGTCCGGAGTGGCGATGCGCTGTACCATCGCCTGGATCGCGGCGGCGCCAACCTGATCGCAAGGTTGACGAATCGTGGTAAGGGGGACCGTCATGAGGCTGGCGTAGCTCACATCATCGAATGCCACGATCTTCACGGTGTCAGGTATGGAAATTTTGAGTTCAAACAAGGTCCGCATCAATAGCGCGGCCGTGCGGTCGTTTGAGCAAACGATGCCGTCCGGCGTGTGGCGCTCCATGACCTCGAGGACCAATTGCCTGTCGGAGGGATCGAGCCGCTCCACCACGGCAGGCCCGAGCTCGCTCTGCGCACTCGCCAGTGCATCGCGATATCCGGCCGATCGCGCTACGCAACTAGGCGCCAGGTGTGGACGGCCAATAAAGGCAATCCGGCGGCACCCAACCGAAATGAGATGTTGCGTCACCACACATCCGGCGCGCCGATTGTCTATGCCCACCACGTCGAACCGGCTGCGATCGGGATAGTCGACAATATCGCGATCCAGGAAGACTATCGGAACTCGCGCTTCGCTCATCATCGAAACCACGGCCTGGTTGATTTCCGCCTTGAGCGGCGTGCCTTCCACCGGAGCGAAAAAGACGCCGGACACCTTGTTGGCGAGGAGGCGTGAACAGACTGTTCTTGCATCAGGGACGGTGACATCAGAACCGGAAAGCGACCGTCCCCAGACCAGCACGTGGTTCTGATCCTGCTGTGCCTCCGCCATACCCTGGCAGATCGGCTCGAAGATCTCAGTCTGTCCCAATTCGGGTATCAGGAGCCCAAATGTATGATGCCTTGTGGAGGACGCCCGGACATAGGTGCCGGAGCCGGCGCGTCTGTCAATGTAGCCTCCAATCTGGAGTTCCTTGAGCGCACGGCTGACGGTCACACGGGAAGCGCCGTAGCTCTGCACAAAATCACATTCACTGGGCAGTCGGCCACCCGGAGCATAGGTTCCACTCTCGATCAGCGTCTTAATGCTCTGACAGATCTGCTGGTACTTTGGTCCATTTGTGGCCACAGGGTTGATCATACTAGTGGGCTTTGGCAAACTGCAACTTCTTCCCCCAAACGTAAAGGGAGCGCATCGAGCAACTGACACAGCAGATGCGCTCCGAACTTAAGGCATTTACACGGAAAACTGTATTGACTTTTCCCAGAAGTCGACCCTAGAATGTGACGATCAGGTTCTTCTACCTTTCTGAGGGAAGGGATACGATGCGCCGCCGTACTCGATTTGGCTCGGCTTCCGGTCTAATGCTCCCTGCTGAGCCTGGGCGCCGGCGCACTCGCCCGTGTCAAAGGCTCGTCCGAGCGATTTTTGAAAGCATTTTTGCAGACAAGAAACGGATGGCCTTGAGCGCTCTGTATATACTGCCCCATTGATCCCAGTGGCCGGCACCTTGTACGGGAGGGAGTTTCATGTCGACAGGTTTTTCCAGACGTTATTTCTTTTACGGAACGCTGTTGGGAGGCGCCCTACCGTTGGGCGGCTTCGGAAGCACTTCGGGCAGCTCCGCTCCGGGCTATAAATCTCTCACCGAGAAGCTGAACATCGCCTGCGTGGGGCTCGGCTTGCGGGGCCCCCAGATTCTGCTGGGCGCGGCTGCCAGCGAAAATATCGTGGCGCTGTGCGATGTGGACGACGAACGCATGGAGCGTGCCGCCCAGCCGTACCCCAAGGCGGCAAGGTACAGAGATTTCCGACAAATGCTCGATAAGGAGGGTAAGAATATCGACGCCGTAATGGTCGCCACTCCCGACCACCTGCATGCCCCCATCTCGTTGGCTTGCATGCAACGCGGCAAGCACGTTTATTGTGAGAAGCCGCTCACTTCCACGATCTGGGAGAGCACGCTTTTGGCGGATGCCGCGGCCAAGTATAAAGTGGCCACGCAGATGGGTAATCAGGGCTTCAGCCACGAAGGCACCAAGACGACATGCGAAATCGTGTGGTCGGGTGATATCGGCGACGTGCGGGAAGTACACGCATGGACCAGCTCTGGCGGGGTCCAACCCGACATTCCCGAGACCGGCCTACCAGGGGAGCCCGTTCCTTCGACACTCGATTGGAATCTATGGCTCGGCCCCGCGGCAGACCGGCCTTACAATTCGCAGTACAGTCGCTGGCGCTCTTTCCAGGACTTCTCTCTTGGCGGGTCACTGGGAGACTGGCTGGTCCATATTCTGGGGCCGGCGCATCTCGCGCTTCAACTAGGTACGGTTTCTCCGACCAGCGTGGAGTGCGTGAAGGTAGAGGGCAAGAACAAATGGGCTTGGCCGCTGCGGGTCCATACGGTCTTCGAGTTCCCTTCCCGCGGCAGTATGCCGCCGGTGACTGTGCATGTGTACCAGAACATGCGCGGGGACTTCCAGAACCCCGCCGGCATGAAAGAAAGCGACCGGCTTTTGCCGACCACGAACAACCTTGCCGAAAGGGGTCGAACGTTCATCGATGCGGGCGACGGCGTTCTGGCGGTAGGCAGCCAGGTGACGATCGACGGCAAGATGATTCCCCTGCCGCCACCGTCCGGCAGGGGCGGTCGCGGGCCCCAGGGGGCTGGCGGCGCCGGGGCGGGGGCGGGCGGTCGCGGAGCTCAACAGCCCGTTGACCCCAGCCTGCGCGCGCCGGGGAATGGGTCCGTCCTTGTCGGCACCAAAGGTTGTCTGGCTACCTCGGGCCGTGGGGAAGGCGTGTGGCTCCTTCCCGCATCCCGCTGGGCGGAGTACAAGCTTCCTCCGCAGTTGCTGCCACGCGGCGTCAATCATCAGCAGGACTGGATCCGCGCGTGCAAGGGAGGCGTTGCGGGGATTTCGGAGTTCCCGGCCGCCACGAAATATTTGGAGTGGCTCGCGCTCGGCGCGATCGCCTGGCGAGTTTCAGGGAAGTTGCAGTGGGACGCCAAGAATTTGCGATTCGCCAATAACGCCGAGGCGAACAAATATCTCAAGCCCTTTGTGCGCAAAGGGTGGGAGATGAAGCTCTAAGCACTACGCATCGACCGCCAATTATTCGCACCTCCCGGCTGCAGGCATTGTTCATGCTGGCGGCCGGGTTAATTGGACGCAGAGCTGAGAGGGCACGGTAGGGTCGGCATCGTGTAATTGCGGTGACTAAGGGATGCGGCGCTGGCAGGCGCCGCATCCCGCAGAGCGCTCAAGGCCTGAAGTATTCTGTTCCCGTGTCGTATCCCTTCAGACGCCGGATCCAGATATTCCGGAACCGCGCTGGTCCTACATGCGAGCTCAACACCAGAGACTCCTCCGGACCGTGCGGTTGATACTTGGCGAGCGGGAGCGTGGACGTGCTGCCAATCAGTTCAGCGCGGTGATGCGCTAACACTCCGTTGAAAATCAACGTAAGATA
The DNA here is from genome assembly GCA_039934035.1 of Candidatus Solibacter sp. Lineage (GTDB taxonomy): Bacteria > Acidobacteriota > Terriglobia > Bryobacterales > Bryobacteraceae > Solibacter. The sequence continues at coordinate 49,100 of JBDTMZ010000071.1, read as the reverse complement.
AGCCGGCTTGAAAAGATTGGATCCGTCGAACCGCGGAGCCTCCCAGAAGATGTCGTAGCTGTTCCACTCGCCTTCAGGCCGGGTCGGATCCACCATCGGCGGGTACAAGCCATAGATCGCACCGGCCCCGCCGTCCGAATAAGTGGGATTCTTGTACCCGGAGAGCACTTGAATTTCGTACCGCTCCATCATGACTACGCCGCTATTCCCGCGCCCTTGGCCGTGCCTCGCCGGATCCGCGGGCGCCGTGGTGGTCCACTCGACGTGCAGCTGACAATCGCCGAACTTCTCCTTCGTGGCGATGCTGCCGCCTTGGGGCACCATCTCCACGTAGCCGTTTTCCACCTTCCATTTCGGCTCGCCCGCTGCCCCGCCCCGGGCGCGGCTGACCCACTGCGAAAGATCTTTGCCGTCGAACAGAACCAGTGCGTCTGACGGAGGAGGCGGAGAAGCGATGGGAAGTCCCGGGACGATTTTGGGCGGCAACGGTCTGCTCAGATCGTGGACCTTCCACTTCTGCCCAGGAATCGGCGACCCCTCCGGATGCTTCTCATAATCTTCCGGGGTTTCCACCACCCGGCCACCGGCGGGCGGCTGTTGAGGGGCGTTGGCCTGCTGGGCAACCGCTGGGGCTGCGGCCAACGCGGCAATCACCTGTCCTCCAAAACTTCTGCGAGTCTGCATCGACCCTCCTGTTCTTCCACAAAGTTATACACCGGCGCCATCTTCAGGTCAACAAGTTTAAGGCAGCTATCCCGCAAATTGCCTTATCAAGAACCTTTCAGCCCTCTCCAGGTTTGCGGAAAGTCAGAACCTCAAACGGCGGCCCGAGCGCCGGTCTGGCGGCCGCCGGGTAGAGAACTAATAGCTCGAGAGCGGCACCCGCGCGTACCAGGCACCCAGGAAACCGGCACGTCCGTCCGCCCAGACGATGTGTACGAAATCGTTATCCACCGCAAGCGAGGAGAGGTCGTCACCATCCCAATTGTTGCCCCGGTACTTGATGCTGGACCGCGGCGGGGACGCACCGTGGCTGACCTGAACCGGCTGGCTGAATTTCATGCCGCCATCGCGTGACGCGGCGGACCACATGCTGTAGCTAAGGTCCGGCTGCACCGCGAGCCACATGACAGCCAGGTCCCCGCGCGGAGAGTAACTCATATCCGGTTTGCTGATGGTCGCGCCCGGAGTACCGCCGGCCTTCACAGGCGCCTTCCAGGTTTTCCCGTAGTCCTCGGTAACGAGTACGTTCATCTCGGTATTCCCGGCGGTAAGCGTCATGATCGCGAAGCGCCCCGGATGGCTCGCGTCCGCAGCGACCGCCAGATTGCCCATCCCGCCGAAGCCCTGTTGGGGGGGAAGTTCGGCCTGAACGACATGGCGCTCGAAGGTCTTTCCCTCGTCCCGGCTAGCGCCGAAGATGATGCAGGGACATTTCGCCGCAGCGCCGGGGGGAACGCTGGCCGCCATATACGCTACTCCAAAGACGCCGTTGGCCGCCGCCGGACGGCCTGCGCCGCCGCCTTGCGGATATTCCGCTGAATCGTATGCGTAAATCGGGCCCCAGTTCTTTCCGTTGTCCCGCGAAGCGCGGAAGAAGGTCTCCCGGTGCGGTGGCTCTCCGCCTGAGCCGTTCCCCGGTATGTAAATCGTGCCGGTGGACAGATCCGTGATCAGGAACGGCCGATCGTACGGCGTTTTGCCGAGGAATTCCGGCTTCAGCCCCGGGCCATAGTCCTGCTGCTTGTTGGCTTGACCCATCACATGCACCGGGGCGCTCCACGTCTTGCCTTCGTCCGACGACCACGCGAGGTCGGTAGCGCCGAAAAGCAGTCCCGGCCGGGGCTCCTTTTCAAGTTCCAACATCTCTGGCGTGGCATTGAGCGGGAAGAAGTTCATGGCGCCGATAAAGAGTGCTCCATCCTTCCCTACCCCGACGAAGGCATCGGCAGTGCCGTTCATCTTGAAGGCGTCGCGGAAAGGATCGTCGATGAATCGCCACGTCCTGCCGCGGTCGCTGCTAATGGCGAACCTCGAAATCGAGGAGCCCGGGGTATTGCGATACTTGACCCGTGCTTCTACCGTGATCCGCTGCGTGCCGGTGCCGAGCGGCGCGCCTTCCACATAGTGGTTGTTGGCCATGGCGCCGACGATGATGTTGTTGGGATTTTTCGGATTAATCGCAATGACCGGCTCACCGCCACCGCGTACGGCATCTCCGATCAGCAGGAATTCTTCTCCTTTGTAGGCCGTCGTCAGGTTCACTGGCAGGTCGGTCGCAGGTTGTTGCCCGGCGACTCGTTCATTGCAGATGAAAACTCCGGTGAACAAAATGAAAACCAGAGACAACCATTTTGTGGATCTCATACCTCGAGCCCTCCTTTCTACGCGCCGGCATCGGCGCTCGGCGCGGACGATGCATTGGCCTTACGCCTGTCTGGCTGCAAATTGTATCCTTCCAAAAAAGTCAATGTCAAGTCCTTTAGTGACTTTGTGAATAAGACAACTGTGGGGGGTAGTCTGGCGTATCCAGATGCCCGACGTGCCTACGGCTAGCGCGGAAAACCAGGGATTGACTTCATAGAACCTATGAAATAGAATCCGCTACTAAAGGGCGGAACGAAGTTCTGAAAGTTGTATTAGCAGCTTTGTGGATGGTCCGCTGTGCCGGCCACAGGTGCCGCACGTTTTCAATGTTCGTATCGACATCACATCGGCGAAACGAACGGAGCATAGGATCGAGCCGTGAGCTGAGGTTGCGGCTTGAAGGTGGCAACTGGCCGTTTTGAACCAGGAGACTCTTCGCAATGTTCGACAAACGCTTTTCCAGACGATACTTTTTCTACGGATCGCTGTTGGCAGGGGCTGTCCCCGCAGGCGGATTCGGAAGCACGCCCTCCCTGACGGCCCTGGGTTACAAGTCAGTTAATCAGAAGCTGAATGTCGCGGCTGTAGGGCAAGGCCTTCGCGGCGCGCAGATTGTGATTGGTGCGGCGGTGACGGACAACATTGTGGCCCTTTGCGAGGTGGACGACGTTCGTATGGGGCGCGCTGCCGAACTTTATCCGAAGGCCGCCAAATACCGCGACTACCGCAAGATGCTCGAGAAGGAAGGCAAGAACATCGACGCGGTAATGGTCGCCACTCCCGATCATAGCCATACAACCATTTCCCTGCTGGCGATGCAGAACGGAAAACACGTTTATTGCGAAAAGCCGCTCACCCGTACGGTCTCGGAAGCACGGCTGCTAGGCGACGCCGCGGCGAAGTACAAAGTCGCGACGCAGATGGGTAATCAGGGCTTCAGCCACGAAGGAACCAAGACAGCTTGCGAAATTGTGTGGTCCGGCGAAATCGGCGACGTCCGCGAAGTGCATGCCTGGACCGGGGCGGTCACCGGCGGCAAGCTGGATGTGCCCGAGGATAATCTGCCCGGGCAGCCGGTGCCGGATTCGATGGACTGGGACCTCTGGCTGGGTCCAGCCGCGGCGCGCCCGTACAATCCCATGCATCATCGCAGTTGGCGCCCCTTCCATGACTACTCCCTGGGTGGATCGATGGGAGACTGGCTGGTCCATATCCTCGGCCCCGCGCACCTTGCCCTGCAACTCGGCACCGTGACTCCCACGAGCGTCGAATGCGTTTACAAGGAACCGCTGAACCACTGGCTATGGCCGTGGCGCGCGCACACCGTCTACGAGTTCCCCGCACGCGCCGGCATGCCTCCCGTGACGGTTCACCTTTACCAGAACATGCGCGGAGATTTCCAGAATCCTCCGGGCATGGGCGAAAACGATCCCCTGCTCCCCCGTCAGAATAATCTCGCCGAGAAGGGACGCCCGTTCGTCGATGCGGGTGATGGTGTCATGGCAGTCGGCGATCAGATCACAATGGACGGCAAACGAGCCCCGGCGCCTACTCCTGGCCGCGGTGGCGCGGCCGGTGGTCCGCCGGCCGGTGGACGTGGCGGACGCGGCCCGCAACAACAGTCCGACGACCCCAAGCTGCGCGCACCCGGAAATGGAACCGTACTGGTGGGATCTAAAGGCTGGCTCGCGACCGCTGCGCGAGGCGAAGGAGTCTGGCTCCTGCCCGGAGCCCGTTGGGCCGAGTACAAGCTGCCGCCGCAACAGCTCCCGCGCGGCGTCAATCATCAGCAGGACTGGCTACGCGCCTGTAAGGGAGGCACCCCCGGCGTATCGGAATTCGCCGCCACCTCGAAATACCTCGAGTGGCTGGCCCTGGGAACCGTCGCGCTGGATACACCCGGCAAACTGTTATGGGACGGCAAGAGCATGCGTTTCACCAACAGCGCCGCCGGCAACCGCCTACTCGTTCCTACCGTCCGTAAAGGCTGGGAGACGAAGCTGTAAAGGCGAGCCGCGCCGCCCAAGCGGGAGAGTCCCGCCGACGTAAGCGAGAATTCTGTGTCCAGACCAGCGCCGCGAATTGCGCGGCGTTGGACTGCCGCATATTAGCGATCAGCCTTGGCCGGCCCGGCAGCCGAAGCTGCAATCCGCTTGCGCAGCAGAATCACACTATCGGCGCGAGCGCCATCGGCAATAGCGATGTCCAAAGGAGTAGTTCCTTTGTCATCGGGCGGATCGAGTTCCGCGCCTTTGTCCGCCAGAAACTCGGCTACACGTGCTGCCCCGGCAGAGTTGGAGCCGACCGCCAAATGCATTACTGTTTGCCCCGTCGCCGTCCTGGCTTTGACGTTTGAATCCAACTCAAACGCATACTGCACGGTTTCGAGCCGGGCACTGCCAGCAGCCGAAAGGAGGAGAGTAGTCCCATCGGCAGCTTTCGCCTTCGGATCGGCGCCTACGGCAACCAGCGCCCGCATGACCTCAGTGCGGCCGGCACGAGCCGCCGTCAGCAGTGGTGTCTGACCCGCGCTTCCGCCGCGTCCCAGGCCGGGAGTGCGTGCCATCCCGCCCCCGGTCGTCATCGCGTTCAGCTCCGCGCTATGCGCAAGCAGCAATTTCACCAGACCAAGGTCGCCGGCCTGTGCGGCCACATGCAGCGGCGTGTTGCCCGCCCCGTCCCGCGCACTCACCGTCGCGCCTTTGGCGAGCAGAACTTCTACCACCTTGCGATTGCCCCCCGAAACAGCAGTGATCAGCGCATTCGCGCCGGTACCTTCCATCGGCGCGCCGCCTTCGAGGAGGGCTTCGACCGCCTTCGGATTGTCGCGGCCGACCGCGAAAATCAGGGGAAGACCACCGGATTTCGAAGCACTGCGCGGGTTCGCGCCGGCCTTGAGCAATAGCCCGATCACCTCAGAGTTGCCCTCGGCCGCTGCCCACATCAGAGCGTTCTGGCCGCGAATGTTCTCTGCCGCATTCACGTTGGCACCGTGCTGAATCAGCGCGGCCACGACTTCGGGATTGCCGGTTCTGGCGGCGACCATAAGAGCGGTCTCGCCATTCCAGCGCGCGGAATTTGCATTGGCTCCAGCCGACAGTAGCAGCTTCGTGATCTCAGCATTCCCGTTGACACAGGCCAGGCTCAACGGAGTTTCGCCGTATTCGTCCGGCACGTTCGCTTTGGCGCCCGCTTTGAGCAACACTGCGACCAAGTCGTAGGAGTCGTGGTAAGCAGCCCAATGCAGCGGTGTGGCGCCGTCGGCCTGGGCGATACCGACGTCGCCGCCCTGCGCGATGATCGCCTTCGCTGCCGCCGCATTTCCCTGCTTGATGGCTTCGATGAGCGCGCCGGTTTCCGCTGCATTCAGGGAGAGGACGCCGGCGATCGACAATACCAAAAGGCAGCGCATCTTAAAGTCCCGAAAGTTCCTTCAGTTTGCCGCCACTATCGCCGAGTTTGTCCAACGGAACGTTGGCGCGATCCAACATCGTGACCAGCAGATCTGTCATGGGAGTGTCCGGCTTGAAGCGAATGTGCCGGCCGCCTCGAACCCCCGCGGCTTTGCCGCCCAACATCACCAGCGGCAGATCGTCATGCGAGTGGGTATTGCCATCGCGGATGCCGGCGCCGTACAAGAGAAGCGTGTGATCGAGCAACGTGCCGTCGCCATCCTGGATCTCGCTCATGCGCTGCACCAGGGGAACAAAAGTCTTGACGCGATGCTCATCGATGATGCGCGCCTTCGCGATTTTCGCTGGATCGTTCATGTGGTGGGTGGGAATATGGCAGCCCTCCGCCACGTCAATCTCGGGAAACGCGCGATTCGATCCCTCGCGCTGCATCATGAACGTTACGACGCGGGTCATGTCGGTTTGAAACGCGATGATCATGAGATCCGACATCAGCTTTACGTGATCCGCAAACAGCTCGGGAATGCCTACAGGACGGCCGATGGCGGGGACGTTGGCGACGTTCTGCTGCTCGGCCTTCTGGATGCGCCTCTCGATATCGCGAATGGCTTCGACATACTCCTCCAGCTTGGCCTTGTCGCGATTGCCAAGCTCCGACACCAGGCGACTCAGGTCCGACAAAACGAAGTCCAGCACACTGCGGTCCTGCTGCATTCGCTCCAGGCGAGCGGCGGGATCTGTGCTGCCGCCGTCGCCAAAGAGGCGCTCGAAGACCGCTCTCGGATTAATCTCGACAGGATTCGGCGTCGTGGGGCTGCGCCAGGAGAGCGTGTTGGTGTAGACGCAGCTATAGCCTGAATCGCAGCCTCCGGCGAAGTATGGCTCATCGATCCCCAGTTCCAGAGAGGCGAACTGCGTTTTTGCACCCAGCGATTGTGCAGCAATCTGGTCGGCCGAGATGCCCGCGCGAATGTCGGCGCCTTCGGTTTTGTGCGGGTGCACGCCCGTCAGGAACGCGGCCCCGGCGCGAGCGTGATCGCCCGGGCCGTCGCCCAAGGCTCGCGCGTTCCCGTGGGTGAGATTACTGGGCACGAGCATGCGGTCGCGGAACGGTTCGAGCGGCTTCATCGAAGGCTTCATCGCATAACCAGTTCCTTCCTGGTCGGGCAGCCAGCCGTCGCTGATGATGCCGTTGGGCACATAAACCCAAGCCAGGCGAATTGGGGATTTTACGGCTGCCCGGCCTGCCGGAAACATCGCGTCGAGTAGAGGCAAGGCTAGTGCGGTACCGGCTCCTCGCAGGAGCGCGCGGCGGCTGAGGGCTTTCTTGGTCAGGATCACGGCTCGGTACTCCTCCTCATCACGAAGGCATCGCTTTCGACGGTGCGCCGGATGAGCGCGCTGATGGTCCAATTCTCTTTGGCGGATTCGCGCAGAATGCGCCGCATGGCCGGCTGGTCGGAGGCTTCCATTCCGCGCCCCAGCGCGTAGGTCATCAGTTTCTCCAGGAAAGCGTGCAGGAATTCATCGCGATACCGCGTCAACAGTAGCTCCCGCAAGCCTTCCGCCCCGCGAAACTCGGTACCATCCGGCAGTTTCCCCGCAGCGTCGATGGGAACGCCGCCATCTTCGTTCCGCCACTCGCCAATGCCGTTGTAATTCTCCAGCGCGAAACCGATCGGATCCATGCGGGCGTGGCACGATGCGCAGACCGGATCGGCTCGATGCAATTCCATCGCTTCCCGCACCGAGAGCTTTCGTTCCCTGGCGTCAAGCTGGAGCGCGGGAACGTCCGCGGGCGGCGGGGGCGGCGGAGAGGCGAGCAGATTTTCCAGAATCCATTTTCCCCTCTGCACCACGGAAGTGCGGTTTGGATAAGACGTCAGCGTCAGAATGCTGCCTTGGCCGAGGAGACCAATTCGTCGCGGATCGCGAAGCTCGACGCGCCGGAATCGGGGCCCGTAAACTCCCGGTATGCCATAGAATTCGGCCAGGCGCTGATTGACGAACGTGAACTTCGCATCCAGAAGGTCCATCACGGGACGATTCTCGCGAAGAATGGCGTTGAAGAAGCGCCGCGTCTCTTCCCGGAACGCGCGCCGCAAAGCGTAATCGTATTTTGGAAATGCGAGGGGATCGGGACTGATCTGCTCGAGGTTGCGCAACATCAGCCATTGCCCTGTGAAATTGTCAACGAAGGCATTGGATTTCGGGTCGCCGAGCATGCGTGTGAGTTGCTGTTGCAAGGTTGCGGTCTCGCGCAGTTTGCCCTGCTGGGCGAGGCGCAAGAGTTCATCATCCGGGATACTGGACCAAAGGAAAAACGACAGCCTGGATGCTAAATCGAAATCGTTCACCCTATGCACGGCGCCGGGTGAGTCGGTCTCGATCCGGAAGAGGAATCGCGGTGATACCAGAATCCCGGCCAGTCCATTTTCGATTCCCGATTCGAATCCGCGCTTCGCCCGTGCCTCGCGATAAAGCCCCATCAGAGGCAATAAATCCGCATCGGTGAGAGGGCGCCGATAGGACAGGCGTCCGACCGAACGGAAGATTTCAGCGGCACACGGCTCCTGTTGTGAAACGGACGCAGGCTTGCAGACCAGCACCTTTCGCCGGCTTACGGCGTCGCCCGTGCCTGTGACGTTGTAAGGGCCGGAAATCGCAAGCTGATTGATTTCCTTTCCCTCCGGCACACGCACCGAAACTTCGTAGCGCTTCAGCAAAGCACCATCCAGCCGCAGGTCCAGATGTTTCGGGTCGGCCGTAGCGCCGCCGCGTCCTCCCCCGCCTCGGCCGCCAGCCGTTTCGGAAAGGGCATCCGATCGCATGAAGGTCAAACCGACATGCCGGATTCCCGCCTGCACCGGAACTCGCAAATCGACGATCTCACCAACGGGAGGCGCCGTCTCACCGAATTCCCCAGAGCCGCCCGAAAACTTGACCGTGAAGACATAATCGGCATCCACCGGGAAGTTGTAGCGCAAAGACAAGCCTCGTGCGGAATCGAAGGGCAGGTCTTCGCTGACTTGCTCATTGCGGCCGGTCCGTCCTCCCCGCGACGCGCGAACCTCACTCAACCCATCAAACACATCGACCGTCGGCAGTACGTTGACGTTGCCCAGCGCCACACGGCTGATTTTGCGGGCCGACGCGAGGTAGCGCTCCACCAGAACCGGCGACACCGACAACACATCGGCGATATTGTCGAAGCCGTAGCCGGTGTTGTCCTGGGGAAGGGCGTCCTGTTCGACTTCGAGGCCGAACAAGTCGCGGATCGCATTCGCGTACTCGACGCGATTCAGCCGATGAGCGGTCGGCCGACCGGGATTGGGATGGAGAGCGGCAGCACGGTCTAATTCCGTTTCGAGACAGTCGGCTAAGGTTTTTCGGTCGCCCGGCGAAGGCTGCGGCATACCGGCCGGCGGCATTTCCTGGTTACGTACTTTGCGGAGGACTCTCTCCCAACGCCCCGGATCGTCAGCCACCTTCGACAAAGGCTGGTGATCGAGCACGATTCCCGCGGTCTTGAGTTTTTCGTTATGACAACCAGCGCAGTGGCGTTGGATCAGACTCTCGGAGGCGGTGATCGATGCGGGTGAGGCGTTGGGCTTCGCACCAGCAGGGGGACGAACCTGCGCAGACGATGAGCCGATCGCCAGGACAAGGATGGGCATTGGTACATATTGGAAAAGCTGCCTTAGCATATTGCCGGGTATTCGCATCGGTGTCGTCTGATATGTATATACGCAGCACGGCCGATTGTCAAAGGCATATATGGTCCGATTGTCGCCAAAAATGAAAAGATTGTATTCGGTCTGACGGAGAAAGTCCGCTGGCACGGTCCCACCTGCGAGGGCGAGGCCGAGCGCCAGTGGCCTGTGGACTTGGGGCCGAGGCTGTTTCGAGTGCCGGCTGAGCCAGGCGCCCGAGCTCATTTCTCAGGGCCGCAACCCGTCCACGTGGGCCTGCCTCGAAAACGTCCGGCTTGAGACTGGCTGTCGAGCGGTGACTGGCTTCGGGTCAGATCCCGGTCAAACGGATAGATCAACTGCATTTGAACCGGACTGATCCCATGATGGCAATACGGACGAGAATTAACTTGACATCCAGCTCAAAACCGCATACAGTCCTGCCCCAGGGGGGATTATCCAATTGCCGAGACAGCTTTTGGCAGGACTACTGTTTTTGGGTTCCATCGCGGTTGTTTGGGCCCAAGACCGCGGCTCGATTGTGGGGAGCGTTACCGACGCTTCAGGTGCGGCCGTCCCTGAGGCAGCGGTTCAGATCGTGCAGCTTGGAACCAACACAAAATGGAGCCTTGTGGCCAATGAGGTGGGACAGTATTACGCCCCCAATATGCCGCCTGGCCAATACCGCGTAACCGTGCAGAAGGAAGGCTTCAGCACTGCTACCAGCGGCTCGGTGGACATCGGATCGCAGGCCAACGTTCGCGTGGACATCAAACTACAACTTGGCGCGGTCACGCAGACCGTCGAGATAAGCGGCCAAGGGGCGCTGCTCGACACTTCGACCGCCACCACTTCCACCAGCCTCAACACGAAATCCATGGGCGATCTGCCCGTGATCAGCTTTGGCGAACACGCCAACGTTACCGCCTTTCTTCAATATCTGCCCGGTGCGGAAACCACAAGCCCCGCCGCACCCGTGATGGATGGAAGCCAGGCTTCCAGCAATGAAGTGTACATTGATGGCGCCGCGGCAAGCCCGGGTGTGTTCCGCGGGTCGATCTGGGAGAATGGCGCCGCGGTCAACCACTATGGGGAATTCAACGTAGTGACGAATTCCTTCAGCGCCGAATACGGGCGCACGGGAACGTTTTTTTACAGTGTCTCCATCAAGTCCGGAACCAACAGCGTGCACGGCAGTATCTACGACAACTTTGTAAACACCGCCTTAAACGCACGCGATTTCTTCCAGGCTACGCGTCAGATTTACCATCAGAACGGCGGCGGGTACACGCTCGCGGGGCCAGTTTACATTCCCAAGGTATACGACGGCCGCAACAAGACGTTCTTCTTCTTCGGGCACGATCTGTTTTACAGCACCGGCGCCCAGTCGGGAACTCTTCAGACCATCCCGTCCATGGCCTTCCGGCAGGGGGATTTCGGCAGCTACACGAACGGTGGAGTTCAAATACCGATTTTTGACCCTATCTCCACCAACGCGGCGGGCGTACGAACTCAGTTCCCGAATAACGCCATCCCCGACAACCGCATTAGCAAGGTCTCCAAGAACATCATGGCGATGATGCCGCAGCCGGATTTGCCTGGCAATTTGCTGAACTGGCACAATCGCACCGGCGCGAATCCGGAGTTCAACAATTTCACAATCACGTTCAGAGTGGACCACAGCCTCTCCGATAAAGAGAAGGTCTCGCTTTCGTTCACGGACGAAGACCGGCCGCGACTCATCGCGGGCATCGGCTGGGGCGCCAGCAGTCCCCTGGAAGGCCTGCAAACGCAGCCCCTGAATGCCAAGACCGCCCGGCTGAGCCTGGACTCCACCATCCGTCCTTCGATAATCAATCACGTCACACTAGGGTATGACCGCTACTTGAATCCCGCGATTACCAACACCTACGGCCAAGGCTGGAACACCAAACTGGGCATTCAGGGAGTGGCATTCGATACCGGTACTTTCCCCGCCGTTTCGTTCCCGGGCGGAACGAATCCTCCGATCTCGCTAAGCGGCGGCCAGTATGCTCTTCTTGGCACAGTCCGCTGGGCTCTGAATGATGCGATCACCGTGATCAAAGGCCACCATTTTGTCAAGATGGGCTTCAACTACTCGTACGAAGTGTTTAATAACAACGTCAAGGCCGGAGGGAACGGATCGTGGCAATTCGCCAACACGATTACCAGTCAGCCGCTTGCGGCGCAGGCCGGGAATTGGGGGAGTGCATTTGCCAGTTTCTTACTGGGTGCCCCGTCTTCGGCTACCGACCGGGGACCGCTCTCGATGGGATCGCGCTTTCCCTATACGGCCCTGTTCATCCAGGATGAATGGCACGTAACGCCAAAACTTTCCTTGTCTTTGGGACTGCGCTGGGAGACGAACCGGCCGCCGTTCGACAAGTCCGACCGCTACAGCAACTTCAGCCCGACGACGGCAAACCCCGATGCCGGTAACCTCCCCGGCGCACTGATCTTTTCCGGAACCGGGACTGGCACGTGCAATTGCCGGACGACCGTGCAGCCCTGGAATAAGGGTTTCAGCCCACGCGTCGGGTATGCGTACCAGTTTACGCCGAAGTTAGTGATGCGCTCGTCGCTGGGCTTATATTACAACGCCGACGGCATTATCCAGCTGTCCATGCAGGGAATCGGGGTGTCCGCATCATTCCCTTCCCCGGACGCCGGCTTCACACCCTCGTACGCTTCGTGGGACAACCCCATGCCGAATTTCAATACGCAGTTTGTTCGCAGCCCAGGTCTCCTGAACGCTCAAACGATTGGGTGGTACCGGCCGGACTACGTTCGAGCCAGCCAGGTTCTCTCATGGACGGCCGGCTTCCAGTACGAGCTCTCGCCGAGCATGGTGCTGGACCTGACTTACATCGGCAAGCACGGCACTCATCTGGAGAGCGGCGGGTTTAACGGTGGCGGTTTGCACAACCCGAATGCACTGGATCCAAAGTACCTCGCACTGGGCACTCTGCTGCAACAAAGAATTGACTCTCCCGCCGCCATCGCTGCCGGCATTAAGGCGCCGTGGGCCGGCTTTGCGAGTTTCGCGCTTCCGACTGTGGGACAAGCGTTGCGGCCGTATCCCCAGTACAACATCGTCAACGTGATCGGTGGAAAAGACGCGATTCAGCGCTACCATTCGCTACAAGCAAAATTAACGAGGCGCTTTTCCAAGGGCCTGACTATGATGGGAAGTTTCACCTGGTCCAAGAACCTGACGAATGTCGGTACCGCCCAGAATCCGTTTGATTGGAAATCGGACATTGCCGCCACCGCAGGTACCATCCCGGCCGATTTGCGGGTGAGTGCGGCGTATGACTTACCATTTGGTAAGGGTAAGAGTCTGATGAATTCGAGCAACCGCGTGCTGAACGGGTTGGTCGGTGGATGGCAGATTGTCCTGTTTATCCAGCGCGGATCAGGCTCTCCCCTTTCGATCGGCACGTCGAACATCCTTGCGACCTACGGCTACAACAAGCGAGCTAATTACGTTGCCGGAGCGCCGTTGACGATCAAGACGAACCCGAGAGATTTCGATCCGGCCATTGATACGTACGTCAATGCCGCCGCATTCGCCAATCCCGCGACGTATACCCTCGGCAACACGGCGCGAGCCTTGGATTGGCTGCGCGGATTTAGCACAAAATCGGAGTCCGCTTCCATCAACAAAACGTTCAAAATCCGCGAACGTTTCGCCACCACTTTCGGCGCGGACCTGACGAACCCTATGAACCTGGTCCGTTGGACTAACCCGGTGACTAGCCTGACTGCATCGAACTTCGGGAAAGTGACTGGGAGCAACCCCGGCCGGAGGGTACAGTTGAACTTAGAAGTTAAGTTCTGACAGTGGCCCTCTGACCGCAGAGATAGCAGCGCAAGCTCGTGGAGTTATGGCCGGCAAGCTTGCTGGTTTGCCCAGTGCTGAATGCAACTTCAACACGTGGGTCCTGGTGTGCCGCCGGCGGTTGTTGGATCACTGACTTGCAATACTGGCCCGCAATACTGGCCTGCAATTGGAGTTCTGCCAGCTTGGCAGTCTATCTGTACTTCGGCGTTCCTTTGTTAGAACAGCACATGTTAGAACAGCACATCGAAATCGATGCGAAAACGCCGTGGGCGCTGTCCAAGGAATTCGCCCACTTGTGGATCTGCAATATTCCACCGGACCGCATCCGGGTTCCAGTGGTTGGTCACGTTGAAGGCGCTGAAGGAAAGCTGAACTGCGTGGTCGCGAACGCTGAAGTTCTTCGCCACCCGTAAGTCCATCGAGAAGAAATTGGGAAAGCGCCACGCGTTCGGAACCCCGGCATACTGCTGGCGCTCATCCAGCCGCGAGTAGGGAAACCCGGTGCGATATTCCACCACGGGCGCCAGCAACCAGCCTCGGTTCCATTGCACGCGCTCCAGCGAAAGCATCTTCCCCGTGACCCTCTCTAAGGGCGGGGTCAACGGGAGCAGGCCCCAGGCGAGAAACCGGTGCGGGATATTCGCGAAAGCAGTTGCATATTCATCCGGTCGTACCAGGGGCGCGGAAAAGTCCCCCAGGAATTCCGGGAACTCATTGAGATTCGTCCGCGTGCTGCCGTGGACGTAGGAGAGATGAATGCTGCGATCGCGTCGCAGGGATACCTTGGAAACCAATTCGAATTGATGCGTCACTGCGCGTCCATCGGCGCTGAGCAGCAGGGCTGGGACCCCGGGTCCCGTTTGCGGGTCGATCACGATCAGTTCCCGTGTGCTTCCCTGCCAGTAGGCCGCGCGGAGCTTGATGGCTGCCGACATCTCCTGTTCCGCCTCAATCTTCCAGACCACGCTGCGCGGAGCAAAGTTGCCGCGCTGGGGCGGCCCAAACACGAGCGGACCGTGGCCGGACGTCACAATTCCGATCTCATTCCTGTAGGTGGTTGGGCTGCCCGGCACGACGCCGTCAGATCCGTAGTCGAAGACGCTTCGCTGCGGATACGAGTCGAAAACGCCCACGTTCAACGGAACCCGATCGTAGAACCAGCCGAGGCCGGCCCGGATGGTGGTGGAAGACCGCGCGAACGGCGACCATGCAATCGCCGCGCGCGGCGCCAGCCTGCTCATGCCGGTCAGGCTCTGCCGATCGAAGCGAAGTCCTCCATCCAGACTCACGGTGGAATGTGGCGTCCAATGATCGTGAGCGTAGATTGTCGTCTCGAAGTCGCTCGCCCGATAACCGCCGACGTTGGCAAACTGAATCCGCTCCAGCAACTGCTGGCTGCTGCCCGCGATAATGATCGGCTGCGCCCGATAGTTCCCCTTGCTTCCGCTCACTAATACAGACGAGCCGGCTTTCAGATGATGCGTGCGCTTTTTGCCCGCCGGGCGCGGTGTCCAGTTCTCCACCCACTCCAACTTTCGCGCGCGCCGCTCGGACTGCATGAAGTAGTTTCCCGAGTTCCCCGTCGGCGTCATCACCAGTTCCGCCGTTCCCTGCCCGCCCACTCGCGCCGATACCTCCGCCACGGAAACGGCACTTTGGAGCACCCCGCCTGCGATGGTGCCGCTGTGCGAGAGGTCGGCCATTCCCTCATGGCCCCAACGGTTGGGAGTCACGGCCTGTGGATTGTAGAACCCCAGGCCGTAAAACATCAGCCGCGAGGGAGACAAGTGCAATTTGAGCGATAGCAGGTGCGCAGCAGAAGGCAGATAGTCAATCCGGCTGAGTGAATTCCAGGACTCGCGCTTGTCCTCGTTATAGGGATAGGCTAGCGTCCTGACAGGCGTCCTCTTGTACACGTACTCCAGCGACTCGGCGGCGTAGAGCCGGTGCCGCACCAGGGGACCGTTGAAACTGAGCCTGGGTGTCCACCCCCGTATGCCTCGTAGGTGACCTCCAAGAATTCGAAACTCCGGCGTTGGATCGTTCAGTTCCCAATGCCAGGAATCTCCCCCGCCGCGCGTGTCCACAACCACCACACCCGAACTGAAGCGTCCGAACTCAGCGAGGAACGGGCTTTTGTAGACCGTGAAGGAGACCACGCTGTCGATCGGCACCGTCGTGCCGAAATTCCCGGTCGCTGGATCGCTTGCATCGAGCGAGTCCACGAGCAACGCGTTTCGATGTTCGCCGGAATCGGAAATGACGAGCTTGCCCTCGGGAGTGCGGACCACTCCGGGGAGCAGGGGGAGAGCCTCCCTGATGGTTGCCGGGCGCTCCGGCATGGCTCCGGCTTCAGCTCCGTTGGCGGTGTCGCCCGTCTTGGCAGCGGAATCGGTAGCGCCGGCCACCGTGACGCTTTGCGCATCGGTGAAGTGCGGGGGAAGTGTGAACTCGACCGTAAGGTTGTCGCCGATGGTGACCTCGACTCCTTTCGCCAGGCCCAGATAACCGTCTTTCGATACCGATACCCGATAGGTACCGGGCCGCGGCAGCATCAGGTGCAGGGTACCTCTCGTATCCGTGCGCTCCGATATCGTACGTCCCGGCCCGGAAACGTCCACCTGCGCTGCGGGCACGGCCTGGTTGCCTGCGCCTCGCACGGCGACGTTGATTTCGCAGCACCCCGCCACGGGTTGCCCCGATGCCGGGGCCTGGAGGGCCCAGAGGATTAGAGCGGACCAACGGATCCTCCCGATCAGCCCTCGGTTGAGTCGCTGGATGATCACCCGGTTGAACTGCCCCGCCGCCACTCGTCCACCTTTGCAATCTCATTTCCAGTATGGAACCGGGCATGCAAGCAGGCACTCTCCGCATGTCAGAAGTCTGTAGGGGACCGTACATCGCAGTGCTGCCTCCTTGCTTTCCGGGAAGCACAGCGATCAATCGTTGGGGCACAGATGGCCACCACCAAACGGACAAGCACGAAGCCGCAGAGGACGGAAGGGCCTGCCGGCGCACCAGGCTAACTTGGCGTAGCCTGGTGCGGGCGCAGTTCCGATCCAATGAACAGGTTCTTTGTGGGGTGCAGAGATGAGTTCAGGCCGTCAACGTGAAAGCGTCATCGCATGGGTTTCGCGATGTGCAACGCGCTCGTGCTTGGCCTTGTCCAGTGATGCGCGCGCGCTCTCAGTTGCGCGTTCGCACAACTGCAACTCGATCACGGACGCCTCACCGAACGGCGGTTCGGGGAGGAATGCATGAAGGCGCGACTGCGCAGAGTCAACGCGGCGCACACACTCGATTTCCACTTTGTCCAAACGCTCGCACTCTAGGCAGGCCACACCTAATCATACATGAGGCGTTGAGAACGCCCGGTCAACGCCTACCGCATTTCGGGGCAATTTACACGTAGTCCACACGGACTCGCGGGGGTTTGTGTAAGTTGTTGATTTCTAAAGTGGCGGGCCACCGTGTACGCCTTTCGAACTTTTCTGGCAAATCCTACGACTGACGGTCCACAGTCGAACCCCAGTAACAACCTTTTAATTCAACAGTTTAGCGTGTCGGCAGCGACGGGCGATCCCACTCTCCCACCAACCCGGGATGCCTCTCGAGCTATTGCCGCACCTGGTCGTCCGAAAGTGCGAGGCAAGTCCGATGGCGAGTGATGGGAAATTCAAACCCGGTCAATCCGGAAATCCACCAACGACATTCCAGGCGGGAAATCGCCACCGTTGGCAACCCGGATAGTCCGGGAATCCGCCGGGTATCGCTGCGGAGCCGGCGCAATTCGAGGACAGTTTTTATTCGTGCCTGATTTCGGTCAAGGGATTCTACTTCCTCGTCACCCTGCATGAAAACGGGAGTTTGCTAGCAGGACATGCGTCCGGCGAGCGGGTTCGCTATATCGTCCTGCCGAACGGGCCGTTCTGGAAGATTAGACTTAAGCAGTGGACAGAACTGCGCGGGGTCGAAACCTTGCATTTCAGGCGGGTCAAAACTGAGTCAGATGGGATCGCAAAAGAAAGCCCGCAGGCTTTCTTGGTCGCCACCCGGGCTTCTTCAGAAATCACAGCCGCGCGGGCACAACCAGAATCCGGGAAAGAACCCACCATCCCCTCCCGGAGCAACTAACCACCTATCGCCGCATGAGCGGCAGACCAAGACTAAGTCGTAGCCGACGGATCGGCCAGGCTTCGGCAGCGCCTGCGACGACTTCGAGGGAAGCGGTGCCTGCAACCGGGTTACTGCACGTTCTTTAGTCACTTCTTCGATCCTCCTGTGCTGCCGCAGCCTGCGGCGTTGGAACCGCGCCGCCTCCACGACGCGGTCCTGATGAACGTTTACGCCGCGCGGATTGTGGCGCGGTGCTCCGGGGCGCCAGCAACTCGTTGGCGGTGGAGACTGCGCCCTATTCGATAGCCCAACCGTCGCGCTGCACGGCTAATCACGGCGAAGAGATTGTCGCCCTGTTCCAGGATCATGACGGGCCTGGCGCCCCGCACCCCGGCGGTGATGTGGCACAGCTTGTCCTTACCGCCGCGTGGACCATTCAGATCGGTCAGACTGATCGAGATACGATCGATACGATCCTTGTGGCGGGTGACAGCAAATTCAAGACTTCGCTCCAATTGTTTCTGCAGTTCTTCGTTCCACTCCAGACGTGCTCGAACGACGATTTCCATTGGCTTCCTCCTATCGGGGTGGCTTTCGATGATGAAGAGTGCAATCGAGTGGCCAGCCCGGCCCTGCCGGTTGGCATGGCAACGGAGGATCAGGCTCCTTTGATACATGACCAGTTCGTGACTCTTCGCCAGCACCGAATGGATCTCCGCAAGCCGGTTCAGTTGTCTCACTGGCTCGCGGATTCTCTCCACGTTCTCCGGGTTTGCCTGAAGGTCCTCTAACCGGATGATGAATGATGCCCCTCCATCTTCGACAGCAGGCGGATGTTGCCTCATAAGGTGCGACGCATGCGCACGCGCCGGCACCGCGCTGGGTTCAGCTTGCTCAATTCGCTCCATAATTTCCTTCGAATGCTTTTCGATATTCGTCATAGTTCCTCCAAGGAAGTTGGTTGCGGTTTCTGTATGCTTGCTGTCCAAGAACGCACACCAGTGGCTGTTTTGAGGCGGTCCGTTCGGCGGGACACCTGCGAATGCTGCAAGGCTCCCAGGATCTCTCTGTTCGGATCGTTGAGCCAGCTAGTCTTAGGCACAAGGCGATGAGCCCGAGCAGCGCTTCATCATTGGACCTCACGACTATCCATGCACCGCCACTGCCAAAACAGAGTCTTCGAGCCGGGTCGTGAGTGTGGTGGCTGGAATGCAAATCAAACGGTATGCAGGCCAAGGAGACTATATTGCTGATGGGCGGTGTTGCGGCAATTGGGCTCGCTGGCGCATTCGCCTGGATTCGTGCACGGCCTCGAATACGGGTTACGCTTCGGGACGAGAATGTGGACAACGCCGGGCCTGCGGAGAACGTTGCTCAGGCGGTAGTTCTCGATCTGAGCATGTTGCTTCAGCTGGATGTGTTGCTCGCCGCGGAGCACGTGCACAGTATCCGGGGGTTACTCGAAATTGCCAGGCAACACCAGCAGCCAATCCCAACGTCGGCGTTAACGAACCTCGAATTGCTATCCAAGCACCTGGGTGAAATGCAACGGCGGATCGAGACTGCGGGGGGAGGACCCGGCGCGAAAACGACGATCAGCGCGTTGGCACATCGCCGGGAGATTCCATCTCCCCCTCATCCTCCGCCGCCCTCTTTCGGATGCCGTGCTTCTCCATCCGATAGATCAACGCCTTCCGACTAATATCCAGGTAAGTGGCGGCGTGAGTCTGATTGCCGTGGAACTTATCGAGCGCCCGCAGAATCAGTTCCTTCTCAACGGTTTCGAGGCTGACGCCTCGAGCGGGGAGTTCCAATTGGAGCATATCGATGGCTGGCTTCTCGCGGCGGAGGAAATCAGGCAGGTCGGCCAGTGTAATCTCGTCGTCGCGCGTCAGCACTACGATCCGTTCGATCACGTTTTCCAACTCGCGGATGTTACCAGGCCAGCGATAATCCTGAAATCGAGGCAACAGTCCTGCGGGCAGCACCAGGTCGGGCCTGCCCTGTTCTGCCTTCGCCTTTATGAAGAAGTGCTGCACCAGTTCAGGAATATCCTCACCGCGGTCGCGCAAAGGCGGCAACTCCAACGGAATCACTGCCAGGCGGTAGTACAAGTCCTCACGAAAGGTGCCATCCTCGATCATGGCATGTAGGTTTCGGTGGGTTGCGGCGACGAACCGGACATCGATCTTAATCGGAGACGTAGCCCCGACTTTTTCCAATTCACCCTGCTGTATCAAGCGCAGCACTTTGACTTGAAGATCGCCCGGCATCTCTCCTATTTCGTCGAGAAACAGTGTTCCCCGGTCAGCGAGTTCGACTTTGCCCGCTTTGTGCGCCATGGCGCCGGTGAACGATCCCTTCACATGGCCGAACAATTCAGATTCCAGCAGGTCGCGCGGGATGGCGCCACAGTTGATGGTAACGAACGGCTTGTCACGCCGTCGGCTGTTGAAGTGAATTGCCCGCGCCAGAAGCTCTTTGCCGGTACCGGTTTCGGCATGGATGAGGATCGTAGAATTGCTTTGTGCGGCCCGCGCAGCCGTGTCGAGAACTGAGAGAAGCACGTCGGAATGGCCTATGATGTTCTGAAAGCCGTACTTTCGGTCGAGGCTCGCACGGAGTTCCTTAACCTCCTGCACCAGACGGAAATGCTCCAATACCCGGCTGACGGCAAGCCCGAGTTCGTCGTAATCGATCGGCTTCGTCAGGTAGTCATACGCCCCCGAGCGCATCGCCTGGACTGCACTTTGAATCGTTCCGAAAGCGGTGATGATTACTACTGGAATCTCGGGATAGTCGCGGCGGATCTGCTCCAGCAATTCCGTCCCAGACATCGCGGGCATCTTCAAGTCCGTAAGGACAAGGGCCGGGGGCTCCTTGTCGATCGCTTCAAGGGCCGTGGCACCATTCGCAGCCGTGATCGCGGAGTACCCCATCTGCTCGAGTTGCGTCTGGAGCACCCAGCGCAGGTTATCATCATCGTCCACAACCAGAATTCGCGGAGGATTCATCGGTTTTTAACCTTGGCCGGTAAAACCACCGAGAACGTCATGCCCCGGTCGGCATTTGCCTGCGCCAGAAGGGACCCGCCCATCTGCCGCACAATCTGGTGCGCGACTGGGAGCCCGAGGCCAGTTCCATGTTCTTTAGTGGTGAAAAACGGATCGAATAGGCGGTCTATGTGGGCGGATGCCACACCGTGTCCGTGGTCCACCACGCCAATGGCGATTCTACTCTCTTCGGCAGACGCCGACAGCGTCACAATTCCGCCATCCGGGCTCGCTTCCGTGGCGTTGATCATTAAGTTGAGAAGTACCTGCTCCAGTTGTTCCGGGTCGCATTCCACGGGATGGAGACCAGCATCTACTTTCTTTTCAAAATGAACGGTCTTGCCGCGGACACCATGACTGGCGAGCGCTAGAACGTTCTCCAGAACAGGCTCAAGCTGAATAGTCTGAAGACATGGCGGACGCGGACGCGCGAAGTTCAGAAAGTTCGTCAGCAGACCATTCAGGCGTTCGCACTCACTGCTGATGATCTCCAAGCACTTCGAGCTCTTCGGATCGAGACTCTCGGTCCTGGCGAGAATGGAGGCAGCGCCGGAAATGCTCGCCAGAGGGTTCCGAATTTCATGAGCCAGGCCTGCAGAGAGTTGCCCGAGCGCGGATAGGCGTTCAGCCCGCTTCATGCCCTCGAAGTTCGCCTGCACCTTTTCGTAAACACCGCTAAGTCGCTCTGCGACTTGCTGGTAGTGGTGCCGGAGCCGGCGTTCGCGCCCGGTTGCCACCGCGGTCAAGCAGGCCAGAAACAATAATACAAGCGATTCTGAGAGCTTCGCCTGAGCAGGCGATATCCAGTACATGCCCACCGAGGACAAGGCCGTAGCGGCCAGGCCACCGCTCCAGCCCTGAAGCGACGTCGCAAGGACGACCGGTGCGGCGTAAACAGCTGCCGACCCTTTCGTGAGCCATTGAATGAAACCGGCGGCCAGCAAGGCAGATGCGCTAACCAACGACCGCGACCACGGCCGCATAGTGACCATATCGACGAAGTTGCTGAAACCTATCGTGATTGCACCTACCCTGATCATCATCCCAAAGAACGCACACCCGCAACAGGCATTCCTCCTATCGATTCTGTAGTTCTCTCATGGAGCTGATGGCTGAGTGCGCTTCGTGCCTGTCAAGCAAAACTTTCGATGGCCCGTGTCATTCGCACCTGAAGCCCAAGAAGCGGATCTCGGATGCTCTCGGGGATGCCGCCCAGAGGCATTTCCGGGCTGTGCACAAATACATTGGTGTGGCGATTATCTCCCGTTACCACGAGCGGTTGCGGAATCAGCAGAGCAGCGCCCCGGTTGAAGACAATTGCTTCGAGAAGTACCGCTGGATCGTCGACATAAAGAACGGTACATGGCGCCACGCTGGCTCCAAGTTCCTGCCTGATCCTGGAGGCGATATCCAGTTCCGCGGGCGCGCGGAGCCCATGTCGAGCCAACGCAATCCGCACCATACGCAACGCTACGTCGTACGGCTCGTCAATGATGAACGACAGTAGTGGTGGTCCTTTGGTCATGTCCTGTTCGGCCTCAACCTGTCAGATGCAATTCGGCCACCGTTATCTTTCGCGCGAGTCTCTCCGCTAAAGAGCTCGCCTGGACCCTTGAGAGCCGGCTTGCTGTATCCGCAGATGGGCATTAGCGGCCAGTGCTGCGCGTTTTCAGCCAGCACTAGC
Source organism: Candidatus Solibacter sp. (assembly GCA_039934035.1). Taxonomy (GTDB): domain Bacteria; phylum Acidobacteriota; class Terriglobia; order Bryobacterales; family Bryobacteraceae; genus Solibacter. The sequence goes on along the minus strand of JBDTMZ010000071.1, from coordinate 26,910 downwards.
CGGATTTGATCGCGAATTGCTCCATTTTGACCGTCAAATAGTTGGCACGCCGCATGCAATCAGACTAGCTTCAGGCACGGGAGCGGTGCATTTCCCGATGGAGATTAGAAAGATGAATGGACGCATATACATTACGGACACCGATTTGCAAAAGCTCCGCAGACTCATTGCAGGACTGCGCGCAGCAAGGTCACCGGAGGTGGAACACCTGGACATGCTGGAGCAGGAGCTCGACCGCGCGGAGGTTGTCGCGTCGGAGGCCATTCCTTGCGATGTGGTTACCATGAACTCCGAAGTCCGAATGCAGGATCTGGATTCCGGTAGCATACAGAGGTATAAGCTGGTCTTCCCGGCTCAGTTCCGCTGGGATTTCTCGGTTTCGGTGCTCGCTCCAATCGGTACCGCCATGCTTGGCTATCGTGTGGGTGATGTGATCGAGTGGCCGGTGCCGAGAGGTACCAGGCGGCTGAAGGTTGAGGAGGTCATTTATCAACCGGAGGCTGCGGGCTTGATCGACGACGAAGTTCATCAGGCCGCCGGGGCCAAGTCTCTTGGGAACTGAAGGGTGGTAGGCCTTCTTCCCATCGTGGTTGGCCTGGATCCGGGGACCGCGAACACTCTGTTATATGTCAAGGGTCGCGGAGTCGCCGTTGATGAGCCTTCTCCCGTCACGGTACGAACCAGCACGGGCGCCATCGAGGCGGTCGGCGGAGATGCGGAAGCCGGCCGCGGGCGGACACCTCGAAAACTTCAAGCCGCGCGGCCAATTACCGCCGGGATCGTCAACGATCACAGGCTTTTCCGTGGCATGTTGCAATGGTTCCTTCGGAAAGCGCACGTTGCCGGATCGCTGCACCGGCTGAAGGTTGTCATTGCCATACCCGGCAGTATGACGGAGGTAGAACGGCGCGAGACGATCGAATCGCTCCGCAATGCCGGGGCGGCTGATGTCATCCTCGTGGACCAGGGCCTGGCCGCCGGGCTCGGGGCCGGCCTGCCGATCGATGGACCTCGCGGCCGCGTAGTGGTCAACATCGGCGCCGGGGTTGCGCGCCGGAGAACAGTATTGACGGGGGTCGCGATGCAAGACGATACCGATTGGGGGTTTGCCGCGACAAAGGCCGCGCCACAAACGTCACCAAGTGGTACAATCGCCCCGAACGACCACATAAGCCCCGGCAGAACTTCAGAATTGAGAGCTGGCTACTTGTCATGACGAGGCCCACGCCTTCCCCATTCCGCGGTGACGACAGGCTGCTGTTCGGCATCATCTTTGGGGTGCTGGCCTTCTGGCTGTTCGCTCAGACCACGCTGAACGTTTCGCCGACGATGGCATCCGATCTTCAGATCGAGAATAGCCTCATGAACATTGCCGTTTCGATTACGGCGCTATTCTCGGGTATCTTTATCGTTGTCTTTGGGGGCTTAGCCGATCGGCTGGGACGCGTAAGGGTCCTGGTGTGGGGATTTCTCCTCAGTGCTGCCGGTTCGATCCTCGTGGCTGTGGCGCCTCAGGGCGCGCTCGCCATACCACTTCTGATGCTGGGCCGCATTCTTCAGGGCTTGTCAGCGGCTTGCATTATGCCGGCGAGCCTGGCGCTCGTCAAAGCGTACTGGGACGGCGCCGCAAGGCAGCGCGCCGTCAGCCTATGGTCCATGGGAAGTTGGGGAGGCTCGGGTTTTGCAGCGTTGTTCGGTGGGATCGTGGCAGAGAATCTGGGGTGGCGATACATCTTTATGGGGTCTGCCCTGCTCTCGCTGGTCGGACTGATGATGGTTCGAGGCACACCGGAGAGCAAAGCCGCCACCGATCGTGAATACAGGTTCGACACAAAAGGCATGTTGACGTTCACGGTCGCAATGCTTGCACTCCAGATTGTGACTACGCAGGGAAGTGCGATCGGATGGATTCACCCGGTCACACTGGTCCTGACTGTGATCTTTCTCGCTGCCGCCGCGCTGTTTTTCCGAATTGAGTCCACGGCGCGAAATCCATTCATAGACTTTAAGCTATTTCGAAATCCGACATTCAGCGGGGCGACGCTTTCGAATCTTCTTTTAAACGGCGTGGCGGGAATGCTGATCGTTTCGATGCTCCTCTTGCAGATCGGCGGCCAGCTCTCGGCACAGCAGGCAGGTATGCTGACGCTCGGGTATGCGATTGCCATCATCGCCTTTATCCGTGTCGGCGAGAAACTTTTGAAGAGGTTCGGCGCGCGCAAGCCGATGATCTGGGGCAGTCTCATCGTGGGCCTGTCGATCGCGTTACTAATGCCGACCAACATGATGCTCGGTCAGTACAAGCTGCTTGCCGTCATCTCCTACACGCTATTCGGGCTGGGCTTGGCATTCTATGCCACGCCTTCCACGGACGCGGCGTTGTCGAACTTGCCCGACGATCAAGCCGGATCGGGATCCGGCATATACAAGATGGCATCGTCGCTGGGTGCGTCTTTCGGGGTTGCGATCTCGGCAGCGATCTTCACGGTCTTGAGTGGCAACGACCAGCCAATCCCCTGGATCGACGGCCTGATCACTTTTGCGGGCCGGCAGGATAATGTGGGCGTCCGGCAGGCAGCAATGATCTCCCTGGGCTTCAACCTTCTCATGGTGGCGGCCGCGATAATCGCCATCGTGAAGACTGTGCCCGAGGAGCGAGGGCCTGAGAACGTTAAGCCTTGAGCGTAGAGCATGCCGGGACAGTCTCTGGACTCCCGGCTGAAAGGAGATAGTGATGAACGAAATTCTCACGAAACTCGAAGGTGGCTCGAATCAGATGAAGGCATGGCGCCATCATTTTCACCAAAACCCCGAACTGTCTTTTCAGGAGGCCGAAACCTCGAAATTCATCGCCGGGCTGGTGCGCTCGTGGGGCTATGAAGTCGAAGAGGGTATTGGGCGGTATGGAATCGTTGCTTCAATGACGCAGGGCGACGGCAAGAAATGCATCGGTCTGCGTGCCGACACCGACGCGCTCCCCATTCAGGAGGATAACAACCTTTCCTATAAGAGCCGCCTCGACGGCGTCTCCCATCTCTGCGGGCACGATGGACATACAACTATGCTCCTGGGCGCCGGTGAATATCTTGCTCAAACGCGGAACTTCAACGGCACAGTTCGGCTGATCTTTCAGCCCGCAGAAGAGATCATGGGCGGAGCCCCTGCGATGATCGCTGATGGCCTTTTTGAGCGCTTTCCTGTCGATGCGGTTTTCGGCATGCACAACATGCCCGGCCTTCAACGCGGAAAACTATATTTCCGGGAGGGAGCAATGATGGCCGCCGTAGACAACTGGGAGATCGAACTGACAGGAAAGGGAAGCCACGGATCGATGCCTGAACTCAGTGTCGATCCAGTCGTCGCGGGTGCATCTCTTATCATGGCCTTGCAGACCATCGTCTCGCGCAATGTGTCGCCGCACAATAGCGCTGTGGTTACAATCGGCGCCTTTCTCGCTGGCAACGCCGGAAACGTGATCGCACAGTCTGCTACCTTGCGGCTCTCCATCCGTACAACGACTTCTGAGGACCGCGTGCTTGTGCTCGGAAAGGTTCGGTCCATCGCGAGAGCGCAAGCCGAGAGCTTCGGCTGTACTCACGAGATTCGTGAGGGCGTGCCGGGCGCCGTGCTGGTAAACGATCCCGCCGAAACGGCCAAAGCGGTGGGGATTGCTCGCAAGGTTTTCGGGGATGAGGACGTTGTATTCCCCGGGCCTAGCTACCTGGGAAGTGAGGATTTCGCCTTCATGCTTCAAAAGAAGCAAGGCAGTTATTGCCTGCTTGGGAACGGGGACACGCCGATGGTTCACCATCCTCAGTACGTATTCGATGATGCAATTCTTGCGACGGGGGCCGCATACTGGGTCGCGCTTGCGGAACACTATCTTCGATAGCCTCCTGATTCTGAACTGAGCCTGTCGCCTGTGGGAAGCGAGGCTCAGAAAAGTACACTAGCGACTCTGAAAGCACCAAGCGTACGCTTGAACACTGAGTTGCCGGGTGACCCGTCGCGGTCCGGGAACTACGGCCCCACAGAAGCGCTATAAATGGAAATGACATCTTTCGAGGCAAAAGGTACAGAAACGATGCTTAAGATAATTTGGGCGGTTGCCGGATCACTTCTGATGGCCGCAGTGGCCTCTGCACAGCCGGCGTCGCCCGGCAGCGTGGTAACCGTGCAACGCGCGGTGCCGTTCGGGACTGCTTCGGGCAGATTGCTTTTGCTTGGCACATATCTCGTCTTTGTGGACGATCAGCAACCTGCTTCTTCGCTGGTGGTGGCGCGGAGCGACATGGAGAACCTGACCGCCGATGGCGACTCAATTACGGTGCAAGTGCGGGTACCGATCCGTGACGAATCAGGATCCGGCAACCGGCTTATCTTTCGCGTAGTTCAAGCAGCAGATACTTCCGTTGTTACTGCCTGGTACACCAGAGCCGGATCACAAGCGTCCGGTGGGCCGGGTTCTGCGGGAACATCCGCTGCCGATAACGACTCTTATACCGTCCAGCACGACCACCTCCGAGGGTCCTGCAAAGGGCGGCTGATCGTTACACCGGCACAACTGAGTTTCGAATCGGTCGATAAAGTCGACCACTCCAGGCGCTGGGAGTACACTGCAATCAAGGAAATTGCACTTCCAAACCCTTACGAACTTGAGGTCAAGCCCTTCTCAGGCGGGGATTATAAGTTCAAACTCGACGGTTCGGGCATGACACCTGCAGCTTTTCGCGAATTGGTCGACCGTGTAACGTCGTCCCGCTCAGGAAAGTGAGCAACGGAACTCAATGACACACCATAAAATCGCCCTCGTGGTTGGAAGCCTTCGGCGAGATTCTTTCAATCGTCAACTGGGTCATGCGGTCGCAAAATTGGCCCCTCCCGGATTCTCGTTCCATGAGGTCCGGGTGGATGATCTACCCCTCGACAATACTTTCCTGGACACGTTTCGCTACCTGGATTAACTGGGCCGGCTCGCGAAACAGGACGTGAGTGTCGTGATCCACAATACCTTGCTGGCGAGTGACTATGGTTTGATCGATGACCGGACACTGACGCCCAAACCGAATTACTGGGGCGCCCTGCTATGGCGCGAGCTGATGGGAACAACGGTGCTCGATTCCGGCGTACCTGTTCAACCAGGTCTGCACGTGTACGCGCATTGCCCCCGCGGGACTCCAGGAGGCGTCGCAGTGCTCGTGATCAACACAGACCAGACGGCCGAAAAAACGCTGACGTTGTCGCAGGGAGGCGAGCGCTACAGCCTGACCTCCGGGTCCGGTGATTTGCAGGCGAAGACGGTCCAACTCAATGGACAGCCTCTGGCACTCGGGGTGGGCGACGCGCTGCCGGCTTTCACTGGAGTGCAGGCGCCGGCGGGGAATGCAACGTTTTCGCCCGGCTCGATCACTTTTCTGGCCCTTCCCCAAGCGGGTAACGCGGCATGCAGGTGATGTCGAAGGACAGCCCGAAGAAAAGGGGCCACAGGCCGGCATCGAGCGAACGCAGGATTCCTCTTTCAGCGGAAGCACATTCTTCGGGTCGCACTGAGGCTCCGCCCATCAAACTTAAGTAGTCGAGCGCCGGACCGCTATCTTGCTCAGTTCGCGCAGCCATAGAACGGTACTGGCGACTCCTACGCAAAGTAGCCAATCCATCGCGTTCAACGACGTGGTCGAGAATGCCTGTTGCATGAGGGGGATGTAGATTACTGCAACTTGCAAGGCCAGCGAAGCTGCCACGGCGATCCATAGCCAATGATTTCGAAACAGATTAACGAAAGCGCTTCGGTCGTCCGACCGCGAGTTGAAGATGTTGAACATTTGAAACAGCATCAGTGTTGTGAACGCCAGGGTCTGCGCGTAGCGCATATTGCCCGGACGGTCGATCAAGCCACCTGGCAAGCCCGCGTCTAGCACCAGAAGCGTCCCGGCCGCCATCACAACTCCCACGAAGAGAACCCCAGCCCACATGCGGGCCGTAACAACACTTTCTCCCCGTGGGCGCGGTGCCTTATCCATGACTTCTGGGTCGGCTGGATCAAGTCCCAGAGCCAGAGCGGGAGCGCCGTCAGTCACGAGATTGATCCACAGGATTTGCGTCGCCGCTAAAGGCAGCGCCAGGCCATGCTCATCGGCTTTCAACCCGATGACATTCGCCAGCAGCACGCCGAAGAACATCGTCAGGACCTCACCAATGTTCGAAGACAACAAAAACACCAGGAACTTTCGAATATTAGCAAAGATCGATCTGCCTTCTTCCACGGCTGCAACGATGGTGGCGAAGTTGTCGTCGGCCAGAACCATATCGGCAACTTCCTTGGAAACATCGGTACCGGTAATGCCCATGGCGATGCCGATGTCCGCCTTCTTCAGTGCGGGAGCGTCGTTGACGCCATCACCTGTCATGCCGACTACCGCGCCGCCGTATTGTAGGGCCTGTACGATGCGGAGCTTGTGCTCGGGATTGACTCGCGCGTATACCGAAGCGCGCTTCACGGTTTCACGAAGTTCCACGTCGGACATCTTTTCGAGTTCGGTGCCAGTCACGGCTCGGGCGTCGTTCGCTATGCCGAGCTCACGGGCAATAACAGCCGCGGTCACGGGATGGTCGCCTGTAATCATAACGGCGCGGATACCGGCGTGCCTCGCGCGGGCGACCGCCTGTTTCGCTTCCTCCCGGGGAGGGTCGATCATACCGACCAGTCCTGCGAAGACTAAATCCCGTTCGAGATTTTCCTCGCCGGGAACGTTGTCCGCCGCTGCCTTTGGCAGTGCGCGATAGGCGACTCCAAGCGTGCGCAATGCTGCCTTCGCCAGATCTTCGGTCGACTTCATGATCGCCGATCTGCGCTCCGCGCTGAGGGGCTTGTTACCGGGCGACACAAATTCGTGAGAGCAGCGAGCCAGGAGCACGTCAGGAGCCCCTTTTGTAAATACCAGGGTGCGCTCCTCGCCTGTAGCCTCGCTGTGGATGGTGGTCATGAGTTTGCGCTCGGAAGAAAAGGGGATCTCTCCCACTCTGACGAAACGCGATTCCAGCCGCCCCGGGTCGAGGCCGGCTTTGCGGGCGGCCACCAGTAGGGCTCCTTCGGTGGGATCGCCCTGAACAATCCACTGGCCGTCCCTTTGCTGGAGCACGGCGTTATTCGCTCGGTCGGCGACGGTAAGCGCGCGCTCCAATTCCGATTGAACTGCATGGGTAATCGGTCCCCCGGATTCATCCGTAACTGCGCCTTCGGGAGCGTAGCCCGTTCCCGCCATAGTCACGAAGCCGCTTGCCGTGATCACTTTGCGAACGGTCATCTGATTCTTCGTCAAGGTGCCCGTCTTGTCGGACGCGATGACGTCCGCGGATCCGAGCGTCTCAACGGCCGCAAGGTGCCGCACGATTGCATTTCTCTTCGCCATGCGCTGCACACCTAGCGAGAGAACGGCAGTGACCACGGCGGGCAATCCTTCGGGCACGGCCGCAACCGCGAGCGCCACGCCGAAAATCAAGACATCGACAATGGCTGAGAAGCCGCTCACGTGCTCGGCAAGGATGAGAGTCGCCACCATTACGATGGCGATTACAATCACACTCAGTCCCAGCATTTTGCCAGTCCGGTCCAATTGCGCTTGGAGTGGCGTGGTCTCAGCCGGAGTCCGCTTCAACATCCCCGCGATGTGGCCCATCTCCGTCTGCATCCCGGTGGCGACAACAACGGCGGTTGCGCGGCCGTAAGTCGCGACGGTGCCGCTAAAGATCATATTGTCCCGGTCGCCCAACACCGCTTCCTCTGTGATCGGCGCCGTGTCCTTTGACACAGGCAGGCTCTCTCCAGTCAGGGCGGCCTCGGCCGTCTTTAGCGCCGGCGATTCGATCAACCGCGCGTCGGCGGCGATGGTATCGCCTTCCTCGACAAGCATCACGTCGCCCGGCACCAGTTCGACTGCCGCAACCTTGGTTCGCCGGCCATCGCGAAGTACAGTCGCCTCCGAGGGCGACATGTCCCGAAGGGAGGCAATCGCCTGTTCGGCGCGCGAGGTCTGGATGTACCCCATCACGGCGTTGAGCAAGACAATCGCAAAGATGGCGATGGCTTCGTATGGCAACGCGGAATCGCGCTCGTAAAGCCACAGGCCGGTGGAGATTGCGGTCGCGACCAGCAGCAAGACCACGAGCATGTCCTTAAACTGCTTCAGGAACTTCTTCCACTCCGGAACGGGTTTCTCCGCCGCTAACTCGTTCCTTCCATACGCGGCGAGTCGCGCGCGTGCCTCCGCCGTACTTAGTCCTTGGGCGGCGTCGGTGGACCACGCCGCCAATACCTCCGCCACAGATTGTCGATAGGCCGGCTTATCTTGTGCTGGGACCATTCGTTCATGCTCTTCCATTCCACTTGAGCATATCGCCTGAAGGCGCCGTGAACGACTGAACCTATTGGAGGCCTCCGGTCTGGAGCCTGTGGAGAAGCTGTCGCCGGTGCCGGAAGCGGCTGCCAGGACGTCCGCGAAGGCTGACCATGAAATTTAATTTGCGTGGAGGATATTCCTGCTACATTACTCCGGCAAGCCGACCTTCTTCCGAAGCGTTTTTACGCGAGGATCGCCGCGGAGCAGCGCCAATTCCGGGTTTGTGAACTCCCTGCCGATTCGAAAAGGGCCAGCGGGGATGGCGCGATCCAAAGCTTCGAAAGCGCGGTCCTTGTCGCCTAAACAGGCGTAGATCGGGGCTTGGTTCAGCGGGTTGAACGAACTGGCGGCGGCCACTTGCTCCGCTTCTTCGCGCCGGCCAGCTCGTGCATAAGCGCAGCCAAGAACCCCGCGGATCGAATCACCCTTATGGACGCCCCTTTGGAATGCTGGTTCAAGCAGCCGCACTACCTCCCCGATTCTCCCCTGGCCTAACCAGGCCCGGCCTAGACAAAAGGTCTTGAGCCCGTACTCTTCCGGCAGCATCTCGCAATGGCGGGCAGCCTCATCGTAGCGACCAGCCGCAGTAAGCACGTAGCCGAGGTAGCCTTGAACCTGCGGAGAAAGCGGATCTAGTTCCTGAGCCCGGCGTAGATTCACGAGCGCCTCATCGATCCGGCCGAGAGGCATCAGAAGAAACATGGCGGCAGTCGCGTACGATTCCGAGCGGCCGGGGTCAAGCTCGATCGCACGCCGGAAACTATTCTCCGACATCTCCCATTGCGCGGCGCGCGAGTAGGCCATCCCCATGGCGTCGTGAGCTTCGGCCAGCAGAGGATCCAACTGGATTGCCTTCTCGGCTGCAGCTCGCATCTTGGATAGCTCATCCTCGAAATTGAAAGCGAACTGACCGGACCGGGCGGCGTGTGCCGCGGCGAGGCCCGCATAAGCGGGGGCAAACGAGGGGTCTTTGACGATCGCTTCCTGGTAGCGAGCGAGACTCCGGTTGTAGCCGCCTAGTCCGCGCTGATTCACTAATGCGCGTGCGCGAAGGTAGAGATCATAGGCTTCGGCGCTGGTTTCGTAGCGCCGGCGGCCGCGTCCTAGCTTCAAGCGGAGGCTATTAACGATTCCCCTGGAAATCTCGTCCTGGATCGCGAAGACATCCGTGAGTTCGCGATCAAACTTGCCGGACCACATTGTAAAGTCGTCCCGTACCCGAACCAACATTGCATGGATTCGTAGCTGCTGCCCGGCGCGCATGACGGAAAGTTCGAGGATGTACTCGGCGTTAAGCTGCTTTCCCGCCTGGTGGATGTTCCGAGGCTGACCCTTCAAAGAAAAAGTGGAAGTTTGTGAGCGTACCGCGAGTCCCTCGATCATCGAGAGGCTGCGAATAATCTCGTAGGTGAGCCCGTTGGCGAAGTACTCGTTATCGTCGCTCACGTTGTTCAACATCAGAACCGCGATCGGAATCGGCGCGCTTACGTGCGTCAACCATCGCCAGCCGACTACCAATGCGAGACTCGCCAGTGCGATCGTGAGCCACGCCCTTCGTCCTCGCGACGACCACACTGAATTTCGGGCCGGCGGGGTCAACGCCACTGCCGTCTCATGCTGCTGCCGAAACACGGGTACGTACCCGCCCTTCGGCAACTCGATCACGACCGGGTCACCGGCGCCTTCGCCGGCATAATAGTTCGACAAGCGAGTGCGCAGTTTGGCGGCTTCCGTTCGGACCACTGAATCCTGCCTCGGATCGAAACCAGGCGTGCGGGCAAACACCTCAATTCCTATCAGCGATTCCTTGAGCTCCGCCGCCTTCCCCGCCAATTGCTGCTCCACGATGAAGCGAAGAAACTTGGACAGGCGTTCATTCCGCAAGAACTCGGGACTCGCCAGAATCTTTTCCAATTGGCTGCTGACGGGCTCGGCACCTGCTTCGGCGGGAGGCATGTTAGTAGCACCGATTATAGTCCCCCCGCGCTTTCAATGTGTTAGGTGGGTAGATCTACCCCCGATCTACCCCATTCCGGTTTACAGGATCGCGGCGGCCGGGGCATCCTGAGCAATGCTCATCTGGACGCTGTGGGTACTGCTGGCTTCCAACTGCCTGGGTCAAGTGTTGGGTACCTGGAAGATGATTCCGTCGAAGTCACGCCAGAGCGGCGGCCCCCTTGCCAAAGCGATCACCGTCAAGTATGAAGCCCAGCCCAGGGAAGCTCACCCCAAAACAGAGGTCTGGACGTTTTACCAAGTGCGTCCGGATGGGGTGTTGGAGACCACAAGCCAGACTCTCCGTTTCGACGGGAAGGAGTATCCCTGTGGAGACCTTGGGTTTAAAGAGCAACCCACGACCGTAGTCTCCATGGAACTGAACACCCGGACCGCGGAGGTTGCCTATAATAAGTCGGGAAGGACCACACGCCGCCTGGTGCGCACGATTTCGGCCGACGCAAAGCAAATGACGCTGGAGGTCAATGTCACTCCCGAAGCGGGACCAGCGGTGTCCAGCTTGATGGTTTTCGCCAGATGAGGCGGGTCGAAAAGCGAATGAAATATACGATGATCTTTTCGCGAGTTTCCTTTGCGTTGCTGATCTTGAGTACCGTCGGCCCAGCGCAGCAATACGTGATTTCGACCTACGCGGGCGGAGCGCTGCCACCGACCCCGTCCCCGGGAGTGTCGGGGTCGATTGGCGCTCCGTTCAGCGTGGCAGCAGATGCCGCGGGTAATGCGTATTTCACAAGCCCGGACCTTCTCTCCGTTTTCAAGCTGGACCCGGCTGGGGTTCTGACGCGCGTGGCTGGAAACGGCATGGCGGGTTACTCCGGCGACGGCGGTCCGGCCACCAGCGCGCGATTGCACCTGGCGTTTCAGATTTCCGCAGGTCTGGCCGTGGACAACGCGGGCAACCTCTTCATTGCCGATGCCGAGAACCACCGCGTTCGACTAGTATCGGCCAATGGAATCATCACCACCGTGGCGGGCAACGGACTTCGTGGTTTTTCCGGCGACGGCGGAGCGGCGATCGACGCGCGGTTGAACTATCCGTGGGGCGTGGCCGTGGATGATGCCGGCAACCTGTTCATCCTCGATGCCTTCAACTTCCTGGTCCGCAAGGTGACGGCGAACGGAATCATTTCGACGTTCGCGGGCGGAGGAAGGCTGGCCGGCTCGGCTGGCGACGGCGGACCCGCGACCAGCGCCCTAATGAGCGCGTGGGGAGCCGCTATAGATCGAGCGGGCAACCTGTTTATCGTTGACGCCGTACCTTACGGGGGCTTGGACGCTCCTGGGTCTTCGCAAAGAACCGTCCGAAAAATCTCCCCGAGCGGGACCATTTCAACGGTGGCGCAAGGAAACGTATCGAGCGTGGCAGTAGACGGCTCGGGCAACCTGTTCCTCGCGGAATACCCCGGCTCGATCCGCAAGGTTGCCCCAGACGCGAGCACCGTCACGGTGGCTGGCACCGGTACAGTCGGCTTTTCCGGTGATGGAGGGCCCGCTACCAGCGCACAAGTCAATAATCCCTGGGGCGTGGCGGTGGATGGCGCCGGCAATCTATTTATCTCCGATACCGCCAACGGCCGCGTCCGCAAAGTATCTCCCAGCGGAACTATCTCGACGGTGGCTGGCGATGGGACATCACGGTACAACCCTGCGCCCAGCTCGCCAGCGAACGATGGCCAACCCGCCACCAGTGTGCAATTGACCGGGCCGTTGGGCGTCTGGACAGATCGCGCGGGTAACTTGTCAATTGCGGACGGCAATCGCATCCGGAAGGTCGCACCAAGTGGAATCATCACCACGGTAGCGGGTAACGGCATTTACGGCTTTTCCGGTGATGGAGGTCCCGCCAGCAATGCGCAATTGAGCGCGCCGATTGCCGTGGCCGAAGACCGCAAGGGCAACCTCTTTATCCTGGAAGCGGGAACTAGCCGCGTTCGCAAGGTTTCCACGGCTGGGATCATCTCGACGGTTGCGGGTAATGGCAAGTGGGGCTATTCCGGCGACGGTGGGCAAGCCACCAGCGCCCAACTCGGTTCCTTCGTCCAGTGCAACAGGTATTGCGGCGGTCTGGCGGTGGACGATGCGGGCAATCTGTTTATTGCCGATCCCGGCAACGGACGTGTTCGCAAGGTCGATCTCACCGGAATCATCACCACCGTAGCGGGCAATGGCACGTGGGAATACACCGGCATCTCCGGAGATGGAGGACCTGCGCTCGACGCGCAACTCTTTTACCCGGTGGGAGTGACCGTGGATGGCGCGGGCAATCTGTTGATTGCGGAGAGTGCGGAGACTGGCCGTGTTCGCAAGGTTGATCGAAGGGGCATCATCACGACGGTTGCGGGCGGAGGGCAACTGATTGGCTCCTCGGCTGATGGCGGGCCCGCTACTAATGCCCGGTTGACTTTTCCGTACGCCTTGGCAGTGGACGGCGCAGGCAACCTGCTCATCGCCGATCCCGGCTGGAACTTCTTTACCGGCGATTACGGAGACGGTCCGGCGGATCATCGCATCCGCAAGGTTTCCCCGAACGGGATCATCACTACAGTGGCGGGCATGGGGGCGGCCGGGTTCTCTGGCGATGGCGGGCCTGCCTCAACTGCGGCGCTACACGCGCCGCTCGGTCTGGCTATAGACGAGTCGGGCAATATTTACGTCGCGGATGGCGGCAACCGGGTTGTCCGCGTCCTGCGGCCGGTGACCCAGTCTGCCTTGATCGGGGCGGTGGTGGATGCCGCCAGTCAACGAGCCGACGCAATCGCCCCCGGCAAGATCGTGGTGATCTACGGCGCTGGCTTGGGACCGGCCAAACTGATTCAGAATCAGCCGGGCAATAGCCTATTGAGTAAGACGCTTGGCGAGACGGCGGTTACCTTCAACGGCATCGCCGCGCCGCTCCTCTATACCTCGGCGACGCAAGTAGCCGCGATCGTGCCTTACGGACTCAGCGGGACACCGGCGCAAGTGACGGTGACCTACCAGGGACAGGTTTCCGCCAGTTCCGAGATCTCAGTGGCGGCCTCGGCGCCAGGCCTGTTCACCGTGAATCAATCGGGCTGGGGCCAGGCGGCGGCCGTCAACGCGGTGGACGGCGTCGTGAATTCCGCCGCGAATCCGGTGAAGATCGGCGGCTACCTCTCTCTCTACGCGACCGGCGAAGGACAAACCGCCCCGGCCGGGGCCGATGGCCGCATCGCGGGCTCGACTGCCACAGGCCCGGTCCTCTCCGTCAGGGTCACGGTCGGTGGAATGCCGGCAACCGTTCAGTATGCGGGCAGCGTGCCGGGGCAAGTCGCTGGCCTGATGCAGGTGAACGTGCAGATTCCGAGCGGAGTGCAGCCGGGAGGGTATGTGCCCGTGGTCCTCGAAGTGGGAAACGCGTCCACCAAGCCGAGTGCGGTGTGGATCGCCGTGTCGGGAAACTAATTGGCAAGGAGCGCTTGATGAGACGCATTTTTGGATTTCTGCTCGTGTTACTGGGATCGTCCGGCTACGATTCAGCGCTGGCCCAATCCACGGGATCTTTCACCGCGACCGGCAACTTGACCACGGCGCGCTCGCTTCACACGGCGACTCTGCTTCTCAACGGCAAGGCCTTGATCACTGGAGGAGTTCTATCGCCGACCGCAGCCCTTGCCAGTGCCGAACTCTACGATCCCTCTACGGGAACATTCTCACCAACTGGCAATATGGCCGCCGCGCGTGCGGGCCATTCAGCCACGTTGCTGGCGGACGGCAGGGTGTTGATCACAGGGGGAAGCATCGCCGAGATCTATGATCCGGCAAGCGGGAGCTTCAGCCCAACGGGTAATTTGGCCACCCTTCGCAGTGGCCATACTGCGACATTACTCAATAGCGGCAAGGTCCTGATTGCGGGTGGCTGCACGACCACTGGCGGCCTGGCATCCGCGGAGTTATACGATCCGCCAGCTGGTATGTTTCTGCCCGCCGGAAACATGACTACTGCCCGGTGTGGGGCCAAAGCCACGGGGCTACACGACGGCAGAGTTCTGATTGTTCCAGGCGAGGAGGGGGAAGGTTACGACTCCGCCGAAATCTATGATCCCCTTACGAGTGCTTTCAGCACCACGGACTGGAAAAGCATCAACTTCATGATTGCGGCTACAGCGAATCTGCTCGTCAATGGCAACGTGCTGCTTACCCTCGCCGTGCAGGAATGCGACGGGCTGAGCAACACTGCGGTAGTATACGACTCCTCATCGAGGTCGTTTGCCGCCACCGGCCAAATGGAAAGCGGGATTTGCAGGCCCGCTGGAACAACACTCTCCGACGGAACGGTCCTGATCGCAGCCGGCTGGTTCGCCGGAACGCGGGCTCAGATCTACGACCCAACCTCCGGCACATTCTCCCGTACAGGAGATATGAATTCGGATCGCCAGAGTTACACAGCCACCCTTCTGAACGACGGTTCGGTATTAATGAGTGGGGGTGCCCACCCCTCCGGCAACAACCTTGATCTGAGCACCTTCCAGTGTTGTGTTCCTCTCGACAGCGCTGAGCTGTATCACCCCAAGGCCATAGCGCCGCCGCCGATTCTGCTGTCGATTTCAGGTGATTCAACCCAGGGCGCAATTCTGCACGCGGGTACAGGTCGCGTCGTGTCTGCAAGCGACCCTGCCGTTGCCGGAGGCGCCATCGAGATTTACGGTAGCGGTTTACTGGATGGCGGCGTCATCCCTCCTCAAGTCGCGATCGGCGGCCGATTGGCGGAGATTCTGTATTCGGGCAAGGCTCCCGGATTCGCAAATCTGAATCAGGTGAACGTCCGGGTGCCAAGCGGCGTTACGCCCGGTTGGACCGTTCCCGTACGCATGACCTACCTCGGCCGCGCGAGCAATGCAGTCAGCATCGGAGTTCGGTGATTTTTGAATGACCAGCGATGAGAACCAGTTTTGTTCTTCCGCCTCTTAGCAGCGATTGTGCTTCCGGACTCGGCGGGACACCGGCTCAAGTGACGGTGACCTACCAGGGACAAGTTTCCGCCTGTTACGAGATCCCCGTGGCGGCCTCGGCGCCTGGCCTGTTTACCGTGAATCAATCGAGCTGGGGCCGGGCGGCGGCCATCAACTCGATGGACGGCACAGTGAATTCCGCCGGGAATCCGGTAAAGATCGGCGGCTACCTCTCTCTTTATGCGACCGGCGAAGGACAAACCGATCCCGCCGGGGCGGATGGCCGCATTGCGGGCTCCACTTCCGCAGGTCCGGTCCTCCCGGTTACGGTCACGATCGGCGGAATGCCAGCAACCGTTCAGATGCGGGCGGTGCGCCGGGGCAAGTCGCGGGTGTGATGCAAGCGAATGTGCAGATCCCCAGCGGAGTGCAGCCGGGGGGTATGTGCCCGGTGTGGATCGCGGTTTCGGAAAACTAATCAAAGGTGACCATGTTCCAGCAAACGAGTCTCACGTGTACGTTAATCGCTCTCGGTCTATCAATGGGCGCACGGCCGATGCATGGGCAAACGATCTCCGATTTTCGCCAGTTCAGCACTCCCGGAATCGCCGGGACCACTGTGACGGCGGATGCTTCCGGAATTTACGTATTTGAGAGTAGGCCGGCGCCCCCAGGCGGACACGCGACCGGTGGCATCCGCAAGTATGATGCCCAGGGAAGCCAGTTGTGGACCCGGGAATTCACGGTTTCGCAAAGCTACGTCTCACTCTCGAAGGCCGCCGCGGACACGACCGGTGTGTACGTGCTCATCCATCTGGGTAGCGAGCCGGTGGTCTGGCTGCGCAAGTATAGTTCGGGCGGCGACGAGCTGTGGACCCGCCAGTTGGACTTCCCGTTCCCTCGCGGTGTATTGGCTGCGGACAGCACTGGCGTCTACGTGGCCGGGGGTTCCACACCTTCGCCAAGTGGGAGCGGCGCCATCTCCTATTTGCGCAAGTACAGTGCCGATGGCGCCGAACAATGGACGAAAACATTCGACGCGTCGCTTGGTGGCGTTGCGGATCTGGCCGCGGATATCACTGGCGTCTACTTATTGAATATGCACGGGTCCGCCGGCCCCCCTGTGCGCAGCGCGGGCGTGCTTGTACGCAAGCTGGACGCTCGCGGTAACGAGTTGTGGGCCAAGGAGGTGAACTCATCGGCCGTTCCCAGGGCGTTCGCAGCGGCCGACCCCACCGGTTTCTACTTAGTCGCCGTTGACGCTTGGGGATCAGGCAATTTCTTGCGCAAATACGATTCCGGTGGCGACGAGTTGTGGAGCCGCAAGATCGACCCGTTGGACTTCCTCACCATTGCCACGGATGCCACCGGCGTCTACCTCGCCGGGCAAGTGTCCGTGGAGTATTTTCCACTCAGGCGTTTTCCCGCCTTGCCTGGGCAGTGCAGGTCCGGTTCCGGCCGCGACTCCTTTGTGCGCAAATACGACATCGAGGGCGCGCAGGTGTGGACGCGCCAGTTCGGTACGCCCGACTCCACCTGGGCCACCGGAGTGGCGCTGCATCCCAGCGGCGTTTACGTGGTTGGGCAGGTAGCGAACGCGCTTCGGGACGAGTGGGAGAACTTTGAGCCCTTTGTAGGTTTTGAGGCGGCGATCCCCGGCGCTTTTCTGGCAAAATTCGAAAAACCGGCAGCGGTGGCGGCTGTCTCCGCGCCCCGTATCTTTCCGGGCTGCGTAGTGAATGCTGCCAGCTACGTGGGTGGCGGCGTGGCGCCCGGCGAGATGGTAACCATCTTCGGCTCGGCAATGGGACCAGCGGAATTAGTCCTACTCCACCTTGCCGAGAATGGAAGGCTGGCGAACACGCTTGCCGAAACGCGCGTCCTGTTCAACGGCGTGGCGGCGCCGCTCGTGCACGTATCGGAGAAACAGATCACGGCAATTGTCCCTTACGCCGTGGCTGGCCGGCCCTCGGTGGATGTTCAGGTCGAGTACGGCGGTGTGCGGTCCGAAGTGGTAACGATGCCGGTGCTGCCCTCGCGTCCGGGGATTTTCACGCTGGATAGCACCGGCCAGGGCCAGGGCGCGATTTTGAATGAGGACGGCAGCGTCAACTCGCCGTCGAATCCCGCCAGGCGGGGTTCGATCATCAGCATTTTCGCGACCGGAGGAGGAGAGGCCGCTCCCGGCGTGGTGGACGGCCAGCTTGTCAGTGACATCAGGCCAAGGACGAGTTTGCCGGTGTCCGTATTCTTTGACCTCGGTAATAACGAGCATTTGGTGCAACAAAGGCAGGGAGAGGTGTTATACGCCGGAGGAGTGCCCGGTTCGGTGGCCGGCCTGCTCCAGGTGAACGTGCGTGTCCCTGCGGAGGCTGTGGACATAGGTCCAGCGGTCCCCTTCGCGTTGTTCATCGGTTCTCAATGGACGGTCTTTCAGGTGACAGTAGCACTGCGGTAAGGAGGAGAAGTATGAACCGAAAGGCCTCGGATTAACGGCTGAGCGATGATTGTCCGACCTCAGGTCGGATGATCCGAGCCTGAGACGCGCGAAAACCGGATTAGGGCGTTAATTTGGGGGGACTCTGGGGGGACTCCAAATGCCGGTGCACTCTGGTCTAGTTCTCTGACCGCTTGAAAGCTTTGAAAAAACTAGTTTTATGCAGAGTTGTTTTGGCGCATACTCGAAGTATGGGTCGTCCACCTCTGAGCATCGACGTCGCGCCGAAGCATCAAAAAGAGCTTGCGAAGCTATTGAACGGCGGTGTGCAGCAGGTTCGGGTTGTCCTGCGTGCATTGGCTCTGCTGCAATTGGCCAAAGGCGCCAGCGCTCCGCAAATTGCCCGCTTGGTCCCACTCACTTCCCAGGCCATACGGAATATTAGCCGTCGCTATCAGCAAGGCGGCTTGGAGCGGGCACTGTATGAAAGGCAGAGGCCAGGTGCAGCGGAAGTGCTCGATCAAGGCCAGAAACAACGTTTAATTGCAATGGTATGCCGTAGTCCTCCGGAAGGGCGAGCCCGTTGGACGGTGCGTTTGGTGGCAGAGGAAGCCGTCAAACGCAAATTGGTTCCTCGCGTAGGAAGGGAAACTATTCGGATTCTTCTGCTGAGCCACG
The DNA here is from genome assembly GCA_039934035.1 of Candidatus Solibacter sp. GTDB lineage: Bacteria > Acidobacteriota > Terriglobia > Bryobacterales > Bryobacteraceae > Solibacter. The sequence continues at coordinate 8,473 of JBDTMZ010000071.1, read as the reverse complement.
ACCTGAAGCCGTGGCGGGAAAGAAATGTGGGTGGTAGCCGACCTCGATGATGCCTATATCGCCAAGATGGAGGACGTCTTGGAGGTGTACGAACGGCCTTATAATCCGCAAGAACCGGTGATCTGCTTAGACGAGAAGCCGATCACCTTGCACGCTGACGTGCGGCCAGCCGCGCCAGCGATTCCAGGACGAGAAGCGCGACGGGATAACGAATACGAGCGGCGCGGGACCGCCAAATGTTTTCTGTGCTGTAGAACCGAAGGCGGGTCGCCATTTCACCTTCCCTACACCAGATCGATCAGGCTTTGAGTTCGCCCGTGTTGCCGTCACCTTGGCAATGGCATACCCCGAGGCGGAGACAATCCATTTAGTGCTGGACAACCTGAACATCCATCGCCGCAAAGCGTTGGCTGATGCCTTCGGCGCGGAAATGGCAGCCGAGGTCTGGGATCGCTTCACCGTCCATTACACGCCCACTCACGGCAGTTGGCTGAGTCAGGCGGAGATTGAAATCGGGATCTTCTCGCGGCAATGTCTCGGGCATCGACGTATCCCTGACCTCAAGACTCTACGCCAAGAAGCGAAAGCCTGGAACCGACGAATGAACCGGGATCGAGTCAATATCTCGTGGAAGTTCGACCGCAAGACCGCTCGCCGAAAGTTCGGCTACAAATTCCAACCTTTTAAGCGGTCGAAGACCTAGACCTGGGCGGCAAGGTGCTGGAACTGGCGCGGCGAACTGACGAGGTGTCGAAGTCTTTGGTATGTGCCGCACTCAAGGCGGAGACGGCCGTACACGGTGCCCGGCTGATCGACAACAAGGTAAAGCTGGTGAGGACGTGACCCGGAATCCCCAGGTTCTGGCTATCCAACTGCATGGGACTGGTGTGTGGGGCGGCGCCAGTATTTCTGATGCTGCCCTATCGAGGAAAACAATTTGCGGGTTGCCATCTACGCGCGTGTGTCCACCGTCGATCAGCACTGCGCGATGCAAACGCGCGAGCTGCAAGAGTACCTGACTCGCCGCGGTTGGGAGCTCGCCACGCGGCCGCTGCCGGGGGGGTGGACATCCACCCGTACAAGGCGCGACCGGCGGCAAAGGACGGCCGCGAGCGCTCCGACTGCGCAATCTGCGGCAACGTGGCACTCCATGCCATGCACACCGGCGAGTGCGGCCAGTACGTCGATGCCGGCTGGAGTGGTGCCAAGGCGCGGCGGCCGGAGCTGGACCGCCTCATGGCCGACGCGCGAGCGCGTAAGGTCGATATCGTCCTGTGCTGGAAGTTGGACCGATGGGGCCGGTCGGTGTCGAACTCCATGGCCACGATCCAGGAGCTGTAGCCCTCGGCGTGCGCTGGATTGCCATGACGCAGAACATCGACACCGACGAATCTACTTGTCCCCTATATCCGACAAAAAAGGGGGATCAGCGAAATTCGCCATCGATGCGTTCCCCGGCCCGTTGCCTCGTGCACCGTGCCCGGCAGCCGAAATCCGAAATCGACGCCGCCCTCAGCGTTCTCGTGGGCCCTAAGGCGCCGAACTCGAACCGTTCGTCGATCAACGTCGTGCCGGTTGCGGCACGCGATTCCTCGACGGTCGTGTCGCCTCGTGGTGAAGAATCAAAACACGGTAATCGACTGTCCGTCTTTGAAGGACAGCGCAAACAGAGGCGCGTAAAGGTCAGTTTCCCGCATCGAGAAACACCGCGCGGCGCCCGGAGGGCGGCTGCTTTGCCGCCCCTGGCGGGTCGAACACGCGGGGTTACTCGTAAATGTTGATGCCGGAAGCTTTGCCGAAAAGCTTCGTGAGGTCGGTTGTCTTGTTGACTACGACACTGAAGAACCCCACGCTCATTTCGTCGGTCGTCTGAGAGCCAAAAGGAACGTCCCGCTTGGGATCGGGGTTGAATGGGTTGTTCGCTGAGTTGTCGAAATGGGCGATGGACAGCATCTTGCTGCCCTTGGGGATCACGACCGGTTTGGCAAACTCGTACCCAACCTGCCAGTTGAAATTATAGCCATTCACCTTGAGTACCGTCTGCGTCTCGCCGGTCGGGTAAATAATGCGGACCTCAAAGTCCTTACCCCGCATGTGCATGTGGGGCTGGATCCAGGTCAGTTCGACATTGTCTTCCACTGGAATCTCGGTCCGGACTTCGTAATTGGGATCGCCGGCCGGAATCGTGAATTTCAGGTTTGTCAACGCTCCGGATGTGAAGAACCTGCGCTTTGGCGGATTCTTTGCCAGCACGATTCCGACCTTCGTCCTGTCCGTGGTGGCCGAGCCGTTGGTTGTGTAGTGAGTCTCGAAATAGATATCGGAGCCGGCGGGGATGAATTTGGCCGCGTCCCCCACCGTGAAGTTTTGGCCGTCCAGGCCGGGGTTATACTTGGCGAGGATCTCGCGTGCGCCGCCCTCCGGACCCATTCCCGGGCGTGCCCCGCGGCCGCCGGCTTCGGTTTGTACTGCGGGCGGCGCCGAATCCGCGGGAGCATCTTTCTTCGGGTAGACCACCCAAGCCTTCATGTGGTGAACCACGGACCGATTACTCGGCCGGATCTCGGCGGCCTGAACCCAAATGTCCTTCGGAAAATTGACCTTTACTAAGACGCCCTGGTTGCGCACGATACCCGTTGCGGGAATCTGAACATCCTGTGTCATTTCCACAACGATATCGGGCTGCCCGATGTCCCAGCCCTCGGCGAATTTGACCGGGGGCGGAGCATCCTTCGCATTCCCTTCAGGAGCGCCGGCGTCAGCCCAAGCCGCCAGAATCTTACGGTCGCTCTCCGGCATGCTTCGGTCATTCGAAAAGTGGTTCACCGTTGAGTCCGCAAACCATGGCGGCATTTTCCTGGTCAGGACGGCCTCTTTGATCGCTTTCGCCCAGGGCCGCGCTTCTGTGTAGGTCAACAGAGGCATCGGCGCAATTTCGCCGGGCCGGTGGCAGGTCTGGCAGTTTTTCTGCAGAACTGGCAGCACATCCTTGTTAAATGAAACCGATAGAGCGGTGTCGGCGCTAATAGCCGCAACCGCGAAGAACAAACCCGAAAGGGGAGTACGTAGCATCACCGAAGTACCTCCGTGCAGAACTTATTTCCACGACGTTTTGAACGGTGCAGAATTAATACGTCAGCGGCCCAGAGCCGGAATCGGGCTCAATACTATCAAAAAACTCGCTCATCTGATCAAAACTTTAACAAAACTTCAGGCACGTACAGATTCCTGCGTTTCACTGCTTCCGGAATGCGCTCAGCCTGTCAAAGCTCAGTGTAAGATAAGTGTCATGGCCGCCCGGCGTAGCATCATAGTAGTCGTGGTTTTAGGTGCGGTGCGCATTCTCGCGGCTCACGACGTGATCACTACGAAGATCACCTGGTCGCGCGAGATCTCACGAATTGTGTATAAGCAGTGCGCCCCCTGCCATGACGGCAACCCCGCCTTCTCGCTTCTGGCATACGCCGAAGCGCGGCCTTGGGCGAAGGCAATCAAGGACGAGGTGCTGGCGCGACGAATGCCCCCGTGGAACGCAGTCAAAGGGTTCGGTGAATTCAAGAACGACCACGGCCTCAGCCAGGACGATCTGGCAGTCATCTCCGAATGGGTGGACGGCGGCGCGCCTGAAGGAAACCCTCTGGCACTCCCGCCGAGGCCGGTTGGCGAAGAGAACGAGGCTGGCAAAACTCCGGCGGGCCAGAACGTGAACTTCACGGGTTCGATGGTGCTCCAGGCGGCAGTGGCGATCATCGGAATCCAAGTTGCCGAATTCCCCGGCGGCGCGGTGCAGATCTTCGCGACGCGACCGGACGGAACCATCGAGCCTTTGATCTGGCTCCAGAACTTCAGTCCAACTTACAACCGGCCGTATTATTTCCGCAACGCACTACGGTTTCCGGCGGGCACGCAAGTCAATATCACACCGCCTACAGCCTCAGGCGCGCTGATTGTGCAATCGCCGCCGCCGAAAGCGAAAAGCGCAGCTACTTCAACTCCGAAGCGGGCACGTTGAACGCTACCGTGTTCACTACTCCCTTGCGCTGGAACTGCACCCATACGCGGTAGATCGAGGGCCGCGGGAAAACCATATTGAACTGTATATCGGGACCGCCGTCCGCGATGAACGGATGCGTGTGAATCATGTCCACGAGGTCGCTGCTGGCGGCCAGCATATGACCCCAAGCGCCGATAAACTTCTCGATGCCGTCGGGGGGCTCCACGTGAAAAAACATCAGTGTTTTCTGTCCGGCGACAGGCTGCGGGGGCTCCGTCTTTAGCGTGACCCGGAGGTTGACAGCCTCTTTCGGGGCGAAGTCAGGCGTCAAAACTCCGCCGGGTGTGATCGCTCCGCCTGGAATAATAACCGTTCTGGGTATAAGCTGAGGCGTTCCGCCGGACGGGTACACGTCGCTCAGGATGCGGTACATCCCTGGTCGCGGGAAGCTGGTGCTAAACCGGAAAACACCCCCCGCTGATTGCACGGGATGTTCGTGAAGGAAGTACCGCAAGTCCTGACTCACGATGAACATGTGGTAGAGCTTCTCGTGCATGATCTGGAAGTCCGTCACGGGCCTTCCAGTCTTCGGGTCTTTGACTCGAAAGAGCAACTCCACTTTTTGTCCCGCCCTTGGGGCAGAGGGACGGAGCCGCAATTCGACCAAATACTCCATGGGTTCCGCAACGCCGGGAACGAGAGTCATTCCGCAGCGTGGACACTTCCCGGGCGTTGCCGACCGGACGTCCTTATCCATGGGACAAACAAATTCGAACGCCGGTTCTGTGGTGTCGGGCGGATCGTCAACCTCCGCCGGCACGCCCAATTTTTGCGCCGCTACTCGGGCGAAGGCAGATGTTGCAAGCAGGAGAACGCGGCGGGTCATTCTGCAATCCTATAACGGTTTCGCGCTGGCGGGTTCGAGGTAGAGGTCGAAGTCGAACCTTTCCAAAATAGGTATGAGCACGGCGAGCAGGCGCCCGCCGCGCTCATAGGAAGCTACTGGTCAGAACGAAAACTTCAGGGCCAATTGGACGACGCGCGGCGTTGAGCCCGAGCGAATCAGCCCGAATCCGGCGCCCGAGAGATTCGCCGTTGGGTCCCCGGGGCTCATGTGGTTCAGTGCGTTGAATGCCTCCGCGCGGAAGCGGGCGTCCACTCCTTCCCAGAGCTTAAAGCGTTTGCTCATGGACATGTCGAAGTTGTATGCTCCCGGGCCTCGCAGCACGCCCTTTCCGACGTTGCCGAAAGTGCCGAGAGTGGGCTGGGTGAATGCCTTGGAAGTCAAGTAGCTGAAGCAAGGCGTCAATATGTTGCTGCAGCCGCCGGAGGTATACGGATCTGTGCCGTACACGAGATCCGCGCGGTCGCGCCCAATCGCCGTGAGAGAGCGATCCGTCCCGGAGCTTACAGTGAATTGCGTGCCACTGCGGCCGGTGAGGATACCACCCATGTCCCAGCCGCCCGCGGCGGCCCGCAGCAGTGCGTTGGAGTGCGCCAGAGACGGCAACTTCCATACCAACGACATCGACATAACATGCCTTCTGTCGAAATCGGAAGGGCCACGGTCCAGGCGCTGGAAATCAGGCATCGAAGACGGCACTACATAGGTAGCGCCCACTGAGGGGGTTACGTACTCCGTCCCGATCGGCACGTTGTCCAAGGCTTTAGAGAACGTGTAATTCGCCAAGACGGTTAGCCCGTGAGAGAGACGCTTAGTGATGGTGGATTGCACGGAGTGGTACCAGGAGTTCCCAGAGCTGCTGGCCAGGATGATGCCGCTAAAGCCCTGGTAAGCGCGGCGGGCGTCGGTGGCCGCGGAGCTGCCCGGAATGTAGACGCCGGGATTTAACTGCTGGTTCACGTTCAGATGGTTCATGTGCGTGCTCACGTACGAAGAACGAACAAGCCAATTGCCGGCAAGTTGCCGCTCGACACCGAAATTCATGCTGTACTCGATCGGGCTGAGCCGATCGTTTGGGCTCCACGAATACACCAGAACGGGTGGCGGGAAGGGTGTGTTCTTGGGCGGGGGAAGGGGCGCAGGGAAAGGGTCGACGATCCCGAGGTAAGGATTGCTGAACGGGCCCTGCGGGCTGGTGAGCGTAACGGCCAGGCTAAAAGGCGTAGACTGCGCCTGGCGGTTATTCGAGAAGCCCGGGACGCGCGCATCGTAGGTGATGCTGGCGCCGCCGCGCAGACTCATCCTGCCATCACCGAGAACGTCCAAGGCGAAACCGACTCGTGGAGCAAAATTCATCCAATCGCTCCGTCGTCCGGAAGTTGGAACGCCCTCGTCGCCCGGGAAGAATTCGCCTGCGGGGGCGTTGGTGTAGACTTTGGACCGCTCGCCGCGCGCGTATCGATCCGGGAAGAAGACTTCCGACTCATGGAATTTGTCTTCCCATGGCAGCGCCGGTTCCCAACGAAGACCATAACTCAACGTAAGCCGCTTGGATATTTTGAAGGTGTCCTGAACGGCAAGAGAGAACAGCTTATAGCGGTTCGCCTGAATATAGCCGTTACCCTGAGTAAATGTTCGTATTTTGCCGAACAAGAAATCGGACAGCGCTAAACCCGTGGAGGCATTGGTGAATGAGAAAACACCGTTCTGGTTGGTTTCGGTGTACTCATTCAGGCGATCGCGTTCGAACTGGCCCGAGAAGGTGATCCCGTGACGTCCGTGGTTCCACCGCGCTGTATCCGACCAGGAGAAGCTGGCGCGTGGAAACTTCCCTACCGGGAAACTGCCGAAATTGAAGAAGCCCGAGACGTTAATACCTTCGATGGCCGGCGCCGATCCCTGGGAAATGGCTACTCCCCAATCCCGCACTGACGGCGAGTTCGGAGGCGGACCGCGGCGGTCGCTCTCATACGAGAAACCGAAACGGAAATCGTTCAGGAGGTTCGGGGTAAAAACATGCGTCTCGGTGAGCGCCACGTTTTGATACGCGAAGTAGGCGTAATCCGCGTAAGTGAGGAGATTTTTGTCGGCCAGGGTAGCGGGACCGTCATAGGCATCGCGGAAGTAGCGCACCAAGGCCCGGTCATTGTTCGTAATGTTGTAATCGACCTTGCCTGTGTACTCGCGCAGGTCCTGAACATTCGGACGGTTGAAGAAGACCAGGCCATTTCCGCCGGCGCGGGGGAGCCAGCTGTTCGCCATGGTTACGGCGGCACGATCGAATTTAGAAACGGGAACCAGATTCCCGGGGAACGGCTGATTATTGCTAGGATCTTTTACGGTGACCGCCTGTCCTAGCGGATTGTTCGGATTTGTAGCGCTCAGCATTGCAGAGAAATCGCCCGCCAGATTTGCGTCCGTCGGGACGAACGAGCTTGCTCCTGTGTTTACGCTGCGCAGGCGGGTGCCTTGGTAAGACCCAAAGAAGAAGACCTTATCGCGCTTGATGGGACCGCCGAGCCCGCCGCCGTACTGCCAGCGTTTCAACGGATCGCGCGACGCATCGAAAAAGCTGCGAGCATTGAACGCCTGATTGCGAACGAACCCAAAGCCGCTGCCGTGCAACTGGTTGGTGCCCGACCTCGTAACAATATTGACTACGCCACCGGCATTCTGCCCAAATTCGGCACTATAGCCGCTTGTCTGGACACTAAATTCCTGCAGCGCATCGGGATTTTGGAACGGTGCGTTGATGTTGCTTAGGAAGTCGATATTGGGGACGCCATCGAGGTAATAGCCGGTGTGGTTGGAACGGCTGCCATTGATAGACGGCGTGACGCCAGTGGTGGGCATTGTCTTGGTGGCGCCTTCGTCGACTCCGTTCGAAGGAGCAATCACAGCGCCGGCAACCAACATGGTCAGAGAGGCGGCGTTGCGGCCGTTTAGCGGCAGCTCTTCAATGCGGGCTGAGTCGATTACCTGCTTCAAAGTCGGAGTAGTCGTGTCCACCTGGGCTGGACTCGCTTCCACCGTGACCTGTTCGGTGGCTGCGCCGATCTCGAGCTTGACGTTGATGGTGGCTGCCTGATCGGTTTCCAAGGTGATGCCGGTTTGCGAAAAGGCGCGGAATCCAGGAGACTCCACCGTAAGCGTATACTTCGCCGGGCGGAGCGAGCCCACAGTAAACAATCCGTCGGTGTTGGTTATCGTGGAACGCGTAAGCCCGGTCTCCACTTCGATTGCGGTGACCTTCGCGTTAGGCACGATGGCGCCAGATGCATCTGACACCGTGCCATTAATGATGCTGGTGCCTTGTCCCCACACAGTTATGGCGGAGAACAGAACGAGAGCGACGACTGAAACACGGTGCAACATGGCTACCCCCTCAAGGCCGAATCTCGGCGTAGAGCGAGTTTACTCAGGCGTCTGCGAGCTGTCACCTTAAGTTTTGTGAAGATTTACCGAAATTTTCAAGAGAGATTTAAGGACGGCTGTGGGCGAGCAACCATGCGAGCAACCATGTCAACGCAAAGTAGAAATGTCCTATTCTCTGCAAAGTAGAAATGTCCGGTTTT
>JBDTMZ010000070.1:0-4588 GCA_039934035.1 Candidatus Solibacter sp. | reverse complement strand
CAACATGAAAAAAATCAGCCCCTTACGCCTTGCCCATTCTGGTGACGTACACCCGAGTGCGACGAAGCGCTTGCCAGGCGGCGCAGCAACCGCTGCGCCAGCGCGAGTTGGGCGCCTCGCCGGTTCTCGCGGCCGCCGTGGGAACCGGCACCGGCATCTTTCCGCACTCGCACCAAACCAACCCTGCCGGCGATTCACGTAGGCCATCCACGGATGGACTACGACCGGTTGCTGCGTGCGGGATAATGGGCAGCAAGGGGCGCAATGGATTTCGTCGAGCAGCTCAAATCCTCGGTGGACATCGTCGCGGTGATCGGCGAATACGTGCGACTGCGCCGCTCCGGCGCCAACCGTTACATGGGCCTCTGCCCGTTCCACAGCGAAAAGAGCCCCTCTTTCACTGTTCACGTGGTGCATCAGTTCTACAAATGTTTTTCCTGCGGCGCCGGCGGCGATGTCGTCAAATTCGTGCAGGAAAAAGAGGGCCTCAGTTTTTATGAGGCGATGAAAACGCTCTCCGAGCGCTATGGCATCGCCATGCCCAAGCGGTCCGGGTATGCCGATGAGGACGCCAAAGTTCGCGGCGCCCTGCTTTCCATGCACGAACTCGCCGAGGAGAATTTTCGCGCCAATTTGAAAGCCTCATCAGGCAGCGAAACCCGAGGCTATATCGCCAAGCGCGGCCTTTCGCCCGACACCGTGGAGCATTTCGGACTCGGGCACTCCGACCGCTCCGGCCGCACCCTGGTACGCCTCTTCGAGCAGCGCGGTTTTAGCGTGGCGCAGATGGAGGAGTCAGGCCTGGTCGGCAAGCGGCAGGACGGCAGCCTGTACGACCGCTTCCGCAACCGGTTGATGTTCCCCATCCACAGTGAGACCGGCAAGATCATCGGTTTCGGCGGGCGCGCGCTTTCCTCCGAAGATGAACCCAAGTACCTGAATTCTCCCGAGACGCCGCTCTACAAGAAGAGCCACGTGCTTTATAACCTGCACCGCGCCAAGGAGGGCATTCGCAAGGCGGACCGAGTCATCCTGGTGGAAGGCTACATGGACGTGATCGGCGTGACGGCTGCCGGGTCCTCCAATGTAGTGGCCAGTTGCGGCACCGCGCTTACTCCCGATCAGGTGCGCGCGGTCAAACGCCACTCCCACCGCATTGCGGTGAACTTCGATCCCGATGGTGCGGGCGGCAGCGCAGCCGAACGCTCCATCGACATTCTGCTCGCCGAAGGCATGCAGGTACGCATCGTCGAACTCGATGGCGGGCTCGACCCCGACGAATACTGCAAACAGCGCGGCCTGGAGGCGTATCGCGAACGGCTCGACACCGCCAAAGGCTACTTCTACTGGCTCGCCGACCGCGCGCGAGCCAGGCACGACGTGCACACCGCCGAAGGGAAAGTCGCGGTGCTCAACTTTCTGTTGCCCAAGGTACAGAACATCACCGACCAGCTCGAGCGCATGACCATCGCCAACGATGTGGCGGGTTACATTGGCGTGGACCGGGGTATGGTGCTCGATCATTTTCGAAAGGCGGTTTCGGAGCGCAGAGAGAAAGCGATTGAACGGCCCAAGATCCTGCTGCGCCACGACGAACGCAATCTGCTCAACGCTCTGCTCACCGATGCCGGTTTGCGCGGCGAAATCATCGGCGCGTTGCGGACACTGAACACCATCGATACTCTGCCCTCGCGGCGGATCTTTCAGGCCATCTTCGCCGTCGAGGATGGCGGCGGCCGTGTCGGTTTCGACGAAATCAACGGGCGTTTGGAAGAGGACGACCAGAACCTGCTGGCGCAAACCGTGTTGAATGAAGATGGCGAGGTGGATCGCGACGAGATCGTCGCCTCCGTCGTCAGCATGCAGCGCAGCGAACAGCAGAACGTCCGCGGACAACTGAAGCTGCGGATTCACAATGCCGAACGGGCTGGCCAAGCGGACGAAGCCATGCGCCTGATGACCGAACTACAAGGGCTGGAACGCGCAGAGCGGGGCAGGAGACCATGACATACCGGTGCGACGTTGTGCGCCGCGCAGTAGTGTACAATAATCAGGATTATTCATCCGCTGTGGGTACGGGGCTTCAGTGGCTTTAGATGACAAGTACGACGGGCTGCAAAGGCTCGTACAGATGGGCAAGGACAAAGGCTACGTCTTGTACGACGAAGTCAACGAAGTTCTGCCCGGCGATCTGGCTGGCGGCTCGGATATCGACGACGTCCTCGCGGGCCTCGACGTTGCCGGCATCGAAATCCTGGAAGAGCCCAAGGATTTCGAAAAAAAGATCGAAGAATCCGGTGAGGATGTCATCGATCTGGAGTTGCCCGCCGGCGTTGGCGAAAAGGTCAACGATCCGGTTCGCATGTACCTCCGCGAAATGGGTACGGTCCCATTGCTCACCCGCGAAGGCGAAGTCGAAATTGCCCGCCGCATCGAACGCGGCCAGGGTACCGTACTCAAATCCATTTTCCGCACGCCGCTGGTGATTCAGGAAATCATCGGCATGGGCGAAGAGGTCGCGGGCAATACCCTCTCCGCGCGCGACGTGGTGCAGATTTCCGATCCCATGCTCACCGATGAGCTGCTGGACGAGAAGCGGGAAGAGTTCACGCGCTGCACCGAAGACGTGGCCCGCCACTATAAGAAGATCCTGCAGTGCCGTCAGAAGCTGATGGCGATCCCGCGAGGCATCAAGCCGAAGCAGCATCGCCGGCAATTGTGGGAACTGGCGCGCCTGGTGGTGCGCACCTCGCGCCTTTGCCGCGCCATCAAGTTTCAGTCTCCCGTGATCCGCCACCTGATCGATACCCTGCGCGCGGCAGTGGAAGAACTGCGGCCGATCGAAAGCGATCTCGCCAAGACGCAGCGCAAGCTGGAGGCGTGGCCCGGGGCCCGCTCCGAGGGCATCAAGGAACTGCGTAAGGAACAGCGCACATACGGGCAACGCCTGCAGCAGTTGGAGGAGGCGTTTGGCGGCTCCGCGGCGGAACTGCGCCGTACCCTGGAAATCATTACCCAGGCGCACCAGGAGGCCGAGACCGCCAAAAAGGAACTGATCGAAGCCAATCTCCGCCTGGTGGTCAGTATCGCCAAACGCTACACCAACCGCGGCCTGCAGTTTCTCGACCTGATTCAGGAAGGGAATATCGGGCTGATGAAGGCGGTCGATAAATTCGAATATCGCCGCGGGTACAAGTTCTCCACTTACGCCACCTGGTGGGTGCGGCAGGCCATCACGCGCGCCATCGCCGACCAGGCTCGCACCATTCGGATTCCGGTGCACATGATCGAGACCATCAATAAGCTGATCCGCACCTCGCGGCAGATGGTCCAGGAACTGGGGCGCGAGCCGAGCAATGAAGAGCTCGCCAAGCGGCTCCAGTTGCCCGTGTCGAAGGTGCGCAAGGTGCTGCGGGTGGCGCAGGAGCCGATCTCGCTCGAGACGCCGATCGGCGAGGAAGAAGAGTCCCACCTGGGCGATTTCATTGTCGATCAAAACGGGATATCGCCCTCCGATGCGGTGATCAATCTCAATTTGCGCGAGCAGACGGCGCAGGTATTGAAGACGCTGACGCCGCGTGAAGAGAAGATCATCAAGATGCGCTTCGGGCTGGAAGACGGCAGCGAGCACACGCTGGAAGAGGTGGGGCAAAATTTCGCGGTGACGCGCGAACGCATCCGGCAGATTGAAGCGAAGGCGCTGCGCAAGTTGCGGCACCCGAGCCGCAGTCACCGCCTGCGGGCGTTTCTGGAAAACGGCAGTCGCGGGGTGTAGGGGAGAGCAGGCAAAGATCTGGTCTCAGGTTGCTTGGCTCAGGATTGAATAGGCGTTGATTTCTGCGGCCTGCAGGGAGAAAAGGCGGGAAATCGGAAAGTGGTGGGTTAAAGGCAAAAAGGGGCACCCTCTGGGTGCCCCTTTTTTCTACTTACCAGCGCGGTTCGCGGCGATTGCCGCCACCACCTCCGCCGCCGCCGCCAGGGCGCCGGCCGCCGCCTCCTCCGCCGCCACCAGGCCGTCCGCCACCGCCGCCGCCGCCGCCAAAGCCGCGGCCGCCACCGCCCCCGCCGCCGCCGAAGCCACGATCGGGCTTGGGACGGGCTTCGTTAACATTCAGCGCACGTCCGTCCAGTGTGTACCCATTCAGGGCGGAAATGGCCTGATCCGCCTCGCCTTCATTTTCCATTTCGACGAACGCGAAACCGCGCGACCGGCCAGTTTCACGATCCGTCATGATTCGGGCGCTATTCACCTGGCCGTACCGTTCGAAGAGGCTGCGGACACCCTCTTCGGACGCATTGAAATCCAGGTTGCCTACGAATATGTTCTTCACTCTAGTCTCCTGTCAATTTGAAAGCGGGCTTATCGGGGGAGGGCCACAAGCGGAAAAGCTCACAGTTACACTCGGCCGGATTCGCGGAAGCTTGTCAAACGCGTTTCGACTATAGCACGGCCCGGAAAGGCGGAGCAAACGAAATCGGCAAAAAAGGAGTGATGGAAATGACAAAAGGCCCCCGAATTCGGGGGCCTTTGATTTAAACCGGGCGACGTCCTACTCTCCCACACACTTGCGCGTGCAGTACCATCGGG
>JBDTMZ010000069.1:0-27300 GCA_039934035.1 Candidatus Solibacter sp. | reverse complement strand
AATCGTCCTGCTGAATCCGGGCAAATTCACCCACAAATTCCGCCGACGAGGCAATCATTTGAACCAGTCCCCACCGCCGCGCGATCCCCAAGACTCATCGCGTGCGCCCCAATACCCGTCATTGGGTACTGCCTTTGCCACGGTGGCCGGGGTGGTCCCCTCGAGTTCCGCCCAATCCTCCTCCGAGAAACGATCGATGCCACAGACCGCCGCAGCTGCCCGGCAGAGCACCGCAAGGTCGAGCGGTTCGTTCCTGACCGACTTATCCGGCACCCACTCCACTTTGCCGCTGGATCGGATGATCCGCGACTCGGAGCAGAGCCCGCGATAGAAGTCCTGATCCTTGTATGCGTAGTGCTGATAGCCGGGTGGGAACGTGCCATCGTCGGGCAGCACGATTCGCAACCAGTCGTAGAACTCCTGCTTCGCCCAGTGCGTGCCGATGTGCCAGATCCGGACGTTTTGCCGCTTGCGCGAGGCGTCTGTCGGCGACACCGAGGCGATCAGTTTCAGAAAGTCAGGCTTGCCCTTGGTGGCCACCACGGTGCGCGGCGCGGCGATGGCGTCTCCTGCTGGCCCGTGCGCCGGTTGCGGGTGGCGTGCGGCGAACTCATACACCATCTGCGGCCGGAAGCCCGAGTCGATGGTCATGGCCATAATCGGCATCGTGCCGCCCAGTTCGCGCGGCCAGTCGACCGCCAGCACCGCTTCCAACTCCTGCCAAACTTCCGGCGAAGACGTTTTGAGGGCCTGCCCAGCGTGATCCGGCACTTGGATTACGCGGTAGTCGACGGACCACGCTTCCTTGCCGCGCCCGTAGGCCTTGATCTCCACCTCGAGCCGGTCGTCCTGCACGTCTACGCCGGCAACCAGCAGCGATCCCTTCGCAGGCACGATTCCGAGTGGGTAATCCTCGCGCCGCAGATAGACCTTTTCCCAGTCGGGTGCAGATCCGCGTTCCGTCCACGGTTCCGCCAGCACCGTGTTCAGGAACGCCTTGAGTGTCTCCGTCGAGCACTTGGCGACCAGGAACTCCGCGGCGATCGTGCCCCAGCCGCGCTTCGGAGAGATCAACTGCGACACCCGGAAACCGGGAATCGGTGATCCGGGATTCTGCGGGCGGTACTCGCCGCGTTCCACCATCCACGACTTCTGGTTATGCGGGATCAGCTCCCGGCATTTCTCGCAGCAATAAGCGGCCTTCTCTGGCTCGCCTTCCGGCCACACGAGTCCGCCGTCGGTGCCGTCGCTGAATACCAGGATCTGAAAGTGATTGCACTGCGGGCACGGCACGAAATACTCGCGCTGGTCGCTGGTGTTCCAGGCCGCTTGAATCCGGCTCTCTCCATCGACGGTCGGCGTCGAGCACATGATTACTTTCTTGTTGTGCTCGAACTCTCCGGTACGCTGCATCGCCAGCGATACCGGATCGCCCTCCGATCCTGCGCTGGTAGGATATCTGTCAATCTCGTCCAGCAACAGATAGCGGATTGGACGCATGGCTAGGCCGGACGGCGAGATGGCGCCGGTGAAGGTGATGTGCCCGGACCCGTTGGCGAACACCTTGTGCATCGCCGTGTTGTTCGAATCGCGCGACTTCACCGCGGCGAGCTTCCCCTTGAGCGCTGGTGAATGCCGGAACAACGGTGCAACGCGATCCTTGGAAAGCGCCTTGGCATCTTCCGATCGCGGCTCCACCGCCAGCGTCGGACCTGGATCGACGTCCGCGATGTAGCCCAGGAAGTTGACCATGATCGAGGTCTTCAGCATCTGTGCGGCGGACATCAACACCACCTGCTTGCACGGGTGGCTTGGGCTGAGGACGTCCATCGGTTCCCGCTGATAAGGTCGTGTGTGCCACTGGCCACGCTCGGCCGACCCGGAGCCAGTAAGCACCACATTCTCATCGGCCCATCGCGACACGGAGATGTCGCGTGGGGGCAGCAACGCCTCCGCTCCGACCTGGTACATCGAGAATGGTGCTTCCATCAATCGCCGTCCCGCTGAAACACACAACCGGTCGTTGCGCTCTCCGCAACTTCGATCCGGAACAACTCTGGCAGGTCTACCCTGATCTGCTCAAAGAGCCAAGGAGCCAGGATCTCCGTTGTCGGATTATCCAGACCGGGGATGTCGTTCAACACGCGATGGTCGATCAGGTCAATCACCGCGCCGACCTTCTCTGCGATCACTGCGTAGTCGACGATCATGCCCCCGTCGTCAGTCGCACCACGGCACCACACGCGTACGCGATAAGTGTGGCCATGCATCCGACCGCACTTGTGCCCCTCTGGAACACGCGGCAGCCAATGCGCCGCATCGAACTGGAAGTCCTTCCAGATACTGGTCAACCGAACAACTCCTCCTGCACCGGGAGGCCCTCCCACACCGAAGCGCTCTGGGTCGTCTCGTAGTACTCGACCAGCACATGTGCGCGCGACTCCCGCGACGCCGCCTTATAGCAACCGCCCCAGTTCGCCAGTCCGACCTTTCTGCTCACATACGCCGAATCTGCAGACGCGAAGGGCACGTACTCGACGACGCGCGGGTTCAGCATCCGCAAGCCGTGAATCTTCACGATTGGCTTTCCATCCTTGCAGACCGCGTCCATCACCTGCTGCATCCGGCCCCACCAGGATGCCGTTCCAGGCGTCTTGAATTGTCCGGACGATCCCAATGCCACGCGCGGCCACTCGCCCGCCAATCGGGTCAGGCGTTCGAGAGACTCGTGGAAGTGCCACACCGGGACGCCCGCAAGCCTACCGAAGGGCCAGTCCTTTAGGAGACGATCATTCGCCGCCTCATCCCCTTCGATTACGTCGGGGATAACAGCCCAATCGAAGCCGGGATGCCGCCACCACTGCTCAACCCACTCGTAGTACGAGATCCAGTTGACCTCGATACCCTGCTTCCAGACCGAGAACGCGCCGTTATCGAGGGCGAACGACTGCGCCACCTCGGCAGCAATCGCGATCTGCTGCGGATCGGCGAAGGAGACGAGTGCGTGGCGTCGCTTCCAGATCTCGACCGCGACCTGCCATGTGGAGTGGCGCCCACCGTGGTAATGGATCATCAGTAACCCGCGTCCGAGATGGCCTTCGCCGTCTTGCGGCGCATTGCGTTCGTCTCGCCAGTGAGGATCCGGTGAATCTCCGCTTCCGAATTCGCTGCGGCGACTAGCGGCGTGACGCGATCCGCGAATGCTGACAGGGCATCACCGATGATCGCGGACCAATGCGCCGCATACTCGCCGGCCTTCGTTGCCTGGATCAATTTCCCGGCGCGCTCCTCAAACTCCAATTGCGCCGTCTTCGCCTTGAACGTCTCCGTCACTGCGCGGGCCCGGAGATATGCGGCAACCGGATCGCTCGATACATCGGGCTGACCCGGCATGCTCGAAGCGCCACGCGATGGCGCCGGCGAACGCGGTGGTACCTGCGGTCTGGTCGCCTGATGGAGAGTCTTGCCTGCAAACGTGTTTCTTTCCCATTCCTCGTTCGCCCGCTCCGGATCGATGCTCCCGTCCGGATTCGGTGTGATCCGCTTGGTGGCGATCGCCTTCTGTACGGCACTGAGGGCAACACCGCGCAACCTTGCGTATGCCCGTTGAGAGACTCCCATCATATGGACACCAGGCCGTTAGCTCCGTTCACAGCCACCACTGGATTTTTCTTCCGAAAAGTCGAACTTCGGCCTTGCTTCCCGCCGCCAACGAAGTGATGTATGTGTTCGATGCCACGCACCGCCAAGACCGCCAAACAAGCCGCCGCCGCCTGCTACGCGGAACGCCACGCCGAGTGCCAGGACCTGCTGAAGCGCATTGCGAGCCGCCTGGAGCAACACCAGAAGGACCAGACGCTGGAACCCGCCAACTGGGGATACCCCGGCGACCTCGGCCGCGTCACTGAGGAACTGGCCTACGTCCTCGCCAGCCTCGGCGACCGCAGCGCGGTGGATGCCAAAGGACTGGAGTACTAACCATGCAAAAGCAGAACGTACACATCGGAACGACCTACATCGTCAAGGTCAGCGGCACGCTGGCCAAAGTTCGCCTGACCCGCGAGCACTCACGCGGCGGTTGGTACGGCACCAACCTGGCGACGGGCCGCGAGATCCGCATCCGGACAGCCGCACGCCTCCGCTCGGAGGCGCCCACCACCCAGGAGATCAGCCCAGAAGAGGCACTCCGGATCGTCGACGAGATCGAGTTTTGAAACTGGAGACCACCATGACGACTTTCACGATAGACACCGACAACAACATCACCGCCTTCGCCGCCGCTGAGCAGATTCCTGAAGGCCAAGATCAGTTCGCCACCGAAAAAGAACTCGCCAAGCTCGCCAGCGATTGGCCCATCACCCGCCTCCCCGATGTCTGGAACGGCTTTGCCGGCGCGCCGCCCTTCGGCGAACTGAAGCCGGTCAAGAAGTTCACGGACCGCAAGACGGCGGTCACCCGAATCTGGAAGGCCATCCAGGCACTGACGCCTACGCCCGCGCCCGAGGCGACCCCTGTCGCGACGAGGAAGGCCAAGACGCCCAAGGACGCCACAGCCACGGACGCGCCGCCTAAGACGCGAGAGGGCAGCAAGAAGGCCATCGTCCTCGACCTGCTCAAGCGTGCAGACGGCGCGACGCTCAAGGACATCATGTCGGCCACCGGTTGGCAGGCCCACAGCGTCCGCGGCTTCATCTCCGGCAGCCTCGGCAAGAAGATGGGCCTCACCGTCGAATCCTTTAAACGTCCAGATGGCGAGCGGGGCTACAAACTGGCGCAGTAGGACGGTGCTTAACCCGCCGCCGGCCTCACACGCCGGCGGCGCTTCTGTTCCGGATCTCAT
Organism: Candidatus Solibacter sp.; assembly: GCA_039934035.1. Lineage (GTDB taxonomy): Bacteria > Acidobacteriota > Terriglobia > Bryobacterales > Bryobacteraceae > Solibacter. The sequence goes on along the minus strand of JBDTMZ010000069.1, from coordinate 22,460 downwards.
CCACCATGTTGGCGAGTCTTTCGTGGACCAGTTGTTCCCGGAGCTGGCACTCGCCCGCACGGACGTAGGTGCCGTTAATTCGCGTGATGATCCGGTTCTCAAGCTCAGCAAGCTCCCGGCGAACCTCGGCGAGCAGAGCCCGGTTCTGCAACCCCACGAAGGCGCCGATCAAACCGGAGATAAGGCCGATCGCTGGTATCAGATACCGAAGAATTTGATCTTGCATGGCAGTCTCTTAAGAATTCGCAGTTCCGTCGACCAATCCGAGAGCGCCAGGCACAGCCCCATCAGGTCGGGATTGCCGCTTCGTATTTCCTGCTCGATGGCCGCCAGTTCCCGGTGGCAGCGTTCGATTCATGCGGTAACGCCCAGGCGCTCTGCCGTCACATCAGCGAACGGGCGTCCGTCTGCGTCCAGCTTGGCTTCTTTGCCGCTGAATTCCTGATAGCGACGAATGATGACGTCGCAATACCTCGGCTCCAATTCGATGAGGCGCGCCTGCCTGCCGGTCTTCTCGCACGCGATCATTGTCGTGCCGGATCCGCCGAACGGGTCAAACACCGTGTCGCGGCCCTTGCTGCTGTTCCGGACGGCGCGCTCGACCAACTCGACCGGTTTCATCGTCGGGTGCAGGTCGTTGATGTGCGGCTTCTTGATGAACCACACGTCGCCCTGGTCGCGGGCGCCACACCAAAAGTGATCTGTGCCTTCCTTCCAGCCGTAGAGGATCGGTTCGTACTGGCGTTGGTAGTCGGATCTCCCCATGGTGAAAGTGTTCTTCGCCCAGACGACAAAGGTGGACCAGTGCCCGCCCGCCTCGCGGAACACCCGTTGAAGCGTATGAATCTCTGACGATGACATACAGATGTAGATCGCGCCCTTGGTGACCGCCAGCACGTTCACACATGCGTCTCGCAGGAACTGTTCGAAGTCCTGGCCAAGGTCGTCGTTGGCGATCTTCCGCGCCTTGCCGCGGAGTTTGTCCTTCATCGTGGCGCCGTAGTTCACGTTGTACGGTGGATCGCAGAAGACCATGTCGGCCAGACCGCCGGCGAGGACCTTCTCCACGTCGGTTACCTGGGTGGCATCGCCACACAGCAACCTGTGCTCCCCGAGAATCCAGACATCGCCGGGAACCGTGACTGCGGTCTCCGGAGCCTCCGGCACGGCGTCATCGTCGGTATTGCCGGCGTGAACTTCATCGGGGTCCCGAAGCAGAGTTTCGATCTCGTCATCGGTAAACCCAACCAGCTCGAGCTTGAAACCATCCTCATCGAGCGCGGCCATTTCCACGCGGAGCATCTCCTCATCCCACCCGGCGTTTAGTGCCAGTCGGTTGTCGGCCAGCACTAACGCGCGGCGCTGGGATTCGGTCAGATGATCAAGGACGATGACCGGGACTTCGGTCATGCCCAGTTTGCGAGCAGCCAGCAGGCGCGCGTGGCCAGCGATCACGATTCCATCGGCGCCGGCCAGAATCGGATTTGTCCACCCAAACTCGGCGATCGATGCCGCGACTTGGGCGACCTGTTCCGCACTATGCGTGCGCGCGTTCCGGGCGTAGGGAATCAGTTTTTCAACCGGCCACGTCACCACCTGCAGGTTCGTCATGCGGTTTTGGGTTGAGCGGGTTTCTGGAACAGGCCCAGCGCATTATGCAGATCGACGATCTTGGCGATCATCGGCACGACCACAGTGAGCAGCTTTTGCCAACTGAACTGCTTTGTTAGGTCAGCGCTGGCATCGAAGCCGGATTTGACCACGTCGAGCACCAGTTCCAGTTTCTTGTTGCCCTGTCCGGGCAGCGGGATCGCTTGCTCGACCGCCTGCACGGCGGCCAGAACGAGGGGAAAGATTTGAAGAATGATAAGCAGAGCGTTCATTTCGGTTTGGGCTCCTGTGAAGTGGGGCGGACTACGGTAGCCGCCCCACTTCGTGGCTAGACAGTCGTTTTCGGCTGAGCCTGGTTGACAACGTTGCCGATCGCCGTGGTCGCTGTAGCGAGCGCCTGGACGATCTGCTGAAGGGTGGCGAGCACCGGGGTGATCGTGGCGTCCACCTGCTTGGCGACGGCAGCCGCCACTGCCTGTGCATCCACGCCCACACCGGCGGCGCTCACGTCGAGCGCGCGGTTGGCGGGCACGGCGCCCGCAGCGAGGTTGGCCCCGGAGGCGCGCATCACCGGGTTGAGTTCGTCGGTCCACAGGGCATCGGCCGCGATGTCAGCGTGCCGGATGGACTGCTTGCCGACCATGTTCGCGGTCTCGACCGCGTTCTGCAGAGCCTGCGACGCGATCTGGTTCAGCCGGGTCTGTTCGACCATCGACTGGCGCGCGGCCTGGATGTCCAGATCCTGGTACACATCGTAGGTGCGCTTGATGTTGGCGTACGTGACCCGCTGGTTCTCGTTGTGGGCCTCGCTGCCGGTGGCGTTGGCATTCTTGAAACACTCGTCCGTCCCGGTCTCGAACTCGCGTTCGGCCTGGTTCGGAGTGGCTACTTCGGGCATGTTGGGTTTCTCCTTGTTGGTTTGGATTGAACTTCGTTTACGGCTTACCTTTGGTCCCGTAGCAAGGCATGCCGTTGGGTTTGCGGCGAATGGATTTCGAATCACGCTGGCGCAGATCGGTGCTCTGGGCTGTCGAGACACCCCGGCCCGCCGCGACTTCGCTGAAAGTCTCACCGGTTTCCGCAAGGACCGGTTCTGTTTCGGCCAGGCATTCGATCCGACGCAGGATCACGTCGCAGTATGCCGGCGAGATCTCACAGCCGTAGCCCGCGCGGTCCAGCACGTGTGCTGCGGCCATCGTGGTTCCGCTTCCGAGGAATGGATCGAAGACCACATCGCCGGGATCGGAAAACGCCTTCACGAAGAACTCGACCAGTGCGCGTGGGAATGGTGCTGAATGCGATCCCTGGCTGCTCTCCGTCTTCACCTCGATCACGTTGCTGGGGCGCGCAATGCCGGCGTGCCGGCCATCCGAATCGTCCGCCCCAGGCTTGGCCGCCGCACTTCCGCGCGCCCCGGTACCGAGAAGTCCGCTGCCCGATGTTGATTTCGGATTGTCCGGTGAGTATTCAAAGCAGTCATCGGACTCGTGCCCGACCGCCTGCGGCCGGAACTTGATCTGTGGCTGTTTGCAGAAATGGTAGATCGGTTCAAACGCGTTCTTGAACCTATTGCCCCAACCTCCTGGCACGCCGTTGTCGGTTTTGCGCCAGCAGAACTCATCCACGAACCGCCAGCCCCACTGGCGCCGGTGGGCCAGCACCAAATCCATCACATATAGGTTCCGCTCGCCCTCGTCGGCGTGCGCCTTGATGTTCAGGAAGTAGGATCCATCCGATGCCAGAACCGACTCGATGCCTGCGGCCACCACGCGGTACCATTCCACGTACTCTTCCGGCGGGATCGGTTTGAACCCGCTGGTGGGGTCATACTCGCGCTGCGTGGCGTAGGGCGGCGACGTGATCGCCACGTTCGCACTGGCGCTGGCCATCAACTCCCCGACGACAGCGCCATCCCGGCAGTCGCCACAGATCAGACGGTGGCGTCCGATCAACCATAAGTCCCCGGGCATCGTAACCGGTTGCGAAGGAGGTTCGGGAACTGCTTCTTCCTCGACGGCGGCTGCAGTCTCCGCTGGGTCACCGGCCAGTATCGTGACCAGATCCTCGTCGGAGAACCCCACCAGAGACAGGTTGAAACCATCGGCGCCAAGCGACTCCAGTGCGACTCGTAGAAGTTCATCGTTCCACCCGGCATTGAGTGCGAGTTGGTTATCGGCGATGACGTACGCCCGCCGTTGAATCTCGCTGAGGTGGCCCAGCACCACCACCGGAACTTCCGCCAGACCCAACTTGCGGGCAGCCAGGAGGCGACCGTGGCCAGCAATGATCCCGTCCATGGAATCGACGAGGATCGGATTCACAAAGCCAAACTCTACGATGGACGACGCGATCTGCGCGACCTGCTCCGGAGAGTGCGTGCGCGCGTTCTTGGCATACGGCACCAGGCGGTCGGTGGGCCAGATCTCGATGCCCCGCGCCATCGCGGTTGAAATGGGTGGCGGGAGTGTTGACATCTGTTTTGGGGGCTGCGGCCAACCGCGCCGACGGGGGGTGACCACGAGTGACCACCTACCGTGACCACCTGAATAAGTGCAAGTAACTAGAGACTTTGTGCCACCATTCCACCCGCAGTGGAAAGTGGCCGGGGAGGACCCAAGATTCGATCCGACGCGCCGGTTTTACCCCGGTTGCCACCCGTTCGCGCCGGGTTGGCCCGTGTTGCGGTGTCTGGCTCCGGGTTGGCTGGATTGCCCACCCGCAGCCTTGGGCGCGCCCAACCGCCACTGTCCGCTACGACGGCACTTTGACGTGCCGCTTTCGGACGCGCGCTGCAACAGTAAGCGCCGTCTGCTGCGCGACCGTCGCGCCAACGCTGCGACATCGCTCGGCCTCATCCTCGGCAATCTCGAGGCAGGCAGCCTTTGTCGCTCCGATTGCTTGCTCGCGTGTCTCGCTCATTGCTGTCCGGAGGATCTCAGTCAGATTCTCGGCGTTGTCCTTGGCAGGGATATCAAGCGCCCGGCAGACCCTCTCCGCCAGTTGCTCGACCGTGATTACGCTTGGCATGGCTCAACCTCACTCGTCGTAGATTGAATAGCCAATGACGACTCCCTGCGCCGCCCGACGAAGCACTTCGCGGCCAACTCGCGAAGCTCGCGACGGAATGGCAGGCCGCACCAGCCGGGCCTCAATCCGCGCTCCATCGCGATGTGTCTGCCACCGGGGCCACCTTTGCGTGCCATCACGAGTTCACCGAACTCCGCCGATCATCGGGCTACCTGGCGGCGCGGCGACTTCAAAACTTCTGAAGTCATCCGCATCAGAACCCCGCGGTCGCCAGGAAAGTATGTCTGCTGGCACCCTTGCGTCGGCCAAGTCCCAGGGCGACGCCAGGGGCGATCATGGGCAGGTTCGCCAGCTCAGCAAATTGTGCCATGCCGGTACCCGCCGCCCGATCATACGACCAGCGCGTCTGATCCACTGCCTTCTGCGCTGAGGTGTGCCGATGGTCCGACTGAACAAACCGGATCGACACTCCGGCCTGCACCCACTCTGCACGCCCCTGCGCCACAAAACGATTGGCACGATTCTTCGACGTGAATTCACAACCGGACACTGGGTTTTCGATTCGGATGTTTTTGCGCATGGCTCTCGCGTAACGCCCAGGTGGGATTGCGGGTATGCCCGCAGAGGGGTACAGCACGTGAAGGGGATCTTCCGGGGAGTGTGCGCTTTGCGCTGTTCTTCCGAACCGACGCTTCATCTACTAATACCCGGAGGTCACGATGGATTTTCGGTTTTCTGAGCGGTGCCGTCGATTTTCTTCACCCACGGTTGGTCCACATCGGGGTTATAGAATCGCTGGCGGACCTCGGACGGCAGCGGGTGAACGATCTCGATGGACTGGAGCGTGACTTCACCGATCCGATCTCCGGCCTTAAGAAAGCAGACGAGGCCGCAATCGGGGGCGAAAATGCGGCCGCCGCCAGCGGCATAGAGCCTTTGACGTTTCCAGCCGAGCGATAGTGCCGCCTCACTGATCGAATCGACTAAGGCCATCGCTTCTGGCGAGTTGTCGTCGCCCGCGGATTTGCGCACAGCCGGAACGGGAACTCGCGTCCCTTCATCCTCGGGCACCGGCGGCTTGTAGTCGCCGGCACGAACGGTTCGCACCGCCGCCAGCAGTTCATCCTCGCCGAAGTGTTCAACGGCCCAATCGTGCACGGCATTGAACCGCACGCGCAATTCTTCAAATGCGGCCGGCGGGAGATGCCCGGCAGTCGCGGCCTTCTTGGCTACGGCCATGCGCGACCGCAGCCAGGCGTAGTAATCGGGATCGAGCCTCCGGTACACCATGTCGTTGATCTGGAAGTCTCGGGCGAACTGCTCCGGGTTCGCTGTCGTCCATGTCGCGAGGGAAGTAGACACGAAGAGGCAACCCGGCGACTCGCCAGGATGGTGAGTCCTCAGCCGACTGGGCACATAGCTCCGTCAATACCGTGGTCATCGTTTCTTTCCTGGTTCAAATACGAGCGTCTGAAACCGTCATGGATGGCAATGGTCCGCATCATGGAGGTTCCGTGCCGGCAGTCCCCGGCAACCTGGCTAAGTCAACCGCGCCGCGATTTCCCGGGTGGGGACGTTGTGGGGACGTGGTGGGGACGTTGGCGCTAAACGTCCCCATGACTGAAGCTGTTTTGTTTGTTTCTGTTACGGGAGCGATGGGGACGTTGGGGACCTTGGGGACGTTTTCCGGGCTCTCCTTTATATGTGCGCCACTCTCGCACGTATGTGTGCACGAGTGTGAGAGAGAATTGCTCTCGCGTGAAGAGACTGAAAGAAGGTCCCCAACGTCCCCAACGTCCCCATTTTGCACGCAAACGATTGGTTCTATTGGGCCGATGGAACGGGGACGTTTTTCGGCGACGTCCCCAACGTCCCCATCCTCGGCGGCAACTTCCCCATCCGCCAGATCCAGCAGATCCGGTTCACGGGGAGGATTCCCCCCAGGGCTGCTGGCCGGCGCAAGAGCATAGAAGATGGAGCCTTTGTGTTTGCCTTGGTTGATCCGCTTTACAGTAAACCCGTTGAAGACCCGATCCCGCTTCGTGGCGAGCGCCTTGCCCAACCGTGTCTGCTGCGAGCGTGCCGAGCCATCACCGCGCACGTTCAGCATCAGGTCGCGCTCTTCGCAGAACTGGGTCAGGTCGCTGACTTTCTTCGGCTCCGCACGGAATGCGTCCCACCATGTGCCGGTGAATTCCCGCCACAGTTGGCCGTCGCCGTCGGACGCCTCGTACAGCTCGTTCAGGTTTCCAAGGAAGCCGGGAATTCCCGCGACGTCCAGCACGCCGCCCATGACCTCCGACCATTTCTCGAACGACCCCAGGCGTGTTTCGTGTAGGGGTTGTCCAGCGGCAATCCAGGCTTGGATCAGCGTGAGCGCGGCATGGACCAGCGCCGAACGATTCTCCTGGGCCCATTCGGTAATCATCGGGTGCCTGAATCCGCCGCGCAGCCAGGGCATGTCGATTCGCGGATCGATGCGCAACCGGATGCAGCGCCGGCTCAGTTCAGCCGACAACCGCGGATTGTTTCCGGTCATCAGCCAGAGAGCATTGTTGCGAAGGTGCAACATCTCCGATTCACCCAGGAGGCGGTCCGTCCAATACGGCACGGTCACCACCGACGCCAACGCGGGCGACTCCAACACCCGTTTTTCGCTGAGGTTATCTAGAAGAATGATCGGGCGACCCGTGACCAACTCCGCGGTGATCATCTTCCGGACTTCGTCTTCGTTCTCCGGAACGGTCCGGCCCTCGGCCGCCAAACCCGTCGAAACGATGCTGATCAAGCTGGCCAGCAGTCCCTTACCGGAGCCCTGAGTGGGAGCTTCGATCAGGTGAATGGGAGCAAGGCCGGCAATCATGCGTCGCAGAAACGGGAGAAGGATCGCGGCAATGGCATGGGCGCGGTCCGAGTCCCTCACGAACGGGAAATCCACGAGCAGTTCATCCACAAGCAGCGCCCTGGCGCTCGCGATCTGCTCGCGTATGGGTTTGGCGGCGACCTCCGGGATCTCCAGCGAGTCATCAGGGAACATCCAAAGCGCGTCCGAACGATGGTAACCGGGAGTGGCAATTAGCATTGCGTCCTTTCCAAAGGTTGGGGTACGAACCACGGAATCGAGCGGTGGAAGCCCCGGATCCGGGTTCACCAGCATGTCGCGGGCGGTGTCTCGCGAGGGCGGAGCGGCGGTGACCGCCTCTTCCGTCACGTTGTGCCAGTTTGCGCTCCGGGCCAGGACTCCGTACATTGCTGTGTCGCCGAGCGCTTCAATTCTCGTTTGGGCGCCCGCGCCGGCGATTCGCACCAAGGCTCCTCCGTTTTGGAAAAGGAACGGCCGCTCAGTTCCATCCGGCCCCCTGGCGTCATTGATCGTATGGATGGCGGTCCACGCATCTGCAATGATGTCCCGCAATTGCCGGTTGTTAACCTGGATGCTTCGCAGTGACGGTGACTCCGGCCCACCGCCCGGCTCCGCGGCGTCTCGGAAGCCGCCGTCCCTGAACATGCCGGACTTCTTTTTTGGGCGGGCGATTTCCACTACCTTCAACTGTTTCCGTAGCGTGACGACCGGCATTCGGAGCTTGCCGCACCGCGTCTGGATCAATCTGAGATGCCAGTCCTGCTGAATGGGATCGAGCCGGCCGACCTCCGACAGAATCGGATTGAGCAACCGGCTGAGATCACCGTCAGGTACCTCGGTGCTGAGTTTCGAGATCGCCAGTTCGAGCGGCGTCTGCGCGGCCGCAAGGATCGCTTCGAAATCGGCCGCCGTCTTGCCGGAAGCGAAGAACTCGTTGACATCGATTTTCGCGTCGGCCATCAACGCGTCGGCCTCGGCGCTGCCGCCAGGCAACGCCCCCAACTTCTCCCGCGCCGCACGCTGCTTGTCGGCGAGAGGCAGAACCGCCACGCGTGTCGCAATTCCGTGAGCCGAAAGGATGCGTGCGCTTTTCAGCGCGCCCTGCATTCCCGCCTCGGAGACCTCGTTGTCCTGACAGATGTAGACGGTCTTCACGCCGGCGAGTTTCGGCAGCAACCGTTCCCAATCTGCCTCGCGGATCTGCACGGTCACCGGCGACACCACCGGGAATCCGTGCTCCATCAGGGAAATGCAATCAGTGACGCCTTCAGTGATGATGACCCGCTCCGGCCGTGCCAGCAGCACATCCTCGTTGTAGAGGACGTCGTTCCGGATGTACGGCGACACGTGGCCGTTGTTGCGGTCATTGTGGATTGCCAGTTTCTTGTACTTCGACTTCTCCCATTCGTGATCCGGTGTCCAGGGTGTGCTCCGTCCGATCATGAAGACGACGTGCCCGCGACTCCAATATGGGAAGACGATCCGGCCATCGAAAAACGGAACCAGCCCGTCCTGCGCGGTGGGCCGGAAAACGGAGGTGGCCGCCAGTTCGCGCATGGTGAAGGCGCCCGGCCCATCCATCACGGTGCGCGCCACGCTAGGCACGCCATTCTCCGCGTATCCGATCTGTAGCCGGCTGATCGTCTCCTCGCTGATTCCGTATTTCTCCCGGAACCATGCAAGGACTTCCGGATTCCCGGTCAGCCGCTGGTGATACGAGGCTGCGAACGCGGTTAGCGCCTCACGCACCCGAAGCGTAAGACGGTGAGCTTCCTCGGCCTCTTCCGGGCTTCCGGAAGCGAGCTTCGACAACGGCGGCAGTCGAACGCGTGAGGCCAGGAAGTCGCGCGCCTTCCGGTGGGAATCCGGCATGGAGCCAGACTGCCCGCGGGTGACGACGCCGAACCGGACGAACTCGACCAACTGCAACACGTCGCCGCCTGTGGCGCATGCGTGGCAAAACCAGCCCTGCTTGTCGAGCCAGACGTGAAGCGAGCGGTGCGACTGGCTCCGGTGGTTCGGGCAATCGCAGAACAGGGTCTGCAGCGATTCCTGCGTGATGCGGTCACCGAGAAGTTCGCGGGCGATCTCGCCGATGTCTACATCGGTCACCTGCCGGTAGTAAGTATGGACATCTACCGGAGGTGCAGTCACTGCCGTGTCTCCGGATGAAGCAGGAAGGAGAGGAATGTGTTTCGGCAGTCCACCTGACGTTTGGCGGCACAGTTGTCGATACCCCACCGGTCACCGAGAAGAATCACGGACTCTTTTGCCCGTGTTACCGCGGTGTAGAGCAGATTGCGGTGGTGCATGAAGGAGTGCGACTTATGGGCGATCACGACCGCGCAGGGAAACTCCGATCCCTGCACTTTGTGAATCGACGTCGCATAGGCCAATTGGATGTTGCCGAGCGCATCGCTCCCGCTCTTGAGCTGTACAGGGCGGCCATCGAAATCGATGGAAAGGCTACCGTCCGGCTTGGAGTCAACTACGACGCCCATCGCGCCATTCATGACGCCCAAGTCGTAATCGTTCTTCGTCTGGATCACCTTGTCACCCGGATATGGCCGCGCGCGGTGGCCGGCCTCGACGACGGCCACGTCGACGCCGAACAACTTCTGCTGCAGGAGGCGCTGCAACTCGATATTCAACTCCACAGTGCCGAGCGGGCCTTTATGCGTCGGCGTGAGCACCTGAACCTCGCGAATCAGGTCGTAGCCGAGTCGTTCCTGCAGCACTTCCTCAAAAAGGAGCAGCAGCATGCGCCGCACATCCTCGCGGTCGGTGAACTTGTCGATTACGTACCAGGGCCGGCGCGCGCCGACGAACGAATCCGAGGTAGGCCGCACCTCGCCGTCGAGGATTGCTGTGGAGTTCTCCTTCAGAACACCAGCCTGGCGGATGATCCGTGTCAGCACCGTGGTCGGGATCGCCACGGACCGTACGAGGTCCCGCAGGAGGTTGCCGGGGCCCACTGGCGGCAACTGGTTGTGATCCCCGACAAGAACCACGGCGGTGCGCTTGCGATCCACCGCCTGGAATAGCCGCCAGGCAAGCGGCACGTCCATCATCGAGACTTCATCGACAACGAGAATGTCCGCTTCAATCGGGTTCAGTGTGTCCCGCGAATACGTGTGGCCGTTGAAACCCAACAGCCGGTGTATGGTGCGGGCCTCATGGCCAACTACTTCCTCGAGGCGTTTGGCAGCCTTGCCAGTGGGCGCGGCCAACACGACTTTCAATTCCAATTGTTCAGCGATGCTGGTGATGGTCGATAGTGCGTATGTCTTGCCGCTACCGGCGCCGCCGGTAATCAGCGAGATGGAGAAGTTCAGCGCGTTCCTGACTGCATCGCGCTGCTCTGGATTCAACTCGCCACCCTCTGCATCGAGAAGAGGCTCGACCTCAGTGACAGCGTGCGGGCTGCGCCGACCAGCGGTCTTGAGGACTTCGGAGATCTCGGTCTCCATGCGGTGAATCTCCGGATCGGCAACTACCAACCGCTCGAATGGCTGAGAGACAAGCAACCCTTCCGCAATCAGCGCTTCGAGATGACCTTCGATCACCTCTCGGCTGTCGAGCGTGTCCATCACCAGCAGCGTGTTGGCGCGGTCAAGCAGATCTTCGAATTCCACCCAGCAATCGCCATCATCGAGGGCGACCAGCACGCTGTAGTGAAGCCCCGCGCGAATCCGCGATGGCAGATCCTTCGGTGTCCCCATCTTGCGGGCGATCTTGTCGACGCGCTTGAAGCCGTAGCCGGTGATTTCCCGCATCAGCACATAGGGATCGTTCTCCAGGATCGGCACGACTTGGCTGCCGAACTTGCCCACCAGCGTCGTGACCTGGTGATGGGTGAGCCCAAAGCGGGACAGGTAGGTCATGGCGGCGTTGAAGTCGCTGTTGGCAATCCAGATCCGCTGGAGATCCAGGATGGCCTCCACCGGCGCCTTCGCGATTGCGGCGACGGTCTCGGGCTGACTGCGGATCGCCACATCGAAACGCGCGCCGAAATGGTCGGCGATCAGCCGGGCTTTGACCGGGCCGATCCCTTTCACATCCGGGTGATTCGCCAGGAAGTTTGCCAGCCCGTCCGCGTCCATCTCCTGATCGAAGCCCATGCAGTCGGCTGCGAATTGCCGTCCGTACTTCGGATGGTCGGTCCAGTGGCCTTCCAACCGAACCGCATCATTCTCCCTGGCAAACACCTTGCCGGCAAACGTGATGAGATGACCGTCGGATGTGCGGAGGCGCCCGGCGCTGAACGCCGGGCCCGAGTAGAAAACTACTTCTACGATGCCACGGAGAGAACATTGGACCTCTTGGGTTGCCGCCTTCGTCATGCATTCCACCTCGCGTGAGCGCCGAGCAGATAGGCCTGCACGAACTGACAGGCCGCCTGACGGCTGGAACAGAAAAACACCGGGATGCGGTGATCGAGTGTGACTGAGAGCGCGCTGCCGAGCACGGCGTTCGGATGGGCGCCACCCCGGTAACGTCCCTGCAGCACTTCCAGGAGGCCTGCCTCAACTACCACGCAAGCCGCGCGATAGCCCTCCAGTTTGCTGAGCTCGCGCCGGAAGCGGGCTCGCTGGTGAATCACCGTGGAGACGAAATCGTCGAGCGTCTTGCGTTCCACTGCAACCACACCCTCCATGCCGGCGACCGAGTAATCCCCGGCTGGCAGCGCACGGCGTTCCACCAGCACCAGCCGGGAATCGAACGAGTAAGGCTCCTGCTCCCTTGTATCGGCGATGAGCGTGACCAGCGCTGCGCTAGAACGGGACAAGCGCGTCCCCTGCCTCCTGGCGGAACTTGCCCGGTGTCCGGTCGTTTACGATGCGGCTGTTGAAGTAGATGTTCTCGTTGTCGCCCTTGGTCTTCTTGGTGACCTCCAACTTCACGTCGAGAAGCTTGCTCAGATGCCCGGGCAGGTCCGACAGCTTTTCGAGGTCCAGCCCGCAGATGTGCAGGTCGGTCTTCACGAATTTCAACGTGTTGGCGGTGAAGACGCTGTTGCGCCACATGAGGCGGTTCACGTGGCGCGGCGCGAGGACACGGAGCGTCCACTTCAGCATCGGGTTGCCGGTGGTATGCGCCTCGGCGATTTCCACCTTTTCAACGACAACCTGATACTTCCCGTCGGGAACGCTCTCCATGTCTGAGCGCTCCGCCGGAGTTTCACTCTGGAAGTCGTCGTCGAACTGAGTCAAATCGATCGATTTGTTAGCCATGTGATTTTCTCCTGGTGTGATGAATTACTGGTTTGCCGCTGCTGGCGCCGGACGGCTGTGCTCCACAGTCCTAGCGGTTGGCGCCGTTACGGTTGCCGCGTTGTAGGACTCCTTGAATTTGCCGAAGTCGAGGTCGAGCGTCTCGGGAAGCCGGCCCGTGCGGTCGCCGGCCTCGTAGTACAGGCTGGGCTTGGTGCGGATCACACGCCGCATGCTCTGCTCCCCTTTTTCGCCGGTGATGGCTTCGAGATCGCAGAACAGCACCATGTCGGCCATCCCGAGCACGATCTTGCGAGCCTTATCCGGCAGCGTCGGCACCACGCGCATGTACTTGCCGGTGCGCGAGTCCACCTCCATCTCCTTGGCGTGCGAAATGAGGAACAGCCCGTAGGGCAGGAAGGCGAGTTTGGTGAGCACGCGCTGGAATTCGTTGTTGACCAGCGCGTAGCCCTTGCCGTAGCCCAGGTCGGATTCGTGCTCGACCTTGAACTTTGCCAGGATGTATTCAGTGCAGAACTTGTAGGCGTTGTCGATGGTGTCCAGAATCACCGTCTTGAACGGATGATTGCCCTCGACGATTTCGGCGCACGCCTTGCGCAGATCCTCCCAGGACTGAATGGGTACCTGGTAGACGTCCAGGGCATTGAGTCCGGGCTCGGTGGCGAGGAAGAGCGCACTGTCGGCTTGCGAGCAGAGGGTGGACTTCCCGATCTTTGTTTGCCCGTACACGAGCACGGTTAGATCGGCCAGGTCAGGCTTGGGTTGAGTTTTCGTTGTCGGTAACGGCATGGTTGCGTAATCTCCTCTTAGAAAGTGGTCTCGGTGGGATCGTTGGGCAGCACCCGCAACTCCTCATTGGGCGCCACCCTTTGGTAGAAGTTCTCGATGACGTTGGGATTACCGTTCGAGCGGCAGAGTGCGAAGTACGCGCACGGCCTGTGAAAGTTGAAGCAGAAGCCGGTGTTCTGATAGAAGACACCGCGGCGGCGGGCGTCGAGGTATGCCTGGGTCAGTTCCCAGAGTTCGCTGCGGAGGATGTCGAAGCGGTCACGGGAGAGGTAAAGCATCTCCCGGTGGAGCATGGCCGGATCGGTGTACTTTTCCGCGAGGCGCTCCTGGAATTCCTCATCCGTTTCCGGCAGCTTCCGCTTCGCGGTCGTCTTGCCCGTCTTCGACTTTGCCAGCAGTTCCGCTCGGCGCGCCTGGTACTCTTCCTCCGTTTCGCCCTTGCTCTGCTGGAGCTTAGCTTTGACGAGGATGTTGTAGAGGATGCCGGTGATGGTGATGCCCATCGCCTGCTCCACGTAGTACGCGTAGATGGTGATCTGGAAGTCCGTCCACAGCCGCTCCAGATAATCGGCGTCGAGTTGGGCGGCGGTCTTGTGCTCCAGGAGGAAAAAGTCGTCCCCGATACGCACGATGCCGTCGACCTTACCGGCGAGGACAAAACTCCGGGATGCCGCGCCGGTGGCCGGATTGACGATCGGCCCTTGGAACGTCTTCTCGAGCGCCACCACCTCGAACTCTTCCGCCGCATATCGCGCCGCGTAAGCTTTCATCAGAGCCGTGGCGTTGTGCCAGTCGCGGCGCTGGCCCTCGTCATACAGCCGGGCAGGGCAGAGAGTGTCGGTGAGCGCCAGCACGCGCTCGAGATCGCGGCACTGGTGCCACAGCTCAAGACACTGGTGCACGAGGGAACCGAAATGGAGGTTCCCATCACGCTCCAGACCAACCAGGTGCTGGATATAGCGCCAGTCCACCGCTTTGCGGCAGTTCCGGAACAGTGCCCACATGGAATAGGTCGTGACCATGGGAGATCCGGGCACGATCAGTTTGTCCCTCGTGGGTCCTTGCGCGCCGCCTTCAATCCCGATGTATGGAATCGGAAGCTGTTGGGCATTCGTCATCGGGCAGCTCCAGCACTCGCCGGCGCCAGGCCTGCCGCCATGAACGCCGCGCGAATCTGCCTGATCCGTCGATTTACCTGGGCCAGTGAAAGTCCAGTCTTCCGGCGCATGGCCGATACGGGCATCTCGGCGAGATACCGGGCGATCCTTTGCAGGTCCTCCGACAGCCCCGCGAGGACACGCTCCGTGTCGAGGCCCAGTTCCAGGAGCGGACGGAAATCTTCCGCTGGCGCGTCATCTGCTTTGCCCGTCAAACTGCCGTCCGGCAATTCGGAGTCGGTATCCAATTCCAGTGGTTGGAACTGAGGACGTTGAATCTGTCGCGATGCCAAGACGCAGGCATGATTGCGAACGACGCCGTGCACGAACCCTTTCCAGTTCCCGCGCGACTCGTCAAACCGGGGCAGGCGCCTGAGACAGTCCAGTGCCAGATCCTGCCGGAAATCATCCCAATCATCCGCGCCGAATCCGAAGTTCGTTTGCAGCAGGCTGGCCCGCAGCGCGGTCTGCTGGAGGAGGTACGGAGTGATATCGGCCAGGGGAATGGCCACCGACGCCGGCATCATCGCCGTACCCCCTGAATAGGGCGCTCAATCAGGGCACGCCGCGGAATGCCATAGCGAACGTCGATCCGCTCGATGCTGCCGTTACCCAGTTCATCGAGTTGCTCCACCAAGCGGATGACTTCATTCGCCAGTTCAAAGTCCGCCAGATCCATTTCCGGGCGCGGTTGGTTGCCGGTGTCCAGCTTCACCTCGACGAATACTGCAGGCGCGGGGTTGAACACCGGCTCGCCGCTGCGAACTTCGAGGCCTTCGAGATAGCCGAAGTTGACCGACTGGAGCAACCGAACCAGGGCTTGCCTTGGAGCGGAAAGTTGGGAAAAGCGCTTGCCTTGTTTCATGGCCGGCTTCACTCCCCCATCCCCGTGCGGTTGCGAATCAGGAATTCCTCGACGGCGGCGTGCACTCGGGGTGGCTTTGCAGCCTTCGGCTCGAGTTCGTCCCGGTGGGCAAGTCCCTTCAGATCCCGCAGCAACCGCACTCGGATCCGGTCCATACGTTTGGTCAGCGTCCAGACCAGGTCATCTTCCAACTGGTGCAAGGCGGCCGCGCCGCCCACCAGTAAGGCGATGTCATCCAGGGCTGCCCGCACCAGCGACTCGGTTGGCGGGACAGAAACCGGGGTCGGCGTTTCTGCTTTTTTGATTAGGGTAGCGGAGGCGTCTGTGCTCATCGTGTCCTCTGCTACTGGCTGGGTAACATGTGACCGAACGGGGCACTGCCAAGGGTTGTTGTTTGCCATTCCATTGAAAACAAATCAAATGTTGATCAAAGATTTCTTCCGCGACTGGCGCGGCCGACGGTAACATGTAACTTTCGCGAGGGTCGGGTCGGTTTTGGGCCGGATCGGCGCTACGGGTACTCAACCATCGGCTGGTTGATTCTGGAGTCAATGACTGCCCCGGCCAGCGACAGCCGGCGAGATTGGACCGATGGCAGTCTGGATCGCAAGCCAACGGGACTTCGTGCTAACTACACCACTACCCACCCAAAATGAGGGAATTCCGGCCCAGACGACATACGGCACGCAGCGCAACATGAGAGGCGGCGGCGCTCGCGCTTGTGTCTTCGGTTACCCGAGAGCCACGCGACGAGATCGTGGTGACGCCTCGCCCGGAGGTGCGCTATCCCCGACCGGTGCATCACCCATCAGCGCCGAGAAGCCGATTCCCGTTCCTAATATTTCCAACCGTATAATGAGGCAGTCGCAGAGTCGGGCCGGTTGTAGCAATCGGCTCATGAGCCGGACGTTTATGACGCCGTTCAAACCAGAAGTTCTTCAAGCGATGGAGGCCTGCCGCAGCCATGCGCAAGACCTATTCGAGGGCGCAAAACTCCTGAGAGACAAATCCTTCCCCAACATTGCATACCATCTTGCGACCGTTGCGCTGGAAGAGTTGGGAAAGGCCCAGCTTATCGGCATGAAGTCTTTCGCCAAGGATGACGCTGATTCTTGGTATAGAAAGCAGTTCGATGATCACATCAAGAAGTTGTTCTGGGCGATTTGGGGTGATGTTTTTGGTAAGCGGCCAGACGCGAAAGAACTCGACCAGCTCCGTGGGACGGCTACCATCATCCACAGCAATCGTCTCCGTGGTCTTTACGTCGAACCTTCTCCTGAGCCGTTCGTGGCACCTAAGGATGCCATCACGGATGATGTCCTCGCACCGCTAATGGCCTTCGTGGAAGCTAAACTTGCCCTGCATCCTTCATTGGAAGGCGTCGAGTACAAGCAGGACGACTTGGACTTACTGAGCTGGTTCTCCGGCGCCACAGACGATCCGGAACAGCGCAAATTCATATTCAGCCAGCAATCATTCGACAAGATGGCATCCGTCGGCGCCAAACAATGGCTCTCATGGGTTCGCGAGGAACTCCAAAAGTCGGCCGCAGAAGCCGCCGCAGCCCTCCAGAAGGAGATGTCGCGCAGCTTTGCCGAGGGTGAAGGTGGACTGGTGGGAAAATGGGAGCTGAAGATTCGCCTGTACTCGCAGTCGCATTCTATCCGTCCAAAGCCGCTGAACAAATGGAATGAGAAGGTAACGTGGATAAAGCTCTATCCGATCAACGGAACGAAGAACCACCTGGACGCGATTATTAAAATCCCCAAGTTCATCCCGATCCAATCGGTCTACCAAATTGGTCTGGGCTACTCCAATTGCTTGCTCGCCTCCCTCAACATTGCTTCTGATGGGTTCTTTTGGTGGCATGAGCCCAAGAACCTATCGCAGTTTTACGAGAGTCTGGTTGACACCGAGAACAAAATGACGGGGAAGATCGGGCGTTCCCCAGAACTCAAACTCGGCTGGCCAGCAGCGGTTCTGGATGAAGCCCTCCTGGATCAAGTGATCGCAGTGTTCGCGGCGATGCCTCAACCCTACGATCCGCCCACCGACAGCGAAGCCCTGAACCATTACATGACAGGGATAACTTTTCTTGCGAAGACTGACATCTTTTTCCAGTTCGAGGTCCAATCGTACGGTGCGTTCCTGGCTGCCGCGCAGGCGGCTTTGCGCATGTACCGTGGTGATCTCGCACCGGATTCCCCTGCTGACATCGCCGCTCTGCTAGCTTCACTGCCTGCCGCGGACGCGTTCAGGGCAAAACACTCCGGTCTCATTTCGCGCTACGAGGCCCGCACCCTCACCCCAGGCGCAATCACCCTCAGCGAAGTTGCCGAAATGAAGCGTCTGTGCGATGGCCTCTTCATGCATGCCCTCGGCAAGCGGCTCCAAAATCGCGCAAAGGCCGAAGGGGCGGAATGATTGGTCCCCCCCTGTCAGCGGTCGGGCGATCTGACCGCGCCGGTTCGATACCGATCTTGGCGTTGACTGCCGAAGCGATGCGCTACGCACAGCCGAGGTAACGCTCGGTGGACGGAGATATGACCAGGGAGGAACCGAATCTGATCTAGTTCGCCGCAGGCTGCCCTGCATAAGCGCGCGCAGGTCGTGGGGTGCCAGATTCGTCACGCCCGTTCCTTGTCGCGAATTCCTTTACGACGTGCCAGGACAACTTCTCGGTGAAGCCGTCTCCCCAAGGCTTGCGAAGCCTCGCGATCACGTTGCGCGGTGTAGACAGGATTACACTAACCGTAGCGCAGAGAGACCGGCCGCAATCCGCCGTTGAGTTGGAATATGTCAATCACATTTAACGGTAAGCCGTTTGATCCAGATGATTTCACTGCCGCGCTCATGAACGCGGCAGTCGAACAAGTCAAAGACCAGCTTCACGAAAGGATCACGTCGATTCGACACCCTTCGACGGGCGAGTTCCCCGTGGCCCAAGTCTCGGGAACAGCGCTCGACAACATCGCCGTGCGTGTTGAAGCATCGGCAGAGCTCCTCAAACTCGTTCAGGAACGTATAAGTGGCGAGGATTTGACAAGAATGACCTTCATAGAACGCACCGCGACTGACAGTCACAAAGCGTTTCTGAGTTTCGGGTGGGAGGATCATGACCTTGCGAAGCGCATCGCCGAATACCTGCACGGCAACGGCATCGAAACCTGGTGGGCCCAGTGGGAGATCAGGGCCGGGGACAGTTTGCGCCAAAAGATCGATGAGGGGCTCGGTGTATGTACCGACTTTATTGTACTCTTAACGCCCACCTCGATTCACAAGCCGTGGGTGAACCAGGAAATGGATGCCGGTCTCGTCCGCAAGATCGAGTTGGGCGCACGGTTCATTCCTCTTCGAAGCAATCTTCCAGTATCGGCTCTCCCGCCGCTTTTCAAAGGCATGCTTTCACCGTCGATTGACGATTTTGAACATGACGCCCGGTCTCTTGTGCACGACATCCTTGGCGTGTCGCGCAAACCTGACCTTGGGCCCTTGCCGGCAGCCGTTGTCGATGCTCCCGAAACTGGATACTCACCTGCCGCGACGGCCCTTGCGAAGGTCTTTGTAGAATCCACAAGCAATGCGAGCCCTATGCAGCCAATGCTATCCGTGCATAGATTGGTCGAGATGACGGAGCTCCCGGAAGAAGACGTCATTGATGGCCTTCACGAGTTGGGGGAGATGGTTGAAGGGGAGAACCGAGCGGTCTGGGCCAAGCCCGAACTCTATGTCCAGTTTGACAAACACTTCAAGGGTTGGGACCCGGAGGCGGATGGCCTGATCATTGCGGCGGACCTGCATAACGGTTCAGACGCGGATATCGATCCACAAACGCTTGCCGACAAGCTCGGCTGGGAGCCCCGCCGTCTCAATGCCGCCATCGCCTATTTGACCGGCCGCAGGCTGATCGACTCCATCCAATTGATGAACATGGGGCCCTGGGTTGCCGTCCATCTTCGCCGAACGGACGCCACCAGGCGCTTCGTCAAGAGCCGTCAATAAACGGTTCGAACTCGGTGATCTCCCTGCGAATTTTGCGCTCATTTCCGAATCTGCCCGCTCAGCTCCAACGACGCCCCGAGGGCAAGCCGCGGCGGGAGAATGTGCCAACCGGAAGTTGGGCGAGAACGGTCAATTGGCTGCAAAACGCGGAACCGTCGAAGTGGCCAGCCCCTACTCCCGGAGCGTGGTCGGCCGCTCGTACAGAGGCTCAGATTGATCCCGCGCGGTCCCCTCGCAATTTGCCGAAACGGCGTTCTGGAAGCTTACTCCCGGCGCGCCCGACTTCTGGAAACCGCGCCAGCAACCTTTGCCACGTTGATCTCGCTCGAGCACGCGAAGACCGCCGTCCACGACCCGGAGGCTTCGAGCAATCGGAGAGGTTCACCGTCGAGTCCCGTCCACTCCCGGAGTCGCTCGGCGAGTTCGAGCACCACCATGTCGTTGCCGCCGCGCGCGAGCATGCCACCGGCACGGAGCAATTCGGCAAAGGCAGCGCCTTCTGAAGTAAGCTGGCCCGCCTCAGTTCGCAGGCCCATCTCCTCCAGAGAGTACGTCCGAGTTACAGTCCCACGCTCCTCGGCAACCTCTCCAACGGTTTCGCCGCTTCGGTTCTGTGCCCCACGTGCCCGGAACTGCTGCCTCTCCGGAACAGTCACGAGAATTCGGCCATCGACCCGCTCATGGAAGGCCAAATCGAGCCAAGTCACGCCTGCCGGGGTACGGAAGCCCTCATCCCCAGCCAGACGAATCTCAAACTGACAGACGTAGGCCTTGGCCTTACGGTGATTCTCGATCGGATCGCCATCCACGCCGATTAGCTCCTGCAGGAATTGACGAAGGCGCAGGACCCGCATCTTGACTGCAGCATCTCCAGAGACCAGTTCCTGGATCTTCGCGGTATCCATCGTCCCCCGCGCCGCCGCGAAGAGTTTCAACAGTTCGATGGGCTGAGACTTTTGGTCAACGCCGAGTTCGGCGAAATCAGTCTCGTGAACCTTGCCGCGGACCGTAATCCGCAACATTCCGTCGAAGACGATCATCGAAACATCGCGCCAGGTCGCCCCGGCGGGAGCCGGGATGCACCGTGAGGACCTCCGCGAAGGTGGCGCGCTCTCAGCAAATCGGTCCCCCAGGTATTGGAGATCGATAATCACCTGCGGGCCATCCATCCGCGAGACTGAAATGAAATCGACCGCCTGATGGCCGGTGGGAATCTCGTCCAGCCTCCCGTCACAACACACCGTGAGGAGGAGCGCGGAGCCTTGGCCGATGGAAGTTCGGATAGCGGCCGACATCTCCGACAGCGGCGGCCCTCCACCCACACCCAGGAAGATGTCGCGGTACCTCCCGCCCAGGCGCCGTCGGCCGAGGCTCCACAGATGCTGGAGTAGCAGCACTTGAATCGGCACTGCATTCCCCATTGCTGCACCGGCAAGTTGGGCCACGCGTCCAGCATCAATCCGCCACTGCCGCAGCCGCCAGGGTTCCACGTTCACCGTCCCTTCCTCCGGGCACGAAATGAACATGCGCCTGCCGCCGGCCACGCAGAAGACTTCCGAGGAGTGCCTCTCCGGGCAGGCATCACACATGATGCATGTGGCCGCCTCGGTTTCACGCATAATTCCCAGGTCAACGGCGCGCTCAAATTCGAGCCTGCCCCACCGGCGAAACTCATCGATACCGACGACCGGATCGCCCGATGCGAGCCTCTCAAGCAGCCGGGGCCAGAGCGTTGGCATGTTTTTCAATCCCCCACTCCGGCAGGTACCGGCGCAAAAGCTGCTCCTGGCATGTGTCTCCCAAGTCGCAGGTCGCCGGCGCGGTGATCTTAAACGGCACGATCGTTTCCTTGTCCTCGGCGTCCCGCATGAAGGCCTGAAGCGTGACCCCGATGACCGTGGCGGTTGTCAGCCTGGCGTGTTTTTCCGCGAGCTTATCGTCAATCACGTCGTACACTGATCCCGCTTTCGATTTCGGATTTTCGATGGCGACGGTAATTCGCCCAGCGCGTTGACCGTGGAATTTGAGCCGCATGGCTTGCACGCGGACCAGGTTGATGTTGTCGGCGGTGTTCGTAGGAAACGTGATGTCCGGGTTTTTGAAGAGTTCCAGGTCGAAGGGATCCTCGACGAGCGACTCGGGCAAGTGGTCAATTCCGAGGACCACGCGCGCGAAGATCTCCGCCAATGGGTGTCGGACCTTCTGGCCGCCCTGGACGAAGGCGTCGGCGGTGCCATCCTGGCGGTGATATCCAAAAATGACATCAAATGCCGGTCTCCGGCGCTGAAACTCGAACCGTCCATCGTCGGCATAGCCGAAGCGTTCGTCGAGGTAATCCGCCGGATAAGCAAAAAAGCAGTCCACATCGCCCTCGCGACGGCGGTGCTCGACGATGCATCTTTCGCCGCGCCTCTGACTGGCCCAGAAAAAGCCGGAGAACTGACTCCCGAGTTCCACCAGCATTTCTGGCGTGACCTGGATGGCTTTCACTGGCAGGTTCTTCAGAGTCTCCCAGGACCGCTTCGGCAGCGTGTCGATATGCCCCAGTATGCGGGCGGTCCGGAAGATGCGCTTGTCGCGGATATAGCACCAGAGGGCACGCTCATGTGCGTTCATCTTGGCGGCGATCTCCGCGGCGATGTCGATGTCAACGTCGCGGGAGGCCTCGATTAGCGCCTGCGTACCCACGGCACTGGCCAGTGATTCCACCGCCCGAAAGATGTTGAAGATTTTAGCGGATTCGTCTGGCGGGATCAGGTTGCACCGCTCATAGATTGGCTCGACGCGGTGTTCGCTTACAGCCCTCCAGTCGAAGCCGGCGAAGGCGGGAACAGAGGAGAAGAACTGCTCCAGTAATGTGAGGTTCCGGGAAGCGTGCGTGACGCCAGGTAGGCGGTCCTGTTAAGTTCAGT
>JBDTMZ010000068.1:0-27402 GCA_039934035.1 Candidatus Solibacter sp. | reverse complement strand
AGGGGACATTTCTACTTTGCCAGCGAGGGGACATTTCTACTTTGCCTTGACATCTAAATATGTATGGGTTGACCCAGCCTCCCCGGACGTTGTACTCTCACACTTCCGGAACCGATACATGATCCTGCCACAGAGTGCCTCTGCAGTCTTGTTTTTGATGGTCCTTAGCCTGTTATGCCTGGGATCCTGGGCGAGCTTATTCAAGTTCGCCGGAAAGTGGCGGTTTGAGCTGTTCTACCTGGATTTCGCATTGGGCCTCATGCTCGCCGCCGTGATCTACGGATTCACCGTGGGCAATCTAGGGTACGACGGCTTTAACTTCCTCGACGATTTGCAGCATGCCGGCAAACGCCAGTGGATGTTCGTCTTCATAGCAGGCCTGGTTTTCAACCTCGGCAACATGCTGCTGCTGTCCTCGGTGTCGGTATCGGGGTTGGCTGTGGCGTTCCCGACCGGGATGGGGACCGCGCTGCTAGTGGGAACCATGCTCGGCCTCGCCGGACGTCCCGCCGGGAATACGCTGCTGCTCGGCCTCGGCTGCCTGCTCATTCTCACCGCCATCATTGTCGATGTCGTGGCCTACCGGATCATGGGAGTGGCAAAACACGAGGTCCAGGCCCGCGCGGGCCTGGCCAAGAGCACCCGCCGCCCAAGCCCCTTGAAGGGCATTATCCTCGCCGTGATCGGCGGACTCCTGATCGGCGCCTTTGTTCCGCTGGTCGAAAAAGGCCGGCTAGGCGAACTCGGCCTCGGACCCTACGCCGTGGGCGCGCTGTTCGCGCTGGGCGTTTTCACCTCCACTTTCGTCTACGACATCTTCCTCATGAACCTGCCCGTGGAAGGCGAGCCGGTGGAGGTCACCGCGTACCTGGACGGCGGACTGAAAGAACATCTCTCCGGCCTCATCGGTGGCATGGTCTGGTTTACCGGAATGTTACTTAGCTGGGTATGCACCAGTTTGCCCGAGGCCATGCAGGGCGCCCCCATCTCGCGCTTCATGCTGTTGCAGGGTTCGCCCATCGTGGCCGCGCTCTGGGGCATTCTGGTCTTCAAGGAATTCAAAGGCAACGATGTGCGCCTGAAGATTCTCGCACTGCTGATGCTGGTGCTGTTCCTCTGCGGCATGGCGATGATCGGGCTCGCCCCGCAGTTCCTGAGGAAAGAGTAGCGCCCTACGCCGGAGGCTCGATCCCGAGCTTGGTCCACCACGGGCAGGCCGACTGCAAGCAATCGTTAACCGCCTGGATATTGCGCACTCCATCGCGCTGCAGCCATTCCTCCAGCGCCCTCAACCCGTTCTTGGCGTAGACCGGAATGCCGCCTTTCCAGGTGGCGCGCCCGCACAGCACGCCGGAGTAGTCCGCGCCCGCTTCGCTCGCGATCGCCAGACTCTCGGTGAATTGCGGATTGCTGACGCCGGCCGAGAGATAGATGAAAGGCTTCGAGCTCATGGCCGCCGCTTCGCGGAAATGCTTGCGCGCTTCCTCCCGCGTATACGCCTTTTGCCCGCGGAACACGCTGGAGCCTTCGACGAACTCCACGTTCACCGGAACTTCGACCTTCAGCACGTCCACGCCGAACTCCGGGCGCGAGAAAACCTGCATACTCTGTTTGACGATGTCCGGCTTCTGCCGTGCGTAGCCGAGTCCGCGTTCGTCGCCGCCGCTGGGGTCGTAGCCAACCATTTCCAGAAAGAACGGCATCTCGTAATGCGCGCATTCCGCGCCGATCCGCTCCATGAACGCGTGCTTGACCTCGTTCACCGAGGGCGCTTCGAACGGCGAGTAATAGATCAGGATCTTCACCGCGTCCGCGCCCCAATCCATCAGGCGCTTCACCGAAACGTGGGGCAGCAGATCGGGCAAGCGGCCCGGCCGCGAGGTATCGTACCCGGAGAGTTCGTAGGCCAGCAGGAGTCCGGCATTCGGAGCGCGCGCGCGTCCGGCTTCCAGGCCGAAATCGGGGTCCAGCAGGATCGCGCTGGCGTGCGGCGTGAGCACGCGGCTCACCGCCACTTTGAATTCGCTCAACATGGCCGGTGTGATTTCGTGGACATCGACGCCCCGGGCCATCGAGAGCGCCATCTGAAGGTTGCCCCGCTGGTCCATCGCCGTGGCGGCAATCACGCCGCGGGGGTTGGCAAGCGCCTTCATGCGCTGCATCTTGCCGGCCGGTAAGCCCATCAGGGCTATTATGGCACGCTACTAAAGACGCATTGCCTTGTGATATCCGGTCATTTCCAGATACCCCACGCCGCGCGCGCTGCCGCTGTAGGTTACGGCACCCTCCCAGTAGCTCGGCATGGCGCCGTCCTCTGCGACTAGCTCCTGGTCCGGCAGCGCTGCCGCGCACTCCAACTGTAGGTGGAGCGAGGGCACAGTGATGCGCCAGCGGACCGGATACCGTCCGCCGGTCTTCGCACTCTTCCAGAATTCGAGCGGCTCCAGGTGGAAGTCGGCGCGCTTGAGGTGGGTGGGCTTGCCGCCCGGCGCGATGTAGGTCCCGGCGGAGAACGGGTCCACCGTTCCGTCGGGGTGGCGCAGTTGGAACAGCATGAGCTGCGCGCCGGAATCCAACTGCGCGCTGAACCAGTCCCAACCCTGCTGATCGGGCTCCAACTGATGCGTGAACCACTCGTGATCCATCCACGCCGACCCGGTCACCGCCGTCCCGTTCAGCGTGCCGGCCACATCCATCAGGGGGAACGATACGTAGTGCGAGGCCTGCCCCGCCCCGGCTGCCTTCTGGCTGACGCCGTTCTCGCCGTGAATCACGGGGGGCGTGCGCGGCGTCAGCCGCAGATTGAAGCGGATGCCCGCGGCGACGGCGGTGAGCGTCTGCGTGCCCGAGGGCTCCCACCGGGCCTGCCAGTTGCCGTTCCAGACGCGCGCCTGCGCGCCGCTGGCGCCCGCGATGCCCGGACCGCTGCGATTCAGGCGCTGGTCGTAGCGGAACTTCCGGCCGTCGATATCGGTGAGCGCGAGGTGCGCGAGGTAGAGATCGTCCACGCGCCACACGGAGGGATTGGCGCGATCGCCCTTGTGCTCGCCCTGGCGGAAGAAGACCAACTCGAAGCCGTAACGATGGCCGTCGGCCGCGTGCACGTTGCCGGTGTAATACCACCACTCGGTGCGGAAATCGGTGTGCTCGAAATGGTCGCGCGGGAAGTGGTAGCGATACCCCGGCAGCGCCTGCCGGTACTCCGGCGCGATCGCCGCAAACAGCAGGAGCGCGAGTGGCTTCATACCCATTCGATGCCTAGTGTACGGTACCGGATGTATGGCGAATCGCCCTGTTTTGCACGGCACAGCCTTATCCTCCTCAGTCCCGCGCTTTTTACTTCGAAGCGGCGAGGACGGACGACGAAGGACGATCGTCCATCCCACCAGGCTTGGCACTTGTGTGGAAGGGCAAGTGGACCTGTCCATCCGCGTCCGCAGCAGGGCGAATTCTGCGGCTTTGTTATCATGAAGACAACTCCCAAGCCAAATGATTGTTGAGGCCAATACTGCTCGGTTCGATTCCATTGCCCTGGATAACGGCACGATCCTCGCCCCGGTGGAGGTGGCCTACGAGACCTACGGCACACTGAACGCCGCCAGATCCAACGCCATTCTGGTGCTGCACGCCTTCTCGGGCGACGCCCATGCCGCCGGCATCAGCCCGGAATCCGGCAAGCCCGGCTGGTGGGACAACATGATCGGCCCTTCCAAGGCCTTCGACACCAACAAATATTTCGTCATCTGCAGCAACGTGCTAGGAGGCTGCCGCGGCACCACCGGGCCGACCTCCGTGAACCCCGCCACCGGTTGCCCCTATGCCATGGCGTTCCCCGTGATCACGATCGGCGACATGGTCCGCCTGCAGAAAATGCTGGTGGATTCCTTCGGCATACAGCGCCTGCTCAGCGTGACCGGCGGCTCCATGGGCGGCATGCAGGCGCTGGAATGGGCCGCCTCGTATCCGGATTCCGTGGTCAGCGCCATTCCGATCGCCACCACCAGCCGCCACAGCGCGCAACAGATCGCCTTCAACGAAGTGGGCCGCCAGGCCATCATGGCCGACCCCGATTTCAACGACGGCAATTATTACGATAAGCAGCCTCCCGCACGCGGCCTCTCCGTGGCCCGCATGGTCGGCCACATCACCTACATGAGTGACGATTCGATGCGCGAGAAATTCGGCCGGCGCCTGCGCGGCAAAGAGAATTTCAGCTTTGGCTTCGACGTGGATTTCGAAGTGGAAAGCTACCTGCGCTATCGCGGCAGCCAGTTCGTCTCTCGCTTCGACGCCAACTCGTACCTCTACATCACCAAAGCGATGGACTATTTCGACCTGACCAACGGCCACGGCACGCTGGCCGCCGCGCTGGAAAAGACCCAGGCGCGCTTCCTGGTCATCAGCTTCAGTTCCGACTGGCTTTACCCCAGCTACCAGTCGCAGGAACTGGTGCGCGCCCTGCGCTCGCGCAATCGCGACGTGGCGTACGTCGAACTGCAATCCAACTATGGGCACGATTCTTTCCTGGTCGACGTGGTGGAGCAGACCGACCTGGTGCGCGGCTTCCTCGCCAGCACTTTCGAGCGCCTGCAATGAAAGCGGGCTTCGTCGGCGAACTGCTGGGCCGCAGCGATTACGCCATCATCGGCGAAATCGTGGAGCCACACACCAAGGTCCTCGATCTCGGCTGCGGGGAAGGCGAGTTGCTGGAGTGGCTGGCCAGGCAAAAGGGCGTGGACGCCCGCGGCGTGGAGCTATCCGGCGCCAAAGTGCAGAAGGCCATCGCTCGCGGCGTCAGCGTCTTCCAGTGCGATATCGATGAAGGCCTGGCCGATTATCCCGATCAGGCATTCGACTACGTCATTCTGTCGCAGACGCTGCAGGAGACCCGCCGGCCGCGCGAAGTGCTGCACGAGATGCTGCGGGTGGGCCGCCGCGCCATCGTGGCGTTCCCCAATTTCGGACACTGGCGCGTGCGCCTCTCCATGCTCTTCAGCGGAGGCGCGCCGCGCACGCCGCTCTTCCCGTACGCGTGGTACGAATCGCCCAACATTCACTTCCTGACGGTGGACGATTTCGAGGAACTCGCGGCTCTGGAGGGCCTGATTGTCGAGCGACGCTACTTCCTCGCCGGCCATCGCAAAATGGCGGGGTTCCCCAATCTGATGGCCGAAGTCGCGGTTTTCCTGGTCACACGGCCGAGATAGTTGGGGCCTCGTGAAGCAAATGCGGTGGGCCGCCGATGAACGCCGATGCACGCCGATAAGAAAACGGAGATAAGAAAACGGAGATAAGAAGAACGCTGTGTTATGGGGTGCACCGGCGTTCATCGGCGGCCCAAATGCTTTGCCACGCCGCGGTTTCTCAGCCTTCCAGCAGGGCCATGTGCGCCAGCCAGGCCAGACTGCCGTCCACGCCGGGCCGCACTTGGCGCAGGGGAACTCCCACACGCTTCGCGAGGTCGCGCGCGATCTGCTCGCGCGTGCGTGTGCCGTCCAGCAACTGAACCAGTTCCTCCGCGATCGCGTCCAGCTTCACCATGACATTGCAGGCGTTCGTCACCAGTTCCCCTCGTGCCGCCTGGTAACGCGCCAGCCGGCTGGCCCGCGGACGCACGCCCGCCTCGTCCGCGCACGGAAAATCGTGGACGTGCAGATTCACAGCGCCCGTCCCGAGCAGTCCGAACAACACCTCGCGAAGCAGTTCCGCGCTGCCCGCATAAGGGACCAGTTCTTCGAACGCCACCGGTACGGGACCGGCATCGTGCAGCGCCTGCGCCACCGCTGCCACTACCGCGCTCTCCGATTCCGCCCGCTTCCCGGCCGCATTTTCGGAAAACAGAAATCCAGCCAGCCGTTCCGGTCCGATGGCGCGATCGAGGGGGACCTGCGCACGGCAGAGCAGCGTCTGGCGGAATCGCCGCAGTCCCAGGAAGTCGACATACTGCTCCCATTCCGTGACATCGCCGCGCGGCATTTCGCGGCTGAAGGTCTTATGCGAATCGGCCTCGCCCAAATACTGCATGCCGTGACGGGCGGCGTGCGCGGCGAAATCGCGGAACCAGACCGGATCGTTGACCGGCGCCAGATCGTCGTGAAACAGGCTGTCGTCGCGCCTTTCGCGCATCGCGGCCGCTTCCGGATGGTCGAGCCGCTCCAGCAGTTTGCGCGCTTCGGCGATGCGTTCCCGCGGGTCCTGTACCTCGCGAATGTGATACATCAGAATCTCGCGAATCATCTGCCGCGGATAGCGCCCCGGATACACGTTGTAACTGACCAACGCCACCCCCTCAGGCGCCAGCAGTTTCCCGCACACCGCCAGCAGGCGATCGCGCACCGGCGCAGGCACCCAGGAGTACAGCCCGTGCGCGACGATGTAATCGAATTCGCCTTCCCCTTCCCCGAACGCGCACAGGTCCGCCACGCGCAAATCGAGATTGGACAGGTCCAGATCCGCGGCCGCGCGGCGTCCTTCCGCAATCGGCGAGTCCGCCAAGTCGATGCCCGTGAAGCGGCTCCCCGGCAAATGATACGCCATGGGAATCAGGTTGGCGGCATCGCCGCAGCCGATCTCCAGCACGCGGCACTGCGTGACCGGAGCCGGCCGCATTCCGAACAGCCGCGCAATTGCCGCCAGCCGGTCGGGATGAGTTTGCCGTCGCGCAAAGGTCTGGTAGGCAACGGCGTCGTAAGCAGTCTTCACCGGCCCATTATAAGTGGCGCCTGCCTCTGCTGTGTCTGGAACAGGCTACTTCGTGAACGTCATATCGCCCGGCGCGCAGCCCTTGGCCGCGCACCAGTCCAGATAGATGCGTCCGTAGCTCAACGTGAGGTAGTCGCCCACCCGGAATCCCAAGCGCCTCGCCGTGCGATCGATCCACGCGGGAGTGCCTTCCAGCTCCAGAAACACGCCCACCGGCGTTTCGTCCAACATCGCCACGCCGGACCTGCCGGGCTGCGTGAATTCCGTGCGGAACTTCTCATAGCGGAAGCAGCGCGTGAAGCCTAACCGCTCCGCAATCGTCATCATGGCGGCGCCGTCACTCAACGTCAGTTCGAGCTCTTCCCGGCTCTTGTGCCTGCCAACGTGCGGCACGCCCTTGTACGTCAGCGTCGCCAACTGGCCCGCTTCGCGCACGCGCAGCAGGCACGACGCGCTCCGCAGGCGCAGTTCCGGCGTGTCCAGAATCGTGTTGGCTTCGAAGACGCGTTTACGGCTCACGGTAAAGCCAGCCTCGCGCAGCATGCGGCGCCCGCCGCGCGCGTCCTGCAGCGCCAGCTTGATTTCGGTTTCCTGATTACCCTTCGACATTCGCGCGCCTAATGATGGCGGTCGCCCTGATGATTATCCAGAAAGTCCTGGTCGATCGGCTTGCGCCCGCGGAAGCCTTCTTCCACGCCGTGCCAGAAACCAATACCGCTCTCGCCCAGCTTCCAGCACAGGTATACTTCCACGCCGCGCAAGAGCGTCGGGAAGTCGACCAGACCGATATCCAGGTCCTTCAATAGGCAGCCTGTCTCCTGCACCGCTTCGAGGCCCGAACGCAAGCGCGCCGCCGCCTCTTCGCGCCGTGTGCGCGACGCGATCACCCGTTCGCGATCCACCACGACGCCGCCCATCATCATGACGTGCTCGGTGAACTCCTGAATGACGCGTTCCGCGTCCTGGTA
Source organism: Candidatus Solibacter sp. (assembly GCA_039934035.1). Taxonomy (GTDB): domain Bacteria; phylum Acidobacteriota; class Terriglobia; order Bryobacterales; family Bryobacteraceae; genus Solibacter. The sequence goes on along the minus strand of JBDTMZ010000068.1, from coordinate 19,732 downwards.
ATCGACCTTCGCCACCAGCGCGTCGCGCAGCAAACGGTCGACTTCCGGAATCATCCCCTGCGCTTCGGCCAGCGTAAAGCGTTTCGCCATGCGCCGTTATACCACCGAGGCGGCCGCGGGAGCGCCAGCCTCGCTCTGCGCGTAATGCGAATCGACGTAGCTGTTGAGAAGTTGCAGGAACTCCGCCACAATACGGTCGCCCTTCAAAGTGGTCATCAGCCGGCCGTCTACATACACGGGAGCCTTCGGCTCTTCGAATGTGCCCGGCAGCGAGATCCCGATATTGGAGTGCTTGCTCTCCCCGGGACCGTTTACCACGCAGCCCATGACCGCTACCTTCATGGTCTCCACGCCGGGATGGGTGGCCTTCCAGAGCGGCATCTGGTCTCGCAAATAGGTCTGAATCTCGTCCGCCATCTCCTGGAAGAAGGTGCTGGTGGTGCGCCCGCAGCCAGGACAGGCCGTCACCTGCGGCGTGAAACTGCGGATGCCGAGCGACTGTAGAATCTGCTGCGAGACAATCACTTCTTCGCTGCGGTCCCCGTTGGGCAGCGGCGTCAGCGAAGCGCGAATCGTGTCGCCGATTCCGTCCTGCAGCACCGGCGCCAGCGCCGCTGTCGTCGCCACGATTCCCTTGCTGCCCAGCCCTGCTTCCGTCAAGCCCAAGTGCAGCGGATAATCGCACACCGCGGCCAGCATGCGATAGACATCGATCAGGTCCTGCACGCCGCTCACTTTGGCGCTGAGGATGATTTGGTCGCGGCGCAGCCCGTAGCGTTCCGCTGCCTGCGCATTTTCCATCGCGCTCGCCACCATCGCGTCCAGCATCACTTCGCGGGCGTCCTTGGGTTCGGCGCGCCGGGAATTCTCGTCCATCAGGCGCGTGAGCAGCACCGAATCGAGCGAGCCCCAATTCACGCCGATCCGCACGGGCTTCCGGTTTTCGATCGCGACTTCGATCATGGTGCGGAAGTTATCGTCCGTCTTGCGCCCGATGTCGGAGTTGCCCGGATTGATGCGGTATTTGGCCAAAGCGCGCGCGCACTCCGGATACTTCTTCAACAACAGGTGTCCGTTGTAATGAAAGTCGCCAATGATCGGCACGCGTACGCCGAAGGCGCCGCACGCGTCGACGATCCTGGGCACCGCCGCGGCAGCCGCCTCGGTGTTCACCGTCACGCGCACCAGCTCGGACCCGGCGCGCGCCAGCGCCATCACCTGATTGACGGTGGACGCCACGTCGGCGGTGTCGGTGTTGGTCATCGACTGCACCACAATCGGGTGCGTCCCGCCTACTTTCACCCCCCCGACATCCACTACCACCGCCTTACGGCGCGGCTTCACTGCCATGAAATTCCCTCCGCTATGGAAACTACCATTCTAACATTGGGCCCCTGGTAGACCTCGAATGGAGACCGTTGGTAAGGTGGGCGCCCATTCTCGTCGCGATGGGACTCTCAGGCCTCAAGAGAGCAGAGACGCAAAGACGCCGAGACAGCGCAGAGAAGAAGGGCTTGAGTTTTTCTCTCCGGCACTCAGGCGCACTCCGCCTGGCCTGTGAGCATCTCTCTCAAAACACTCACCAGGTCAGCAGGAAAGAACGGCTTCTTCAGAAAACGTACGTGTCCGCCCCGTACCGGCGGCGCTTCCGTGCGCTCGCCCGAGATCAATAGAATCGCCGCCTGGGGATGCAGTTTCCAAACCCGCTCCGCCAGCTTATGGCCGTCCATCTCGGGCATCGCAACATCGGAGATCAGGACATGGATCGACCGCTCACCAGCGATTCGCAAGGCGTCGCTGGGACGCGGCGCGGATACCACCTCCACCTGCTGCGGCCCCAACATCGCCTGCAGCAATCTCAAGATCTGCGGGTCGTCATCGACAATCAGCACCGTCTTGTAGGGCTCAGCCATCAGTTCTCTGATTCTATACCGGCTGTGCTCTCCAGCACCGCCATGCCCCGCTTCTCTTTTGGCCACCCCGCAAATTCTGGGACAATTTGAGCGGAGCTAACGTATGCCCTGCTTGCTTGTATTACTGATCCTCGCCTTCCCCCGCATCGTGCTCGCGATCATGTTCTTCACCTCGACTTACCTGCAGCGAGCCTACGACAACATCCTGATTCCTGTTCTCGGATTTGTCTTCCTGCCGCTCACCACACTCGTCTATGCGTGGTTGACCAACACCCACCAGGCGCTCGCAGGAATCAACCTCATCTATATGATCGTGGCCGTGGCGATCGACCTCGGCGGACTGAGCGGAGGCGAGTCGCACCGCCGGCGAAGGCTGTAATCGCTTACTATAGCGTTGATGAGCTACAATCGCTGGTCCACGTCCGCCCTTCTGGGGGCTCTCACACTCGCATGCCTGACCCAGGCCTGCGGAACAAAGGAAACTGCTCAAGTGAAAGAAGAACCGAAACTCGAAGTCAAGAAACAGGCATTCAGTAATATGCCCGACGGCACCGTCGTCGATCTCTACACGCTCAGTAACAAGAACGGGATGCAGGCGGGCATCATCACGTACGGCGGCACTGTCGTCTCATTGACCGCCCCCGACCGCACCGGCAAGTACGGAGACGTCGTTCTCGGCCTGGATGATGTGGCCTCGTACCAGAAGGGCACGGCCTTCTTCGGCGCACTGATTGGCCGCTATGGCAACCGCATCGGCAAAGCTCAGTTCAAACTCGATGGCGCCACCTACAAACTGCCCGCCAACGACAACGGCAATACGCTGCATGGCGGTCCCGAGGGCTTCGACAAGCACATTTGGGCGGCGGTCCCCGGCAACGGTCCCGACGGCCAGACGCTCGAACTGAGCTACGTCAGCAAAGACGGCGAGATGGGCTTCCCCGGCAACCTGACCACCAAAGTCACCTACACGCTCACCAACAATAACGAGCTGAAGATCGACTACAGCGCCACCACCGACAAGACCACGGTCGCCAACCTGACCAATCACTCCTACTTCAATCTCGGCGGCGCGGGCGAAGGCGATATTCTCAGCCACGAAGTGATGATCAATGCCGACAAGTTCACTCCGGTGGACGCCACGCTCATCCCCACGGGCGAACTCAAACCGGTAGCCGGCACGCCGTTCGACTTTACCAAGTCCACTGCCATCGGTGCGCGCATCAATGGCGACGACCAACAGCTCAAATACGGCAAAGGCTACGATCACAATTGGGTGCTCAACAAGGGCACAGGCGGTATGACCAAGGCCGCCGAAGTCACCGAATCCAAGACTGGCCGAGTCATGGAAGTCTTCACCACCGAGCCCGGACTGCAGTTTTACACCGGCAATTTCCTGGATGGCAGCCTGAAGGGCAAAGGCAAGACCTACGCCCACCGCAGCGGGTTCTGCATGGAGACCCAGCACTATCCGGATTCCCCCAACAAGCCCGATTTCCCGTCCACCACGGTGAAGCCGGGCGCCACTTATCAGACGACCACAGTCTATAAGTTCTCCGCAAAGTAGCAACCCCTCGACCAGCGCAGCTCAAGGTGGACAGGCCCCCCGGCCTGTCCACTGCCATCCGGGAACTCAGCAAGCACGGCGTCCGATCGCGTGAGTCTCTTGCGCTCTCCTCTAGTCTCTTCTCCTCAGGGTCTCAATCTCCACGGTGACGGGTCTGACCTGGCGGAGCTAAGCAACTTCATGATTTCGGGCCTGTGCATTTTTTCAGCCCAGGCGCGAGGCGTGGCCCAGGCCTCCGCGTCCGCCTCGACGGGATCGGCGCCGCGCGCGAGGAACAGCTTCACCATCTCGACGCGCCCCCACCGGCATGCCCATCCGAGCGGCGTACTTTTGAGAAGGTGGTCGCGAACGTCGAGGCGGGCTCCGGCATCGAGCAAGATGGTGGCGAGTTGGACACCCACGCCGTGATCGCGAGAAACGGTCTCATGCAGCATGGTCTGGCCATAATCGGCGGCGCGGTGATGCGGGCCGCAGCGGGCCAGGATCAACTTAAAGCACTCGCAACACTCGGCCTGCTGCTGAGCGTTGTAGTCTTCATGGCCGGGAACAGGTCGCCATAGCATCCAGAACCAGCGTGGATCATCTGGTGGCCAGTCGACCTGCTCGAGTGCCATGCGGACGATCTCAGCGGAAAGCGCACTTGCGCCGCCCCATAAGAGTTGTTCGGCCACGGTGTTGCCCGAGAAATCGTTCGCCTCGAGGTGCGGATCGATTTCCCCTGCAAGCATCTTGCGCGCGATTTCCGTCTGCCGTGCATAACCGGCCGAGCCGGGGTCGATCCAACCGCCATGCTTTTCGATCAAGGCGATCATTTTGGGATTGCGCCCATCGTAGGCACGGAATGCAGGCGAGCCCGAAGTCCAGACGCTCGCATTCGGATCGGCGCCGCGCTCCAGCAGCACGCGCGCCATCTCGATGCGGTTCAGGACCACGGCTTGAAACAGCGGGCCGCCAGCCGACCAGGTTTGCCCGGCTATGGGGCCGACCTGGGTGCGCTCGTCCGGATCGAGACCGAGGTCAAGCAAGCGGCGCAGGACCTCGGAGTGATTGCCCTTGACGGCCGCTTCGAGTACGCCCTTACCTTCCAGTTCCTGTTTCGAGCGTTTTTCCAAATAGTCCCAGCGGCCCAGGGCCCCGGCGGAGATCGGACTGAGTTGAGCGCCATGCTCCAGGAGAAGTGCTGCCGCAGGTTCGAACTTCTGGTTGTCGAAGACCCAGTCTCCGCCCTGGCCGGTAGCGGCATAGTCGAGCGGAGTCCAGCCTTCGTGGGAGTCCCGGTTGACGTCCGCGCCTCGATCGAGCAACCATTTCATCCACCGCAGCGCGCCCAGTCCGGCGGCCTGATGAAGCATCGTCCGGCCATCGGCCGGGCACATCTCGGCCAACTCGGGATGCTGCTCGAATACGGCGACGATCTCGTTTTCGCTGCCGGACTGAAACGCCTGCTGGCATTTGCGAACGGCCTCCGTAGGACCGTTGGGGCCGCGCGCCCCGCGCTTCTCACGAGCGGCGCGGAGCACCTCGGTAATTTCGTCGTAGCCGCGCTCGCGTGCGAGGATGTACGGGCTAGTCGCGTCCCGCTTGGGCCAGATGCCGCCGTCCGGGTCGGCTCCGAATTCGAGCAGCAGCCTGGTCATTTCGAGATCGCGCTTGAGGACGGCCATGTGCACGGCGCGCATTTCGCCGCGGCCCAGGTCGACAAGCTCAGGGCGGCGAGTGAGCAGCTCGCGGGCTGTCTTGAGATCGCCGCTCTCGACGGCCTGGTGTAATCTGGCCGCGGTGACACCATCGACGGCGGCCTTCAGCTTCGGCCAGCTTTCAAAGCCATAGGACCGCGCCAGCACGAATTGGGCATCATGCAGCGCAAAGGTCTCGGGCGCGGCCGTGCGGTGATAGGCGGTGACCTCGTCGACGGCTTCCGGAGAAGACGCGCGATAGAGTTCGTGCAATTCCTTTGCCTGGCGCTTCAGTTGATCGATGTCGGGGTTCTCGCGCATGGCGCGAGTGGGCGGCTTCTGACTCATAGGAGCTCCTTTCCTAGCGGCGCCCTGGGGCGCGCGCCGTGGTTGCCCGCCGTCCGCTGTTCCGGGCCAGAAAAGAGTTCACTTCACGAACTGCTTTGACCAACGATTTCGGGGTGGACGCCGTCCTTCCCGCGGACTTGGGTGGCGCCCCGCGCGCCGACTGACAGCATATCAAAGCTTGGCCATCGAGGCATCCGGCGCAGGGCAGGATTGTGGGCTCCTCCTTCGCCCGTTGGTTCCGGCCGCGGCCCTTGTGAAATACTCGGAATGTGCGGAGTTGAGTATGAGAAGGTTCTTGCTGGATCTCTGGCTTGATGTTGTGTACGCCTTGCGCGTGCTGGGCAATTCGCCCGGGTTTACGACCGTCGGCATCCTGTCCCTGACCCTGGGCATCGGCGTGTGCTGTGTCTTTTACAGCGAGATGAACTCACTGGTATTCCGATCGCTTCCCGCTGTGCGCAATCCCGAAGCGCTGGTGGCGATGGAGGGCCTCTCTCCCTACCGGTATTTCGAACGCTATCGCGAACAGAAGACCGTTACTGCAGCTGCGACCGCATTCGTCGGTCCCGTGCCGTTCAGTCTCGCCCCCAGTGCCGCAGCCGGGGCGAAGACGGCGCGAGTCTTCGGACACCTCGTCTCCCCCGAGTACTTCACCACACTGGGCGTGGAACCCGCGATGGGGCGCTTCTTTCGGCCGGACCTGGAAAAAGAAGGAACGGCTCCGGTGGCCGTGGTTAGTGAACGGCTGTGGCGTACCAGGCTCAACGCGGACCGCAACGTGGTCGGACGGACTCTGCGCCTGAATGGAAAAAGCGTGACGGTAATCGGCGTCGCCCCGAAGAACTTTCTTGGCGTCTTTCCGATTGCTCCCGCCGACGTCTTCCTTCCCGTGACTTCAGGAGCGCTGGTCGCGCCCGAGTTGGGCAACGATGCCCTCCACCGCTGGGATCTGGCGATGTTTCGCTATGTGGGCCGACTGGCTCCCGGCGTCAGCCGCGCGACCGCGGAAGCGGCGTTGGATTCGGTGAAGCGCCATTTGGACGACGAGGCCGGCGTTCCGGAAAGCGAGCGCAAGGGGCGCCAGGTACGCTTGCTCTCGGCCAGCGGCATCATGCCCATGCCCGCCGAACAGAGGGCCATGACGTTCACTTTTATGGCAGTGTTGATGAGCCTCATCCTCTCATTGGCCTGCACCAATCTGGCCAATCTCCTGCTCGCGAGAGGAGGCCAGCGGCGCAAAGAGCTCGCTATCCGAATCGCTCTCGGCGCGAACCGCTTTCGGCTGATGCGTCAACTGTTGACCGAAAGCGTGCTGCTGGCACTGGCGGGGGGCGCCGGAAGTTTCCTCTTCACTTATTGGATGACGAGCCTGATCTCAAGCATTCGGATGCCGGCGCCGGTGGTGTTCGAGTTCGATATAAAACCCGATTTCAGCGTATTCCTGGTGACTCTGCTCCTCTCCACCATCGTGGGCATCGCCTTCGGACTGGTGCCCGCCCTGTCGGCCACTCGCGCCGATGTGACACCTTCGTTGAAGGAAGGCGGACTTTCACGCCTGCGCGGCTATCGCTGGTTCGGATTTCGCAATCTTCTGGTCGCCTATCAGGTGGCCAGTTCTCTGATGCTGTTGTTGATTGTCGGCTACCTTGTCCTCGGGTACCGAAGGACTTCCCACATCGACCCGGGTTTCGAGACGGCCAGCCTATACCTGTTGGAACTCGATCCGGAACACGATGGCTACACCAACGAGCAAGCGACCAGGCTGCTGGACATACTGCCGGACCGGCTGGCCCGCTTGAGCGCAGTGAGCGCCGTAACCCTGGCCGAGGCGGCGCCCTTCGCCGACATGGCGGCGCGCCCCAATGCGCGGTTTTCGACTCCGCAACCGAAAGGAGATGTGCAGGTCGGGGTAATCCGGCAGCGGATCGGCGCCAGCTATTTCGCCACGCTCGGGGTCCCGTTGGAGCAGGGACGCGAGTTCACGCGAGAGGATCTTCGTGCCCCGGGCGGCCCCAATGCCGGCCAGGCGGCTCTGGTTAACCAGACCGCTGCGCGGGAGTTATTCGGAACCTTAGAAGCGCTCGGGCGCCGGATCCGCGACGTCCCAAGTTCGAAAAACTACACCGTGGTCGGTGTGACGCGCGATTTAAAGCCCGGCTTCTTTTCCTCGGAGCCGCTCCCCACCGTGTTCGTGCCGCTTGCCCTGAATGTCCCTGCCAGCGCTACCAGCGATGTCTTCGGGGCGCTGAATCGGAGCTCTGCTGCCTCTTCGCCCGGCGCCACGATTGTTGTACGCGGCCCGTCGGGCGTTGACGCGATCGCGTCGGTTCGCGCGGAACTCGCCGCCATCGATCCGAACTTGACCGTCTTTAACACGCGAACCATGTCCGAACAACTCAGCCAAATGAACGCGCTGATCCAGTTGGGCTCGACGTTTTACGGCGGAATCGGTGTGTTCGGGCTCATCCTGGCCTGCGTGGGACTCGCTGGCGTCACCGCCTACGCTGTGGCGAGACGCACCAAGGAGATCGGCATCCGCATGGCACTCGGTGCGACCCCCGGCCAGGTGTTGCGCCTCGTCATGCGCGAAGGGGCCATTCTCGTCCTGGTGGGTACGGCGCTTGGTTTTGCCGGCGCCGTCGTCGTCTCGCGAGCACTTGCCTCCATGACTGCGGAGTTGGCGCGCGCCTTTGGCGCCAGCGCGGGCGACCCCCTGCTCCTGGCCGGTGTCCCTCTGCTGCTGGGCGGGTTGGCAATCCTCGCGTGCTATCTCCCGGCCCGCAAGGCCACGAAGGTCGATCCGCTGGCCGCGCTGCGACAGGAATGACGGGCGTCCCTGCGCCCATAATCCCTCCAGAATGTGGACCAGAACGTAAACCCCTTGAATTTTCCTCCCCAAACTCCCCCGTGCCATAATGTACGGTTGGAGGCAAATCCGCCTCCCTCCCCGACAGGTAGATTGAACATTGAACGGACTCCCTAAGCTCTCGCCCTGGAAGAAAATCCTGCTGGACTTCCTCCTGGTGTTCCTCTTTACGGCCATCCTCATCAAGCCGTATTTCAAAGCCAAATACACCGATAAATGGGCGTCCATCGAAAGCACGTTCATCGCCGACGCGCGCTTCCTCGCCGACCACTGGCCGCATCCGCAATGGCAGCCCCTCTGGTACGGCGGCACCCGCTTCGACTACATCTACCCGCCCATGCTGCGCTACGGTAGCGCGCTCGGTATCCGCCTCTTCGGCTGGTGGCCCGTCAGGGCCTACCACTTCTACGCCGCGCTGCTGTACTCCATCGGCATCGCGGGCGTCTACTTCCTGGTACGAATTGGCATGAAATCGCGCGGCGGCGCCTACCTCGCGGCTATCTCGACCGCCCTGATGTCGCCCATCTTCCTCTTCATGCCGCGCTTCCGCAGCGATGCCTGGCTGCTCCACCCGCAGCGCCTCGGCGTGCTCGTGAAGTATGGCGAAGGCCCGCACATGAGCGCGCTGGCGCTCATCCCCCTCGCTCTTGGGTTCACCTGGCTGGCACTTGAGAAATCGCGCCCCTGGGCCATCGCCGCGGCCGCCATCTTCGCCGCCGGCGTCGCCTCCAATAATTTCTACGGCGCTACCGCGCTCGCCACCTTCTACCCCATCCTCGTCTGGGCCTTCTGGATCACCCGGCAGCAGAAGAACATCGTGCTGCCGGCGCTCGCCATCCCTGTCCTCGCCTACGGGCTCACCGCCTTCTGGCTCGTCCCTTCTTATTTCAAGGTCACCGCCGAAAACATGAAGTACGTCTCCGAGCACGGCACCACGTGGAGCATCTGGGTCGCCCTCGCCGTCGCCATCGTCTTCGCCGTCGCCAGCGATAAGCTCGCCAAAGGCAAATCTGCCCGCACCTGGGAAGTCTTCCTCACCGGCGCCGTGGTGTTCTTCTCGCTCAACGTGCTTGGCAATTACTACTTCAACTTCCGCGTCAGCGGCGAGCCGCTCCGCCTGCTTCCCGAACTCGACATGATCTACATCATGACGATGGTCTACTTCCTCGCCTGGATGTGGCAGCGCCCACAACTGGCATGGCACGGCGTCGCCGCCCTCATCGTCGCCTCCTCGTTCTGGACCACCCACAGCTACCTGATGCGCGCCTGGGACATCGTGCCTTCCTGGCCCGACCACACCAATCGCGTCGAATACCAGATCACCGAATGGCTCGCCAAAAACCTGCCCGACGCCCGCCACTATCCCAGCGGCAGCGTCCGTTTCTGGTTCGATACCTGGCGCGACCTCACCCAGATCGGCGGCGGCAGCGAGCAGGGACTGCTCAACGGCATGGTCGAAAATGCCCAGTGGGAAACCAACCTCGGCCCCAAGGCCCCGCCCACCATCGCCTGGATGCAAAGCATGGGCGCCGACACCGTGTACGTCGCCGACGAGAAGTCGCAGGAATTCTTCAAGGACTTCATGTACCCGCGCAAATTCGACGGCGTGCTGCCCATCCTCTATGACGACCATCAGGGCAACGTCGTCTTCCAGGTGCCGCGCCGCTGGCCCGCGCGCATTCGCGTGGTCGACACCGCGAAGATCAATGCCGCCGAGGCGCCCCGTTACAACGACGACATGAAGCGCCTCAACGCCTACGTCGACGTCATCGAGCACGGCCCCGACGCGCCCGCCACTTTGCAGCGCGCCGGCACCGACGCGATGCGCGCCCACGCCAAAGTCGAGCCCGGCCAGAGCGTCCTCGTACAGGAATCCTACGACGTCGCCTGGCACGCCACCGCCGGAGGCAAGCCCGTCAACCTCCGTCGCGACCCCATGGGCATGATGTTGCTCGACCCTCCGCCGGGCGAGCACGAGATCGTCCTCACTTTCGAAACGCCGCTGGAAAACTTAATCGGACGCTTGGTCACGCTGTTGACCCTTGCCGCTGTCGCCGCCCTGTTCGTGGTCGGGTACCGCCGGGAGCGCAGGGCGTGAAACCCGCAGGACCCGCGCCGCTGCCCATCATCCCGCCGCGCGTACCGATCGAGCGCCTCGTCACGCGGTTGACGGGCGCCGCCATCTACCGCCGGGAGTGGATCGCGTGAATCCCGCAGGATCCACGCCGCCGCCCGGCATTCCGCCGCGCGAACCGATCGGCCGGCACGCAGTTGACTCTCGCCGCCATCTACCCCTGGGAGTGCAGCGCCTGAAATCCAGAGTAGCCACGCCGGTGCTCGCTCTGCTGATCCTGGTGCTCAACCTGTGGCTCAATGCCCCCCTCTTCATGAGCGGCGAACTGCCCTTCCGCGGTTCCGTCGAAGGCGGCTACGTCGGCATGGCCCGTTTCATCGCCCAGCACCCCAGCCCCTGGGGCTGGAATCCGCTGCCCTATGCCGGCCTGCCCGTGCAGTTCATGTACGTGCCCCTGCTGCCCTACCTGAGCGCCCTCTTCATGCGCCTCTTCGCCCACGTGCCGCCGGACCTCGTGTACCGCACCATCGTCTCGCTGGCCACGTGCCTCGGACCGCTGACGCTTTTCTTCTTCGCGCTCCACTTCACCGGCAGCCGCAAATGGGCGCTCGCCGCTGCCCTTGCCTACAGCTTCCTCTCTCCTTCCTACGGACTGTTCCCCGCCGTCGAAAAAGATCGCGGCCTGGTGCAACTGCCCTGGCGCGTACAGGTGCTTGCCAAATACGGCGAAGGTCCCCACAACACCGGACTCACGCTGCTCCCCATCGCGCTCCTCGCCCTGTGGGTCGCCGGCCGCAAGCGCAGCTTCCCCTCCCTCTTCGTCGCCGCCATCCTACTCGCCGCCATCGCGCTCACTAATCTCGTGGCTGCCTTCGCGCTAGCTGTCTCCTGCCTGCTGCTCCTGCTAGCCGCATGGGGCGAACCGGAGTTCAAAATCTCACGCGCCCTGGCCGCCGCCTTGCTCGCCTACCTTCTCGCCTGCTTCTGGCTCACGCCCAGCTTCATCCACATCGTCGCTTTCAACTGGCCCGCCGATTCCTTCGGCTATAAAGTGGGCCATCAGCAGGAATACGCCCTCGCCGGAGTCATCCTCGGCGTGCTCCTGATTCGGCTGCTCTTCCGCTTCTTCCGCGGATCGTTCTACTTTTGCTTCGTCACGCTCGCCGCCTTCGTCTTCGGCTGGATGGCCACCGGTTTCTACCTCTTCGCCATCGATACCATTCCCGAATCGCGCCGCTACGCCGTCGAGTTCGAGCTCTTCCTTGCATTGGCTCTCGTCGAAGCCCTGCGCCTCGCCATGGCCCACAGCAACTCCACCATCCGCCTCTGCGCCATCGGCAGCGCCGTAGTCCTGCTGCTGGCCGGTTCGCCGCAACTCTGGGCCTACTGCACACAGGGCTGGGACCAGTGGCGTCCCATCCCCAAGACCAGCACCACCGAATACCGCCTCGCGGAATGGCTCGCCCAGCATCCCCCCGCCGGACGCGTTTACGCCACCGGCGGACTGCGCTTCCGCCTACACTCCTACTTCGACATTCCCCAGGTCGGCGGCGCTTTCGAAACCGGACTGCGCAATCGCGTGCCCGTCGAATTCGGCTACCGCCTGCGTTCCGCCCACAACCTGAATCCCGATTACGACGCCGCACAGACCCTGCTGGAACTCAAAGCCGTGGGCGCCGAATACGTCGTCGTGCACGGCCCGCAATCGCGCGAGTATTATCGCGATTTCGTCCGCCCCGAACGTCTCGCCGGCATGCAGCCGCTCTTCCACTTCGAGGACGACACCATCTACGTCATGCCTCCCCGCCGCCTCGCCTTTCTCCTCCGCCCCGAAGAAGTGCCCGACCAGGACGTCTTCGAACATCCCGAGGTGCTGGCCCGCTACATCGCCGCCTCCGAAGACCCCGCGCGACCTCCGCTGGCTCTCGAGTGGAACGGCAATAGTTGGCTGGCCATCCGAGGCACCGTGCGCACTGGCGACGTCATCGCCCTACAGATTAATGCCGACCCCGGCTGGATTGCTCATCAGAACAGCGCCGATGTTCCGGTCACACAGGATAAGCTGGGCTTTATGGTGCTCCACCCCCGACCTGGCGAGCATGTGACCGTCGATGTCGCCTTCGGCCCAACCCGCGAAGCGGTGCTCCTGGCACTGGTCAGCCTGCTCGCGTGGTGCGCGTCGCTCTTCTTCGTCTTCCGTGCGAGGCGCGCCGCATGAGCCGCGGGGTCCTGAAGACTTCGGCCTGCTCCCTCTTCCTGTTCCTGCTCAACGCCGTCATCGTGATGAAGCTGTGGGTCATCGACTACACCGTCAACATGGGGTCGATCGAAGCCGCTTACATCGGCCTCACGCGCTATATCGCTAAGAACTGGAACGACCTGGGCTGGTTCCCGCTCTGGTACGGCGGCATCCCGTATCCCGATTCTTACCCGCCCCTGCTTCACTGGCTCTCCGCCGGAATGGTGACCGTCACCCATGTCTCGCCCGGCATGGCCCACCACTTCGTTTCCGCCCTGTTCTATTGCCTCGGTCCGGTGTCCCTCTTCTGGATGGCGTGGCGCCTCTGCCGTAGCCGGGAATGCGCCCTCGCGGCGGCCTTCTTCTACTCCATCCTCTCCCCGAGCTGCCTCTTCATTCAGACCATCCGGGTGGATTCGGATGGTTACATCCAAGCCCGCCGCCTGCAATCGCTCGTCCTCTGGGGCGAAGGTCCGCACATCACCTCGATGTGCCTGCTGGCCTTCGCCATCGGCATGCTGCACGTCGCCCTCGAAAAACGCCAGCCCTGGTATTGGGTGGGCGCCGCCATCGCCGTCGCTGCCGTGCCCATGAGCAACTGGCTCGGCGGCGCGGCCCTTGCCATCTGCCTCGTTGCCTATCTCGCCGCCTGGCTCCCCGGCCAAACCCGCAAGGCCGCCCTCGCCACAGTCGCCAGCCTCGCCGCCGTCGGCGTCTACGCTTACCTCCTCGTCGTACCCTGGCTCTCTCCCGCCACCATCGCCGTGATCCGCGCCAATGCCCCGCGCGTCGCCACTTACTTCGTCTCCGACGCGCACCATAAGATCTTCGTCGCGGCCACCGCCTTCGTCTTCGTGCTTTGCACCTTCCTCATGCAGCGATTTCGTGTGCCGCGCCACATCCGGTTCGCCCTGCTCGTCTTCCTCGTCACCGGCACCTGCACCTTCGGCCGCTACTGGTACAAACTGTCGCTCTTCCCGCAGCCCGAACGTTACCACCTGGAAATGGATATGTTCTTCTGGGTGCTGGTGGCCTTCCTCGCCTGGCCCCTGGTCCGCTTCGCCACGCGTCCCCTCGGCAGCCGTCAGTCCTTCGGCCTTGCCGTCGCTGTCGCCCTTCTCTGCATCCCCATCGTCAAGCACCAGCGCCGCGAGTGCCGCTGGTACGAGCGCACCCTCCACATTCAGGACACTGTCGAGTACAAAGTGTCCACATGGCTCGCCGCCAACCTGCCCGGCTCCCGCGTCTTCGCGCCCGGCACCATCGGTTTCTGGCTCAACGCCTTCAGCGACACACCCCAAATCACCGGCGGGTTCGACAATGGCATGCGCAACCAGCTGGTGCCGCACCTCATCTTCAATGTCTATGCCGGCGAGCATCAGGACCAGATGATCGACCTGCTCCGCGCCTATGGCTGCGACGCCATGATCGGCGGCGGCAAGGACAGCGCCGAGTTCTACCATCCCATCTCCCATCCCGAAAAGCTGGCCGGCCTGAAAGTCCTCTGGCGCCAGGGCGGCGATGCCATCTATGAAGTGCCCCGCCGGTCACGCGGTATCGCCCAAGTGATGCGCAGGAGCGACCTTGTGGAATGGCCCTTCAATCCCTACGGCATCGCCATGCTCGCCCCCTACCTCGCGGCGCTCGAAAATCCCGAGTACCCGCTCGCCCGCATGACCTGGCAGTCGCCCAGCCGCGCCACGGTGACAGCCGACCTCAAGCCCGAGCACATCCTGAGCCTCCAGATGTCCTGGGACAAAGGTTGGAATGCAACCGTCGGCGGTCGCCCGCTGCCCCTGTTGGAGGATAAACTGGGACAAGCGTTTCTGGAGCCGCATTGCAGCGGCCCCTGCACCGTACAACTCTTTTTCGATGGCGGACTCGAAGGCAAGCTGGCGCGCCTCATTCACTGGCTGGCCACCCTGTTCGGCCTGGTTTGGATAGCGATTACGATATGGCGAAAGCGTTCGGCTTTGACGACAACGAATTGAAAATGCTGCTGGTGGCGGTTCGCCAGATGCGGCGTACTTTCGAGGCAGCGCGAAAGATGGCCCCGGAGCCTCAGCCCGCCGCGGAGGCTTACGCCAAACTCTACGACGACCTGTACGCCAAACTCCTCGACATGGCCGGCCCGCTGCCCGACTCCGTCGAAGAGGTTCTCTAGAGAGGGTGGGACAGCCCCCGGCCTGTCCTACGCGCAATTAGTGTTGGGTCAGGCGGTGGGGCGCGGCATTCCTGCCGCAGCCCGGACGCACATTCATCAAGACCGCCGGGCTCGCCCGTGGACGCCCTACCCCAGCGTCACCTTATCCCCGCTCCGGCACGACCGGTAAATCGCGTCCACAATCTCCATCGCCTGCACACCTTCTTCGCCCGCCACCTGCGGCTTGCGCCCTTGGGCAATCGCCTCGCCGAAATCCAGAAACTGCCGCTCGAACGCTTCCAGCGAAATCGCCATCGGATCGCTCGCCCCAGACGCGACCTGCCTCGCCAGCGGCACCGCTTCGCCGCCATCTTCCTCTACGTCCCACGCCGTCAACTTGTCGCCCGTGACAATCGCCGTGCCCTTCGTGCCGTGCAACTCGAGCCGCTCCGAATACCCCGGCAGGAACGCCGTCGACGCCTGGATCACGCCGGTCGCTCCGCTGGCGAACTTCAGCACTCCGCTGATCACGTCCTCCGATTCGATCCGGTGCAGCGCGCCCAACTGCCACACCGCGTACACGTCCTGCACCGGTCCCGCCAGCCAGCGCAACAGGTCCACGCCGTGGATCGCCTGATTGATCAAGGCGCCGCCGCCTTCCACCGCCCAACTCCCCTTGATGGGCCGCGCATAATACTCGGCCGAACGGAACCACTTCACGTAGCAATCGGCCTGCAGCAGTCTGCCCAGCCGCCCCGCGGCCAGCGCCTTCGACAGGAAAATGCTGGCATCGTCGAAACGGTGCTGGCTCACCACCCCGAGCAGAATCCCTGCCTTGCGCGCCACCTCCACCATCGCGCGCGCGTCCGCCAGGTTCGTCGCCAGCGGCTTCTGCACCTGCACGTGCTTGCCGCTATCGGCGCACGCCGCGATCGGCTGCATGCGGAAATTCGGGAACGTGCACACATCCACGTAGTCCACCTTCGGGTGCCGGCACACCTCCTCGTAGCTCGCCACGAACTCGCAGCCGTACTGCTCGGCGAAGCGGCGTCCCGCAGGCTCGAAAATGTCCGTGCATACGGTCAGTTGGAACCCGATATTTTTATACGCCTGAGCGTGCTTATGCGAGATGGCGCCCGTGCCGATCATTCCGACTCTCATGGATAATGCCATTCTACCCGCTGGCACCCGCACCGTCTGCGGCAGACAGAATTCGAGCCCCCATCGTTTTCCGGTCCGCCGCGCCATGCAGGGGATTCCGGCGGGTATACGGCCAGATCGAAGGCCAAGGCAGTGGGTTTGGCCGCTATACTGTAGGCAGAATGGAAATGCAGCTCAACGAGCGGGAAGCATCCTTGCTTGACGCCTTCCGCCGTCTGCCTCCGGAAACGGCTACCGAGCTATCCGCGCTCGTCCGCCGATTGGCGGAACTCGCACCGAACCGAAGCATCGATTGGTCCGACTCCTGGTCCGATGAAGACCTGAGTGAATACAGGGCCGCATCGTTACGGCGCCTCGATGCGGAGGAAGCGGAGGACCGGGATTGAGGCCCGGCGACGTCGTGGTCGGTATCCTGGTGGGCGCCCGCGAAACCAAAGTCCGGCCCGCTGTCGTGATCGCAAGCGCCACGTATCTGGCCGAGCGACCGGATGTGCTGGTGGGAATCCTCACCACCAAACCGCCAAATACGCTGTGCTCCACAGATCATATCCTCCTGGATTGGCAATCGGCAGGCCTCCGCGCCGAGTCCTGCTTCCGGACCTACGTGCTGACAACCCATCGCTCAGAATTGACAGTGATTGGCCATCTCAGCGCACGCGATTGGGAGTCCGTCAAGGCACGTGTCCACGCAGCACTTGCCACTTAGGTGGCTGCCATTCCCGGTCGTGCTCGCCGGTGAAGTCGCCCCGAATGTTCCTTGGCTAGCGCATGGAGATCCCAATCAAAGCGCCACACCGGATCCACCATCGAAACACGTTACCTGCCGGCTTTACATCGCTCTTCCGGAAACAAGTGCATTCGACTGGTGTCGCTAACCCCCGCCCGTTCAAAATCCGCCGCCCACTACCCCAATCTCTGCATCCACACCTTGCCCGCGCTTGCCCGCGTGAGGTGTACCGTGCCCGCAGGCGTGCGCACCTCGAGCTCTCTTCCGTCCACCGCTCCGACCTCCAACCGCACGCCGGGACGAATGCCTGCGCCGTCCAGATACTCCAGCAGGGTGCGATCGCGTTCGAACACGCTCGCCACCATCAACCGCTCCCCCGCGCCCGCCTCGTCCAGCGGACGCAGGCCGCGCCTTCGCCGCTGCGCCGGCGAATCCAGCCCCACCGTATTCCCATGCGGACACTCCCGCGATGTCCCCAGCTTCTCGATCAGCTTGCGCTCGAAATCCGCCGACACGGCGTGCTCCAACTGCTCCGCTTCGTCGTGCACCTTATACCATTCCAGCCCGAAGATCTCCGTCAGCATGCGCTCGATCAGGTGATGCCGGTTCAGCAGCCGGTTCGCAATCTCCCGCCCCGCCGCCGTCAGCGTGATCTGCCCCTCGCCGCCCACCGCGATCAGCGCATCGCGCCGCAACCGCTTGATCGCCATGGTCACCGCCGGCGCGCTCACGCCCAGCCATCGAGCGAGCGTCACCGCCTTGACGGTCTCGCCGTCGCTCTCGGCCTCCGCGATCGCCTTGAGGTAGTTTTCCTTGGAAATGGTGATGCGAACCGGCAAAGCGCGTCCTACAGTTCTTCGAACACCTTGCCGTCGAACCAGTACGTGCGCTCGTCGATCCGGGTGTTCACGCCATCCTGACCTTCGCCCTCGAGCCGTACCCGGTACGCCCCAGGCTGCAGGGTCGGCAGCTTGGCCCGCATCGTCGCCGGCGGCCCCGCCGCAAGTGAAGCCCTTGGAGCCGCCTGCGAGCCCTGCCCCACGCTCCGCTCCGCTTCGTACCGCCCCGTGGGACGCGAATAGCCCACCAACTCGCTCCAACTCACCGTTAATTTCCGGTACGCCTTGTCCAGCCGGCAGCGAATCGCAAATTGACCTTGTGCTGCGACCGTGCGCTTCAACATCTCCGGCTCGGCCCGCAGTCTGCCTTCCAGGTATTTCTCGTCCGCGTTCGGCACGTACACGGTTTGCGCCCCGCTCAACGCGCGCTGCGGCGTAGCCTGCCCCGCGGCCGCCAACTCGCGCACTTCCTGGTTCAGCTCCGCTTCCTCCGAATACGCCGCGTAGATTCCCGGCTTCTGCACTTCCTGCGTCAGGCGTCCCAGCATCTGCCGCGCCGCCGCAGCCGTTTCCGCTTCCACCTTCACGTGATGCACTCCATGCAAGCCCGAAGGCGCCAGCATCACCCACGCCAGCGGCGCGGCCGACACCATCAGTCCCGCGTGTTCCCACGTCGGAATACTCTTCATCACTTGATCGGCTTGAAAGGCGCGCGCCAAATCCCGCCGCGAAACGAACAGGTCGGCCTCCACCGTATGCAGTGCCGCCTCTTCCTTGAAATCCAGCGGCAGATTGGCCCCCAGCCGCCCCGCCATATCCAGCATCCACGTCTTCACGATGCGACCGCCCAATCCCTCCGTCGGACGCTTCACCGTGATCGTCATCCCCTTCTCCTCGGGTTCGAAGAAAACGAACATATCGTGCCAGGTCTCAAAGTGCCGGCCCGGCGCAATCTCCGGGAAGGTCAGCGGCAAGATCCGCCCCAACTGCTCCTGATAGTACGCCCCCAGTCGCGTCAGCACCTCTTCATAGCGCAGCGGAGTCCGGAATCGCGTCGTCAGCAGCATATTGGGTGCGGGCGCCGTCACCAGCGCCTGCGCCTGCGCAAGCGCCGGCGCGCCCGCCAGCGCGCAGCACAGCAGCAGCGTGCGCGGCCAAGCCGCCGGCCGCCCCGCGCTCACGCAAGTCTCCATAAACTATCTCTTGGCAACCAGCACCCGGGAGGGATAAAACGTCTGTCGCACCATTCGATCCTGTAGGATCTCAAAGCGCGCCGCCTCGATCAGGTCCGGCACCCGCCGTTCCACCTGCCGGCCCCAAAATGCGGGGGCCACCTTGCCCAGCACTTTATAAATCGCGTTGAACGAGGCCGTATTCTGCCCGATCAAGACCAGCGTCAAATTGCCGCGCTCCCGCAGAATCCGCCGGAATTCGCCCAGCGTCAGCACAATATCGTCGCCGGAAAGCAACTCCAGCAGATAGCAGCAGAAGATGGCGTCGAAACTCTCGTTGCGGAACGGCATGTGCCGCGCATCCACCGCCTGGCAGTGCGCCCGCGCCTGCGGAAATTTCTGCCGCGCCGCGCGCTGCGTCCGCGCCGCCATGTTCGGCGACAAATCCACCCCCACCGTGGTGCCGCTGCCGTTGGCATGCACCAACCGGCGGAACATCTCGCCGCTCCCCGTCGCCACTTCCAGAACTTTCATGCCGTCGCGCAAGCCGCTCTCCCCCAGCGCGCAGCGATGCGCCCGCGAATGGAAGAACATGGTCGATACAGGATATACCGCCGCCAGCCGGTCGTACACCTTGCGCGTCCGGTCCGCCAGCGTGGTGTGCTGGGCGCTTAGCGGCCAGTCCACCGTCTCTTCCAGTCTGTTCAAAATGGCTCCTTAAACCGCCGGCGCACTCTGCAACTCCGGCACCTCAATCTGTATACGCGCGCCCTTCCCGGGCTCGCTGTCGATCCACATCCGGTACTCGCCCCCGAACAGCACCTTCAGGCGTTCATGCACGTTATTTACGCCGATTCCCCGGTCCATCAGGGTAGCCAGCTTCTCTTCGGGAATGCCTACCCCGTCGTCTTCCACCAGAAGATGCAGCGTACTGGCGGTTCGAAATGTCCGAATTCGGATTGTACCGCCCTCCACCTTACTTCTTAAACCGTGTTTGATCGAATTCTCCA
>JBDTMZ010000067.1:0-15436 GCA_039934035.1 Candidatus Solibacter sp. | reverse complement strand
CTTGGCAAGCTACCCGAGCCCGAGTCCACCCACGATTTCTTCTGACGAGCCATATACTATAGGTTGTGCCTCGGTACGTCTACACAATGCCGCTGCTTTACAAAACTTAAGGCAGATGTGCGGATACCCCCGCCCTAACCCAGGCGAGTTTGTCCTGCTGCCGCGATATCCAGTTCGATGGAGATGCGCAAACCGGGCCCTGCATTTTCGGCGCGAATCCGGCCCTTGTGCAACTCCACGGCGCGGGCGGCGATCGCCAGGCCCAGACCGATGCCGCCCGTCGAACTGTCGCGCGATCGGTCCACGCGGAAGAAGGGCGTGAAGATTCTCGGCAGGTCTTCGGCGGGCACACCCGGGCCGTAGTCCCGCACGGTGACGGCGGCCGTTTCCGCCGAAACCTCGAGCTTGGCTTCCACCGCAGACCCCGGGGGAGCGTAGCGGACCGCGTTACGCAATACGTTCTCGTACGCGCGCCGCAGCAGTTCCCGGTCGGCCACAATCACCAGGGGGACTTCAGCGCGAAGCGCGATCGAACAACCCACACGGTCTGCCTCCATCTGGCAGCCGTGCACAACCTCCGTCAACAGGCAATCGAGGCGCATCTCTTCGAGGAGTACCGCTTCCGGATCTCCTTCCGCTCGCGTGACTTCAACCAACGTTCCTACGAGGTCGCCCAGACGTTGGATTTCTTTCTTCACAAGCGCCACCGCCGCGTCCCGATCGTCGGCGGTACGGAGCAATTCGGCGGCGAAGGTGAGCCGGGCCAGGGGTGTGCGGATCTCGTGCGAGACGTCCTGCAGCAATCGGCGTTCCGCGGTCAGCAGGGTGCCAGTTCGTTGCGCCATTCGGTCGAAGGCGCGAGCCAAGTCTCCGATTTCATCCCGGCGGGTGAAGTTGGCCCGCGCGGCCAAATCGCCTTCGCCGAAGCGGTCCACGGTGCGTGCCAGCATGCGTACCGGCGAGGCGAAGTTCATGGCCAGGAGCCAGCCCAGGGACCCTACGGCCGCGAGTACCAGGAGGTAGTACGGAATATAATCGCTGATGGCCGGCCCCGGTTGAATCAGTTCCACAATCCAGCAATACAGGCCATCGTTTGTCGTCGTGACCAGAAACGGGGCCCGTTGCGTGTGTTTTCCGGGAGCGCCGTCCGGGAGTCGGGCCAAAGCCAGCGCCGCGGACCGGTCTTCCCCCGTTACCAGATCAATGCCCTGCGAATCCGTCAGGTACCGGCGCCCGACTGCGGTCTTCTGCACGTGCTCCATGTAGCGGGCCAGTTCCGGGACTCCTCCCAATTCGTAGGTTTGCCGGGCCTGCTCGACTTCCCAGGAGAGATCTTCGAAGAACGTCAGGTGGGCAGCGGCCCTTGACGATACCAGCCTGGAAATGCCATAAAAGGCCACCAGCGCCAGCGCGAGGGTGACGAAGGACCAAAGCAGCATCTTTACGTGTATGGATCTCAACAAGCCTTCTCCCACGGCGAATCGCGAAATCCGGATGAAATCCTCGCCGGCTGACCCCACTCGACGCGATGCGGGGTGCAGCCAATCCCCAAACAAGATCGTAGCTTGTGTCCCCCTATTTCGGGCAGTTTTGCGGAGCGCGCCGGGCCCTGGCATCTTAACTTTTGTAAAAGTGGCGCCTTCGGACGCACATACGGGGCTAAATAGAATAGAGCGAACGGGCGCCGCGAACCGGTAGACCGAGCCGGCGCCGCCTAACGTGGAGCCTATATCCGGAGCCTACTATGCATAGCCTCTCTTTTTCGAAGTTCGTGAGAACGATCATCTGCTGCATGGGCCCGGCGCTGGCCGCCCTTGCCCAACCACTCACAATGACGGTGGATGCGCGCAAAACCGGTGCGCCGATCACACCGTTTCTGTACGGCCAGTTTACGGAGAACGCAAACAACAACTTCTACAGAACCGGGATATGGTCGGAGCTGGTCGATGACCGTAAGTTCTATGCCCCTGTGACCACGGCGGCTCCGGAGGTGCAGGCACCGGGCCGCGGCGGAGGGGGGCGCGGAGGAGGGCGGAGATGGATTCCGGTCGGGGGCGACTCCGTCCTGGTCATGGACGTTCAGCAGGCATGGTCTGGCAAGCACAGCCCGAAGATCGCGCTCGACGCGACGTCGCCGCACGGCATCCAGCAAACCGGCCTGGCGGTGCAGAAGGGCCGGAAGTATACCGGTCGCGTCGTGCTGGCGGGCGACGCCGGAGCGCAAGTACAGGTGATTCTCATCTGGGGCGCCAACCCCGCCGACAGGCAATCCGTGAAGGTCACCGGTATTTCGCGTGAGTACCGCAAGTTCGCCTTGGCGTTCACCGCGGGTGCGGATTCCAACGAGGCCACCATCGAGATCGTTGGAACCGGGAAGGGCTCATTCCAGATCGGCGCGGTTTCGATCATGCCCGCGGACAACGTCCACGGCTGGCGCGCTGATTCGATTCGGGCGCTTAAAGAAATCGGAATACCCATGGTGCGCTACGGCGGCAACTTCGTATCCGGCTACGAGTGGCGCGACGGAGTCGGTGACCCGGACAAGCGGCCCTCCCGGTGGGACTACGCGTGGCGGATGATGGAGCCGAACGACGTCGGCACCGACGAGATTCTCGCCCTTACCGCCGCGCTGGGGGCGGAGCCTTACATCAGCGTCAATGCCGGTTTCGGCGACGCCTACTCCGCGGAGCAGTGGGTGGAATATTGCAACGGAGCGGCCACCACACCGATGGGTAAATTGCGCGCCGCCAACGGTCATCCCGAACCCTACAAGGTGAAGTGGTGGAACATCGGAAACGAGAACTACGGGCCGTGGCAGATGGGCCAGATGCAGATCCGGCACTACGCAATCAAGCACAACATGTTCGCCGAAGCAATGAAGCGGGCAGATTCGAGTATCAAGATCGTGGCCGTCGGAGCGACGCCCGCCGAGATGAGCACCACCGGCTCCGGTAAGTCTTACGGAATGCCCGTGGTAGAGTTCGGCAGCGCGGCCGACTGGAACTTCGTCATGCTGAGCGATGCCGCGGCCAACTTCGATAACCTGGCCGAGCACCTCTACCCCAAGGGCAATCAGGCGTACGACCTGCCAAAGCAGCAGTTCGTCGCCGTCGAGGAGCCCTGGGCCGATCACGCCCGCCGGTTGCCCAATCGCGTGAAATCCGCGGTGGAGGCCTGGGAGGAATACCAGAAGCGTTTCCCCAAACTGAACATGAAGTCGATCCAGATCGCGCTGGACGAGTGGACGCCGGGCAATATGGGAGTGCGCGCGCCGCTTCTCAGCGTCATTTCGAGCGCCGAAGCCCTTCACGAACTGTTCCGGAATTCGGAATGGTTTTCCATGGCGGCGTTCACGCACCTCTCGGGACTGGTTAGCGGGCGCACGGAGACCACGATCCTGCCCATCGGCCGGATGTTTCAGTTATATCGGAATCACTTCGGAACGATCCCGGTCGAGATCAACGGGAATTCTCCGCAGCATGAGGTGAAGGGCGTGGTCAATGTCGATAAACCCAAGGTTTCTTCTGGCAGCGACACTTATCCGCTGGATGCCGCGGCCGCACTCAGCGCAGACCGCAGGACATTGACCCTGGCGGTGGTGAACCCCACCGAGGCCGACCAGGAGATTTCGGTGAATTTCGAAGGCGTAAGTCTGCAAGGGTCCGGCAAGCTTCTGCGGATCGTGGCTCCGGAAACACCGGCGCAGACGCCGCCGCAGCCCGGTGCCGGGGGACAGGGGCTTCGCGGCCCTGCCGTGAACATTGCCGAGACCCGGCTGACGGAGATCCCCGGCAAACTGGCGGTCCCCAAGCAGAGCATCAGCATTTACGAGTTGCCGGTGCGGTAAGTGATGCAACTGGCGGCGGCGCCGTCAGCCGGGAACCACAGTTCGCCTCGTCGCGGCCGGATGACTCAATTTGGCTTCGCCGCGAGTTCCTGAAAGAGCGCGGGATCCAAGTCTTCAAGGCCGTAAATGCTGTACAAGTGATTTGTTGTCACCCAGGGCATCCACTTTTCGGGTTGCCCGTAGCCGCGGGTTCCGCCGCTGAAGTTCCACACCTCTTGCTGCCATCCGGGGCCGCGCATGCCGTACAGTCGTCCCGGCAGGGCCAACATGCCTTTGGTGTTGTGAAGCAGGATGCGCGCCACCTCCAGGTAAAACTCGTCTTTGGTGTACTTGTACAGCTTGACGTACGAGGGCACGGCGAAATCCAAATACTGGTCGACCATGCCGGCTGTTTGTGCCGTGATTCCCTGCGCGCCAATCGTCGGGACGCCCTGCTTCCAGTGCAGCTTCGAGTTGTCGGCATCGTCCGGCATGGGGATGTTCCAGATCCACATCCAGGTGGCGGCATAATCGCCGGCGATCTGCGCCCGCCGCAACCACTTGGGGTCGTGCGTCGCCTCGTAGAGGGAGAGAAATGCCTCGAGCGAGAGCATGCCCGCTTCCTTGTCTGTGATGTTCGGGTTGTCTACAGCCCCCCCAATAAAAATGCCCCGACTTCCGAAGTTCTGCCAGACGTGCTCTGCCGCGCGCACCGCGGAGGAGAGATACTTCGGGTCTTTGAGGTCCCTGCTCAGCATGGGAAACAGGGGCGCAACGTTGTAGCTGGTGGTGCCGGT
Organism: Candidatus Solibacter sp.; assembly: GCA_039934035.1. GTDB lineage: Bacteria > Acidobacteriota > Terriglobia > Bryobacterales > Bryobacteraceae > Solibacter. The sequence continues at coordinate 10,813 of JBDTMZ010000067.1, read as the reverse complement.
GTCCTGAACCACGTTTTGAGAGTTGACCATGTAAGAGCGGGGAAAGGAGCCATCCGGGCGCTGCTGGGTCAGCGCCCAATCCGCGAACTGTTTACACCAGCCCATCCACTCGGGGTGGTTGCGGCCGGCTTTGCGTTCCCGGTCGTAGGCTTCCATGAGCATGCGCATGTCATCGGTAGCTTCGCGGATGAACCACTGCGGCGCGTTGGTCATGGCCGGCGCGCCGGTCTTCAGGTTTAGGCCGGTGAAGGACGGCGGCGACATGGGAACGTTCTTGATGAAGGTCGCGATGATGTTCAGGCCCTGCCGGCGCATTTTGCGGCCGCGCTCGCCGGGGTCGCGCTCGGCTTCCCGCAGGAGGTCGTCAGCGGCTTCGATGTTCTTCCCGACGAAACCCATGGTGGCGCGCCAAAAAAAGTTCGGGTCGGGATTGTTGCTCCACACGTTGCCGGTGACGGAAGAGACGATGAAGGGTATTCCGGTACGGCCTTGGATGGAATACACCTGACTGGAAAGCTGGTCGGCCAGACTCCGCCGGACCACCGCCAAATCCTGCAAGTTCGCGGCAGGTTTCAGCACCCCCCAGGACCACCGATGACTGTTGCGGATCAGGTCCGGGAAGGACTCTCGCGTTGCGAAGCGGAATGCGAGCTGGTAGGACTGCGTAAATCCTTTTCTGACGGGGTTGTAGCGGCGTTTCGCCTCGAACGGAACCGGTTGCGGCGGGCCAGCCATGGGTGCTAGCACCGACTCTGAACCGCCGTTTTCGGGAAAATACTTCTTGCCCGGGACGCGCCCGGCCGTGGCTACGGATACCGTGGTTCCAGGCATCCAGAATCCGACTTCGATGCCCCCCGCTGCCGTTTCATTGGCGCCAAATGCGCCGAAAGAGTAACGCGCGTCGAGCGTTCCTTCCTGCGTCACGGTATGTCCACGGGGTGCGGCGTCCAGGATAGTCAGCGAGTCGCCGTTGCGCATCGAGACTGCCAGCATCGGGGAAGGCAACTGATCCTCACGAAAAGAAAACCGTCGCGCCCGGTCGTAGGCGGGTCCGCCGGGCCCCCTGCCGTTATAAGTGGTATCTCCGTACAACAGAGAGGGCGCCAGGAAACTGACGTCAGGCCACGTCAGGTCCGGGTCGGATTGGAGCTTGACCGCGGAATAAAAGCCGGCTCCCGCTGCGGTGGCGGAGACTTCCACGGTGCGCCTCAAGGTGAGAATCCCGCCCTGAATGGCCCAGCGGTCCGTCACGTTGAACGCCGCACCCCGGAGGTCATCCACCTTTGCCCGGGCCAGCACCTGGCGGGCAGCAACAACGGTCACGGACTGATACCCGGCGGCCAACTGCCGGATGTCGGCATCGCCACGGTATAGCTCGAGGGAAACCGGCTGCTTCTGACTGAATCGCTCAGGGCCCGAGATCTGAACGCCCCATCCCGCCGCACCGGGATGAAACGTCACCACGCTCCCATTACTCAACCGGCCCAACGTCAACCCATCGGGACCGGGGCGGGCCTGCTGCCCCCATGCCAACAGAGTCCCGGCCAGGAGGATGAGAAAACTCTTCGTTTCTCGCATGAACTCGTCTGTCAGCGAACCGCTTGCGGCAATTGCCTCATCGGAAGATCCAGTGTCCCACAGTGCGGGTGCCCCTCAGGTCGTTGGGGTCGCACCTGTGGCGTCTGCAACTGACGGCAGTCAGGAGGGCCATGGGCGCGCGCGTTCCCGACGGAGGCCGCCGGCGCCACATTTTTCTGTGGTATCTGGCGAGCCTGACCTTTACAATTAATCTTCTGCGCAGGGCTTCTATCGTGGAGCTTAAGATTTGTAAAGCCGGACTCCGCGAACGCCTGCGATGGCGAGGAGAAGGACGATGTCACAGCCGGCCATACGGTCAAGGCGCATCCTGCTTGTCGAGGACGATCAGGACCTTTGCTCGCTGATGCGCGACTATCTCACGCAACACGGGTTCACCGTCGAAGTGGCGCTCGACGGCCGGCTCGGCCTGACCCGCGCACTGGAGGAGAAGTTCGACCTCATTCTTCTGGATGTGATGCTGCCATCGCTGGACGGTATCAGAGTTCTCTGTCAACTCCGCAAGCGGGATTCGACTCCTGTCATCATCCTCACGGCGAGAACGTCCCCGGCGGACCGCATCGCCGGTTTGGAGTTCGGCGCGGACGACTATCTTTCGAAACCATTCGATCCCGAGGAACTTCTGGCGAGGATGCGGGCGGTCCTGCGGCGTGTGGGCAAGGCGGACGCCCCGCGGACGGAGATAGAAGCCGGCGCCCTTCGGCTCAACCTGCAAACCAGGGAGGCATGTTACCACGGCACTCTGCTGGATGTGACCTCCCTCGAGTTCGATCTACTGGAATTACTGGTCAGTGCCGCGGGGCGGACCGTTTCGCGCGACGTAATCACCGCAGCGATCCATCAGCGGAAGTCCACCCCGTACGAGCGTTCCCTGGACGTGCACATCAGCCATCTCCGGAAGAAACTGGAGTACAACCAACGCACGCCCATTCAGACCGTCCGCGGCGTGGGATACCAGTTTGCTCCCTTGGTGGATGAGCCGTAGACAGCCTGAGGCTGCTAACGGAAGCGGCAATTTCCCCATGCTTCAGCAACCCGTCAATAGATCAGGCAATACTTTTTGAGGGTCAGCCCCAGGTCGTAGGCAAAAGCCCGGATGGCGTCCCGGTCGCGCTTTTCGGGCGGCTGTTCCCGCCAATACCGGATCTGCGCGCTGGGAGGCACGTACATCGGAACCATCTCGGCGGACTCCAGTAAATTGGCCGCGTATTCCGCCGCGTCCAGAATCTTATCCGTGGAATTCTTGGAGTAGCTGAAGGTGCTCAGGTTGTCCTTCAGCGCCTCTTGGAGTGCCTTCAGCGCCTTGTCGACGTGGGCTTCCCGATTGGGAACCGGCTTGATCAGGGTGTTCAAGTCGCGGTTCCTGTAGAACCCCATGACAGCCGCGATGATGGCCGGATCGCGAATCGTGCCGTCCGGATAGAAGAGTCCGTGCACCTCGCCCCAATAGCCCTGAATGATGAGGTTGAAGACGTACCAGCCCGTCTTGTGCTTGTCCGAAATTTCCAGCAGCACGTCGTAGGGGTTGGCGCGCGCGATACACGCCGTCTCCGTGTTCATCATGGGCTTACCGAACTTCTTGGAAACTCCCTCAGCGAGTAGGTATGCCTCTTCCATCGTGCGGCGGATCTGGGTGTACTCGTGGAAACTGAGCACGTCCACTAAGTCGGCGGTCGGCTCCAGTTGGTTGGAGATTTCATACCCCACCGTGGTGGCATTCACCGGGTCCACCTTCTTGACGAACGAGAGGTAATAGCGGAGGAACTCGGTAATCTCCGCTCCGCGCTTCTGCTTTTCCTCCCCTTCGGCCCTGCCCCAATAGGGATTGGTGAGTGGCTCGTTCATGATGTCCCACATGAGCAGGCCGGGCTCGTCTTTGATGGCTTCGACGATGCCCTTCACGTAGGCGTCGCCACGCGCGCGGAAAGCGGGCTTGAGGGTATCGGGATTGAGGTTGTTCCCGTTCCACAGGATGGGCATCGTGGAAATGCCGAGCTTCTGCGAGGTGCGGATGTAGTTCCGCAACCGGCCGATGTAGGCTTGAGAGTCTCTCTCGTACTGCTGGTAGTTCAGCCAGATGCGCGTGCTGTTCAGGTTGACCCGCCGCGCGTAGCCCAAGTCCCGTTCCAGAATTGCCTGCTCCGCCTGCATGCCGTAGTTCACGCCGCGGACGAAGCTGTAATCCTTGAGCGGCTTCTCCGCGCGGGCGGTTCCGCAGGCCATCGAGAGCAAGATTCCAGAGAATATGGCTAGCCTCATGTTCATCGCGCTTCTCCTTGTTTGATCGGTTGACGTTTGATCGATCGAATCACTTCTGGGGTTCGAGGGTGACGACAGGCCAGTCCTCCTCCCAGCCGATCTTCCGAATCACGAGTTTGGATCGGCCGTTGTCGGTCCTGTCGTACGCGTGAAAAACCAGATAGTCCACCCCGTCGAACGTGTAAGCCGCGTTGTGGCCGCCGGCAGCGTATCTACTGGCGGGCATACCCCGCACGACTAACTCTCCGCCGCCCCAGTCCATACGGTGCCCCAGACGGTCCAGATAAGGCCCGGCCGGCGTCTTTGAACGTCCCACGACGATCTGATAGGTGCTGTTCACCCCGCGACAGCAACGGTCCCAGGAGACGAACAGGTAGTACCACCCGTTCTTTTGAAAAACAAACGGGGCCTCAATGGCGCCGTTCTCCGTCTTCTGATCCAGGGCCAGCACTTCTTTGGGGTAGATGACGTCGTACTTCAAATCCGGGTTTGCGGCGTCCCCGGCCTCGCGTTCGTCGAGTTTCCAGTACCGTTCGCGGGCGGCCACGGTGTGCCACTCGCGTTCCGGCGGCTCGGCGGCCTCCACCAGGTTGTCCTTCAGGCGCAGGAGCTTGATGCCCCCCCAGAAGGAGCCAAAGTCCATCCATGCTTTGCCTTGCTGGTCGATGAAGACGTTCGGGTCGATGGCGTTCCACATATCGCGGCCCGGGACGGACTTGACCAACATCCCGCGGTCCACCCACTTATAGTTCGGGTCTTTGCTGTTGAGGGTGGTGTTTGTCGCGACGCCGATTGCAGAGAAGTTCCGCCCGAAAGAGGAAACGGCGTAATACAGATACCAGGTCCCGTTGTGCAACAGGATATCCGGTGCCCATTGTCCGAAACGGGTAGCGCCGAAAAGCTTGGTGTACCATTCCGGTGCCGCGCTGAACGGGGCGGGCTCCGGCTGCCATGTCTTCAAGTCCTTGGAAGACTGGACCGTGATGCCTGTTCCGAACACATAGTAGGTGTCGCCTTCCCTGGCCATGACGGGATCGTGGACTTGGGGATCGGTGGTGGGACCCTGCGGTCCCCTGCCGCTACGACCGCCACCGCCGCCGGGCGCTGCACCGCCTCTGCCGCCGACTGGCGGAACTTGTCCGGGGACTTGGGAGGGCGGCCCAGCCTGCGCAAACGCCGTCGATACAACAAACAGCCCGGCGAGGAGGCACAGCAGCATGCTGATATGGAATCGAAGTTTTTTCTGATGCATGGTGTCCTCCGCTATTGCAGTTCCACGTTCGGCCAGCCGTTGGCATCCCACTTCATCTCCTGGATCCACAGTTTCGAGCGCCCGTTGTCGGAGACGTCGTAGCCGTGAAACACCAGGAAATCCTTCCCGTTGAACGTGTAGGCCGAATTGTGGCCCACGCCGGGCCAGTTCTTATTGCCGCCCACCACCAGGGAGCCGCCGCCCATTTGCATGGGCGCGCCTTCCTTGCTGAGGTACGGGCCGGTGATCTTTTCGGAACGGCCCACGACGACCTTATAGGTGCTGTTCACGCCGCGGCAGCAGCGGTCCCAGGAAACGAACAGGTAGTACATTCCGTTCCTGCTGAAGATGAATGGCGCTTCGATGGCGCCGCTGAGTTCGTCGCCGGCGTCGTTCTCTTCCAGTTTCCACAGCCGGTCCCGAGCCGCAATGGTGTGCCATTCCTCGGGCAGCGCCACCTCGGTGAGATTCGCGTTCAGCTTGACGATTTTGATGCCGCTCCAGAAAGATCCGAACGAAAGCCAGGGAACACCCTGCTGGTCAAAGGCAAGGTTGGGGTCGATGGCGTTGAACATATCCCTGCCGGTGACCGACTCGAGCACCATGCCATGGTCAACCCACCGGAAGTCCGGGCTGTCCGGATTGAGTGTGCGATTGGTCGCGACTCCAATTGCGGAGTTGTTGCTGCCAAAACCGGATACTGCGTAGTAAAGATAATAAGTTCCGTTGTGTTCGGCGATATCCGGCGCCCAGAAGTCGCGAGCTTTGGGAAATTGCCGGGCAACCCACGCCGGGGTCTCGGCGAAGACGGGCTTGGCGCTCTGCCAGTTCTTCATGTCTTTGGAGGAGAATACGGCAATGCCCCTCCCGGTGCCGAATACGTAATACGCGCCGTCCTGCTGGATCATGACGGGGTCGTGCACGCCTATATTGAAATGCTCGGCGCACAGCGGGGGCACGAGCATCGCAATCAGGCTCACCGCCCAAGCCGCGTGAAATCGGCTATTCATGCGCTTACGTTCCTCCTTGTAACTGAACATGGTAGCGCCCAGACGAGGCACGGGCGGACTTCTCCCACAGGTTCAGTAGACACCAGATGAGTCGTGGCAACTCTTAATTTATGTAAATACGGGGACGGCGTCGTGTTCCGCGCGAGAGACAACTGCCGGGCGTACGGCGTGGGAGGCTGCACTGCGCAAACTACTGCCGCGGGGACGGTTTCGCCGCCGGCGGCGATCGAAAGGCCGCGACGCTTGCCGCGGCCCCGATCATCAGGCGAGGTGCGCCACCGTATAGGACGCCGCGGGCAGCCGGAAGGTCATACTCGCTCCGGGGCGCGGAGCGTCCAGATTGGATGGCGCCACTTTGTTGGGATCCTGGAACGTGTTGACGGCCTTCAGATCTTTTCCCGTCAAAGTCTGGCACGCCAACACACGCGTGGGGACGGGGCTCTGCCAGGTGACGGTGAAATCCCGCTCACCGGTTGTGTCGCGGTTCAGCATGAACAGCGCAATCTGGCCATTGCGCGGATTGTGCGTAGCCACGACATCGAGGAAGGGAACCTGATCGTTGCGCGCGAAGTCCGCCCGCAGGCCTTCGGCGTGGATGGGGTACGTTTCCGAAGCCACTTGCAAATCGAGGATCCTTCCGTGCGCATATTTCAAGGCCCAGGCGTAGGGGAAGTAAATGGTCTGCCGGATGGTTTTTTCCGCGTTTGTAATGAGCGGCGCGATCACATTGACAATCTGGGCAAGGCAGCCCAGGCGAACGCGGTCGGAGCGGCGCAACAGGGTATTGACGAAGCCGCCGACGAGGAGCGCGTCTTCAAGGTTGTACTGCTCTTCAAGCAGGTGCGGCGCCGGCTTCCGCTGCCCGTTGGCAAATACTCCGCCGCGCGCGCGGTACCAGACATTCCATTCGTCGAAGGAGAGCCAGAGCCGCTTCGGCGATTTCATTACGCCTTGCACGTAATCGCAAACGGCCGAGATTTCATGGATCTGGCGCTCCATATCGAGGTTCATGGCCAGATAGCGGGAGACGTTATCGCCGCTCAATTGAGGCGTATTGCCGTAGTAGTTGTGGAGCGAGATGGCGTCCACCTGGTCGTAGCATTCCTCCAGCACCTCGCGGTCCCAGACGAGGTAGGTGGGCAGAATCGTGTTGGAAGATCCGCAGGCGATCAGTTGGAGATCCGGGTCGATCACGCGAAACTGGCGGGCCGCGTCACGTGCCTTCCGGCCATAGTCCCGCGCGGGCATCGTGCCCATCTGCCAAGGGCCGTCCATTTCGTTGCCCAAGCACCAGTACCTGACATTGTGCGGCTGCTCGTAACCGTGCGAGCGGCGCAGATCGCTCCATTTCGTGCCGCGGTCCACATTGCAGTACTCCACGTAGGCCACCTGCTCGGCGACGCTACCGGTGCCGAAGTTGCCGCCCAACAGCGGCTCGGTGCCTACGAGTCTTGCCCATTGGATGAACTCATTGGTGCCGAACTGATTCGTCTCCAGTGAATTCCAGGCCCGCTCCAGCACGCTGGGACGCTGCGCCTTCGGTCCCACCCCGTCGAGCCAGTTGTAGCCGGAAACGAAGTTGCCGCCAGGGTATCGCATGATCGGCACACCCAGCTCCTTCACCTCCGCGAGTACGTCCTTGCGGAAGCCGTTGGCGTCGGCGAGCGGGGACTTGAGGTCGTAAACCCCTTCGTACACCGCTCGGCCGAGGTGCTCGAGGAAAGCCCCCAGGAGGCGCCGGTCCATCTCACCTTTATGCCGCGCTTCATTGATTACGGTTCGGGCGGTCCCTCGCGCCTGTGCGTATCCCAGTGGCTGAAGCCATGAACTGGCAGCAAGCGCGGCGGAGGACGATGCAAGGGTTTTGAGAAATTCCCGGCGGTTGGTTCCCATAGGCCATCCTTGACGGTTGTATGCAAGAACGAACCTTCGATTATATGCGCATGTGCGGCGTTGCGCTGACGAATTCACCCAATGTACTCGGGATTCCGCTCCGGGACACAAATGTGCTTTGGAGCCTTACCTGGGTAGCGCCACTCCCATTCATTCGCAGGGCAAGTTACACGAGCTCGGGAGAATGGGGGGAGGTGTCGGGATCAGCTCGTGCCAAGGGCTGTTGTCGCCAGGGAGTTAGGCACGACCCACCAGACTTCGGAACTACCGCCAGGCGGACTACGCCGTGGGTGCTCAATCCACAGCGAGGTGATCCGTCTTGGCTGTCCCGATCGAAGATCTGCAATCCATTGCTACCACGCCGACGTGCCGTGGTTTTTGTGCATGGTTGCTTCTGGCATAGGCACCTTGGCTGCGTAAACGCCGTCGCACCGAAAACGCGCCCAGAGTTTTGGAGGGCGAAGCTCGATGGCAACACTCAGCGGGACCTTTGCAACGCCGCTGCACTCAAGGAATTGGGCTGGCGGGTTATCGTGGTCTGGGAGTGCGAACTCGAAGGCGAACGGAAGCGGCGTTGTGGACGAATTTGGTAACTGGCGGAGAGACAGGGATTCGGAGCCAAACGCGCCCTTTGCTTTCAACAACTTCAAGAGAATCAACGCAGCAGTTGCAACCGTTGCAGGGCTCATTCGGTCAATTTACACGCAATCTACACGGGCTTGCGCAAGGGGTTTGTATGCGCGGCGTGGATGCGCCGCGCAACTGACTCGGGAACCGAGTAAGCGGCCTTGCCACCCGGCCCCCGCTGGACCAGGACGCCGGGTTCGTCTTTGATCCACTGCCGAACGGTCTCGCGGCTCCGATGCCAGAGGCGCGCCAGTTCGTCGATAGAGAAATGCCTTTCAAAAGCTGGATCGTTCATTGCGTCCCCCCACAACCTGGCGAGTCGGCTTTTCCACTCAGGAGGCTTGGCCGTAACGACGGATTGCTCTGTCGAACTTGGCGGGTGTGCTTGCAACGTTACGACACACGTCTCTCTGAGGTGCCGATGCACCTATATTGAATTAAGGTCCGAGGCGACTCCGCTACCAGATATCGCAAGCGACTGCACGGACGTGTCATGTCCAATGCAATCGCTAACCTATGTACAGGGGGGAGCGGTGTCCGGGCGAGGCTGAAGGGCAGTTGGTCATTCGATCTGGTTGTACGGTAGCACGGCAAGCTGGGCTTTTCAATTGCGACAGCCGCGACAGCCGCCAGCGCCGTCACCAGCGCCCCGCACTTCCCCGCCCCGCCCGTGGATTCGTCCCGCCCTGTGGATGCGCTGCCCACTCTCGCGCGATCTAGACCGGGTCACCGCCGCCGTGGGGTTCTAGCTTCGTAAGTGGTGTCGATAATCGTTTGCCTCACCGCCGCAGAAACTTCTTCGTCGCCTCGGACGGCGTATAGATGTCGCCGTCAATTAGCATCCTGCCGGTGTATGCTCCGCCCGGCCCGGCAAACTCCCACGCGACCTCGTGGCCTTCCCTCGCGAATTTTCCCCACTTCGATGGTTTCGCGGCATTCTGTTCCAGCCAGAAGTTGCCCTCTTCGTCGGTGAACGAACGCAGGCCGGAGTGCCCGAGCCGGTCGGTCCAGGTTTTCATGTCGTGCAGGTCCGGCATACGCTCAATGTCTCCATCCGTCCTTATCGAAGATCGTTCTGTATCCTTCCGGCATCTTCGGCGGATTATCGCGGTCGCTCGGATTGCAGACGGGGCAAGGCATACCAGCACCGCCGCAGTTACAGGCCGCGTCACTCGTGCTCGCTTCGCCCCACGGCTTGTTTTCGTGGTCCTCGCAGACCCAGCCCGTTCCACCACACGCCTTGCATTTCGCCGCCATCCCTACAGTTTCCCTCGGTGTGGGCGCTTGTTTCATCGGGCCAGACCGTCGCAGGGACGATCAGATACGTCACGCACAGGAGCAGCAGGACGGGATGTTATCTGTCTGAGCGCCCGCATCTGGAACCACAAGTACCCTACTCGCCGCCGCCCGCACCGACCGCCCTGCCACAGCCGTCACACACGTAAGAGGCGATCTCACTTGAGCCGGGGAAGGTGTTGAGCTTGCCGCAGTGCGGGCACGTTGCCTCCGCGCAGCCCAGGCCAAGTAGCCCGCGCAAGGTGTCGATCTGCACCACGCCCACGACGGCCCCGCACTCGTTACACTGCAACTCCACGCTGGTGCCATACACGGCCGCCACGATGCAGCCGCAGCAATCGACGCCGATGACGGTCTCGTGTAGCACGATCGGCATCCTCGCGGTGAGGTCGTCGCTGAGTTCGCGGTCCATGATTTAGGGATAGCACAGTGGTCTGCGCGATGCGCCACGGGCCGCGACGCGGGCGCTACGGGTTCGGGAGTTCCGATTGACGGTGCGGAACGTACTGGGGCGGGAGAGTCTTCGCCCTGCCTATTTGGGAGACAGAGTATTTTGTGCGATCGAATCCCGGTAGTACACTTCCCACGACCAACGGCCCCCTCGGGAACGGTCAGCGATACAGGATTGACCCGCCTGCTTGAGCAGTCTATCGCCGCAGGCTGCCGGAGATTTCAGCCAGGCCCAACTCTGATCGAAGTACAGCAGAGCTGCGGTCTGCCGTTGGAGTGTGTGCGGGCCTGAAAGATAGGCATCGCGGTTGGCCGCCAACAACGGCTCCAGACTATCGACATACTGGCTGACGGTCACGTTCGAGTACCATGCAGCGAACCACAGGAGCAGAACAGACTTCATGCCGGTCAGGCTACCAGATTAAGACAA
>JBDTMZ010000066.1:0-36506 GCA_039934035.1 Candidatus Solibacter sp. | reverse complement strand
TATGACGAGTGGCAGAACTTTCTCGGCAACAAGTCGATGGTGGATGCGCTGCTGAGCCGTGTGCGGCATTACTGCCACACCGTGACCATCAACGGCCCCTCGCTGCGCGAACCGCAGGGCTGAACTCATGGAACAGCGCGACTATGTGCGCCGACTTCTGGACGCATACCGTGTGACTCCGGGCACGTGCGGCGCCGTCCGCCGTCCGGACCGGGTGCTGGCGGCCCAACTGCACCAACGCGGCGTGCCGTTGGAAGCGGTTGAGAACGCCTTCGTGCTGGCTGCGGCACGGCGACTCATCCGGCCCGCCGGCGCCGCGCCCCTGGGAACGATCCGCTAGCTGGCATACTTCTCGCCGGTAATCGAAGAAGTACTGCAACTGCAGGTCAGCCAGGAATACTTTCAGCACCTCCGCCACAAACTCCAGCGCGCCACCTCGGCGCGATAGCCCCAATCCCAATCCCCCCAAACCAAATCCGCCACCCCACAGCGCGCGCCTTCGGCGCGGATGATATCGCTCTGTCCCCCAACATCGACCCCATTGCACGCCTGCGGCGTGGATGATGACACCGGGTTCTCAATCCTGTTCCTGGGGTGGGTCACTTCAGCCGAGCGTTAGCGGGTCACTTCTCGGAAGCAGCGAAGTCCTGGTTGTTGAATATATGGCAACGATGAGGGCATTGCGTCCATAGATATCAGACCAAGAAATCTAGAACACTGGGAACGAAGGTCCAGCTCGCTCCAACTTCATCGCTCGGATGCCTCTTTCCAACGGGATGTATCCCCGGACTTGTCTCGCGTGAGGTACAACGTTTGAGACGGATATGCAAACCCGCTGCCGCCGGCTACGATGATATCCATGATGGCCAGCAAAAGTTCTTCCTGAGTCTCCAGGAACTCAAGATATTGGTCCCCCAGCAGATAAACGAAGACTTCAATGAGGAACGCCGAGTCCGCGAACTGAACCAGGCGGATACGCGCATCCTCAGGGTCGGCAACGGGGTGGGTTCGGAACATCTCGCGGATTCCCGCAAGAATACCGCGCAACTGTTCGGGTGTGGTCTCATAGCGCAGCCCGATCTTGTGATTAAACAGGAACCTGTCCCGCAGGTCGAAGTTCTCCAGCGTCATGAGGGACAATTGACCGTTCGGAATGGTGAGAACGGTTCGTTCCAGAGTGCGGATTCGAGTGGAGCGCAGCCCGATGTCCTCAACAGTTCCCATTCTGTCCGCAAACCGGCAGAAATCGCCCACCCGGATCGGCTCGTCCGAGATGACGGACACGCCGCCGAATAGATTTTCGAGAGTCTTCTGGGCAGCGAGGGCGATCGCAATACCGCCAAGACCAACGCCCGCCATAACCGCCGTTATGTCTCCGCCGGCTGCATAGACCAGGACGACGATGGCCACGGCGGTCACGCCGATCTTGAACAGGCGGTGCGAGAGAGTGAGTACCGCGACCCTGCCTGCCCGCTGGCGCCTGGTCAGGTGGCGGCTTGCCCGTTCCGCAACGATGTCGCTGAACCGGACTGCCAGCCATGCGACGCCGAAGACAGCGATGGCTTTGGCGGAGACGATCCAGAACCGACGGCCCAACACGGTCGCCGAAACTATGGCAAGGGCGCCGAAACCTGCAGCCAGAACGATCACTCGCAGGGGCGCCAGCAGAGTAGCCAGGTGCCGGTCGTCCGGTTCTCCGGTCATCCGGCGGATCAGGGGAGAAAGGAGCGGAACCAGAAGCTTGGTTCCCAGGTAGGCGAACGCCAACGCAACGGCCACACCCAGGAGGGTTACAAGCCAGCGATAGAGCGGCAGCGAGAAGATGCGAATCCGAAGAGCCTGCGGAACGAACCTGTCGATGCTTTCGGCTTCCACCTGCCCTGCCACGTCCGGGACGTTCGACAGAGTCTCATTCGAGAACAGCCAAACCGGCGGACCGCCATTGCGTTGCCTTCGCTCCAGCAGAATCTCCAACGTGTCGGTGTGAGTTTGGACAGTCCCGACCCGTTCACCATTTGCCGGCAGGCCGTCGTTCAGGTCGCCCTCGGGCGTCTTGGCGATGGTTTCAAGATCGGCCGCACGTCCTGCGTTTAAGACGATATGGAGCTGGCGGGCAACCTGCTCGGCTGCCACGGATGGCTTCATGTCGAGATATTCAGCCGCTCGGCGGTACTCCCCACGCCCCGTGGCCCGGAGAAAGCCGACCACACAACCATACGGCGTCCCGCGGCCAAGCGGGTCGTGGTCGACCGGCTTGGCCGCAGCCGGCGGAGGGGCTGTGGGAGGCGTTGGAATCTGGCCCGGGGCGTGCCGGGGCTCCGTCAATGCAAGAAGCAGCGGCGGCTAGCCGGATTTGCCGATCCATCCCCATCTGTTTTCTATCTCTCACCACGATTCGAGAGTCTGTTGAAAAGGAGCCCTGGCCGCGGGGCTATGATGCGGGCCGATGCCGTGAGATTCATGGATTCTCCCCGGGGCTGGGTTCCAGGATGTCCCCAGGCGCCCCGAAAGGCTCTACTGGCGAAGGCCGCCCTGCCTGCCGCCACGCGGTAATTCCTAAATCCATGTGGCGCACGCCGGAATCATGCTTCCAGCCACCGGCAGACACTACGTCTACAACAGTCCAGCCAGCACGATCGCTTGCGCCACCGCGCGGCGGCGATTGCGGGGGTATGGTTTGCCGTACTCTTGGCAACCTGCGCGGTAAACAACCTGAGCAACCGGGGGAAGTTCAAAGGATGTCGGGGCACATTCTGTCCGTCAGCCAAGCAGTTTCTGGTCCCGGTCGGTCGGATCGAAGCTGACGCCATCGGTTCGCAACCTGTCCTGAATGGCTTTGACGTTCAATTCCCGCGGCATCTTGCCGGCGGTGGCCGCCATCGCGGCCGCCACACCCGCGGCATGGCCCGTCGCCATGCAGTTGCCCATGCTTTTGCCCGCTGCCGCGCCCATGTGCGTGGCTGAGATACATCGTCCTGCAACGAGCAGGCCATCTACTTTCTCCGGAAGAATCGAACGGTAGGGCACATCGTGGACCTTCATCTTTGTGTACACGCCGCCCGGCTGGCCGCCCGTGTCGAGAAACCCGCTTCGCCACCCGATGGCATCGTCGAATTTGGCCGCGTTCATGGCATCCTGCTCGGTAACGAGATACGCGCCTTTAACGCGTCGAGTTTCGCGGATGCTCACCTGCGGGCCGCTGGCCGCCCACTCGATCTGGCGGACGGCTTCGTTCTCCGATTCACGGATGGCTTGAATCATCTGAAGCGCCTGCCTGCGGCTGTCGCATTCGGCCCGGGTCCGCTGCACCGGGTCGGTGGCGTCAATCCGGCCCATATCGGCCGTGCCGGCGTGGTTAATCCACCAGTTGCGACCGTTGGCTACCTGGCGAATTTCGAAGAACCCGTTCGTGATAAGCGGGTGCTTCGTCCGCCCGTTACGCAAGGCGCGGTCGACGTCGGCGGGCCGGACCTTTGCCGCATCCACGTTGCTCAAACACACCGACAGCGTCATCGGCATCAGGTCTTTGGGATCTGTCATCGTTTCGGCGCCAGCGAAGAACGCGACGTCCGCATCGCCGGTACAATCCACTACCGATTTTGCGCGTATGGACATCAGACCGCGTTTGGTGGCGATGACCACCCCGGTGACGCGGTTCTTTTCGACCATGGCGTCTACGGCTCGAACGTGGACGAGATATTTCACGCCCGCCTCATCCAGCGCGTCGAGCAGCGCCACTTTCAGATACTCGACGTTGGTCCAGACCTCGTGAGTCCCAAGTTTCGCTGCCTGATCACCATAAGCCGTCAGTTTCCGGATCACCAATTCGTGAACGTAAGAGCGAGGCTTGCCGGCAGGCCGCATCTGATTCATCTGCATGCCGAGCGCCCACGCGGCGACGCCGCCGAAGAACGAATAATTTTCAATGAGCAGCGTATTGGCGCCTGCCCGGGACGCGCCGATGGCCGCGCCGATTCCCGCGGATCCACCGCCAACTACCAACACATCCACGGTCTCCAGCACGGGGCGTTGGCTGGTAGCTGGTTGCGCGATAGCCGCGGGACCAAGCGTAGCTGCACCGAACGCCGTGATCCCTGCCGGAAGGAAGTCGCGGCGCGACAGACGTCTCTTCATGGGCTCTTGCCTCCGGACCCTTTGTAGCACCGTGCAGCGATTGTTGCACGGCTTTAGAGACGTTGGGCGGCCGGCGCATGTGCCGGTACGCTGTGCCCGCGACGCATGACAGCGAGCGATAATGTCACCGACAATGTCAACCAAGAATCGGCTCTACGCCAACAACGGGTGATCCATCCCGAAATCCCAGATTACTTAGAACCTAACACCTTCACGGGGAGCCTGTAGTTTTCGAAGTTGCGGAATCCATAGGCGACGCGGCTGATGGTTTGGCTCTACGCCAACAACGGGGGACGGTCCCGTGAAAGGGTTTCTCCGCAGTTGCTAATGCGCCATGAAGTGGTGGGCCAGATCGACATATCCATTCATGGGGATTCTGGTGGACATGCCGTCGCCAGCGAGGCTGGCCAGATGCCACATGCCCATGGGCGCGTAGACGACGTCACCCTGCTCCGCAACGAAGGTAGTTTGCGTTTCGAGCGCATAACGGACTTGGCCCTCCATAATGAACCAGAACTCCGAGGAGGACAGGTGGAAATGGCCGTCGGTCGAGGGGCGCTTATCTTCGATACCCTTGCCCCTGATGATGTTGACCACGGCGCGGTCGTCCTTCACGAAATTGTTGGACCTGATCTTTCCGGATACAATCTCGTTGAAGTCGAGAAACGGGATGTTTCCGTTCTCGTATTTTCCCTTGTTCGCGACGGTGATCTTTACGTATTCCCTGCCAGGCATGGCCGGCGGCTTCTCGTCAATGGGATAGTCTTTCGTCGCACCTGCGATGTTAACTTCGAATCGCAGCGAAGGCTTGTCGCCGACCGTTTCCATACTGTAAATGTTGCGATATGGCACCTCCACCATGTAGCCCTTGCCGGCGACAAAAGGCTCCTGGCCTTCGATGGTGAACTTAATCTGCCCGTCCTGGATAATCCACCACTCGCGCGTGTCGGCGTTAAAACGGCGGGGCGTTTTCTTTCCAGGGCCCATGGAAACATAATCGGCGTGAAGGAAATTGTCGCTCACGATGGGCTCAGTCCAGTCGGTCTGGCCTTTGTGCGCCGCGAGGATCTCGGACACATGCCAGACGGGTTTCATCGGCTCGACCCATCCGGTCGGAGTGATCGGCTTGGGAGCCCATGCCTGGGGCGGCGCGGCCCGTCCACCGCGCCCAGCAGCAGCAGGCGGCGGATCCTGCGCAAGAAGCAACGCCACGGACGCGCAACCGCCAGTCAGCAAAATCACTCCAACCTTTTTCCACGAAGTTTTGATGGTCATTTCAGTCCTCCTGCCATGCGAGGTCTACTGACCCCGGCCTCTCCGGGCTTTCCGGATTCATGATGCTCAAGAAGACTGCCGAAGCCTTTGAGGGTGTCCTTCGATGCCCAGTCTTCGAAGCGCCGCCCAGTATATCACTGTCGCTGAAGCAAATATTGGGAGCGAATTGAGAGCGAATTGGGTCATCTAGAATGTCACCAGGAACAACTCGGATGAGTCAAATGAAAATGTAACCCGGCGGTGCGCGAAAAAATGACACTCATGAAAGGTCGGCGAAGTGCGCTGTTGCGATGCGGTGGCCGGTCGGTTGAACAAAATCTCAGCGAACACGATTGACCGACTGCTGGGGCGGGAGAAACGGACTCGGCATCTGCACTGACACGGCAATCCGAACGTGCGGGGGCTGACACCTTCAATAGGATGCCGGCCGGCAGTCCTAGTCTTCGTTTGGCGCAACCAAGGATCGCCTATAAGTGCCTTGGCCGGGACAGAATGAGAAATAGTTCTTGTTTTACCGGTTGACTTCTGATATAGATTACCGCCTAGGCAGTTTGAAGCCAGGGAAGCTCGTTCTGCCGCGTCTACAGACAGGAGTCGTCAATGTCAAGATTTGCCAAGTCCGCACTTGGGCTGGCCCTACTGTGTTCCGCCTTTTGGGCGCAATCCGACCGCGGCACGATGCGCGGGCTGGTTAGAGATGCGAGCAGCGCTGTTGTGCCGAATGCGACCGTCACCGCAGTGAACCTCGCCACCAACACCGAATTCAAGACCATCAGTGGCGGCAGCACGGGTGAATTCACGATTCCGTCCCTGCCGGGCGGAAATTACCGCGTGCGTGTGGAGAGTCCGGGTTTCAAGACGTTCATCCAGGCTGGACTCGAACTGGCGGCCGGCGGCACCATTTCGCTCGATGTGGTGCTGCAAGTCGGAACAGCGGCAGACACGGTGGAAGTGCAAAGCGAGGTCACCCAGTTGCAGACGGAAACGGCGCGGGTCGCGACATCGGTTTCCACCGTATTTGTCGACCAGCTTCCGCTTGCCGTGAACGGCGGCGTTCGCAGCCCGATCGATTTGGCTAACACAACTACCGATGTCCAGGGCGCCGCGGGCAATTTTCGAATCGGCGGCGGACAGCGCGGCCTGGAGGGTATGACGCTCGATGGCGCTACAGTTTCGGGCTCGACCGACCTAAGCACTCAAGGCCAGGCAGCCCAAAGCTCTCCTTCGATCGATGCACTCGCGGAATTCAGCGTCGAATCCGGCGGTTTCAAGGCGGAGACCGGCCACGCGTCGGGCGGGTCCGTCAGCTTCGTCTCGAAATCCGGCACGAACAAGTTCCACGGCGATGTTTACGAGTACCTACGCAACTACGACATGGATGCGCGCGCCTTTTTTGCGACGACTAAACCTGTCCTGAAACAGAACGACTTTGGCTTTACCGCCGGCGGACCAATTACGATTCCGAAGATTTACAATGGTAGCGACCGGACCTTCTGGTTCTTTTCCTATGAAGGTTTCCGCAACCGCGTGGGCGCCTCTGTCAACCCGCTCAGCGTACCTACGCCAGAAATGTTCAAGGGCGACTTTAGTAACTTTGTTGACGGCAACAACAGGCAATACAAGATCTACGATCCGAGTTCGCAAACTCTGAACCCCGCAACCGGCGCCTATACGCGCACACCGTTTCCGAATAACATCATCCCCGAATCGAAGTTCGACCCGGTGGCAGCGGCGATTGTAAAGTATGCGGCGCCGCTGGCCGTGCCCAACGTACCCGGTCTGATTCCTGGCACCGCGGCTTACATACGGCAAAATTATCGTATTCCGAGCAACTCCGGGACGCGGGCTCCGGTTGACAAGTGGAGCATTAAATTAGATCAGGCTTTTACCAAGAAGCAGCACGTGGCTTTCTACTATGGCCGGGGACGTTCGGCCAGTCAGGTCAATCCGGGAGGCGTTGGGGGAATGGGACTGACTAACAGTCTGCCCGGTGGGCTGTCGAGCGCATCGGAGGGCTCGACCTATTGGAGGGTTTATCGCCTGAGTCACGAGTTCACCATCACGCCTTCGGTGTTTAACCGGATCACGGGCGGCAAAACGGTCAACGTTTTCAATATCGCGGGCGTGGGATACCTGAAGGGTTCGCCGATGAGCTTTGGTCTGAGTCCCCTGAATACCGTGGGCTGGAAGAGCCTGGGCATCTGTCTCCCCAATTGGCCGGACTGCAATGCCAACTTCCCGCAACTCAACTTCGGCGACACGTTCACCAGTTGGGGCAGTCAGGATACGAACACTCAGGGCAGCGTAAACTGGGAATTCAGAAACGACCTGACCTGGGTCAAAGGCAGGCATACCTTTAAGTTCGGCGGGTTCTATAACAACACAATCTACAACGGAGGAGGCTCCCAGAACTACTCCGGTAACGCTTCTTTCTCGTCCACGAACACGGGCCTTCCCAACGTGACCTCTCAGGCTACCGGCGGCGGAGGCGGGTTCGCCTCGTTCCTGCTGGGGCAGGATTCCGGATGGGCTCTGGACACACTCCGTCTCATCCAAACTCATTGGATCAGCGAAGCGGGGTACGCCCAGGACGACTGGCGTGTTAATCAGAGACTGACCCTGAACCTGGGACTGCGATACGAGAGGGGTCATGCGCCCACGGTAGTTTATGACCAGCAGAGCGATCTGGATCCGACGCTGCCAAATGCCGCGGCTGGCGGGCTACCCGGTGCGTTGATCTTTGCGGGGAACGGTCCGGGCCGCACGGGCAGCAGGACCCTGATCCCGAACTGGAACGGCGCTGTGTCCCCCCGGTTTGGCTTTGCCTATTCGGTCAACAGCAAGACAACCGTGCGCGGCTCAGCGAGTGAAACCTTCGGCCCGATCATTCAGAACGCCAACTCGTCGCACAACGTCGGTTTCATTCAGCGCATCACGGCGTCCAACACGAGCCAGGGACTCTTCCCGACCTTTGCACTCAAGGACGGGGCTCCGTACTGGGCGCCGGTTCCGAATCTCGACCCCTCGGTTGGCAACGGCGTCAATATGCCGTATTACAACGGGAAGACCGCGGTCACGCCTTCCGCTGAGTTCAATTTCGCGTTCGATATCCAGCGTCAGATCACCCAGACACTGGCGGTAGATGCTGGTTACGTGGGCACGATGGCTAGCAGAATTGCCTCTACCCTGCTCACCTTTAACGCCCTCGATTACCGGAAGTTGCCCGCGAGTCTGAGCCCCTTCACAGCCGGCGGCAAAACCCTGCTGAACTCTCTCGTCGGCTCGGCAGCCGCCAATGCGGCGGGCATCAAGGCGCCGTGGCCTGGTTTCAACGCCCTTTGGGGTAATAGCGCAACAGTACTGCAGTCGCTGCTTCCGTTCCCGCAGTTCAGCACGATCGATACGTTCAATGGTGGAGGCGATAAAATAGGCCACTCTACTTATAACGCCGGCAATCTGAAGGTCACCAAGCGCTTCAGCCATGGCTTTACGATGCAGGGCTCGTATGTGTTCTCCAAGTTTCTGACGAACGCTGACGCCGCCGGTCCGCAGGATCCTTTCAACCGGAGCCTGTCAAAGGCGGTGGCAACCACCGATCAGACCCATCAGGTGAAGATCAGTTATACCTATGACCTGCCATTCGGCAAGGGCCGGATGTTCCCGACCAGGGGCTTGGTCGATGCCGTGGTAGGCGGCTGGCGCATTGCGGGAAACAACACTTACCTGAAAGGCACTCCGATCGCCGTGAGCACGACGGTGAGCTTTCCGCTGGGCGACGGGACGTTTGTGAACACGCCGACGATTACAACCTACGACGGATGGGGCGGTACGTATTCAGGGAAGTTCGATCCGAACGTAAACAGGTTCTTCCAGCCGGCCTCATTTTTCGGTACGCAGCCCACGACCCAGTTCGGCAACGCTACGCGAACCAACCCGAAGCTGCGCAATTTCTCCACGCTGAACGAGAACATTTCGGTGGCGAAAACGTTCCCTATTCATGAATCTGTTCGGGCGGAATTCCGGGGGGAAGCCTTCAATCTTCTGAACCGGACTCAATTCGGCCCCGCGAGCGGCGCCCTCAGTTTGCAGAACGCGAACTTCGGCCTTTGGAACACCCAGGCGAATGCTCCCCGGACCTTACAGTTGGCACTGAAGCTGTACTTTTGATGGGGCGGTCCAGCAGATGGGTTTGCGCTCTGCTGCGGTGATCGCGCCGTCGGGTTACATTCTCACTTGACCCAACCGAGACCGGTTTGGGTTGCATTTGAATGAGTGGACACTGGAGCCCCAGTCATCGCTGGGCGCCGGCCGAAACGTAACGGTAAAGGCTTGTCGCGAACAATATGCGCTAGCCCGCCAAGTCGAAGTCGTGAGCCGTTTGGCGTCTTCTCAGGCAGTATGCGTGAGCGACCCTGCGCACGTCGCATCGGCCCTACTTGCGCCCCGTCCCCGCTCCGCATAGGATTGTACATATGCTTCACACTGGGTGCCATGCTGGACTCCGACGACTCCATGAAAAAATGAGGAGGGCGCTGACCGCCGCGAGAAGGAATGCGGCACTCCTCTGTTTGTCCCTCATATTTTCGGCTGCAGTCCACGGCGAGGTCCGAGTTCTAAAAGGTTTTACGCTCATCGATGGCACCGGGCGCCCTGCCGCTCCCAATTCCGCCATGATCATCGACAGTGGCCGTATCGTTTGGGTCGGACGTGCGGCTGATCTGAAGGCTCCTGCCGGAGCCGTAACGGTCAGTCTTAGCGGAAAATTCGTAATGCCGGGCATCATCAATCTGCACGGGCATCTCGGCAACGCTGTGGGTTTGGATCAGGATCCGAAGTTTTACACCCGTGCCAGTGTCGAGAACGATCTGAAAACCTACGCCTCTTATGGCGTGACGACCATGCTGAGTCTGGGGATTGACAAGGACCTCATTTTTGATCTTCGGGACCAGCAGCGGGCCGGCAGGCCTTCGATGGCGCGTGTCTACACTGCGGGGTTGGGGCTGGTTTATAAGGGGGGCTTTGGGGGTGGAATCTCTCTCCCCGGAGTCCCGTCGCCGATGATTGGTGAGGTGAAGGATGTCGAGCCGGCGGTGGCCGAACAGGCGCGCAAAAAGGTGGATGTCCTCAAATTCTGGACGGACGATAATTACGGCGCGGTGAAGAGGATGCCTTACGACATTGCCAAGGCAATTATCGACAGCGGGCACAAGCATGGCTTGCCGGTAATCGCGCACGTGTTTTATCTGGAAGATGCCCAGCACCTGGCCGACGACGGAATCGATGCTCTCGCTCACAGTGTGCGCGACAAGCCCGTGGATGGCGCGCTTGTCGATAGCATGAAACGGCACGGCACCTGGTTAGCGTCGGCCACGCTGGCCCGTGAATACGCGTTGAACTCTTATGCGAAAACCCCTGCCTTCGCATCCGATCCGTTCTTTACGCGCGGCATTCCCGCGGACATCCTCAAGAAGATCAAAGGCCCGGAATATCAAAAGAAGGTGGCATCCGATCCTAATCTGAATCAGTATCCAGTCAAGCTGGAAATTGAGAAGAAGAATCTGAAGACGCTAGCAGACGCGGGTGTGCACTACGGAATGGGCACGGACACTGGCGTCCCAGGGCGGTTCCAGGGGTACTTCGAGCACGTTGAGATGGAACTGATGGTCGAGGCAGGGCTGACGCCTATGCAGGTCATCGTGGCGGCGACGAAAAGCGGGGCGGAATTCCTGCGGGCTAAAGACTTAGGTACACTCGAACCTTCCAAGTGGGCGGATCTGATTGTTCTGAACGCCGACCCGCTGAAGGATATCAAGAACACGAGAAGCATCGAGTCTGTCTATATTGCCGGAAACAAGGTGCGGTGAAGAAGATTCGGTTCTGAGCGAGAATCTGAGAAGAGAACAATGCCAAGGTCTTTCCAGCGATTAATCACGATAGTTCTTATTTGTGTAGCCAGTCTCCCGACGGCACACCCCCAGTCTGGAGCAAAGGACGGCGAGTGGCGTTCGTACGGCGGAGATACCGGAAATACCCGCTACGCACCGCTCGACCAGATCGACGCCTCGAATTTCAGCAAGCTGCAAGTGGCGTGGCGCTTCAAGACCGATTCGTTCGGTCCGCGGCCGGAATACCAATATGAGGGTACTCCGCTGATGGTCAAAGGCAAGCTGTTTGTGACAGCCGGGTCGCGCCGTGCGGTGGTGTGTCTCGACGCCGCCACGGGAGAGATGCTTTGGATGCACAGCGAGAATGAGGGTGTGCGCGGCGACAACGCGCCAAGGCAGCTTTCGGGCCACGGCGTGGCCTACTGGACGGACGGCAAGAGCGACGAACGAATCCTCTACGTCACTGCCGGCTACCGGCTGATCGCTCTGAATGCGAAGACCGGCGCTCGAGTGCCCACCTTCGGTACCGATGGCATTGTTGATTTGAAGCAGAACGACGATCAGGAAATGGACCTGGAGAAGGCCACGATTGGGCTTCATGCAACCCCGGCCGTCGCCAAGAACGTGGTGATCGTCGGCGCCGCCTTGCTGGACGGCACGGTTCCCAAGAGCAAGACCAACGTAAAGGGGTACATTCGCGGATTCGACGTGCGCAGCGGCAAGCGGCTGTGGATCTTCCACACGATTCCGCGGCCGGGCGAGGTCGGGTTCAATACCTGGGAGAAGGACTCCTGGTCTTATACCGGCAACGCCGGGGCCTGGGGCGAGATCTCGGTGGATGAAGAGCTGAATATCGCCTACCTGCCGATTGAGCTGCCCACCGGCGACGTGTATGGCGGTCATCGGCCCGGCGCCGGGCTGTTCGGCGAAAGCATAGTCGCGGTCGATCTACAGACCGGCAAACTCATCTGGTATTACCAGCTTGTACACCACGGTCTGTGGGACATGGATATTCCCTGCGCTCCGATGTTGGTCAACTTCATGCTTGACGGCAAACTCGTCAAGGCGGTAGCGCAACCCACCAAGCAGGCCTACCTCTATGTACTGGATCGCAAAACGGGCAAGCCCATCTGGCCCATCGAAGAAAAACCCGTGCCGCAGGGCAACGTGCCGGGTGAGTGGTATTCGCCAACGCAACCGATTCCGACCAAGCCGCCCGCTTATGGACACCAGGGCGTCACCATCGACGACCTCATCGATTTCACGCCCGAACTGCGTGCCGAGGCCATCCAGAGCATCAAGGATAGTAAGCTAACGATCGGCCCGCTGTTTCTGCCGCCGGTTGTCAGCGACCCGAACAATTATCTGGGCGCGCTTACCTCGCCCGGATCGCAGGGCGGCACCAATTGGCCGGGCGGAGCGTATGACCCCGAAACCCGCCGCCTCTTCGTTTATTCGAAAACCACCAGCCAGCCCAGAAGCGTGGTGAAACCCGGGCCCACCGCTTCCGACATGGACTTCGTCGGGGGACGGGCAGGGTCGGTACCGACAGCGCCCTCCGGACCAATGGGCGCTGCCCGAGGCAGGGGCGGCTTTGCCGGAGGTGGCGCTTCCCCAGGCGGTGCTGGCAGGGGCGGGGGTGGGAGAGGCGCGGGTGGAAGAGGAGCGGGTGGGAGAGGCGCCGATACCCCCGACTTTGTGTCGGGAGAGGGCGCGCCGTTCGCTGGACGCGGCGGCGGCGGCGGCACCGTGCGTGGTCTGCCAATCTTGAAGCCGCCCTATGGCATCCTTGCTGCCATCGATATGGACAAGGGCGACATCGCGTGGAAGATCGCTCACGGCGAAACGCCGGATAACATCCGCAACAATGCGGCGCTGAAGGGCCTGACCATCCCGCGCACGGGACAACCGGGCAATATCGGACCGCTGGCCACCAAGACCCTGGTGATTATCGGCGACTCGGGCCTGGCGACCACGCCCTCGGGCGAGCGCGGCGCGCCCCTGCGCGCTTACGACAAGGCTACCGGGCAGGAAGTGGGTGCAGTCTTCATGCCGGCGCCGCAGAGCGGATCACCCATGACATACATGCTGAACGGTCAGCAGTATATTACTGTCGCCATCAGCGGAGGGAGTTATTCAGGTGAATTAGTCGCGTACAAACTGCCAGCGGGCGGTGCTGCTCCGGCGCCAAGACCAACGCAAGCAGCGGCGCCGACCCCGGCTGCGCCCGCCGGAGGACCGCTTTATACGGCGGCCCAGGCGCAGCGCGGCCGCGCTCTCTACAACCAGCAATGCGCGGTCTGCCACGGCGCTGCTCTGGAGGGCATTGAGATGGCTGCGTCGCTCGCCGGAGGAGAGTTCCTGGACCGTTGGGCCGGCCAAACCATGGCCGATTTGTTCGAACGCGTCCAGACCACGATGCCTAAGAATAAACCGGGCAGCCTGAGTGGCAAAGAAAACGCGGAAATTATTGCGTATATGCTGAGCGCGAGCGGGCTTCCGGCGGGGTCGGCGGAGTTGTCGACCGACGCCCAGACGCTGCGACGCATTCGGGTCGATGCCGTTAAACCGCGTTGAGCGAACGTGAGCCGGCCAGCCCTGTCGGATCCCGTTTGGTTAATAATCCCGACCGCCGCCCAACTATTTGCCCCAATAGTTGGGCGGAGAATTCGCGGTCGCCCTGTACGTCGGTCAGCCGCATGTCGCGGCCCTGCTAGAAATCAGTCAACTGCCGGTGGACTATTGTATAAGGTGTGTGCTCGTTCGGCGCCGGTTTCGCGCAGCACGGAACCGGCCTGATCCGCACACAATCGGAGCCTGCCTATGAGCCTGAGCCGCAGAAAGTTCATTCGCACGACCGCTGCCGCGTCGAGTGGTCTCGTCGGCCAAGCATTTCCCCAAGCAGCCGCGACACCCAATCCAAGCCGCCCGGAATTCCCCAAGGTCGAAGGACTAACCCGTGAAGTCGCCGAATTCATTTTGCACATGCGGTTTGAGGACCTGCCATCCGACGTTTTGGAGCTAGGCCGTAAATCGATACTGGATGGGTTAGGTCTGGCGCTCTGTGGATCGGTGGCCGACACGGGTCAGCTTAGCCGAGACCACGTAAAATCATTGGGACTGTCCGGCGGCGCCGCCACGATCCTCGGCTCATCCATCAAGACTGCCGCCCGTTTCGCCGCGTTCGTGAATGGTGTCGCCATGCACGCGGACGATTACGACGATACGCAACTGGCGGTGGCGGAGGACCGCGTCTACGGTCTCCTGACTCACCCCACGACACCGGCACTTTCAGCGGCCCTGGCGCTGGCTGAATCACACTCGCTTTCCGGCCGGGCATTGATCACCGCATATCACGTCGGCGTCGAGGTGGAATGCAAGATAGCAGAAGCCATTGCTCCCCGCCACTATGAAGAGGGCTTTCATAGCACCGGAACTTGTGGCGCGATCGGCGCCGCGGCGGCAGCCGCCAAGATCGCCGGTCTCGATCTCCATCAGATTCTCCACGCGATCGGCATCTCCGCCAGCGAAGCGGCCGGTCTGCGAGAGAATTTCGGCACGATGACCAAACCCTTCCACGCCGGTCGCGCTGCCGAGTCCGGGATCGTCGCTGCCGAACTGGCCGCTTTAGGGTGGACTGCGGCAGAGCAGATTCTTGAGGCGCCACGCGGCTTCTTCCGCGCCGCCGGCGGCGGCTATGACCCGAACGCCATCGTGCACAAATTGGGTCGGCCGTGGACCTTCCGCCAGCCCGGCATCTCCATCAAGCCCTACCCTTCGGGATCGCTTACGCACCCAGCCATGACCGAGATGGCGCGCCTGATCCGCGCACACGGCATCCAACCGCAACAGGTGGAGCGAGTGGATGTCGGCACCAATCGCGCAATGCCCAACGCTCTCATTCATCATCAACCGAAAACGGGGCTGGAAGCCAAATTCAGCATGGAGTTTTGCATGGCGGCACTGCTGCTGTACGGCAAGGCGGGCCTGAGGGAGTATACGGCGCAAGTGGTGAATCGCGCCGAGGTCCAGGCCATGATCGGCCGAATTCACTTCGGAATAAACTCAGTGGCCGAAGCAGCCGGCTACAACAAGATGACCAGCATTCTGGACATTCGGCTGCGTGACGGCCGAACCATCTCCGGCCGCGCGGATTTCGCCAAGGGCAGCCCCGCCATTCCGATGAGCTACCAGGAAGTGGCCGACAAATTTCTGGACTGCGCCGCGTTCGCCCGCTGGCCCCGCGACAAGTCGAACCGCGTGATCGACATGGTTGGCAAACTCGAGAGCCTGGCTGACATACGTATGTTGACCGGCCTGCTGGCTGGGTGAATTAGGCCAATAGCTGGGCGGAGAATTCGCCGTCGCCCTTGACGTCGGTCAGCCGCATGTCGCGGCCCTGATAGAAGTACGTCAACTGCCGGTGGTTCATGCCCATCAGGCGCAGGATCGTGGAATTCAGATCGTGCGCATCGACGCGCATCTCGGACGCCTGAACGCCGAACTCATCGGTGGCGCCTAGCGCGCGGCCACCTTTGATGCCTCCTCCGGCCATCCATGAAGTGAAGCCGTAGGGGTGATGATCGCGCCCGTTATCGCCCTGCGAGAGCGGCGTGCGCCCAAATTCTCCGCCCCAGACAATCAGCGTCGAATCCAACATCCCGCGGCTCTTCAGATCCCGGATCAGCCCGGCGATCGGCTTGTCCGTCTTCTTCGTCATGCGGGCGTGAGAGCCGGTGAGATCGGTGTGTGCGTCGTCCCAGTCCTGGCCGACGTTGGTGCCCGAGATCAATTCGACGAAGCGCACGCCACGCTCCACCAGACGACGCGCGAGGAGACATTTGCGGCCAAAATCGTCAGTGAATTCTTCGCCAATGCCATACAGCTTCTTCGTGGTCTCGGTCTCCTTCGTGATGTCGACGGCTTCGGGCGCGGAGCTTTGCATCCTGTATGCCAGCTCGTAGGAGGAGATCCGGGCCTCGAGAGTGGAATCGTCAGGGCGAGTGCGTTCCTGCATCCGATCCATCGTACTGATGAAGTCAAGGGTGGCGCGCTGCGAGTCGCTGCTCACGCCTTCGGGGTTCTTCAGGTAGAGGATGGGGCTCTCGCCGCTGCGGAAGATCGTCCCCTGGTAGACGGCGGGAAGGAAGCCGGAACTGTAAGCCGGGGGCCCGCTCTTGGTGGAGCCATCCGACATCACGACGAAGGCCGGCAGGTTCTGGTTCTCCGTGCCAAGGCCGTAGGTAATCCACGAACCGAGGCAGGGCCGGCCGGGCAATTGATTGCCGGTGTGGCGCAGGTAGATGGCAGGGGCGTGGTCGAACTGGTCGGAATAGCAGCCGCGCAGGACGACCAGATCATCGGCAACGTCGCGGAGGTTCGGGTAGAGATCGGAAACGGGAAGACCGCTCTGTCCGCCAGGACGAAACTCCCAGGGACTGCCGCGGAGGATGGCTTTCGCTGGATCGTGGATGAAGCTCGTCTTGATGATTTTTGCCAGCTCGGCGGACAAAGGTTTGCCAGTGTGCTTGGTCAGTTCCGGCTTCGGGTCGAAAGTGTCGACATGGCTTACGCCGCCGTGCATGTGCAGGTAGATCACGCTCTTTGCTTTTGCCGGAAGAGGCGCGGGTTTGGGTAGCAGCGAATTCGCTTCAGCTCCCTCCACGATGCCGGCTAAAGCGGCCAGGCCAAATCCACAACTGCTGCGTGCTAATAGTTCACGGCGTGTCATTCCTGTTACCCCCACTACTCCCGATTCCTCAATCCACGTACAAGAACTCGTTGGTGTTCAGCAGGCCCCGCACCAACTCGGCGAGGGCCTTGGTTTTCGATCCAGTCAGCGTAATCTGCCGATCCAGAAACTTCTGAGCCTCACCCATCTCTTCCTGCGATGGCGCCCTTCCATAAATACTGGCCCACGCATCGGCTGGACTTGCGATCTTATTCGCCAGGGCACGCGCCCGGTCCATGGTGAATCCGGAGTTCAGAAGAGACAGCGATTGCGGCGCGGTGGTACTTTCATTGCGCCGCGGGCAGGACAGAATGCCATCGGGGCCATCGAATGCCTGTGCCATCGGCTGCTGGAACGTGCGGCGCTGCAGAGTGTAAATGGTTCGCCGCACGTGCTCAGAGGGGTCAGGCGAAACACTCCAGTTATTGGCGGGGCTGCCGATCATGCCGAACATTTCTTCCCGGGTCAGAGGGGGGACTGCCGGATAGCCTCCGATTTTCAGATTGAGTTCGCCGGAGACCTGCAGCGAAGCGTCGCGGATTTCTTCCGCTTCCAGACGGCGGCGGTTGAAGTGAGACAGCAGATCGTTCGCGGGATCTTTCGCCAGTGCGGCCGCATTCGCGGTGGGTACCCGCTGATAAGCCGCCGAGGTCATGATCAGCTTGTGCATCGCCTTCATCGACCACCCTTTGGAGATGAATTCCGTTGCAAGCCAATCGAGCAGTTCAGGATTTGACGGAAGACCGGCACGGGTGCCAAAGTCGCTCGGCGTTTTCAGGAGGCCCGAGCCGAAGTGGAATTGCCAGATCCGATTGACCATGACGCGCGCAAACAGAGGATTGTCCGGGCTTGCAATCCACTCCGCCAGAGCCTTGCGGCGGTAGGTGGTCTGCGCATGAAGCGGGGCTTCGGGGACGTCGCCGCCACCGAGAGCTGTGAGAAAGCCAGGCTGCACTTCGTCACCGAAGGCTTCGGGATTGCCGCGAATCGCGATAAACGTCTTAGGCGCATCTCGGCCGATATCTACGATGCCGGGCGCCATCGGCGGTGGACCGTAGCCGGTGAACATCTGGAGCAGGCGCTGCGCAATCGAGTCGAGACGATCCTTGTCTTCCTTCGACATCGCGTCCGAGATTTCACGTCCGGACACTCTGATCTTGTTTGCATTATCGAGAACGATTCGGGCCTGCTCCAGAGTTCGTTTATCTTCCGCTGTGCCGATCGCGGCGGCAACGTCGGCGGGCAGCGCGGCCATTTTCTTGGCCTTCAGATCGTCGGAGTACTTGGAATTGATCTTCGCCGCCTGCTCACCCAGCTGATAAAGACGGAACGAGCGGGAGTTCTCGGAGATATCGTAATTGCGCGCCGGATTGTAGTCGAGAAACACGCGTTCGCCGACGGCAGGCTGGAAGATGGCCTGCATCCTGTAGTAATCCTTCTGCGGCACGGGATCGAATTTATGATCGTGGCAACGCGCGCAGCCAACGGTCATGCCGAGGAAGACGGAACCGGTGGTGTCGACCATATCCATGCGCTTTTCAACGAGGTTCACGTCCTCAACCTTGAAGAGCATGTCGCGATTGGTGCCGACGCGGTAGAAGCCGGTGCCCGATTTGGCCTGAGGGTCGTTGGGATAGAGTTCATCGCCCGCAATCTGTTCTTTGGTGAAAAGATCGTAAGGCTTGTCGTCATTGAACGACTTGATGACGTAGTCGCGGTAGCGCCAGGCGATCAGTAGATACGGATCCTGTTCGAAGCCGGCGGTGTCGCCATAACGGGCAAGATCGAGCCAGTGCCTTCCCCATTTTTCGCCGTAGCGCGGCGACGCCAGCAAGTTGTCGACCACCTTTTCCCACGCGCTTGGTGAGCGATCCCCGAGGAATCCGTCGATCTGCTCTTTGGTGGGCGGCAGGCCCAGCAGATCGTAGGATGCGCGCCGAAGCAGGGTGAGGCGGTCGGCCTCAGGCGAGGGAGCGATGGCGGCTGTCTGCAGTTTGCGGTTGAGGAAGGCGTCGATTGGGTTGGGCGCGCCGGAAGGAACCGCGGGACGCACGGGTCTTCGGAACGCCCACCATTGACTGGTTGTGACCGGAGCTGCTTTGGACCAGGGGGCGCCGGCATCGAGCCATTCTTTGATGACGGCGATATCGGCGGCAGGCAATCCGCCGCCGACGGGGGGCATTCGCAGGACTTCGCCGCTGCCCGACACCGCCTTATACAGCAGACTTTCCGCAGCCTTGCCGGGCACGATGGCGGGACCGCGCGAACCGCCTTTGAGCAGGTTCTCACGCGTGGTGAGCACGAGGCCGGACATCGCGCTCGATTCACCGTGGCAAGACAGACATTTCTCGTGCAGGATGGCTACGCCGGCGCCAGTGTCAGCGCAGATCGCGGAATAGCTGAAGAGCAGGACACCGGCTGAAACCGTCAAACTCAATCGCATCGAAAACTTCCCTCCCCGGTGAAAGGTCCCAGGCACCTGGAATTGGTTCGACCTTCATAGATATTACATCGTTCATGCTCCCGGCGGGGGCGGCGTCGATGCGGCCCTGACCGCCAAGTTATGAAGCAGGACTCCCGCGAGACAACGCCAAATCGCTCTCAATGGCCGAGAGCAGAGCATCCCGGTTGGCATGAATAAAGAAGTGATCGCCCGGACATATCCGCAGACGAAAACTCAGACGAGTGTGAAGGCGCCAGGCGTCCAGGTCGACCGAAGATACCTCCGTGTCATGAGAGCCTCCGAACGCAGAAATGGGACACGAAAGAGGCTCTCTCGGTGCATACGAATAGGTCTCGCTAATCGCGAAGTCCGCCTTGAGGAGAGGTAATGCCAGGCTCATGAGTTCGTCATGGGCAAGTACATCTTCCGGAGTTCCGTTTAACTTCCGCAGTCTGCGCTTGAGTTCGGGGTCGGGCAGCGTGTGCATTGGCTCATCCGCGTCTACAATGTGCGGAGCACTACGGCCAGAGACAAACAGATGAGCGGGAACAATTCCGTGATTGCTTCTCAGCCTGCAAGCCAGCTCAAACGCAATCAATCCGCCCAGACTATGTCCGAAGAAGGCAAAGGGGTGCTGGACATGCCGGAGGAGGGCGTGCTCCAATGCAACAATCAGGGGATCCAACCGAGTAAAGGGCGTCTCGTTTATGCGGTTCTCCCTAGCGGGCAGTTGGACGGGCCAGACTTCAAAGCTCCCAGGGGTTGGAGACTTCCAACTGCGATATAACGATGCGCCACCACCTGCGTATGGAAAGCAAAACAGTCTGATTCGCGCTTTGGTGTCGCGGTCCTTCAGGAACAACCAGGGGTCGAGGCTCTGACCGTTCATTGAGGTTGGGTCTCCACCTTACCGAAAAGTCTACTCCGGGGAATCCCCCACTCGAGGAACGAGGTGATCCATTTGTCTGACTGGCGAATCGAAAGATAGGCCCTCTGCGAGATCCATCTTCGTTCCGGTTTCGCAGTCATGTTCGCCAAATTACATGAACACATGACGGAACTGCGATCATTAAGGGTTCCTTCATAGCGAAACATTTTGCTGCAAAATACTTCTCTGATATATTATGACCGGAATCAGGTTGAACGGGAGGGAAGCTGTGAACCACGACGAGACCGAGGACACGACGATTTACAACGTTGTAGTCAATCATGAAGAACAATATTCAATCTGGCCTGCTCACCGTGAAAATGCCTTGGGTTGGAAAAACGCTGGAAAAACCGGCTTAAAATCCGAATGTCTTGCGTACATCAAGGAAGTCTGGACAGATATGAGGCCATTGAGTTTGCGGGTAAAAATGGAAGAGCAGAGGAAGGCGGCAGGCGGTGAGAAGTAAGTGCCATCTCACCGCAGCCGCTAACTACCTAACTACCTACCTATCTATTTAACTAACTTACTCGTTCGCTCCAGCGCTACGTTGAGTTCTTTCTTGATCGTTGCGCTCGTGAGGACCGCGTTGAGGACCGAGGCTTCAAGTATTTGAATTCCGCCGGCTTTGGCGCCGACTCGAATAAGCTCATTAGGTTCAAGCAGCTGACTCAATATCATAGGATACACCTCTCAAACTAACGTTATGCACGTACTACTCCTGGGAGCATATCCGAAAGTAAATGGGCTGTCAAGATGATCCGGACAATTAGTCGTTATATGTATTGTCCGATACTCTGTTCCGCCTTGCAATTCTGAAGGGCTTCTGTACAATTGGGAGGTGGCTGGCCGGTCTGGGTGATCATATAAGAATCGGCGAAGCCACTTAAGAACGCGACTCGTTCCGCGGAGGCGGCGTTGGCAGGCGGTTCTCTACACGAAATGGTGCAGGAACAGGCGGCGATTCGTCCTGATGCCACCGCGGTCTGGTGCGGGGAAGATTCCCTCACGTACCACGAACTAAACCGGCGAGCCAATCGGATTGCTCATTTCCTGAAAAGACTCGGAGTTGGCCCCGCCGCACCGGTCGGAGTCCTACTGGACCGGGGTATAGACCTGATCGTGAGTTTACTGGGGATCCTCAAGGCAGACGCCGCCTACCTCCCGCTCGATCCGACCTACCCGACGGAGCGGCTTTGCCTTATGGTCGAAGATGCTGGGGCAAGGGTGATAATCACGCAAGGGAGCCTTAGGAATCTTCTCCCTGCAGACGTCGCTCGGATCGTAAGCCTTGCGGGTGAAGCCGCTCGAATCGCCCGGGAGCCGGAGACGGATCCCGGGCAACCGGCTTCGCCCGATCAGCTGGCTTATGTTATCTACACGTCCGGCTCGACCGGAAAACCGAAAGGCATAGCCGTCAGCCACCGCAGCGTACAGCACCTTTTGTCGGTCACCCGCCCGCTGTTGCGCCTGAGTAATAGCGATACGTGGACTGTCGTACACTCCACTTCATTTGACTTTTCTGTGTGGGAAATCTGGGGCGCGCTAGTGAACGGCGCAGCACTTGTCGTAGTTCCGTTATCGATCGCCCAATCTCCCCTCCGGCTCGCGGAGTTACTGCGAAAGCGTAAGGTCACTATATTCAGCCAGACGCCAGCCGCGCTGCGCCAGATGGTGCGCGAGACAACCACATTTTCGACTGTACGGATTGTCATATGTGGAGGAGAGGGTTTGCCTCAAGACATGGTGGCCCCACTCATAGCTTCGGGCGCCGAGGTCTGGAATTTCTACGGTCCCACAGAGGCCACCGTTTGGGCGAGTTGCAAGCAACTCGAGGCAAACGACGCAAGTTACCCTTTTGCGCCGATCGGGCGGCCGATTCCGGGAAACACCTTATGGGTGCTGGACGCGGAGTTACGGCAGGCGAAGCCGGGCGAAGCGGGCGAACTTCACATCGGCGGGCCGAACCTCGCTGTGGCTTATTACGGTAGACCGGAATGGACTGCCGAGCAATTCATCCCGAATCCATTTGGAGAGCCTGGGAGCAGACTCTATAGGTCAGGCGATTCCGCCAGAATGCTTCCTAACGGCGACTTGGAGTTTCTCGGAAGGTTGGATCACCAGGTCAAGATTCGCGGCTTCCGTATCGAATTGGGTGAGATCGAAGCGTGCTTACGCCGGCATCCGGTTGTGGACGAAGTGGTGGTGGTGGCAAGTCCGGGTCCCAGCGACCAAGCGGAGCGAAGCCTGTCGGCGTATGTCACCCCCCAGTTCATGGCCAGCTCGGCTACTCCGGACCTGATCCGCCAGTGGCAAACGGTGCATGAGGAAACATACCGGCGGACGGAGAAGGTATCCGAACCGACGTTTAACATCATTGGATGGAATAGCAGCTACGACGGTCTCCCCATTCCCAGCGACCAAATGCGGGAGTGGGTCGAATGCACGGCGCAGCGGATTGTCGCGCTGCATCCAAAACGCGTTTTGGAAATCGGATGCGGTACGGGTATGCTTCTCTTCAGGCTGGCTCCGCAATGCGAGGAGTATGTGGGAACGGACTTTTCGCCCACCGTGCTGGATACTCTTCGGAACGAGGTTTCCGCGCGGGGTCTGACGCAGGTCGAGTTGCAGCGTCGCGAGGCCGCAGATTTTGAAAACCTGGGCGCTGGGCGGTTTGACACGATTGTTCTCAATTCCGTTGTCCAATATTTTCCCAGCATCGAGTACCTCATGGAGATCATCGCGAAAGCGCTGAATTGCCTGGCGGTGGGCGGGAAGATCTTTCTGGGCGACCTGCGCAGCCTGCCG
This sequence comes from Candidatus Solibacter sp., assembly GCA_039934035.1. Classification (GTDB taxonomy): domain Bacteria; phylum Acidobacteriota; class Terriglobia; order Bryobacterales; family Bryobacteraceae; genus Solibacter. Next base: position 13,305 of record JBDTMZ010000066.1, on the reverse strand, counting down.
TTGCTGAGCGCTCTCTACTCGTCAGTGGAATTCAAGCGCGCCGCCGACCCGATGCCGGCGTCGGAACTGCGGGATCTGGTCTTGGCGCGTGTCGACCGGGAAGAGGAACTCGTGATGGATCCAGAGTTCTTTACGGCACTGTGCGGCCGGCTGCCGCGGCTTGGGCGAGCCTGGGTTCAACCGAAACGAGGCCGATACCATAACGAGCTGAGCCTCTTCCGTTTCGATGTTGTGCTCACCACCGATGAATCGGTGCCAGCGGCTCCGGCTATGGACCGGCTGGACTGGGACGAACAGCAACTGACCTTGGATGAGATCAAGCGGCGGGTTCAAGAGGAACCTTTTCGTGACACAGAAGTGAAAAACGTGCCGAACGCCCGTCTGCAATCGATTGTGATGCTGAACGGGCTGCTTATGGGCCCCGAGTGTCCAGACACTGCAGGAGACCTGCGCGCTGCCCTCCTGTCCGCGAAGGCGGGAGTCGATCCGGAAGACCTCTGGCAGTGGGGCGCCAGATCGCCATACGACGTCTCAATCCAATGTTCGGTCGCGAGGCCGGATTGTTTCGACGTCGTGTTCCAGCGTCGAGGAAGCACCCTGGCGTCCGCCGGTAACAGCGAAGTTGCCGCGACCCGGCCAGTTGCCACTTACGCCAATCGCCCCCTTCGGCGCCTAAATAGACGCGAACTGACGAAAAGTCTCCGAAGCCATGTTGAGGAATTCCTCCCCGGTTACATGAGGCCCTCGGCTTACGTCTTTCTGGATCGCTTTCCACTGACTCCAAACGGCAAAGTGGATCGAGGCAGGCTGCCTGCGCCCGAAGCACCGCGCGCGGATGTGTTTACGCGGAATGACCAGCCCCAAACGGCGGCAGAGAAGGTGATCGCAAAAATCTGGGGCGAAACGCTGGGCCTTGATTATGTCGGGAGGGGCGACAACTTCTTCGCCGATCTTGGAGGCCATTCTCTTTCCGCGATGCGGGTCGTATCGCGAATGCGGGAGGAGTTTCAAATAGATCTACCTCTTCGCAGTTTCTTCGATTTTCCCACGGTGGAGAGCGCCGCGAAGTTTTTCGAGGACATTACGACGGCGGAGCCGGCATAACAGCGGGCACCAAGAAATGGCGGGAACCGAAATCAGTACGTCGAATTGGGCGCCGGCTGAAACAATCGTTCGGCGCAATAGTGGTGATCGTGCGCCTCTCTCGTACGCTCAGGAGGGTCTCTGGTTTCTTCAACAGCTGCATCCGTCAAACGCGGTTTACACAGAAACTTGGGTGGTCCGGATCGCAGGCGGCATCCGGCGCGAGGCACTGCAGCGAAGTCTCGATGACATCGTGCGGCGGCATGAGATTCTCCGCACGATCTTTCCGACGGAGGATGGCAGGCCGGTGCAGGTTACCTTACCGGCCGCTGAAATCGAGCTGCGCGTGATCGACGTGAGCCCGGTTGATACGCAGCGGGAGGCCGATAGCCTGATTGCTATCGAAACGGAGCATGTCTTCGATCTTGCGCGAGGGCCTCTGTTGCGTGCCGTCCTGTTGCGTCTTACCGAAATCGAGTCGCTTTTCGTTTTCTCGATGCACCACATCATCTGCGACGGGATCTCGGCGCGAGTGTTTCTCGGGGAACTCGAAACGGCGTATGCCGTCTTTGCGGAGGACAGGCCCTTCCGCTCGAGCGAGCTGCCGTTTCAATTCCCAGACTATGCAGCGTGGGAGCGCCGCCGGTTCGAAAAGCATGCGGAGAAGAATCTACAGTTCTGGAAGGAATTCCTCAGCGAACTTCCGATTAGCGAACTGCCCACCGACCGGCCGCGTCCGCCGGTCCAGAGTTTTCGTGGAGCAACCGAGTCAGTACGAATTTCAGACAGCGTCGCGGCCGCCGTGAATCTCTTCGCGGCACGTGAAAACGCCAGTCCGTTCATGATCCTGTTGTGCGCCTTTCAGATTCTTCTCTCCAGGTACACAGGCCAGACCGATATCGTGGTTGGTTCACCCATCTCGGATCGGCCGCCGGGCGGGGGTGACGAACTGATCGGGCTGTTTATCAATGCGACCGTGATCCGCACCAACCTGTCAGGAGCTCCCACCGTAACGGAAGCTCTTGCCCGAGTCCGCCAAGCTACGATTCAGGCGCTCGACCACCGGCAAGTACCTTTCGAGAGGCTGGTCGACGCCGTCAAGCCCGAGCGCGACTTGAGCCGGAATCCATTGTTTCAGATCGTGTTTGCGTTCGAGCCGTGCGGAAATGCTCCCGCCGGTCCTGTATCAAAATGGACAGCGCGTCCCGCGGAGAGAAGAGTCGCGAAGTTCGACCTGACGATGATCGTTGAAGAAGAGCCGGGTGGACTTATCGTAAGGGTGGAGTATTGCACGGACCTGTTCGGATCGACCTGGGTCCGACGCCTCATCCGCCACTACGAATCTCTGCTGGAGGCCATCAGTTCGCAACCGGAAACCAGAATTCCGGAATTGCCGTTGCTCACGGAGTCCGAGCTGCATCAGGTCTTGTGCGAGTGGAACAGCACACAACGCGCATATCCTTCCGATTCCCTGCTGCATCATCTCTTCACGCGGCAGGCGCTTCGAGCACCCGATACCATTGCCCTGGTCGACGGCGATGATCATATTACATACGGGGAAGTTGAGAGGAGGAGCGATCGTCTGGCTGGGTACCTCGCGGTGCGCGGGGTGGGGCCCGAAATACCTGTCGGCGTTTCGCTAGCCCGGTCGCCCGAGATGGCAATCGCCATCCTGGGAATCCTCAAAGCCGGCGGTGGGTATGTTCCGGTTGACCCGGCTTTGCCGCTGGAGCGCCGCGCCTTTCTTCTATCCGACTCGCGCGCCACGGCTTTGGTAACGACCAAGTCTGCAGAGGTTCCTTCCGAATTTCAAACCAAAGCCGTACTGCTTGACGAACATTGGAAGCGGATCGACGAGCAGAGGTCGGCGGCTCTGGAATCCGTGAGCGCGGAAGGCCTGGCGTGCGTCATCTACACTTCCGGATCCACTGGTGTTCCAAAAGGCGTTGCGATCACTCATCGCGGCGTCTGCCGCATGGTCTTTGATCCCGGCAACGTGACCATCTCGCCAACGGACAGTGTTTCGCAGATCTCGCCATTCGCTTTTGACGCTTCGACATTCGAAATCTGGGGCGCACTCCTGAATGGTGCCCGGCTAGTGATTCTGGGCCGCGACATAATCCTCTCGACGGGCGCATTCAGAACTGAAATCGCGCGCCAGCAGTTTAGCGTGATGTTCTTGACGACGGCCTTGTTCCATCAGATCGCGCGGCAAGAACCGGCCATGTTGATGGAAGTCAGGACTGTATTGGTGGGTGGAGAGACGGCAGATCCGACGGCGTTCCGGCGGGTTTTGGAAGCCGGCCCGCCGGTGCGGCTGCTCCACATGTACGGACCGGCCGAAGCAGTCACATACGCCTCACGTTTTCATGTGCGAAGTGTCGCGAAGGAGTCGGAAAGCATAGCCATTGGACGGCCGGTTGCAAACTTGTTCCTGTACATTCTCGACCGGGACTTGAACCCGGTGCCGGTGGGCGTGCCCGGAGAACTTTTCGTGGCGGGAGACTGTTTCGCACGAGGTTACCTGCATAGACCCGAACTCACTGCGGAGCGCTTCGTCCCGGATTTGTGGGGGACTTCGCCGGGCGCCAGGATGTACCGGACCGGCGACCGCGCCCGTTACCTGCCGGACGGGTCGATTGAGTTTCTCGGGCGACTGGACAACCAGGTGAAGCTGCGCGGCTTCCGCATCGAGTTGGAAGAAATCGAAGCAGTCCTGCTGCGCCATCCGGCGGTTAGTCAGGCGGCCGTGGCGATGCGACAACGGGAAGACGGCCATCGCGAACTGGTAGCGTATGTCAGTTTGGGTACGGAGAGCCGGCCCGGAGTTGCCGATTTAAAGGTCTTCCTTCAGAACAGCCTGCCGGACTATATGGTTCCACCGGTCATCTCGATTCTGGATCGGCTTCCCTGCAACACCAATGGCAAGGTAGATCGCCGGGCGTTGCCGGAACCGGAATGCGAATACGGCAGAGATTTGGATTACGCGGCCCCCCGTAACCCGGTGGAAGAGTCGCTTGCAGTAATTTGGGCTGAAGCGCTCGGCCTGCCCCGAATCGGGATTCACGATAATTTCTTTGCTGCCGGCGGCGACTCAATTCTCACCATTCAGATCGTGGCGCGCGCCGTCAAGGCTGGATTGAACGTGACCCCACAGGCGCTGTTCCAGAATCAAACGGTGGCAGCTCTCGCCGCGGTTTGCGGAGGGCCCGTGCGCACACAGCCGGCGGTTGTGACAGGTCCGGCGCCGCTTACCCCAATTCAACAGTGGTTTCTTGAAGACGAGCCCGCCGATGCGCACCACTTCAATCAGGCCGTCTGCCTGGACCTGATGCGTGCGGTCTCGTCCGACCGTATGGAAACTGCGTTGCAGGGGATCGCGCAGCGGCACGGCGCCCTCAGGTCCCGGCTTGACTCGCGGAATCAAAACTGGTCCCAGGCTGACGCTCAAGATAAGGATGGTTGGCCTCTCGAACGAATCGACCTCTCCAGCCTCAGTCCGGCAGAGCAGGATAGCGTCTATCTCGAGCATGCTGCCCGCATCCAATCCAGCCTCAATCTGACTGCCGGACCTTTAGCCCGCGCAGCGGTATTCGACCTTGGCGCTACCAGGCCGGCACGGCTAATTCTAGTGGCGCATCATCTGGTTGTGGATGCCGTCTCCTGGCGTATTATCTTGGAGGATTTGGAATCGGCTTGTCTCAATGAAGGCCGTGCCGGACCGCACCACGCAATCGGGACCACGCCATTCGAGATGTGGGCACGGCGACTGCAGCAGTATGCGGATTCCCAAGAAGTACGGGGAGAATTATCCCGCTGGCTATTGCTCGAAGGCTGCGATACTCCGTTGCCCGTCGATCACCATTCAGGCCGGGACGATTTCGCTTCGGAGCGCATTTTCACGTGTAGCCTCTCAGCGGAAGAAACGCAGTCGCTGCTTTACAGCGTACCCAAGGCGTACCGCACGCAGATCAATGATGCCTTACTGTGTGCATTGTTGATCGCAATGAATCAGTGGCGAGGCGATTGCAACCTGGTGTTCAACCTGGAGGGGCATGGCCGCGAGCCTCTGTTTGAGGAGCTCGATCTTTCCCATAGCGTGGGTTGGTTCACGAGCCTCCTTCCCGTGCGCCTGCAAATCGAGCGCGACGCAACGCCAGGCGATGCACTGCTTTCTGTGAAAGAGCAACTGCGCGGAATTCCGGGACGCGGCGTTGGGTTCGGCGTGCTCCGCTATTTGTGTTCCGACCCCGATGTTCGTCGCTCGCTGGCTGCTCTCCCTCAGCCCGAGATCTGCTTCAATTACCTCGGGCAGATGGATGCGGTGCTCAGGGACTCAAAACTATTCCGATGGTCGGAATATACCGGTCCTGAAGTCAGCCCACGGCAGGCCCGCCGCCACAAGCTTACGGTGGATGCATTCGTGCGCCACGGCCGGTTGCAATGCGATTGGGCTTTCAGCTCAAACCGGTACCGGCCGGAAACCATAGAGCGGCTCGGCGCGAGCATGATCGAGGCGCTGGGTGCGATCATCCGGCAATCCGCAACTCCGGGCGCCGGCAGATACATCAATGCAGACTTTCCGTTGGCGAAGCTCGCCCGCAGTGCGTTGGATGGCCTGTGGCGGCTAGACCGCTTCATCGAAGACGTCTACCCGTTATCTCCGATGCAGAAAGGCATGTTGTTTCACACGCTCTATGCTCCAGGATCGGGCGCGTACTTTGAGCAGTTTCAGTTCACGATAGAGGGTGCCCTTGATCATGCGGCTCTATTCCGCGCCTGGAATCGCGTGATCGAACGGCATCCAATCCTGCGTACTTCGTTTTTTGGCGAGGGGATCGACGAGGCCGTGCAGGTGGTTCGAAAACCGTCGCCGGCAGTTTGGGAAGAACTCGATTGGCGCAGCCTGGAGACGGCGGCTGGCGACGGCCATTTTCGTGATTTTCTGCGCCGCGACCGCGAACGCGGCTTCGCCCTATTCGCCGCGCCTCCTCTGCGGTTGACTCTTGTCCGCTCAGGCGACACGGAGCACCAACTTGTCTGGAGTTTTCATCACGCATTGCTCGATGGCTGGTCGATCTCCATCATCCTGCGAGAGGTCTTCGCCAGTTATGAAGCTTTCCGGTCTGGACGGGAGCCGGCCCTCAATCCTCCGCAAAACTGGCGCCATTACATTGAATGGCTGAGCAAACAGGACGGGTCTTTAGGGAAAGCGTTTTGGCAGGAGCATCTGCGTGGATTCATGGCGCCCACCGCACTTCCGCTCGAAAGGCCGGCTGCCGAGGGCTTTGCCGAAGGTTATGGAGAGGTCGCTGCTTGTCTGTCTGAGGAGACAACAGCGGTCCTGGATTCTTTCATCCGCCGTGAGCACCTGACGCTGAACACAGCAGTCCAGGCTGCCTGGGCGTTGTTGTTGAGCCGATACAGCGGTGAAAACGATGTGCTGTTTGGGACCACGGTTTCCGGGCGTCCGGCGGGTCTCAAGGGGGTCGAATCGATGGCGGGCATGTTCTTGTGCACGCTGCCCGTGCGTATTAGGGTGGCTCCCTCACGCCCCGTCGCAGTATGGCTTCGCGAACTACAGGACGGTTTGGCGGAAATCCGTCAACGCGAGCATGTGTCGTTAGTGGACCTGCATGGATGGAGCGACGTTGCACCCGGTGCGCCGCTGTTCGAAAGCATTCTCGTATTCGAGAATTATCCTGTCGACCCGGCACTCCACGAAACCGGGCAGTCGCTGGGGATTGTTCAAGCAAAACTGCACGAACAGACTACATACCCACTCTCCTTACTTGCCATGCCTGGCAAGGAACTCCGAATTACTGCGGTATTCGACGTACGCCGGTACGACTCTCAGTCAGCCGCCCGCATTCTTGATCATCTCCTGGTGCTACTTCAAGAGATGGCCACGAAGCCCGGCTGCCGCGTGGGGGAGTTGAGCTTGATGACCCCAGTGGAGCAGCGCAACTTACTTAGTTGGGCGGCGCCGGCAGCGGAGCACTTAGAAACACGGGCCGCGCACAAACTCTTCGAGGTTCAAGCGAACCTGGCGCCTGAGGTTGGCGCTATCGAGTATGACGGTATCACTCTGAATTACGGGGAATTGAACCGGCGGGCGAATCAACTTGCGTGGTGGCTCCAATCGCTAGGGGTAGGAGCAGAGGTGCGTGTCGGAGTATCGTTGGAGCGTTCTCCGGAAATGGTGATTGCGCTCCTGGCTGTGCTCAAAGCGGGCGGCGCCTTTGTTCCTCTTGATCCGCGTTATCCGCTGGAACGTTTGAGCTTTATGTGGGCCGACAGCGATATCGCTGTCCTGGTGACTACAAAAGCGCTTCTCGATCGATTCCCGGAGCACCGGCGGCCGGTAGTGTTTGCGGATGCCGATTGTGCACAATACGCTACTTGGAACCAGGCCAATCCGGTCGGCCCTGTGTCGCTCGCAAGCCTCGCATACGTTATCTATACGTCAGGTTCGAGTGGGACGCCCAAGGGTGTACTTCTGACCCATGGGGGGCTGTCGAACCTGGTCAAGGCTCAAGTCGAAGCGTTCGGCTGCAACAAACAGAGCCGGGTCTTGCAGTTTGCGTCGTTGAATTTCGATGCTGCGGTATCGGAGATCTTCGTGACGCTTGTCGCGGGAAGCACGCTGGTTCTTGCTTCCCAGGATGAGCTGGCCCCGGGAGAGGTGTTAGCTGGGTGCTTGCGGCGGAAGTCGGTTTCTTTAGTGACTCTGCCGCCCACGGTGCTGCAGACCATACCGCTCAGCGAGTCTTTGCCCGAGCTTACGACAATCGTGTCGGCAGGCGAAGCATGTCCCTCCGCGCTGGTCCAACACTGGAGCGCCGGGCGTCGCTTCTTGAACGCATACGGACCGACGGAGATCACAGTATGCGCGACGATCGCTTCTGAGGTCGAGCCGGCTCATCCTTCCATCGGCCGCCCAATTCCGGGCGCGCGAGTGTTTGTGCTGAACGACGATTTACGCATCCAGCCCGCCGGTGTAGTCGGTGAGTTGTTCGTGGCTGGCGCGGGAGTAGCTCGCGGATATCTCAACCAGCCCGAACTCACGGCTGCGGTGTTCATTCCGGACCCGTTTGGCGAGGCTCCCGGCGGCCGTCTTTACCGGACCGGCGACATGGGCCGCTGGCTGAGCGATGGCAGCATTGAATTCGTAGGCCGCCGCGACCACCAGGTAAAGCTGCGGGGGTTTCGCATCGAACTCGGGGAAGTGGAAGCAGCGGTCGGCCGACTGCCCGGCGTGCGGGAGGCGGCCGTAATGGTGCGGGACACAGATAACGGCGACCGGCATTTGGTTGCCTATCTCGTTGCGGAGAGCACGGCCCCTTCGGATGATCTCTTCCTGCCCGACCTTAGGATGGCGCTCCGTCGCAGACTTCCCGAATACATGATTCCGGCTGAATTCGTGCGAATCGACGCGATGCCTCGATCGTCAAGCGGAAAGCTGGAACGGAAATCGCTACCCGCGCTGCAGTCTATGCACACGCAATCCACACTGCGTGCGAGCAGCGCGTCGAATCCGCTGGAAGAGATTCTGTGCGGCATCTGGGATGATGTCCTCGGCAGAAAGGGTACTGGTGCTGGCGACAACTTCTTCGAAGTGGGCGGGCACTCGCTGAATGCTACCAAGGTGATCCTGCGTGTACGGAATTCGTTTCGAGTCGATGTCACACTGCGCGCATTGTTTGAACATCCAACGGTGGCCGCTTTCGCGCGCTTCCTCGCGGCACAGACGGGGTCAGCCGCCCCCTATGAAATGCAGCAGATCCGCAAGGTCGCGCGCACTGGCGATCTTGCTTTGTCATTCGCACAGCAAAGGCTTTGGTTCATACATGAACTTGACGCGGGTGCGTCGCTCTATAACTGTCCTTTGGCGCTGCAGATAAGCGGACCGTTGAATCGCGCCGCGATCGAGCGAACTCTCGATGAAATCGTCCGGCGGCACGAGATTCTGAGAACCCGTTTTTTCGCGAGGGAAGGGTTGCCTTTCCAGGTGATCGGAACACCGGCGCACCTACCGGTCGCCGACATCGATCGGGGCGATCGGAGTCTGGTGGAAATCCTTGCCGAAGAACTCGCCCGGCCGTTTGACCTGAGGAACGGCCCGGTTGTTCGTGCGACCCTGGTCCACGAGTCGCAGAATCGGAATGTCCTGATGCTGACCATGCATCACATTGTTTGCGACGGCTGGTCGCGTGGGGTTCTGCTGGACGAGATCATACGGCTATACCAAGCCTTTTCGCATGAGCGGACTCCCGAACTCGAAGAACCGCAGACGCAGTATGCGGACTTCGCCGCGTGGCAGCGGAGCAGTTTACAAGGGGCTGCGCTAAGAGCGGAATTGGACTACTGGCGCGAGACGTTTCAGGGCTGTCCTCCTCCGATCCGGCTTCCTTTCGACCGCGCCCGACCACCAGTGTCTTGCCACGCTGGCGCTTGTTTGAGCGTCACACTGCCCAGCGAATTGACCCGGAGTCTGCGGGAATTGAGCGCGCGACAAGGCGCAACTCTCTTCATGACGCTGCTGGCCGGTTTCCAGGCACTACTGCACAGGCTGGGAGGGCAGGACGATTTCGCCGTAGGGGTCGCCGCGTCAGGCCGGAGTCGTGTGGAAACGGAGCGTTTAATCGGCTTCTTTCTAAATATGCTGGTATTACGATCCGACGTCTCCGGCAATCCGACCTTCATCGAGTTGCTGACGCGAGCGCGGGAATCGGTTTTGGGAGCATTTGCGCATCAGGATGTCCCCTTCGACAAATTGGTCGAAGAACTCCAACCTGACCGAAGCGAAGGAACCGACCCCCTGTTCCAGGTGGCCTTCGGACTCGACCGGCCACCCCTGTCCTTCGTAAAACTGGCGGAAGTGGAGATTGCTGTACTCGAACCGGAAGTGAACACGGCACGGTACGACCTGACATTGTGGATCACCGAACGAGCGGACCAGTTTGAAGCGAGCTGGACCTATCGGACGGATCTTTTCGACGCCAGCACAATCGAACGAATGCACCGGCGGTTCGAGTCGATGTTGGCGGATGCGGTACTTCGGCCGGAGGCGCGAGTTGCCGAACTGGAATGGCGAACCCGGGCGGAAGTGGAGCAGGCTGCCGTTCAGCAGCAAAGCCGGGACATTTCGAAGCGAAGGAAACTACTGACGTCCACCCCCAAGGTGATCACGACATCCTCAGGCATACGGAATTGAGCATGGAACACGATAAAGGATTGAAAGCCTCACGCTTTGCCGGTGTCCGTCCGAAAGCCGTGCGTCTGGCTCCGGCAGAGTTAGTGAAGAAATCCAGGCCGGCAGAGGGACGAACACTTCCCATCGTGCTGGGACCGGCGGTGGAGGGCGTCGATCTGCGCGCCTGGGCCAGCGCCAACCGTGAGTATATAGAGGGCCTGCTGCTGGAGTACGGAGGGGTTCTCTTGCGAGATTTTCGTGTTGATTCGCTTGAGAACTACGAGCAAATCGCGCAGGCGCTCTGCCGCGAGACGATCGAGTATGGCGAACGGTCCTCGCCACGGACGAAATTGACCGGCCGCATTTACACCTCGACCGACCATCCCAGCGATCAGCCGATCCAGTTGCACAACGAGCAGTCATACACGCTGAATTGGCCGATGAAGATTTTCTTTCATTGTGCGGTGGCGCCCGTCACCGGCGGGGCAACGCCTATCGCGGATTGCCGGCGGATCTACCAGCGGCTGGACGCAGCGCTGCTGGAAGAGTTCCTTGAGAGAAAGATCTTGTATGTCCGAAACTATGGCGAGGGGCTGGGGCTGTCCTGGCAGGTGGCGTTTCAGACCGACCATCGAAACGTAGTGGAAGAGCATTGCCGCGATGCCGGCATCGAGTTTGAATGGGGAGCGGGGGAGAAGCTTCGCACGCGTCAGGTCCGTCCGGCGATCCGGCCCCATCCTCAAACCGGTGAGGCACTCTGGTTCAACCACGGCGCGTTCTTCCATTTTTCAAGCCTGACCCCGCAGGCCCAGGCAAACATTCTGGCAGTGTTGGATCGCGAAGACGTCCCCTTTGACACGTTTTACGGCGATGGGGGCCGGATTGATGACGCAACCCTGGCCGCACTGCGGCAAGCGTACGCGGCGGAGACGGTTCGCTTCGATTGGAGAAAGGGCGACATCCTGATGCTCGACAACATGTTGGCGTGCCATGGCCGAGATCCGTTTACCGGACCGAGAAAGGTGGCCGTTGCTATGGGTGATCCCTTCCAGTCCTTGCAGGCGAAGGAGCAGGTATGACGCCCCAAGGCAGTGCCGATGCCGGCGCGCGATTACGGTTGCTCAAACCAAAGCCCGTATCGATAAAACGCGATTCACTCATCCGCAGCGAGCAACTCGCGCCCGGGTTCGGCCTTGTGATTGAACCCGCGGTGGCCGATCTGAGCCTGGCGTCCTGGACGGCGGCCAATCGGGATTTCATAGATTCCGCTCTCCAGCAGCATGGCGCGCTCCTGATGCGGGGTTTCGGGGTCAATTCGCCGCTTGAATTTCGACAGTTTGCGGAGGCCGCTTCGTCCGGCTTGCTGGATTATTGCGAACGGGCCGCGGCGCGAAAGGAAGTGAGCTCGAAGGTTTTCACGTCCACCGAGTATCCCGCCGGCGCAACAATCCCGCTACACCATGAGATGTCGTATTCACACAACTGGCCGGCGAAGATTTTCTTTTACTGCGCAGTCCCACCTGCCGGCGGTGGCCGGACACCCATCGCGGACGATCGCAAGATTTTCGCCCTGATCCCGGAGCGGATCCGAGAGCGCTTCATGCGGAACCAGGTCATGTACGTGCGCAATTACGGCGCGGGGGTGGATCTGCGTTGGCAGGAGGCGTTTCAGACCGAGGACCGCGCCGTGGTGGAAGACTATTGCCGCAACTCCGGGGCGGAGTTCGCCTGGCTGGAAGGCGACCGGCTTCGTACGCGGCAGGTTCGGCAAGCCGTGGTTACCCCGCCGGGCGCGAATACGATAGTTTGGTTCAATCACGCGCATCTGTTTCATCATTCGAGTCTCGCGCCCGATGTGGCGCAATCCTTATTGAGTGCGTTTCACGAAGACGACTTGCCGCGCAACGTGTTCTACGGCGATGGCTCGCCGATAGAAACAAGCGTGCTGGATGAAATCCGCGAGATCTATGAGCGCGAAGCGGTGCGATTCGAGTGGCGGAAGGGTGATGTGCTGCTTCTGGATAACTTTCTGGTTTCCCATGGAAGGGAGCCATTCACGGCGCCGCGCGAGATTCTCGTCGTTATGGCCGAACTGTTCACCAATCCAAAGGCGTAGGCGGACACGTGGAAAATGAACTCGTCGAAGGATACCGGCTTTCTCCCCAGCAGCGCGCTGCATGGCGTGGGGGGTGTGGGCGCGCAGTGTCATGCCGCATTGAAGTCACCGGACCCTTGGAAGATCAGAGACTGCGCGATGCAATCCGGCAGGTGATCGCGCGGCACCAGATTCTGCGCACGGGCTTCCGTACGGTTTCCGGCCTGAACTATCCGCTGCAGCAAATCCATAGCGATTCGTCCCCGGAGTTGCTCGAGTTCGCCTGGGAGCATCATTCGCCGACGCAGCATACGTTGCGCATCGCGGCATCACCGTTATGTGCGGATCCCGCGACGTTGCGTCTTATGGCCAGAGAGATTCGCGCACACTGCATTGGTGCGGCTGCATGCGAAGAGGCCCTCCCCTACATTCAGTTCGCGGAGTGGATGAACGAACTGTCCAGCGACGACGGCGCCGATGCGGGACGACAATTCTGGCTGGCACGGACGGCGTCGGTAACACCCATGGTGCTCCCCGACGAGCGGCAAGAGGGCGGCGGCAGCATGTGCCTGTCGCGGGTAGTCGAGGGCCGCAGTCTCTGCCGGCTGGCCGAACAGCTTCAGGTTCCGCTGTCTACTGTGCTCATGGCCGCGCTGGCTGTGCAGTTCTGGCGGCGCACCGGTGAATCGCAAACAGCTCTCTACAATTTGTTCCCTTGTCGAAAATACGCGGAATTGCAGGAGGCGATCGGACCGATTGCTCGCTTTCTTCCGGTTCTGATGAGCATGCGGCCATCGCTGACCTTTGACGAACTCGTCAGGAAGATCGTGGCAGATCTGCAAGAGATCGAAGCCGTCGAAGAATATTACGGAGACGAGAGTAATGAGGGAGGGATAGGGTTCGAGTACCGGGAGGAAGAGGAGGGGGGAGA
>JBDTMZ010000065.1:0-63743 GCA_039934035.1 Candidatus Solibacter sp. | reverse complement strand
TCCGAATACCTCACCTATGTCATGTGGGCAGTGACGCCTGAGGGACGCACCGCGAACCTGGGTGAGGTCCTCCTGAATGGAACCAAAAGCAAGCTCAACGTAACCACGGAAATGCAGGTCTTTGCCTTGCTAATCACCGCCGAACCTTACTATGCGGTCACTCGGCCCAGCGATCTCATTGTGATGGAAAACGTGGTGCGCACCGATACCATAGGCAAGGTCGAAGCGATCGACGCCAAGTATGAGCTGCTGAAGCGCGGCCATTATCAGCGTCTCTCAAACCCGTTGTCCTTGAAGCTGGATAAGAAGGTGCCGCTGGAACTCTATGAGGCCCGCAATGCGGTCCAGATCGCCCGCGCAGTCGGGGCTGACCGGTTTGCCACCGAGACCTTCGGAAAGGCAGAGAAGAGTCTTGCCGCGGCTGAGGCTTACCAGGCACGTAATGCCGGCGTTAAGCCCGTCACGATGACTTCGCGGGAATCCGTGCAGATGGCGGAAGACTCGCGTGCCATCGCCGTGAAGCGCCAGGAAGAACAGGCACTCGCAACAGAGCGTCAGGGATCGCTCGACCGCGAGGCACGCTCGGAGAGTGAGCGCGCCGCCGCGCAGGCTCAAGCAGCTCGCATCGCCCGGGAAGCGGAAACTGCCGGTATACAGGCCAAGGAAGCGACCGCACGCGCGGCCGCCCAGGCAGACGCCGCGAAGAGAAACGCGCAGGCCGAAATCGACAGGCTCCAGCGGGAGAAGAATTCCCAGAATCTGGCGGCGGAGACGGAAGCCGGACGCCTGAGGGCCGAGGCAGAACGCCTGCGCTTGGAAAACGACGCGAAGATGGCCTCCGCGGGAGCCGAAGCGGGCCGTCTCAAGCTTGAGAACGACGCACAGCGCGCCGCTGCCCAGGCCGAGCTGGATCGCGCGGTGAAAGAAAAGGCGACCTTGCGAGCCCAGTTGTTGAAGCAATTCAGTATCGTCCTGCAGACACGCGACACCGCTCGCGGCTTGATCGTGAACATGTCGGATGTTTTGTTCGACACGGGCAAATTCACTTTGCGGCCCGCGGCTCGGGAGAAACTGGCTAAGGTTGCCGGCATTGTGGCGGGCCATCCCGGACTGAAACTCGATGTAGAAGGACACACCGACAGCGTCGGTGGAGACGACTTCAATCAACGCCTTTCCGAACAACGCGGAGGCGCTGTGCGCGACTACCTGACCAAAGGGGGAATGGCGGCCAGTTCCGTAACCTCCAAGGGTTTCGGCAAGGACCAGCCCGTGGCTTCCAATGCGACCGCATCGGGGCGGCAACAAAATCGGCGCGTGGAAATAGTGGTCTCCGGCGACATCATCGGCACGGAGATCGGTGTCACGGTCGGAAACCGTTAAGCGGGAGGTAATGCAACACGGGGGCCGGCACGCCGTGTGCCTGGCCCCCGTGTCTATTGGCGCTGCTTACTGCCCGAGAATTCGGCGGCGCGCAGCGTGGCTCCGGCCGGCACCCCCAACCCGCCGCTGTACGTGGGCATGGAGGGTTCGACGGCGATCTCCCTGGAGAAATACGCGACTGTCGCCGGAACCGGTGTCACGGCCATTCTTCATTGCTCCCGGCCCCGGCGCCGCGGGCGACGACAATCGCCGGCTTGCGGCTTCTTTTCATCCGGCTGCGCAGGACATCGCGACTGACGCCGAGCACCTTCGCTGCCCGGCTCTGATTCCCGCCTGTTTGCGCCATGGCCCTGGCGATCAGAAATTCTTCATTCTCCCGGAGCGAGAAGACGTCCATTGGGTGCGGGGCCGCGACGATTGCGTGGATCGAGTTGCAGGCGGGGCGGACGTCAATGGGAAGGTTCCCGGGCGTGATTTCACCGGAATCGTCCAGCAGCACGGACCGCTCGATTGCGTTCCGTAGCTCCCTCACGTTGCCCGGCCAGTCGAACGCCTCCAGCAATCCCGCGGACGCTGCCGAAAGCGCCGGCGCGGCCCGTTCGAACTTGCGGCTGAATTGAGCGATAAAGAACCGGGCCAGGGGCAGAATGTCCGCACGCCGCCCGCGTAGCGGGGGGAGGGTCAGTTGGATGACGTTTAACCGGTAAAAGAGGTCGAGCCGGAATTCGCCCTGTGCCACTGCCTGCCGCAGATTGCGATTGGTGGCGGCTACGATGCGAACGTCGAAGGGAATATCGCGCAGTCCTCCCACGCGCCGGAAACTTCGTTCGTCCAGAACGCGCAGCAGTTTCGCCTGCAGTTTGAGGGGCAATTCACCAATCTCGTCCAGGAACAATGTGCCTTGGTTAGCGAGTTCGAACAGCCCCTTCTTTTGCGTCCGCGCGTCCGTGAACGCGCCTTTTTCATAGCCGAACAATTCGCTTTCCAGCAGAGTCTCCGGCATGGCGGCGCAATTGATGGCGACAAAGGGTTCGGTGCGCCGCCAGCTGCCTTCATGAAGCAGCCGGGCGATTACTTCCTTGCCCGTGCCCGTCTCACCTTCCAGGAGAACCGTCATCGCCGCGCTGATAGCTACCCTTCGCGCGAGGTGGACCACAGCTCGCATGGCGGCCGACTCGGCGATGACGGTTCCGCATCTGGGCTCGAGCTGTTCGAGCACGCGCGTAAAGACGGCAAGGGTGCCCAGCACTTGTCCGTCGCTGTCGACCAGCGGCGCCGCACTTACCGTCACAAGCTGTTTCCGGCCTTCGCCGACCATGATGCGCACGGTACGCTCGCCGCCGAAGCCCGGCTTTCGCGCGCCTTCCAGCACCACGCAGTTCCGGTCGCACCCCTGACAGCGCAGAACCTCCGCACAGGTCCGGCCGGCTACATCTTCGGATGATGTTGCCAGCAAGTGCCGCGCTGCCCGGTTGACCGCCTGAATCGTCCGGTCCGTGGCATAAATTAAAGTCGGGAACGGCAGTTGATCGAAGACCGCTTCGACGAGTTGCATCAACCTCACTAAGGCAATTTCACGGCCATTTGGGCAGCGTGCGCCAACGGCATCGGGGTTGAGAGCCGGCGGACCGGCTAACGATATATGGTCAATCGGCCGCCGGTGGTCGTACTGATATTCCGGGAAGGTCCTCGAGCCGGCAGATTATTCTGAGCTTCTGGATCGCACCAGGGACGGGAAATGCAGCGGATCTCTGAGGTTCTGCAGCTCGCGGTAATAGTAAATCGGGGAAGGCCGCTTTCCCGTCAGCTTGAGAGCCTTAAGAAAAGCGACCTCCTCGTCTGTGACCCCGGCGCTCAGGGACGCGTCCTTGAGGAATAGCTCGAGCCCCGGCTCTATCACCCCCGGCTCCGCAGGCTTCTGTTCAGCAAACTCAAAGCGCTTCGCGCCGGCAGCCGTGAACCGGCGATTTGGCACAAAGCTCATCCCAAAGCTCTTGAGATCGATGTCCCATGCGTCGACGATCGGATCGAGAAACGAGATACAGTTCTCTACCGAGATACTAAAGACGTCCACTTCCAGAAACTCCAGAATCGACACACGAACCTGTTCATAGCTCCGGTCGCTGTGTTGAGCCATCAGCCGGAGCCATTCCTCTCTCTTCAGCTCCTCCTTCGCGATGCCCTGGGCGAAATCCAGCAGTTTTTGCGTGACCAGGCGTTCGAGTTCGCCGAAAGGCTCCTTTTCGAAGATCTGTTTCACTTCCTGACGGCGTGCCAGGTCGCACTTGCGCACGATCATCTCCCGGCACTCTTTGAAAAGCGGGTGCGGGACCTCCGAGACTCTCTTGCGTAACTCCTCGTTACGCTCCAGGTCCGCCAACTTCGAGAGTTCCGCCCGGGGAAGCTTCAAAACCTTGCCGATCTTCTCGTAGATGTCGGTCCGCTTCGGCGAAGGAGGCGCCTTCTTCCGGGCAAGTAGCTGCGAGATGTAGGATTCGGTCACCTGAGCGGCGACAGCGAGGTCCTTTTGCTCAAGGCCGAGGTCCGCCAGGCGCTGGCGGATCAAAAGGGAAACATTCACGGGTGGTCCTGGGTGAAAGCCAACCGTTTTTTCTCGGTTAACTTTTACGGGTAAACTTATCTCCGCTATCTTCTCATAAACGGGCTTGACAAGCAAGCTATCTTAACCGATAATGGTTAACGTCTGAGCACACCCGCCCACTCGCAGATTGCCTGAGCTAAGTCAGGCGACCTGATCACCTACCTTCCCTTAGGCCACGCCAGCAATCCAGCCGAGGCCGTGGTTCACACCAGCCATGGATCGGGGGTACACGAAGATGATGAGCACAAGTCCCGTCAGTCAAGTATTTCGAGAAGGGGAAGAAGTCGTCTTGGCCCAAGGCACCTACCCGGGCACTAGGGGCGTCTTTCTCCGGCTGAAAAAGGACGTGAACTGGGCCGACATCACGGAGCGCAATGGCGAGACCCGCAGCCACCCCGTGAGATGGCTGGCGCATTCCGTTCGCCCTACTCCCATTTCCTTGAACTGACGCCGGCATGAACGACACAATTCTAAATCGAGGTTAAGCGCATGATGAACATTCGACCCTTATATGACCGCATCGTGGTGAAGCGGATCGAGGAACAGGAAACCACGCGCAACGGCATCGTCATCCCCGACTCCGCTCAAGAGAAGCCGCAGGAAGGTGAAGTGATGGCCATCGGCAAGGGCAAGCGGCTGGACGACGGCACTATGGTCGATCTGGACGTTCGAGCCGGCGACCGCATCCTGTTCGGCAAGTACTCCGGGAACGAGGTCAAACTGGATGGCATTGAGTACATCATCATGCGTGAGGATGATGTCCTCGGAATTCTGGACGTGACCACTAAGGCGCCGTCAAAGGCCGCCTGATTTCAATTCGAATCACGAGGAAAACATCATGTCGAAGCAGATTACTTATAGCGATAACTCCCGTCAGGCCATTCTCCGCGGTGTAAATCAACTCGCGGACGCAGTCAAAGTCACCCTCGGACCGCGCGGACGCAATGTCGTCATCGAAAAGAAATACGGCGGGCCGACCATCACCAAGGATGGTGTGACTGTGGCCAAAGAGATCGAGTTGAAGGACCCGCTGGAGAATATGGGCGCGCAGTTGGTACGCGAAGTGGCGTCGAAGACCTCTGACGTGGCCGGAGACGGCACCACCACTGCCACGATTCTGGCGCAGGCAATCTACCGGGAAGGCGTCAAGGCGGTCACCGCCGGCGCCAACCCGATGGCCATCAAGCGCGGCATCGATAAGGCCGTGGAGGTTGCCGTCGAGGAAGTCAAAAAGCTTTCCAAACCCGTCTCCGGCGACATGATAGCCCAGGTGGGCAGCATCTCCGCCAACAGCGACCTCACCATCGGCAACATCATCGCCGAGGCGATGAAGAAGGTGGGCAAGGACGGCGTGATCACCGTCGAAGAATCCAAAACCATGACCACCGAGTTGCAGACGGTGGACGGGATGCAATTCGATCGCGGATACCTTTCACCCTATTTCGTGAGCGACGCGGAACGCATGGAGTGCGTTTTCGAGGATCCTTATATCCTGATCTACGACAAGAAGATCAGCAACATGAAGGACCTGCTGCCCATTCTCGAGCAAATCGCGCGCGCAGGTAAGCCGCTCCTGGCGATCGCAGAGGACGTGGAAGGCGAAGCCTTGGCGACCCTGGTAGTCAACAAGCTGCGGGGTTCGCTCAGTGCCTGCGCCGTAAAAGCCCCAGGCTTCGGTGACCGCCGCAAGGCCATGCTGGAAGACATCTCGATTCTCACCGGCGGCAAGGCAATCATGGAAGAGACTGGCGTCAAATTGGACAGCATCAAACTGGAAGATCTCGGCCGCGCCAAGCGCGTCACGGTGGACAAGGACACCACAACCATCATCGATGGCGGCGGAGACCAGAAAAGCATACAGGGCAGGGTGAAGCAACTTCGTTGCCAGATTGAAGAAACCACCTCGGACTACGACCGCGAGAAACTGCAGGAGAGGCTGGCCAAGTTGGCGGGTGGCGTCGCGATCATCAAGGTGGGCGCCTCGACCGAGACCGAGATGAAAGAGAAGAAAGCCCGCGTCGAAGACGCTCTACATGCCACTCGCGCGGCGGTGGAGGAAGGTATCGTGCCGGGCGGAGGCGTGGCATTGTTGCGTGCTGCGGTGGCCCTGGAAGCTCTCAAACTCGAGGGTGACGAACAGTTCGGTGTCACCATCGTTCGCCGCGCCTGCGAAGAGCCCGTGCGCCAGATAGTCCTGAACTGCGGTACCGAGGGCGCTATCGTAGTCGGCAAGATCAAGGCCAACAGTGACCCGAATTACGGCTTCAACGCCTCCACCGAAGAATACGAAGACCTGGTGAAGGCCGGCGTGATCGATCCCACCAAGGTGACTCGCACGGCTCTCCAGAATGCGGCTTCCGTCGCCTCTCTCATGCTGACCACCGAAGCGATGGTCTGCGAGGTTGTGGAGAACGTGGAGGATTAGGGCGCTTGTAAAGCAGCCAGGGAGAGCACCGATGAACAAGAGGTTGGACAAGCGACACAAACGGCAGGTTGCGCGGGCGAGGGAACGGGGTAAGCTTTCGGAGCCCGACGTGAGAACTCCGGAACAACTGACGGCAGCGCGTGAAGCTAGCCGCGCTGTGTCCGGCCGCACCATGGACCGGCGTCCGAATTACGCCGGGCCGGCGCCGAACCGCGCCGGTCCTGACGCAAGTGGTGCGGTCCCTACGGACGTGGGTCCATGAGTCGCGCGTCTGTCGGGCTCTCCTCCGCGGAGTGCCCACATTGCAGATCCATCGAGTTTAGGGGAGCAGAACCACGGAATGCCGTGGAGAGGGGCTTCCTGTGGCTCCTGCAACCCTACTGGTGCTCTCTTTGTGGTCATCACTTCTTCCTGTTCCGCTGGCAGGCCCCCGTTGGGGGCGCGGTGTAGGACCTGCCGCGCGGCGGACGCTCCAGGAGGATGTCGCAGAGCCATTCCGTGTAAGTGTTTGAAAGGAGTGGTGGGCCTGTGCAGACTCGAACTGCAGACCTCTATCGTGTCAAGGTAGCGAATCACCCTGATTCTACACAACCACCCCATCATCGAGACAACCCGCTGCGCTCTGCCTGGGTGTGACGTGTACCTGTGCCGAGCGGGTCGAGCCGGGGCTCTTCGTCTGGATAGGGGGTCAAGGAGCGGAACCAAGTCCTCTGCGCCTGAGAGGATGAAAACATCGGACTCCTCGGCGTCCCGATAGCGCGGGAGGCCCTTGTCTGTTTTGCGGGCGACACTCGGAATCGGCGGTTTCCAGCCGAGCCCGAAAGGTCCGTTCCCGGAGCCTGAATCATAGGCGATAGACAACTGCGGGCCAAAGCCACTACGCCCCGGCGAAAGCCCGATCGGGACGGACATCGAGCCCGTACCAGTGACCGGATTGGCCGCGATTTTTCTCCAATACCTCGGATTGCCCCACCTCCCGCCCGTAGAGAGATGGATGAGGGGCTTGCGGAAGCGGAAGTCTGTGCTTGGCCGCTCGCGTTTGCGGTATCGGGAACAGGTTGGCCTTTGTCGCTCAACGTAGCCGACCTCCGAAGAGCCACGGGTCCAGGACAGCAAAGTTTCCTGGGAATAATATCACGGAAAATCCTCCAGGAGCAGAATCGTCGGAACCTGAAAATTCCCAATCACCGAATTGGCCGACAATGCCTGGCCGATCCTTCCGAGCCGAGTCCGCGCGCCCTGCGGGTAAGGGCGGCCGGGCCTGGGAATGAGGGCACCGCAGGGGGATGCGCGGTCTCCTGCGCCCCACACCCAGCTCTCGCAGAACATGCAGGACTGTGTGCGGCGCATCGACTCCGGGGGGGTTCAGCGGCGGCCCGCGCTCCGGGAGGACGAGGATGCCGTGGCTATGAAGTAGGTAGGCAGGGAGAACGGCAGTGAAGGTTGCGTGGGATGTGTCCCGAAAGGCGTGGACTCGGTTGAATAGGCATTCAGGACCGGATGGGAGCGAGGTGGAAGCGAATCACGCATGGCGCAGAGACACGAATGCGTCCGCGCCAGAGGGCACGGGGTCGGGTCCCGCCGATTGGCATGATCTACGAACTGTCCAGAGGTCTGCAC
Source organism: Candidatus Solibacter sp. (assembly GCA_039934035.1). Lineage (GTDB taxonomy): Bacteria > Acidobacteriota > Terriglobia > Bryobacterales > Bryobacteraceae > Solibacter. The sequence goes on along the minus strand of JBDTMZ010000065.1, from coordinate 55,716 downwards.
TGAGTAGCTAACTGCCGGGCGGACAGATTCGGGCCGATCCGCATCTCTCCATTGCAGTGGGGACATCGGTAAGTGGAGGTGTCGGCGGTGTCCTGTGAGACTCTCTTTTGGAGTAAGACGACGAACCGACCGCGGCCAACGACGTTTCCACGAGTAGCGTGCTATCCGTCAAGGCTGTGCGCCGCGCGGAAAAAGGGGATGGAGTGCCTCCTCTGGCAAGCACTAAAATGCTAACAGCCGACATGAAACAGTGATTCCGCACAGATCGGTATGGTAAGTGTCTAGTGTACAATGGCAACCCAATCACAGTTCGGTCATACCCTTTTCCTCGAAGGCTTCGAGGCTGGCTGTTCAGCCGAGAGGCTCAAGCGGCTTCATTTTTCGAGGGGCTTATCGCAGACTTCGCCTTACGACGAGGCATGGCTCCAGCGCCTCATCATGCGCCAGCCGAGCATTCTGCCCGTAGACCAAATCGAGCCGGCATTCAGTACACTTATACCGGTTTGCATCGAACTGCCCATGAGATGTGGGTACCTGGACAACCTCCTTGTGACGCCGAATGGTGACCTCGCTCTGGTCGAGTGCAAACTATGGCGCAATCCTGAAGCGCGACGCGAGGTCATCGCGCAGATTATCGACTACGCCAAAGAAATCTCGGGTTGGACTTACGAAACGCTGCAGCACGCAGTCCTACGCGCACCGGGTTTCGGCTCAGAGGAGCAACCCAGGGCTAGCTTGTACGAGACGGTTTCGCCAACGGGTGAAATTGATGAAGTGTCGTTCCATGATGCCGTCTCTCGAAACCTGAAACGCGGAAGATTCTTGCTGCTGATCGTTGGCGATGGCATCCGGGAGGGTGTAGAAGGCATGGCAGATTTCCTTCAGCAGCACGCAGGTTTCCACTTTACCCTCGCCTTTATCGAAATCGCTCTCTTCGAGATACGCGGCGGCTATATCGCCCAGCCGCGCGTGCTTGCCCGGACGACAAACATTGAGCGAGGTATCGAGCGGTGCCCTCACTCACAGCGCCGACTGCGGAGACAACCAGGGCAGCCGGCGAAAGCTGTTCCATGGGCGAGCATTGGTCGTCGTCCGTTCCTCGAGAACCCCCGGCGCTCTCACTCTGACTGCCAGCGCACCAGGGCTCAAGGAAGCCGAAGTTCAGATTGCGGCAGGCGCGCCGGTGCGGTAACTAATGAATCACAAGAGCTCACCGGGCGATGACTGTTCAGGTCGGCGTGTTAGGAGGTCATGACATTACATGAGATATACCCTACGTATCGCGATTCTCTCGATTGTTTGCTCTTTTTGGGCGCAGGGGCAAGTCTCGCCGGCGAAACCTGCCGCGCCGCTGCCGCGTATTGCGCAGAACGGCGCCGTCAAGCAGATGTTCGTGGACGGAAAACCGTTCCTCATGCTGGCGGGCGAACTCCACAACTCCAGCGCTTCCAGCGTAGAGTACATGAAGCCCATTTGGGATCATTTGGCGAAGTTGAATCTCAACACGGTAATCGGAACCGTAAGCTGGGAACTGCTCGAACCGGAAGAGGGCAAGTTCGATTTCAGCCTGGTGGATGCGCAGATCCAGGAGGCGCGCAAGCGCCAAATGCGCCTGGCGTTCGTCTGGTTCGGCTCCTACAAGGTCAGTTCCGGTTTGGTGCCTGTGTGGATCAAGAAGGACCCTGCGAGGTTTCCCCTTCAGGTGATCAAGCCCGCCACGGGTGGCCGTGGCGGCGGGCGCGGGGGCGCGAGCGACCGTTACAACGGTTCCCTGAGCGCGTTCGCCGAGCAAAACATGGCGGCCGATGCGCGGGCCTACGCCGCGCTCATGCGCCATATTCGCGAGACCGACCCGCAGCACACCGTCATTCTGATGCAAGTGGAGAATGAGGTCGGAGTGACGGGAGATAGCCGCGACCGGTCGCCGCTTGCGGAGGCCGCCTGGGCCAAGCCTGTACCGGCAGACCTGATGTCTTATTTGACGAAGAACAAAGCCGCCCTATTGCCGGAGTTTCAGGAAATCTGGGCACGCAACGGTTATAAGACCTCCGGGAGTTGGCCCGAGGTATTCGGGGACGACGCGCGAGCCGACGAGATTTTCATGGCCTATTTCCTGGGCAAATACGTTAACCGGGTCACACAGGCGGGCAAAGCCGAGTTGAACATTCCGGTGTACATCAATCCGTGGATATACTCAGTGAACGGGACGCCCCAACCGGGGACATATCCCAGCGGCGGCCCGGTGGCCCGAGTCATGGATGTTTACCATGCCGTGGCTCCAGCGGTGGATCTGATCGGACCCGATATCTACGACAAAGAGTTCAAGGAGATCTGCGCGCTGTACACGCGCGCAGGCAACCCGCTGTTTTTTTCCGAATCGCGGAACATACCAGCCAACTATGTGTATGCCGTGGGGAAGCACGCGGCGATGGGGATATCGCCGTTCGGCGTCGAAGATGCGCCCGCCGAGGGCCAGTTTGCGCGGCTCAACAAGCTCCTGGGTGGATTCAGCGCCCAGTTAGCGGCATGGCAGGCAGCCGGCAAAGTCACCGCCGTACTGGTGGATGGCGACCAACCTGAGACTTTGTCCTTGGGTGGATACACGATCACAATTGGCCGCGCTCGCGGAGGGCGAGGCCCGGCCGGCCCCACGGCGGCGCCAGCCAGCGCAGCCGCCGGTGCGACCCCTCCTGCTTGGATGGGCCAGAACTGCACGGGCGCCTTTCACGCCTGCGAACAGCCCGAGACCCGGCCCTACGCGCTTATCGTTAATATCGCGCCCGACGAGTTTCTATTCCTAGGTTCCAACTGCACGCCCACCTTTGCCTTGGAATCGGGTGCCGGTCGGGCTGTGGTCGGCTATAAAGACGAGGGGCACTACGAGAATGGCAAGTGGATCTCCGGCCGAAGGCTCAATGGGGACGAAGCCGGCCGAGGTCTTCCCGGCAACGGCGTAATAGGGATGCTCAGGGTCAAGCTCTTTCGGGCCGAGTGATGGGCGAACTTGGCCGTTGCGCTTGTACGGCAGCAAGAGAAATCCGTCCCACTACCGTTGGTCGAGTCCGCGCTACTGCTGGCCTCGCTACGCCGCCTGGTGCGAACGGCACCGGCCCCACCACTGCCGCCCATTCGTTCGCTGGTGTATTTCCAGCCGATCATTACCGAACTACAACACCAGACGTTGCCCGAACACTATCTTCGACTACCTTCGGGCCAAGCTGCGGAAGGCTCTCAGCCCATCGCCGGCTGCCGTCCAGAAAACTACGTTTTCTGATGATCGCTAACAGAAGGCGATACGTTGCGGCACGGAACGCCTGGAGGACCTCTTGGTTGGACCTTAGAAAGCCAGCCAGGCTCTCATTAGTTATTGCCAAGCGGTCGGCGCGGCTCAGGCGAGTTGCTTGGGCGTGGCAATGTTTCGAACAGCTGCTTCCCCAAGCCGCTCGCGCAGTTGCGCCAAGTACAGACTGCGGGGGGTCACGTGGCGGTCCAACGACTCGATGTACCCGCCTGGCTTGGCCGTGTCCTGCAGAGGAATATTGAACACCACGGCATCCACACCGATGTGGCCGAAGGCGTAATTCTGGGCCGTTGGGGGTTTCTGGACGAAGAAGTAGCCCTCGCAATTCCAGAAGACGGTGTTCGCGCCCGCCCAGCCGATATTGATGTTTTTCCAGAAACGGGCCGTCAACGGCGCCTGCACGTTGTCATAGAGGCCTCCGTTCGCCCACTGCTCATGGGGTTCGCTCGACGAGTACGGGTTCGTCGCGGTGCAATCGAGGAACACGTTTCCGCTCCCACTAGGCTGGCCCATCATGAACGAGTGGCGTCCTTTGTCAGACTGGCATCGCTGCACCAGATTGAGTTGGCCGCGCAAGGCGAAGATGAACCTTCTCCCACCCGCGCGAACCGAGATGGGCTCACGCGAGACGCAGTCCTGCACTGTGATCCACTTGGTGATCTGCCGGATATCGACCATGCTGGTGACAAAGTGAAGCGCCGTGCAGTTCCGGACCCAACCGTTCTTCATGTTGTTGAACGAGATTAGATTGTTCCAATGATTCTCGTCGGAGTAATACTCCTCACCCTCGTAATTCTGGCGGTCCATATTGCCGTAGCCCTTCTGCCGAATCGCCGGGTTATACTCCGACATGCCGCGAAGGTTCTCAATGCCGACATGCTCGATGCGGCCGGGATCCTCGTATTTCACGATTTCTCCGCCGCCCCATTTTTTCTCAATGGCGCAAGTGATCGGCGCGTCGATCGTAATGGTATTTCCCTGGACAGCGACGACAACACGGTCCCAGTTGATATTGAATGGCGCGTTCCATCGATCCTGGGCGTATTCTTTCCCGTTCATCCCCATCTCATCGATCCAGTCCTGGTTTCCGATTCGCCGGACGATGATGGTGTCGCCAACCTTGAAACCGCGGGCGGACGTTACAGGAATGCTGCGCGAACCGACGGGCACGTAGTCCGCCGTAACGATCTGTTTGGTGTCGTCCAGCGTTGTCCAACCGGATGCGCCCCCGATGTTAATCAGGGTGCGTGCGCCGCCGAAGCCGCCGCCACCGCCACCCCGCCCCCCGCGACCACCAGCCGCGCCGCCAGCCCCTCCGCCGCGACCACCCGGGTCTCCAGCCGCTCCGCCGCGTCCAGCCTGATTTGCGTTCGCCACTTCTCCAGCGCGGCCGCCTTGGGCCGCAACCGCCCCTCCGGAACCCCCGGCTACGGCGCCAGGCGCCCCGACCGGCGCTCCACCCGGTGCAGCAGCGGCCGCCGCCGCCGCAGCCGGCAGAGTGCCAACCAGAATGGTGCCTATATCGCCCATTCCTTCACCGCGCAGAACCACGCCGCTGGCTTTGATGGTGACCCCTGTCGCCATTTTGTAGTACCCGGCGCGAAGGAGCACGGCGCCGCGGAAGCCGTTCTTATCGAGCGGCATCGCGGAAACCTTGTCGATGGCCGCTTGAATGTTCGCAGTGTTGTCGCCAAGAACGGGCCAAATCGTTTCCTTAACCGGAGCCGTTGGAATCGCTACTCCGCCGCCTCGATAACCAGCGTGAGAGGAATCGTGGATCGTATTGCCTTGTTCGTCAGGGACATAAACGAGTTTACCGTCATCCCCTGGATGGACCCTGGATACCGTCGGGCGTAGGTCCTCTTCCTGCGCGACAGCCAGAGCGGCGGGCATCAGCGAGAGTTGCATCATTCTTCGTCGAGAGACATCCGTCATTATTCAGTTCCCCCACAGTAAATATTAACCCTCGCCAAGCGCTCACGTAGCCTCCCGACCGGAGTGGGCCTACACACCGCACGGGCGGGTACTGGACAATGACCATCGCCGAAGTGATCAGTGAAGTCGGCAGCGCGCCGGATAGGCCCCAGTCAGAACGCTAGCCGCGATGATCACGAAGACCGTGGCACCGCCGTTCCACAGGCTCAGCGCGAGCCGGGCCGGCGCACTGATGCTGACGTTGGGCGTTGTCGGCATCGCGGCCGTGATTCTGCTTTTGGTGGCTGAACCGATGATCTGGCTTCTCCCGGTGGCAAGCTTGGCCGCCCTCGCCCTGGGGCTGGTGATCCGCCGTCGCGCACCAGCGCAGTTGGACGGGCTATCTGCGCACGCGCGCCGGCTATCGGGCGGACTTTCGGAGGCCGGTGTGCGCTTCGCTCACGCGGTGCGCGAAGACTTGCACGTTGATGTCCGAGGGCTTGTCCCAGTCTTTAGTTTCGGCGCGGAGTGTGCCATCGGCGCGTCCCGCTCCGTCGAAGGTCAGCATTACGCCATCAGCGCCATCCTGGTGGGATCCGCTGAGGGCTGCATTGGAGCCGTGGGTGAACCACATGTGGGTCTTGCCTTCATGGCCGGCGATGGGACGGCCCAAGCCCCAGACGCCGAAGCGGGTTTTGGACCCGCCGTGGACGGCAATGTTCAGGTTGGTGAAATCGATTTGCCAGATGCGCAGTGAGGTGCCGAAGTCGTCGTAGAGGAGCGCGCCATTGCCGGTGGCATCGGTGATGCGGATATTGGGATTGGACACTTCGTCGGTACCTTCCACGAGTTGCGCGGTAGCGACGGGCGTTATGTCGGAAGAGGCGCCGAGGTACAGGCGAACATCCTGGTAGAAATCGCTCAAGCGGGCGGGTGTGGTTTGGGCGTATCCGGGTACCGTCCAGGTGCGGATAGAATCGATGACCCAGCGTTCGCCCGGCGCGCCGATTGTGAAATCGTCGCCGATGAAGCCTTGATTGTCGCCGCCCCAGCGTACATTGCTGCGTCCGCTGCCGGATGAATTATTCAGATTGCTTTGGGGGAGTCCTCGATCCACGGCCAATACCGAGTCGGCAGCTACCGCCGGCAGCACGCACAGCAGGAGGGAAGCAAGGGTCGAGAATCGAGTTTGGATGGGCATCTGAGTTCCTCTAATTTCCCATTGTACCCAAGACGACTGGTGAGACGAGAGAACCTCAAACGAGAACGTGGATTCAACGCAGACGCAATGACTAGTTGCTATACGCAGTTCGTGCTCAATTCGCCGGTTACCGATGTGGCTCACTTCGCGGTCCCTTGCCCGATTTTCTGCGGGTCAGCCGTTTCCGGCCAGTCGACGTGACCGGGACTTCGCGCGATTGATGTGTCAGAACGGTCAGGACGCGCAACTGCTCCTCTGTGGCGCAATCGATGCGCGAAGACGCCGAAAAGCCTTCGGGGCTCTTAACTCGGCTGCCACAAACGAAAAACTGCTTCCGGTTCATGAGAGCATTGTTGTCACTGCGAAACCGCCTCCAAAGATCGCCGACCGGCCTACTTGCCTTTCTCGAGATACGCTACGGCCCGCTCCAAGACCTCATCGCGGGCGGACTGAATTCCGGCGATTGTGGGGCGCACCTCGATATCCGGCAGCAGGCCGACCCGCTGTAATTGCTTGCCGTCCGGCCAACGCACATCGTGTCCGCTGAAATTGATGCGGATACCGCCGGGCGCCATGAAGTAAGTCACATCCCCATTTGCCCCCTGTGTGGGGCTGCCGATGAACACAGTACCGTTCGCCGTGCGGTAGAACAGCCCGCTATGCTCGGACTGGCTGATGGCGACTGCCGCAGCGAACTCCGACTCTGTTTTGGCGTCCAGCACCTTAGGTGCTACTCGCACGAAAGCCGCATCCCAATCGACGCCTGGCGAAGTGACGCGCGGATGTACGTACTTGATATACGCCCAGAGTTTGGAGGTAGCCGCGAGTCGCTCGTAGGCCTCCGCGCGCAGCGGATCTACCTGGCCAGAGAGTGGCAGGGTGGCACACATAGCTATGGCGATCGCTAGCGTTCTTCGAATGTGCACAGGTCCTCGCATTTCACGACCATGGGCACGGCCCGTGGACCTTCCATTCTCCAACTGGGTTTCCCGCGGCGCAACCGCCACTCGGCTGCACAAACCGTGTTCTTGGCGTGTATGGATGACTTGGCTTCCGCCGTGGGTCGAAGATCACACGAGGAGTTGGCCGAGAACCTCGTTCGAGTCAGCGTCTTGGATTGCTGCGCTTTTCGCGTCACCTTGACGGGAAGCGCCCGACTCGCGGATAGACGCCAGCGTGGTCCACGTGTCGCTTTGCGGGAGTTCGTAGACGCGATGGCGACAACACATCTCGGTGACGAGTCAATCGGTAACGCCGTTTCACAACCGTTATCGGAGAGTGCTCCGATTCCCGACTGCCGATGCCGAGCGGTTAGTCGGCAATGATGGGTGATGCCGGTGGAGTGACCTCATGAGGATGTGGCTATACTAAAGGACCTATTGGGAATGCCGCGTCCAAAGCGATCTCTGGCGTTCCGTCTGTTCCGGGCGCTACTTGCCGGGATTGCTGTTCTGTACCTCCTCGTGGTTGGGGTCATCTGGTATGCGCAGACGAAGATCCAGCGAGAATCGACGTTACCGTATTCCGAACGACAATCCGTTCGCGTCGAAAATCCGGGTGCGCGGAAAGAAATCTGGTCTTACGGCCTGCGCAACCCGCATCGGCTGACGTGGGACGTCGATCCGTCGAACGCGGCGAACAATCACCTGATCGCACTGGTGATCGGGCTGCGTACCTGGAAACGGTCGATATCATCCACAAGGGAGCAAATTACGGCTACTCATTGCGCGAGGGGCCGCAGCGGCTCAACGATGACAACAGCCTTTCTAGCCCGCCGGAGAACGACGAGATTCCAGTCCAAATTGCGCCGCAACGAGGCCCCCTCGGGCTGGAGCAGCGGAGGAGCAGCGGAGGAAACGCCTTCAGTGGACTACGGTTGCATGCCTACGAATAATGAAATGACACCAATGTTGGTTTCCGGGATTAGGTCCGTGCGGTGATTGATCGTTTTGCGCCTATTTCCCGCCTATTTCAGCCTGGAATACGACCAAACGACCGTGTTGAGGCCGCGCTTCAAATCGGAAAGCGGGCCGGGGAGAGGTTCTCCAAATTTCCGGCCGTTTATATCCGTATCCACCGTAATGGGCTTGCCGAACCGATCCTCGATGGTTTGCTTGACCACCGGATAGACACCGACCAGGGCGGCATTGACTATCGGTCCTTTCACCTTGAACGGCGCGTCATTCACGTTGAACGTAATCCTGACTCCGAGGGGCGAATCTTGCCTGGTAACATTCGCCACGAAAGGATCTGCAACGCTGTGCTCGTCGCCGCGCCAAAAACCTTTCTTCGCGCCTTCGAGGAACACATTGTAATCGGATGCATAGGCCGGCGTAGACCCTGCTGCCGCTTTGACGGTTTCGAGCCCCTTTCCGACAAAGATATTATTGAACCATTTATCGTTCTGGGCATCGCAGACTGCTTGGCCGGCCATGATCGCGGTATGCGGCGTGTAATACCGGGGGCGAACTCGCGGCTCGATACTGGAGTTGTATCTGCAGTCCACGCACAGGTTATGGGCGTATATGTTGGATTCAGAAGTAGCTTTGAATCCCTGTCCGATGATGATGTTGTTATCGATCAGACTGGGACCGTGATCTCTTTCCATAAAGATCGCCTCGGCCTCAGTGTCATAAATGATATTTCCGGTGATCCTTATCCCCTGATTGGCCATGTCAATCCAGATGCCGTAAGCGGCCTGCTCCTGGTGACGGACGCCGCGGATCAGATTGTTGCTGATGACAACATCGACAGAGTTATGGAATTTGATCCCCGCGGTCTCCCAGCCGCCAAACTCCCGGCGGTAGTTGGTGTCTTCGACAAGATTCCCGGTAATGAGGCTTCGCGTCGCCCCTTTCTGGCCGGCGATACCCGCCTGTCCGCACCGCCTGATAACGTTGTTGCGCACGATATGGTCGCCGAAGGCCTCAATACCTCCATCGGTGGCGATAATGTCATCATCTGAACCATATCCTCCGCGCGCATGACCGAGCATGATGCCGACGCAACGGGCGTTGACTATCGTCAAATTCTGGATGATCCAATGCTTGCCCATCCGCGTCCCGATGGCTCCTACCTGAAGCTCGAGCCGTGGGGGTTGCCAGTTCTCGGCCGAATGCATGAGGGTGAATCCGTCAACGGTGATGTAGTTCAAACCGTGAGTTGGCGGAAAGAAGATTGATTCCCGAACGTTGATCTCAGCCAATTGGGTGTTTGGATCCGCCTTGCCGAAGTTGGCGCGAATCGTCGTAACGCCGTCTTCTACGCGGCAATGCCAACTGTTTGGCGCCTTATGAACTTCCTCGACCGTTTCTTTTTCATAAAAAGCTTCCTGGTTGAGATAGACGTCTCCGCGATGGTGCCATTTACCGTAATTCAACCAGCCACCGTCGAGTTTCAGGTAATAAGGATTGTAGTCGCCAAAAAAATCGTAGGGCAGCTGGACTTTCCAGACTCCCTCACTTTCGGACTGCCATGTGGTGATTCGCTCGGAACCTTTTATGACGACTTCTTCGCCGGGCGCCGCGCGATAGGTGATGCGGTTGTTTTCGCCAGTGCCCCCGCGCGGCGGCTTCACGTACTCCCGATATGTTCCCTCGTGAACGATAATCGTATCGCCCGGCTGAGCCACAAATGCCGCCTGGTTGATGGAAGAAAGGGGATCATTCACGGTCCCTGAAGCCTGTCTTTGCCCTTTAGTGGAAACGTGTAGTTCACGCGCGTTGGCGGCCTTTACGCCGGTAATGGCAACGAGACCCGCCAATACAAGTGGCATCCACGATCGAAAGAACATACTGGACCTCCTTTGAGCTAATGGCGTTGAGACGATCTCGGGGGGATTATACACCAGCCGGTCTCCGGTAGGCTGGTCCTGAATTGAGCCTGTCGCTGCCAAATGAGAATGTCCCAATTGTGCCAAGTAGAAATGTCCTATTGACGGGGTCAGGCTTGAAAGATCCGGATCAGATACCTCCGGTTCATCCCCGTCCGCTTCTCCGCCTCTCCGCCTCATCCAGCAATCGACCCCGCTTCTTCTCATGACCCAGCCATACTCCTTGCCGAGTTCCTCTAAATACTGCTTACGCGCGTTCATGTCCACCTCTCATGGGTGTCTGTTTCGCCACATTGGTGGTAGCGCTCTTGACAACATAGAGGTCACGATATAGACTGGGCCCCGTTTACAGGGTTTTTCGGCCGAGCCTGATGAGGGAAGTTGCGCGCGGCCGCCAGGCAAATGGGGGACACTGAGCTGCGGCTCACCGCCGAGGCCTCCAGTAGGGCTGTCGAGGCGTTGCCGCCTTGGTCATGAGCTCACACAAAAAGGGGGGGAACCATGTTCAAACGAGCAACTTGGGCCGTCTTCTTGACGGCGCTTTTTACCGGGGGTCCGGCTTACTGCCAGATCCGCTCTTCGACCATTACCGGAGTCGTCACCGATGCCAGCGGCGCTGTGATCGTCGGCGCTCAGGTAACCGTGACTGAGCAACAAACCGCAATCACGAATTCAAGCAAGACGACGGACGCCGGCTTCTTCACGGTGCCCTACCTCCCGACGGGCAAGTACAACATCGCCATCACGGCGCCGGGGTTCGCCGATTACAAGCTGACCGGGCTGGAGATTGGCAGCGGCCAGACCGTCCGTTCGGATGCTCACTTGAAGCTTGCTACCCTTGGCACCGCGGTGGAAGTCGCTGCGCAAGCGGTGTCCATCCAGACCGACAGCAGCACGGTGCAAGGCTCGATTGACTCAAAGGCGATCGATATTCTGCCGAATCCAACCTCCAATCCCCTCTACTACGCCTTTCTGCAAGCAGGTGTGCAGCCCCGGGTGGCCACCACGGAAACCACCACCGCTAATTCGTTTGGTATCGGTGTGCACGGACGCAAAGAGTGGAATGCGATCGGAATCAATGGCGGTCGCGCCTATACCAACGACTTTCAACTCGACGGGCTGCCCGTGATGGGCGGCGGCTACAACGAAGTATCAGTGACGCCGAACACCGAAGGGCTGGCCGAGGTCAAGGTGATTTCCAACGATTTCAGCGCGCAGTACGGCCACGGGCAAGGCATCGTGCAGATGAACACCAAGTCCGGCACCAACCAGTATCACGGCCAGGCCGACTACAAACTGCGCAACGATTTTTTGATGGCCAACTCCATGGGGAACAAAGCCAACTACTCGGCGCAGCAGCCTCTCGGCGTGCCCCGCCCTCCCTTCAAAGTGAACGAAATGGGTGGCGCTGTGGGCGGACCCATTCTCAAGGACAAGCTCTTCTTCTTTGCCAGCTATCACTACCTGCGATTCAACCGCAGTGTCGACCAGCTTTCCACCATCCTCACGCCGCTCGAAGCACAGGGTAATTTCAGCCAGACACTGATCCGCAATGAGGCCGGCATCGGCGTTCCCGTGCAGATCTACGATCCGTACAACGTTACCAAGATCAACGCCGATCTCTACCAGCGCGCCCTGATCCCGAACGCCGATCTGTCCAAATACCCCGGCAGCCAGTATGCCCAGGCATGGCACCAAAACAGCATCTCGGGATACCCGGCGCCCAACCGCACCCCGGACGATGTGTTCAACACCAACAACTACTATTCGCGCGTGCTGCAGACCATTCGGCGGCACAATTCGAATAATCGCGTGGACTACCGGCGCGGCAAGCAATCCCTCTATTTCAGCGGCGGCATCACCCACGACGCCAATATCCAGCCGCGTCCGTGGGGCAAGGATCCGGTGAACAGCGCCGTCTCCATCACCAGCGACCACAACACGTACGGGCAGATTGGCGACACCATCGTGCTGAGCCCCTCGCTGATCCTCGATTTCCGGTATGGGATTAGCCGCATCGAAGCCGCGGTCTTACGGGGGAACACCTCGGGCTGGGACCAGGCACTTTACGACAAGTTCGGCATGCCGCGGAATCTCTACCCGTTGTTCTCCATCTTCGGCTCCGCCCCTGTCCTGCCCGTTACCGACGGCGGCAATGCCAAGAACCATTCCAACCAGTCGGGGCACAGCTTCACGCTTAGCGTGACCAAACTGCGCGGCCGCTGGACGCACAAATTCGGGACGGACATGCGCAATCTGCTGTCCAATTACATCGACCCCGTGGAGATTTCGGCATCGTACCCAAGCGGCGCCGGCGGCAACTTCAACTTCCAATACACCACGGCGGATGGCACTTCCTCCGCGCTGAACACGTTGAACGTCCAGAAGGGCATTACCAACGCGCGCTACTTCCTTGCCACGCCGGGATGGTCAATCGCCCAGGGGCGCAATGTGGCGATGGCGCTGTCGCAGAAATACATGGCGTTCTATACGCAAAACGACTGGCGCGCCACCAACAAGCTGACCGTCAATCTGGGATTCCGCTGGGATTTGCAGCCCGGGCCCTCGGAGCGCTACAACCGCATCTCCGCCGAGGATCTGCAAGGGACCAACCCCTACGGCTATAAGGGCGCGATCGCTTTCGCCGGCACCAAGGGGTACAGCCGCGACCTCTGGGACAGGACGTACGACAACGTCGGCCCGCGCCTCGGCTTCGCCTATCAGGCGACGAGTAACCTGGTTCTGCGCGGCGGGTTTGGAATCAGCTACCTTCCCAGCAATTCCGGCTATTTCGAAAGTCCGCTCGATTACGGCGCCAGCACCTTCTCAAGCGGCACTCTCAACCAGCCCTACGGCCCGAACCCCAACGGAGTCCCGGCCTTCCATATGCAGCAGGACTCTCCCATAGCGATTGCCGTGAACGCGGACGCCACCGCGCCGGTGGTCTACGGGACGGGCAACACGTACTTCGACCGGCATTTCAAAAACGGCCGCGCCGATCAGTTCAACTTCTTCATCGAAAAGCGGATCAGCAATACGTGGTTCGGATCTATCGGCTATAGCGGTTCCAAGAGCCGCAATCTGTATTACCGCGCTTTCCCGATCCAGAACAACCAACTACTGCCCGCGGACCTGACCAATGGCTGGGCGGCCTCTTACGTCGCCAGCAATCTGACTCTGAACCCCGCGACCGAGTTAATCACCAACCCCTACCAGCCCACCGATGGTACCCTGTATAAGTTTGCAGGAGCCCTGGGTGCGGCCACCATCGCCCGCCAGAGTACTTACTATCCGTACCCCCTGCTGATCGGCAATTCCATGAGCATGTCCAGAGGCTTCGCCCACTGGAATTCGTTCCAGGCTCGACTGAATCATGCCTTCGCGCGCGGCTTCCTGATGGACGTCAATTACACTTTCGCTAAGGAACTCGACGTCACCAACAACATGGAGGACGCGCTGTTGGGCAATCCGGGCGGCAGCCTGGGCGGAGGCGGGCTCGACATCAAGAACCTGAACAACAACCTCAAACTCGGCGGTAGCGATCTCAAGCACCGTATGAATGGAATCTTCGTTTATGAGCTCCCGTTTGGGGCCGGCAAGCCCCTCAATGTCAAGAATCGCGTGGTGCAGTACCTGATCAGCGGGTGGCAAACGGGTTCGACTCTGACCGTGCAGAGCGGCTTCCCGATCGTCATCAGCGGCGCCACCGACGGAGCTCTTATCGCCCGGCCTGACCGGGTCGCCGGCGTTTCGCTCGAAGTGCCCAAAGAATTGCAAAAGTGGTACGACGGCAATACGCTGGTCACGCTACCCAACGGGCGCATCATCAAGCCCAACAAGAACACCTTCCTCAAGTACTACACGGGCGCATGGCAAGGGCGGTATGTCCCTTTGCCCAACGGACGCTTCGGCGCAGCTCAGAATTGGGTCGGTTCGGCGGCTCCCACCTTCGGCGATTTCCGGGGCCCCGGGCGATTCAACCTCGACTTGAGCCTGCGCCGCAACCTGAAGCTCCGCGAGAAAATGTCCCTCGAACTATCGGCTGAGGCCTCCAACCTGCTGAACGCAACCCAACTGAGCGGTGTCTACAGCGGCTCCCTTGGCAATACGACGGTAACTCCGAATCCCTCGCTGGGTCTCCAGGCTGGAATGGGAAACAGCGACACCTTCGGGACTATCGGGACCGGGACTTATCCGCCGCGCGAAGTGGTCCTGAATGTGCGTCTCCGCTTCTGAACATTTTGGGCGAGTTCCACTGGCGGCCACCTGGGAGCAGGAGGCGACCAGGAGGATTTTAGGTATCTGAGACCTCCACACCGCAGGCGGCTGCATCCCTGCAGTGGGCCGCTGCCGCGTCTGCAGCACCTCCTGCTGCGCGCTCGGCCCATGGAGACCAGCTAGACTAAAATGGAATGACAAAACAGCAATTGATTCTTACGAGAAGAGGATTGGGCGCCAAGATTTACTACGAAGTTGCCGCACTCCATGCGTCCCTTTTCGCGCGCGCGGTCTCGGGCGTATATTGTCCACTATTCACGAAATCCTGACCGCTGGCGGTCGGCCGACGGAGACGCGAACAGCAACCACGGCTTACTGCTCGTCGTGACAGGACTTGCATGTGTTAGGCGCTTGATTGGTGCGATGACAGTCGACGCAGAACGCCATATTCGCCGGCTTGAGCTTGCGCATGACGGTTAACTCGCTTACCTGACCGTGGCAATCCTCGCAAGTGGCCTTTCCGCTTTCCAAATGCGTCTTGTGGCTGAAATCGACAAAATCCGGCAGAGTGTAAACCCGTTTCCAGGGGATCGGTTCCTTGCGGCTTTGATACTCCGCCACTTTCTGAATGGCGGGACTGTCTTTCTTCACCGCTGAGTGACAAACCATGCACCGATCCGCATTCGGAATGAGCATGGCTTCGCCGGGAGCCGGATTGGTGTGGCAATCCTTGCAGGCAACCCGGTTCGAAACATGAGTCTTGTGACTAAATGGAATCGGCTGCACGGGCCCTTCCGGCTGGTTTCCGCCCGTATCCTGAGCTGCAATCTCTGTCGGGACGGCAGCCAGGAAAATGGTAAGAGTCGCTCTCAAGAGCCAAGAAGCGGATATCATCCTGTTGGCAGGCATAAGTACTTTCCGCAGTCCAGAGTTCTAACGAAAGTGAGTCTTCACCAGGGTCCGATCGATTGCCTTAAGCGACGGCCGGCCGGTCTGCGCCATGGCGAGCACCAGTTCGTTCTGCAGGATTTCCAGAACGCGCTGAACTCCCGGGGCGCCGAAGCTTCCCAATCCCCACCGCGCCGCGCGCCCGATACAAACCGCTTTCGCTCCCAGCGCGAGGGCCTTCAGGATGTCCGAGCCGGTTCGGAACCCGCTGTCGATCAAGACCGGCGCGCGGCCGCCGACCGCGTCGACGATTTCAGGCAATACCTCCAGAGTCGACGGCGCGTAATCCAGCGAGCGCCCGCCGTGATTGGATACATAGACTCCATCGAATCCATGTTCGGTTGCGAGCTTTGCGTCCTCCGGCGTCAAAATCCCCTTCGCCAGGAAGGGTACCTTGATGAAGGGCCGGATCTGCTCGACGAATTTCCACGAGTACCAAAGCCTGCGGTCGGAAATGCGATATGGATTGGAGGGTCTGGCGGCCGGCCGGCCACGTCCGCGTGGCGACGGACTAAGATTGCGGTCGTGCAGGGGACGCTCATAGTAGCTCGACTGCTGATCCACCGTCATGACGATCGCCTTGCATCCGGCAGTCTGGGCGGTCTCCACAAGAGCGCGTGAATCGTCCAAGGCCTCCACCGCGTAGAGCTGATACCAGACGGGCCCCTCCGCCGCCGACGCGATTTTGGCGAACGGCAGGCTGGAGGCGCCACTCACGATGTACGGTGTGTTCGCCGCCGCGGTCGCGCCCTTGTGGGTCGCGATCTCCCCATCCGGATCGAGCGCGGCGTGGCCGGAAGTCGGCGAGAGCATGATCGGAAAAGCCATTTTCGTGCCGAGCACTTCCGTAGCTGTGTCAATCGAACTGATATCGGCGATGCCTCTCGGAACCAACTCCACCCATCCGAACGACTGGCGATTACGGTGCAACGTGAACTCACCCTCCGAGCCGTAGGCTGTGTAATTGTAGACCTCTCGTCCAGCCTTGGTGTGAAACACTTCTTCGAAATCGAGCGTCTTCGAGAGTTCGTCGATTCCGGGGACGCGGCTGTGATCCCGGTAGGGGTCCTCCTGGGCGAGCAGGGGCGAGGCGGCGGCTGCCCCCAAGCCAGCCAGCAGGCGCCTTCTATTCACTTTTTCCGATTGTTTCATCCCGGTCAGTCACCCCTTCGCCGACTTAGAGTCATGCTTGCCAATCGCCTTAAGCTTCGTGGACCTTCAGCACTGTGGCATCGAGTGTCTTCAGATTGGGCTTGCCGCATTGCGCCATATCGCGGGCAAGCTCGGTCTGGAGCATTTCCAGAACGGATTGAACTCCCTCGGCGCCGTAGGCAGCCAGCCCCCATACTACCGGACGGCCCACCAAGACCGCGCTGGCGCCAAGCGCCAGCGCCTTGAACATATCGGATCCCCTTCGAAAGTTCCCATCGATCAGCACCGGGACGCGCCTGCCGACGGCATCCACCACGCCCGAGAGCATCTCGAGTGGCGGCGCCAATCCTGGCGCCAGTATCCCGCCGTAATTGGAAACCACGATTCCTTGGACCCCTCGCTTCACGGCAGCGTCGGCTTCCTCGGCAGTCATGATTCCCTTCAAGATGAAGGGCACGGATAATCCTTGCCGGATCTGGTCGACGACGCTCCAGTTCAGAACCGGCGCCGCGGCCCGTGTCCCCTGTGCGTTGCGCTTCCCGTTCCGGTAAGGCGCGCCAACCGTGAGGCAAATGGCTTTCGCTCCCGCTCTAACAGCCTGCTTGATCTGCGCCTGAATAGCGCTAGTCTCCCCCTCGGGGAACACCTGATACCAAAGGCCGGCCTTTGCTTCGGCGGCGATTCTCTCAATAGGGTCGCTGGATTGGCTGCTGGCGATCATCAGCGCCTTCGCCGCCGTCGCCCCACGCGCCACCGCCACTTCGCTGTCGGGATGATAAGTCCGCAGCCGAGCCATCGGGCCGGCAATAATTGGCGCGAACAACTTCTCGCCGAACAGTTCCGTAGTCAGGTCGAGCTTGGTGGTGGGGACCATCATTCGAGGCCGGAGCGTGATCCGGTCGAAATACGCGCGGTCGCTGCCGGATATTTCGGAGAAGACGGCGGGCGCGAGCATCTGCGCGGCGACGCTTTCAAACTCCAGGACGTTTACGAGTTCTTCCCGCGGCGCGACCCGCAATGCAGCCCCGTCTGCCGGTTGCGGTTCGTCCGGGCCCGCAAAAGCAGTGGACGCTAGCGACCCCAAACCGGCCAGTGCCCGGCGCCGCGTCAGTTCCTTCTTCCTCATCTCGTCTATTCCTTTACTGCGCGTTTGGCACGCCACCGACCTTCGACGACCCGGTGCCGCCGCACCCATCGCTCCCGTAGCGAAGGAACTTTTGAATGCGCTTTCCCGTGTCGACCTCCGCGGTGTAGATGTTGCCCGAGCTATCGACGCTCACTTGGTGAAGCCAGTGAAATTCGCCGGCCATCCGTCCGCTTCGCCCGAGCCGCCCCAACTCCTGCAAGTTACTCCGGTTGAGGACGTAAATGGTCATGTTGGAGTTATCTCCAACATAAAGGCAGCTCTGCGTTTTATCCGTGGAGAAACTCATGGAAACCGCGGTTCCCGGTATGGATGTGTTGGTGTGCTCGCTGATCAATTGTTCGCCGAGGAAGCCGCATTGACCGGGGTCGCCCTTCGGGTTGGTGCACGGCTTGCCAAGAGCGGGAGAGTTTGTATCGAACACTTGAATGCGGTTGTTCCCGCGGTCGCAGACGTAAAGCTTGCCGTCGGCGGCGAGCTTTACGCAGTGCACGGGATTGCGGAAGAAGGCGGGCCTGAGGTTGTTCTTTGAATAGTCGGCCATCCAGGGGCCGGCGGCGCGCGCGGCGTCGTCGTCCACCGGATTATTCCCATACGCTCCAAAGTGGCCGATATACTGGCCAGTCGTGGCGTCCACGATGAGCACGTGGCGATTGCCGTAGCCGTCTGAGACATAAAGCCGGTTCGTCTTGGGATCCCGCACCATATCGGTGGCCAGGTAGAACAGAGGCGTGCCATTGACGCCGCCCTTCATATCGTTGCTGTTCGGCCCCAGTGGCGTTCCCCCGACTCGCATCTTGAAGTTGCCGTTCATATCGAATTTCAAGAGAAAGCCGTCCCCGCCCTGTAGATTGGTCGTCCACGGCGTGTCGCCACGGCCGCCGCCTCGTCCCGCCGGAGCATTGCCCTGAGTGTTACCCCGCCCTCCTCCGCCCCTGCCGTTCCCGGAGATCCATACATTGTCTTCCTGATCCACATAAATGCCGTGTTCGCTGTTCGGCCAGATGCAGCCGGCTTCCACCTTGCATTTGCCGCCGATAAAGCCGGGATCGGAAGGACCGCCCCACGCGCGCAGGAGCTTACCATCTGCATCGAATTCCAGCACCGAAGGAGCCGCTTTGCAGCAGTCGGCAATCGGACCGTACACGCGAGCCTGTCCAATCCCATTGACCGGGTCGCCGTTTGCGTCTTTCACGCCCGGCAATGCGCCTTCGAGGCCGGCCTCGTCGGCCGTCATTGTTCGCGGACGATTGTAGACCCAGACGTGGTCGTGCCGGTCGACGTACAATCCGCCGATCTGCCCGAACAGCCATTGATTCGGCAGCGGTTGGGGCCATCCGGGATCGACTACAAAACCCGGTGTCTTACCCGTTTTTGAAGCGTTGTAGACGCCCGTCTGCTTGAAGAGACGATCGATGACGCCGCTCTTCTTCAGCAGGTCGCTTTGGGTATCGGCACCTCTGCCAGGAACCGTGAATAGGATTGCCCACAGCACCGGCAACAGGGCCGCGAATTTGTGTGGAAGTTTCATTCGTCTCCTCCGAGTCGCGACAGGACAGTATAGAACTGATCCGACGGCGAGCTGACCTGAGCGGGTTAGATACCCGCACCAAACCCAGTTAACGTTTCCGGCACCCCAAATTCCGTTCGATGTTATCACAAGACCGGATTATTACAAGACCCAGAAAAGGATGACGTGGCATGCGCCTACTGCCGCGGACCATAGTGAGACGCTTCCTGCCCGAGTTCAATCGCTCCCAGGTCCGGAGCCTTGCCGGAATATCCGTCCGTGACGTTCGGCAGCGCCACGCCGCGGTCTATCGCCGGCGAGTTGGGTTTGAGCCGGAAATCGTAATCGCCTGCCTTGTAGAGCCTTTGCACGGTCTTCACATCGCGCCCATCGAGTTTCGGCACGTTGACGAAAGAATCGTAATCCACCAGGATGCTGTGCTGGTCCTGTCCGGTTGCCTTCTGGTATTCATCCAGCGCCTTAAACCGGCGGGTTTCGAGAGTGGCGTTGTGGCCGCGGCGACTGTAATCGGCCACGACCGTTGCGGGCGGCGAGTTCCATTCAAAGGCGTACGGAGCGCCTGAATTTGGCCGGAAGCCGTTGTAATCGGAAGACGTGTAGTTGGTGTAAGTGCTGAAGCCGAAGACCACCGCCGAAGCACCCGGATTGCTTACGGCACCCGCTCCGCCCCTTCCGGCGGGTCCTCTGCCAGGGCCGGTTTCTCCATCGGTCGCTCCGCCGCCGCCGGCGGCTCCTCTGCCTCCTCTGCCACCGCCGCCGAAGCCGACAATCGAGTTCTGAGCGAGGACCAGATTGTTGCGCCAGTGCGTATTGGACGTGGTCCCGCCGGCCACTTCGGAGAAGATCGTATTGTTATAGAAGAAGATTCCCGATCCCCCCGAGAGCCGCGCCGCGCCGCCCGGCGCGTTATAGGCAATGTTCCGGATCCAATAGACCGGACCGCCCAGCGCAGGCTGGTTGCAGAAGGGCTGCGAGGCGGAGTTGACCATCATGTTCCGCATCACCCGTATATTGTGCATACTTCCATCGATCTCGAAGGGGTTGTCGTGGAAGTTCGTCATGTAGTTGTTGTAGAAGTCGATCGAAACCGGGCGGCGGTCCCAATACTCTTTGGGAGGGTACTTAGGCCCGTCGATAGCTGACGATCCGTCGGGATTGCCATAAGTTTCCACATCGATGCCATCATGGAAATTCGCTACGTAGTTATACGCGACAACGTGGCCGGAACCGTAAATCTTCACTGCGATATAAGAAGCCATTTTCGGAGGAAACACCTGGCCCTCTGTCCCCGCAAACTGCTCCCAGAAGTTTCCCGACCATCCGATCATGTGATTCGGATCGTTGCGGCCGATGATGTAGTTATCCGCGATATAGAAATCCTTCGATCCCGAGAAGTTGCTGTATACCCCCATTCCGACATCTTCGATGCGGCAATGCTTCACGGTAAGGCCTTTGGATCCGGTGATGAACTGAGTGCCGGCCCAAAATGCAACCTCCGCATTGCGAATGGTAAGGCCTTCAAAGTAGGTGTAGTTTCCAGCTTTCAGATCGAAAAGAGCGAATGCGCCGGCACCATCGAAGATCGCCTCACCGTCGCCCGCCGCTTTGATCGCAATCGGCTTATCGGGCGTGCCGCTGGCCGTCAGATAGTAGGTGCCGTCGAAAGGAACCGTGCTGATCGACAAGTCGTTGGTATAGATGTTGCGGTTGTACTTATATAAACCTGCATGTACCAAAATCGTGTCGCCGGGCTTGACGCGCGGCCGCGACGCGGTGGCCCAGTCCGTGCCGGCGCAAGTCAGGTAATAGGCGCACAAAAGCCCTTCGAAGGCGGGTTCTTGTTTTGCGCCTTTGTAGCCATGCGGGTAGACATGGTACACCTTGCCGCCGGCGAAGGGTTTTGGTTCTGGGCGGGTTCTGACGGTGACCGTTTTGCGCGCCGCACCCTTCACTCCGTCCGGGTCGGTCATGACAAATTGGGCCTCGTACTCGGTATCCGGTTCGAGATCCAGGATGCTGCCGGCGAACATATTGGGCGATACGACGTCCATCCGATCGCCCTGGTAAATCTCTTCGTTCTGCAGCCGCAGGAGAGGAAGCGCCTGCTTCCATTGGGAGTCGCCTTTCTTCCGGTACGAAACTTGAACCGCAGCATTGCGATTCTCGTCGCCGGCGATCATCCACTCGAAGCCGAGATTGATCAGGGTGGGCGGGTCCACCAGAAACTCGCCGGCAGTAACTGCGTTTACGCGCTTCACCTCGGCCCCGCGCAGAGATCCGGCGAAGCAGAGAATCATCAGCACAACGGAAAACGGCACCCTCTCATCGGCAGTCATCGAGTCTCCTGGCCGCGGTTTACCCGGCCCGTGCATTTCGAAGTGGAGTTTAGTTCAATCTGCTCAAACTCGCAAGCAATTTCATGGATTGCGCGTGATATAATCCGCCACGGCTTGATTGTCTGGGAGGTAGGTTTGCACCGATTCACACGTAGAACTGCGATGGCCGCTGCCGGCGGCTTTGCGTTTTCCCGGCGGGGGACGGCTCAAACGGAGAAGTACCCCAGGAATATGAGCAAGGCGGATGTGGAACGGCTGATGGCCGAGCTGTCCAACTGGGGCAGGTGGGGAGACGACGCCTCGGCCGGAACCCTCAACCTGATCACACCAGGAAAACGCAAAGCCGCCGCGGCCCTGGTGCGCGAGGGCGTCAGCATTTCCCTGGAGCTTGATGCGGATCTGCCCAAAGAGGGTCCGACGGGCGGCCCACTCCCGTCGATGCTGCCGGGCGGGCAACGAGGCGGCGCTCAACCAGCGGGGCCCCGCACCACCTGGAGTCTCACGGCGCGGCCTCCCGGCGTCGAACCGCGCAGTGGCATGGCGTTCCAAACGGATACTATCGCTGTGTCGTATCACGGCGCTGCCACGACCCACATCGATGCGCTCAGCCACCTCCATTACGACGGCCGGATGTTCAATGGTCATCCCCTGTCGAGCTACACAGACCGCGGGACAACCAGGAACGATGTGACCGCGTTCAAAAACGGCATCTTCACGCGTGGCGTGTTGTTCGACATGCCAAGGCTGAAGGGGGTTCCCTATTTGGGCGACGAGGAGCCGATCTACGCCGAGGACCTGGAAGCCTGGGAGAAGAAGGTTGGGGTCCGCCTGGAGCCAGGCGATGCGTTTCTGTTTCGCACTGGGCGCTGGGTGCGCGTGAAAGAGAAGGGGCCGCTCGATGTTGGCCGGACGTCGCCCGGGCTCTACGTCTCGGCCACGAAGTGGCTCAAAGAGCGCGGTGTGGCGCTGGTTGGCGACGACGTCGACCAGGATGTGATGCCATCTCAAATCGAAGGCATTGTTCAGCCGGTGCATCTCGTTCTGCTGAGGTGTCTCGGCACTCCTGTGCTCGACAATGCCAACCTGGAAGCGCTCAGCGAAGAATGCGCCCGGCTCCGCAGATGGACCTTCCTGCTGACCATCAATCCGATGCGCATTCCCGGGGCGACTGGCAGCCCGGTAAACCCGGTCGCGACATTCTGAGTTCCTGGTCCCGGCGTAGTTGTAGGGAGGCTTGCGGCTAGCCGGGCTCGCCCATGCGAAACGCGGAGCCTTCGAAATACCGGGTCTAAACGGCCGTCGCCTCCGGGCCGCCATCTCAACTTCGGAATGCGGCGCAGCGCCCGTGCCCCCGAAGATGGCGGCTTCCAGTTCCGCCAGCATCTCGTGGCAGGCAACTTCGAAAACTAGCGGCAACGGGTGAAGGTGTTATGTTCTTAGATGTTCTGGGATTTCGGGGTTGGTCCCCCGTTGTTGTCGTAGAGCCTGTTGGCGTAGAGCCAGAGCCCGTTGTTGGCGTAGAGCCAAAATATGGTGGGCCTGTGCAGACTCGAACTGCAGACCTCTACCGTGTCAAGGTAGGAAATGATTCCCGCAAGTGATTCATAATATGCAGGTTACGTAGCAGCAAGGGGGCAGGTGGGGGCGGCGAAAGGCCGTCTGGCCGATGAGTCATTGAGTCTTTTGCTTCCGCTTCTTCCGGCCAGTGTCCTCATGGTCATGGTGGGATAGAAATATGGAATCCACCAGCCGTGTACAACTGGATGTTACGCGAGCCAAAACCTTGATCTGCTCCTTACAAGAAAGGCTCTGTGAGGCATGGGGGTAATTCAGCGTGTGATCAACCTCTCCCCACAGCTCTTCAGCTAACGTGCGGACTTGTATTTCGCAACTGCACTTGGTCCTTTGGTTTGGGGCAATGACGTAGTGGACACTTGTATACAGCGTTGCGCTCTTGATGAAGCGGGTGTTTATGCTCCTAAAATACTCCCGAGATTCGTCATCCCATGTTCTCGCCGATGGCCCTTCGATAACGCGGTAAAACTGCTCTCCAAAGATCCGCTGAAGACACTCATCGATTCGTTGAAACTGCCTTGTATACAAGTGCAGAATTCTGAAGCCCGCCAGATCGTTCACCTTAACGAAGAGGTTATTCTTGTTTATGGTAAACTTCTTGCCGCGTGCGTTCGCCTCGTGCCATTTGCGAATTAGCTTATCTCGGAGGTGAGCTGGGTCTTTGATTCTCATCTTCATGGAATGGACGTACTGCATTAACTCGTCATCGGATGAGAACGTTGTGAGCAGATTGCTCAACAATGTGGAGAACAACTTTTCGTTCGTCTTGGCGTGCTGAACCAAGTCTTCGATCAAAGCACGATCTTGTCGGTTAAGTGCTTTCATCGGCCTTTCTCCGTCCAGTTCGCTGAACGATCTTCTTCGCAATGCTTGCAAACGTCGTCTTCGCTTCTGCTCGCTGGTCGGGAGTCCCCGAATCGACTTCGTTAATCGGAACACCCTGCTCTTGAGAATGGGTGACAAGCGTACCGAAGTCTTTAACTTCACCAATTAGTAGTTGGGAAGGGGCGGCATCAGCTAGTGCGGTATCGATCTTTCGCAGCACTGCAACAATGTCGCTCTTGACATGTCGCTCAATCTGATAGAGATATTTCGCCTGCACACTAGCAGGGCTACCCCTATATACACGAAAGCGCTGAGGTATATAGCCCATCACGGTTGGGCGTCCAGGTATGGCGTAAACCTGATCCGGCGCGAGCGCCAGGATGGTTTGCCAATCCTGGATCCATGTCGCAAGCGTGTGACCGAGTGTCTTGAGGGCGCGTACTGAAAAGACATCACACGCGGCTGGGATGATCAAATAGTCGCAGTCCAACAAGATACTGCGGTTCAGCGGCCCAATGTTAGGTCCAGAATCGAAGAATACAAAGTCGATATCCAGAGCCTCGGCCGTGTCATTTACGACCGCGCTCAAAGCGGAAGTGCCGCGAAACCCCTTGACTTTTCGCTGCATACAGTCCGCCCAGAGCTGGTTCAGTTCAGATTCGAAATCGCTAAGGCGGATATCGCCGGGTAAGAGGAAAAGGTTATCTACGCTCAGCTCTTTGGGTGCAATAGTTCGAACATCACCTGATGCCTCAACAATTGGCTTCACCGCTGACCACAAGGTCTCTCCATCGTCTCCATCAGAATGATCAAGTAGGTTGTCAACCACCTTATCTTCAAGAAGGTAGGATGTAAGATTGCACTGAGGGTCCGAATCGACGAGGAGGACCTGCTTGCCGAGCGCCGCTACCGCCGCAGCGATGTTCAATGTGAGGGTAGTCTTTCCTACGCCACCCTTGTGATTGAAAATTGCTATTCGTTTGGAGCTATGCCGCCGCCTGACTGCCATTAATCAAATCTCCAATGTCGAGTCATGGCTTCGCACTAGTCGCCCGTTTGGCCTTCCACCGCGGTCTGGCAGACGCCATTACGGCCTTGGCAGCGTCGTAGTCAGGGAGAGCTTGGACATACCTCTCCCCACCGGCGCTGATCTGTTTCATGCCCTTCGCCGCCGGAACCAGGTATCCGTACTGTGAAGCATTGTTTACGGCTACTGTTGCGTTCGTGAGCTTGCGCTGAGCCGCCTCGGTGTTCAGCTTGCTGATATCGAGCGTTGTGAATTCAGGCGTGTCGCGATAGTGGGTCAGGTAAAACGCCAAGCAAGCTACCCGATCAACGTCTGTGCGAGGCAGCTTTTCGTTCAAGAATTGTTTTGGTGTCGGTCTGCGGTCCCCGGAGAACGTGGACGAGGCGTTCGACATCGGATGCAATACCTCTGTTCCAGAGGGGCTGCTTTTCAGGTCAACCAGGTTGGGGTGCGCCGTTGACGGTACAGCCTCCAGTTGGAAGAACGTTCCAATAGTCTGGTAGATCCGCTTACGCGCATCTGGGTCTAGCCGTCTTAGCGCCGAGATGATCAGTGCCAGGATCTCAGCATCATCCGTCAGCTGCTCGTCTGCCACGCACACCTCCTTCAGCATTCCAGAATCCTAATTGTACGCTTTGGCGTGGACCATATCAAACATATCAGCAGTGTAAGCGTACGGCGAAGCCAGGGGGGATTAGTTACGGGCCGCTGACCAGCGACTGGGCGTAAGCTGGGCGACTTCGGGGACTTTACGAGAATCGAGGCCAGGCAGGATATCCAGCAGGTAGTCCTTGACCGGCACTCGCAGCCGGCGACAGGATTCTACGATCGATAGAACCGCCGCAACCTTGGGTCCGGCTTTGGTGCTGCCGACGTGTAGCCAGTTCTTGCGGCCGAGTGCGATTGGACGCATCGAGTTTTCGGCCAGGTTATTGGACAACTCCACTTCCCCGTAGTCCAAACATCGGCGGAGTTTGGGCCATTGGTTCAGCGTATAGGTAATCGCTTTGCCAAGTGCGCTCTTCGGCAATACCGTCGCGGCAAGCTTCGTGCACTCCCGACGAATCTCTTCCGCCCAGACCACGGCATGTTCCTGCCGCGCTGCCAGGCGCTCCTCGACGTTCATCTGCTTTTCCCGCGCATCCTGGTCCACCAGGAATAAACCGTCCATGCGCAGGACCATCTGAATGGCCGCGCCGTCTTCGCGATTCACCTTCACCGCGTCAACGAATTTACGCCGGGCATGCGCCTTATCCGGTGCTCAAGATAAGGCGCATTATCCCGACTCCGGCGTTATCCGCAGAACATCGTCCGCCGGCCCTTCGTCAGCGGGTTTGACCGTAATCAACTCTTGATAATTCTCCGAAGATCTGTGCGTCCAAGATGGCATGGATGTGAGATTCCGTGATGACCGTGAACGTGCGGTAGTCGACCTGTGGCGGCGAGGCCATCTTTCTTGGAGCACGATCCGGGTTTATCTCAATTGGGTACGCCGCTTTAAGACTTACTGCGACCAGCGGAAACTGATCGAGGCAGATCAACTGTCGTCGGCAGGAGCGCTCGACTTCGTCCGGTATTATGTGGGTCCTCGCATGAACGGAAGACAGTGCGCCCGGAGCAGTCGGGAGTCCGCACGGAACGCTATCCACGCTTGGGCATGTGCACTGCGATCTCTGGGCGCGCTTGTGCCCGCTTGGAGAGATAAGCCTGAGCCGCTGGCTTTATCTCCTTTATTGAACGAGTATTGCGCGTACCGCCGAGCACATGCTGGCGTTGCTGAGAGCACTCTGACGCGGGACGTGGACACTGTGCAACGGTTCGTTCAGTATTTGAGGCGCAGTCGACGAATGCTGGATCGTGTTTCTTTGGTTGACACCGACGGGTTCATCCGGAAAAGCGCCGAGCGCCTTTCGAAGGCCAGGGTCGCCGACATATGCAGTTCGCTGCGAGCGTTCCTAAGGTTTCTGCACACGACAGGACGGCTGCGGACGGATCTGGCGAGCGGTGTGATGGCGCCGAGATTTCGCGTCTCCGAAAGGCCGCCACGAACGTTGCCGTGGCAGGATGTGAAACGCATTCTGCACGCGGTCCGACGCTCCGAACCGCCAGGCAAACGCGATTACGCGATGCTGTTGCTCCTGGCGACGTATGGCCTGGGCGCGGCGGAAGTGCTGGCCTTGCGATTGGAAGACCTGGACTGGCAGACCGGCATTCTGAGGGCATGGAGGCCGAAGACCAAGGTACGCATCGAGTTGCCGCTGTTGCCGCCCGTCGCAAGGGCGCTGACCGCATACTTGCGGTGGGAGCGTCCACCCGCCAAGGGTACGGCTCGCCTGTTCCTGAGTAAGAAGATGCCCTACGAACCGATAACCAGCGGAGCTATCCGGCACCGCATCCGGCTCTATGCAGCGCAAGCTGGTGTTTCGGCAAAAGCGATCGGTGCTCATGCTTTTCGACACAGCCACGCGAGCCGGCAAGTCGATGCGGGAGCGAACCTCAAGGTGGTCAGCGACATCTTGGGGCACCGCAGTTCTTCTTCCACATCCGTCTACGTCCGGGTAGCGCTGAAGCGGCTACGTGGCGTGGGACTGCGGGTGCCACGATGAATAAGATCTTCCACGGCCCAATGGCCGGCGAGCTGCGTGGCTTCCTTCAGTTCAAGCGGAGCCTGGGTTATGGATATATGCGCGCGGAGTTTGCCTTACGCGAGTTCGACCAGTTCCTTTCCGGATATGCCAGGAAAGATTCAAGATGGCAACTTGATCGTGCCGCCATCGCCTGGTTGTCGAGTAAGCCCCAACGCAAGCCAGTGAGCGTTTCCATGGATGCAGCGATCCTCCGGCAGTTGTTCACCTACCTTCGGCGGCTGCCCCACCTCCGCGTCGTTGAGCCGCGTTGGCCACGACTTCCAACCGAGTCCACCTTCGTACCGCACTACCTTGCCGAGCGCGACGTCGTAAAACTACTCGCGCTATGCGCGGACCTCAAGCGCCCGGTGTTTCGAGCCCGCCTTTACAGGGCGTTGGTGCTCATCCTCTACTGCACCGGCGTCCGCTTCGGGGAAGCGCTGCGCCTCCGCATGCGAGATGTGGATACGCATCGCGGCGTTCTCTTCGTCGAAACATTCAAGGGACGAGCCCGATGGGTTCCTTTCCATCGCACGCTATCCCGCGAACTGGACCGGTACTTGGCTGAGCGTGTGAAATACGCACCGAGTGGCCCGGACACTCGATTCTTCGTTGGTGCCAACCAACGAGTGCTGCCGGTTAGCACCGCCCACGGGACGATTCACGGCTTGTTCGCAAAGGCCGGACTAAAACCAGAGAAGGGGCGTGTTGGGCCGCGGCCGTACGACTTGAGACATGCCTTCGCCGTCCAGCGACTTACCCGATGGTATCGCCAGGGTGCGGATCTCCATGCACGGCTGCCTTGGCTTTCGGCTTACATGGGGCACGTGGACATCGTCGGCACGGAAGCCTATCTGAACGCCACGCCCGAACTGCTAGAACTCGCAGCCCATCGCCTGCACTGGCGATACCGGAAGGCATCCGGCGAGGAGGAGCAAAGCGTATGAGCCGCTCCGAGCCAAATTCGCTCCTCGCCCTGACCCAGAGTTTCTTCCTCAAGTATCTGCAGTCCACTCGGGGAGCTAGCAGCCACACTATGAGGGCCTACCGCGACGCGCTAAAGCTGTTCTTCCTGTTTTTGGCCGGCCACAAACGCAAAACAATCGCAGGTCTGGATCTCGACGACGTTCAAGCCGAATCCGTACTGAAATTTCTGGACCACATCGAATCCAAGCGCGGCAACTCCGCGGTGACGCGGAACTGTCGCCTGGCGGCGATCCGCAGCTTCACACAGCACCTTCTGCAACACGACGTAACACGCGCTGGCCAGTACGGGCGCATATTGGCGATTGGGACCAAACGGGCGACTCACAGAGCGGTCGCATACCTCGAGCCAGAAGAGGCCCGGGCCGTGATCGGAGCAGTCGACACCAGCTCTCCAGGTGGCCGTCGTGACCATGCGCTACTCCTGCTCCTCTACAACACGGGCGCCAGGATCAGCGAAGCGTTGGCGGTGCGCTCCAGCGACCTTCGGCTGGACCGTCCTCGGCAGGTGCGGTTTCTTGGTAAGGGGCGGAAAGAGCGCCTCTGTCCGCTCTGGCCAGAGACCGCGTCGGCCCTGCGTCGTATCATTCGCGTCGAAGGTAATGACGTACTTTTCCAAAGCCATCGCGGCACGCCACTCACCAGGGACGGCGCCGCCTACCTACTGCAGAAATATGTCCGCCTTGCCGTAAAGAGAAACTCGGCACCACGGCTTCGCCGCGTGACTCCGCACATGCTTCGACACAGTTGCGCGGTCGCCCTTCTACAAGCGGGCGTCGATGTGACGGTGATTCGCGACTACCTTGGCCACGCGTCGGTCAGCACAACAAGCCGATACATTACTACGAACCTGCAAATGAAGCGCCAAGTGCTCGACGCATTTTGGAAGCGAGCCGGCCTTGCTCCAACTGCAGCCCGGAAGTGGCATCCCTCGCCGAAGATGCTCGCCTTTCTCAACACCCTGTGACATTATCTGGAGCGTCAAATGCTCTGGATGCCCTTCCAGCGGCCTCGCACATGACATTCGCCCGACCTCTCTGGATAACGCCGGAGTCGGGATAATGCGCCCAGCACCCCACATGCACCAGTTTCGGCCCGCCGATTTGGTCGTAGGCTTGATACCCATCCGTTTGTAAAATCCCTTCCCACTCCCCCAGGAACTTCTGCGGACCCTCGCGGCCTCGCCCCAGGCAAAAGTCAAATACCGTTTCCCCACCCGGCTTTCCGTATTGCCAGAGGTATGCCTGGTGATCCGCTCCCCGTTTGTCGTGCATCTGCACCGCGACGATCGTTTCGTCAGCCTGCAGATAAGGACCGCGCAGCAGATCCCGTCGCATGCACGAAACCACCGCCCCCAGCGACTCCCCCACGCGCATCACCCAACCGTCCAGCGTGGCCCGGCCGATCTCCAGACCCGCTTCCCGCTCCAGAATCGCCGCCTGCCGGTAGAGCGGAAGATGGTCCGCGTATTTGGCGACCACCGTGTCCACCACAACACGGTCGCTTGCCAATCCCTTTTCCACGATGCGCGGCGCCAGGGGAGGCATCGTCACCGTGCCTGTCTCACAGCAGCGGCAGGCGCGCTTTTCGCGCTTGACCACCCGCACGAAGTACCGCGCCGGCTGCAGGTCCAACTGCTCGCTCTCGTCGTAGCCGATTACGGCGGTGGTGGCGCCGCACTCCCGGCAGGTTTGCTCGGCGCAGGGGATGACTTCCTCGACCCGCGGCAAATTCTCGGACAAGCGTTTCCGTCCCGGATGCGGCCGGCGCTGACGGGGTGGCACGTTGGGGAGTGGAGCGCGCTGCGCTTCGGCCTCTACCTCGTCCAGCGTTGTGCCCGGTTCCTCGTCAGCCAGCAGTTGCAGTTGCAGGTCGCTCAATGTCTCGCTACGCGGCCCCAACAACTTCACCCGTTGCTGCCGCAACTCTTCGGTGAGCGATTGGATCTTCAGGTACGCCCACGCTAACTCGCGTTCTAGGGTTATGATGCGGGTTTGAGAATCGATGGGCGCCACGAGTAAGTTCGATTGTAAGTCAGACAGCGACCTATAGCCAGCATTTTTCGCACACAAACGGGCAGAAATGTTTTAGGCTGCCGGCGCCCGCCGCAGCCAGTTCTTGCGCTGCCGTACATCAGCCAGGTCCAAGCCATTCACCAGCATCGCCAGCTCTTCCGGCCGCATCACCAGGTGCCGCACGCCCTGCGAAGCCGGCCAGCGGAACCGCCCCTTCTCCAGTCGCTTCGCGCAGACCCATAGGCCACTGCCGTCCCACACCAGAACCTTCAGGCGGCTTCTTGCACGGTTCGCAAACAGGAACAAGTGCCCACTCAGCGGATCTTCACCGAGCCGGTCGCGCACCAGTCCGTAGAGGCCGTCGAATCCCTTCCGCATATCCACGGCCTCGACGGCGATGTAGATCTTGGTTGCCGGCCCCAAGCCGAACATTACGCGCTTTCCGCGATACGGATCACGCGGGCCAACTCAGTCTCGCCAAATCGCCATCCGCTTTCGATTCGCCGCCCGTTACCAAGCACCACCACGAAGCCTGCGCCTGTTTCCGGCGCTGCCTCCACCTTCACCCTGACAAGTTGCTGTTCCGCGCCACTGCGTCGTCGCAGGTACCGCCCCAGGCTGCTGAGAACCATTCCCGTTTGTCGGCAGTACTCGATCTGTGTGAGACCGCTGGCTCGATATTGCTCAACCAATCGGTCCATCTCTTCCACGCTACGCCGTTGTGCCATGGCGCTAGTATCGGCTGTTTCCGGCAGGCCGCTCAAGATGGGATGGCCGAACGCTTACTCAGCAGTGAATTGTTCGGCACACCTTCATCGTCATGGCCCGGTCCGAGTCTGCCCACGAAACGGCTTATCGCTTCAGCCTTCGCCGTCTTTAATCCTGCGCTTTCGCCACATTTCGAGGGCTGCTTTGCGAGCGATTCGGGACCGCTCCTCAGATGTCAGTACCTTTGCCCGTGCACTCCCACCGAGTTTGCCGCCTTTAGACGCGAGCGCCTTGCGCTCTGCTGGTGTCAGAGCGTTCATTCGCGCATTACCACCTCGCGCCGAAATCCGCTTCAAATGATCCGCGAGGCTGACAGTATTCTTCGGCTTCCGCGCCACAAACCAGCGTAGGACGCCTCTGGAAGTCCAGTACAGTATGCTTGACCAGCCATTGCTAGACAAGCTAAGCTCGTGATACCATGCCCATGCCGGAAGAACTGCTCACTCCCGCCGAGGTCGCACAATGGTTGAATGTGAAGGTGAAGTGGATACTGGAGCATACCTCGCGATGCCAGCCCATAATCCCCCACGTCAGGATGGGTCGCGCAATTCGCTTCCGGCGCGGCGATGTAGAGGGATTCCTAACTGAACTCTCGGAGGCTTCGAAGAGATCGCGTTCGCCGCAATCGTCGAAATAGACGGGCCTGAGATGAGTCGGTTGGTTTCGACGGGTAGAAGGTGATTCGACGGGCCAAACGGGCGGGCAAATTGTGGAAATCGGCCATATTTCGGTCGAAAGCAGGGGTTGCCGTTCCGCCAGACAGTCAGCAATTCCAGTAACTTATTGATTTAATGGTGGGCCTGTGCAGACTCGAACTGCAGACCTCTACCGTGTCAAGGTAGCGCTCTAACCAACTGAGCTACAGGCCCGTTAGGTGGGTGAAACTCTAAGTATATCACGGCCTGCGGCCGTTTCGGCTACAAGTTCGATGCCGCGGCATCAATTGTCGGACTGACGTCCATGATGGCCGTCATCTGCGTCATCGTGAGCAACTCGAGAGTCCTCCCTTCCGCCACGACCGCCATTTTGCCGCCCGAATCCTTCAATTTTCCGTTGGCTAGCGCCAGCAGTCCAATGCCGGCACTATCCAGGTAATTCACGCCGCTCATATCCAGAATCACGCGTAGGGACCCGCGCTTGATAAGGTCGTTCACCAACGCCTCAAGTCGTTGACTCTCGCGTCCGAGCGCCAACTTGCCCGACAGTTCCAACACCGTGATATCCGGCGCCAATTCGCGTTCTGTGATCTCCAGCAGCATACCTGATCTCCGGCCAGCAGGATAGCGCGTTTCCGCATTAGTCCACAAGCGACAGGATGGTCGTGGGCGCGTTGCCTTCCAGGCGATTGTTTACGAACAGAAACAGGAACTGCTTGTTTTCCCTTGCCCTTCCGATCAACACTTTCATCGATTCGCGCGCTTCCGGATTCGGGTCCTGCACCTCGCGATACGGCGCGAAGGCATCCACCGCCTCCTCATACACCCGCCCGTGCCGCAAGAGCGCCCGGCAGACTCCGAAATCGGCGGTAGCCGACTCGGGAATCGCGATCTGACTGCGCAGTTCCGGCATCTTCGACCACGCGTTGTACACGTGCGCCACATTGTGTGCACGCAGGCACGCGAAGTAGTCGCGATCGAGGAACGTGGGATTGCGGATCTCCACCGCGTAGCGGAATTCGGGCGGCAACTGCCTGAGGAACGGGTCCAGCCGCTCCACGAATTGCGTGGGATTCTCGAAGCTCCGCCGGCTGAATGCGCCGAACTCGAAGATCATCAGCGCCGTCTTCGCCCGATGCGGCAGCAAGGGACGCACAAACATCTCGCGGAACGCGTGTGCGTCCAGGAAGGCTTCGTTCTCGAGGCCGGCCTGCGCTCCGTAGCGAGGGTGCGCCGGGAATACCTTGCAGGTGATTTGTTCCGGGACCTTGAAGGCAAAGCGAAAATGTTCGGGCGCCAGGGCGAACAGTTTGTTCCAAAACTCCGGGGTAGGGAACTGGTAGAACGCGAAATCGCCGCATACGGTGGGGAAGACTTCGCCGTACTCGCGCAGGCATTCCGCCTCGAACAACTTCTTCGAAAATTTGCCGCGCGACAGGTAGCGCTCGCGACTGTAGATTTGTCCGAGCCACCCCTCGTATTTCCAGGAACTGCCGCCGATGTAGATGTTGCGCGCGGCCAGCGCGCGCAGTTGGTCCGCCAGGCGATCGCGCGGAAACGCGTCCGATTCGTCGAAGAGCGGTCCTACCACGATTGCGCGGCCCGGAAGTAATACGGATCGGCTCCGGCCTCGATCAGGCCGCTCGGCCAGAAGCGGATGAAGACCGGCGCGGCCCCGCTCGCGTAGCGCGTGCGCATATCCACCAGGTGCTTGCGGCGCTGCAACTCCTGCCCGACCGCGGGCAAGGTGCGCTCGTCGAGCAGCAGGGTGCCCGGGCTCATGGCGTGATTGTCGAAGCTGGATACGAGGTGCTCGGTCTGGAAGCGGCCCGCCTCCACAGCGAATTGCGCGTTCATGCCGAAGAAGATCGAATTGAAAAGCACCTGCATGAGCGACTGGTCCTGATTGTCCCCGCCGGGGGTGGAGAGCGCGATGATCGTCTTATCCGGAGCCGTGACCAGCGTCGGGCTCAGCGTAACGCGAGGCCGCTTGCCGGGCGCAAGTTCATTCGGGTGTCCGGGCACCAGCAGGAAACTCTGCGCGCGCTGCGTCAGCGGCACACCGGTGTCGCCGACCAGAAAGGTGGGCATCCACGCGCCTGAGGGAGTGGCCGAAAATGCCATGCCGTCCTTATCGATGACATCGACGCAGGTGGTGTCTTTGTTCATCAGCGCGTCCGGAATCTTGTAGCGCTGAATGTCGGCATAAAAGGGATGCTGCATCGGTTTGTCGCCGATCTTGCCGGGACGGAAATCCAGGCTCGCCATGTCGCCGATCAGTTTGCGGCGTTCGGCAGCATATTCCTTACTAAGCAGGGTCTCGGTCGGGATCTTGTTGAACTTGGGATCGCCGTAATAGGTATCGCGATCGGCGTAGGCGAGTTTGAGGGCTTCCACCAGGGTGTGAATATAGTTGGCGGAGTTCAACTGGAGAGCCGGAATATCGTAGCCCTCCAGAATGTTGAGAGCCTGCAGCATGCTGGGTCCCTGGCTCCAGAAACCGGCCTTATACACGGTATAGCCCTTGAACGTAGTGGAGACCGCCTCTTCGGGTTCCACGTGGAAGGCGGCCATGTCCTCGTAACGGATCAGCCCATTATGCGTTTTGGAGAAGGCGTCGATGCGGTGGGCGATGTCGCCGCGGTAGAAGAAGTCGCGAACGGCATCGATGGCCTTGGTGCGATTGGCGCCGCCGGTGGCAGCGCGCTTTTCGGCGTCCGCCATGGCGCGCAAGGTGCGCGCGAGATCGGCCTGGCGGAAGATGTCGCCGGGCTGCGGCGGACGGCCGTTAGGCAGGAAGGTGCGTTTGCTGTCCGGCCACGCTTCCAGGTACTTCACGCTGTTGACGATGGAAGTGACGCGCAGTTCGTCGATAGGGAAGCCGTCGGCCAAGTCGATGGCGGGCTGCACGACTTCGGCGAAGCTTTTGGTGCCGTACTCGCGGAGGGCGACAAGCGTCGCGTCCACCATGCCCGGTACCAGGGCGGGCAGGATTCCGGCTACCGGCACGAAGTTCTTCATGCCATTGGTTTCAGGCGGAGAGACAATCTCGTCTTCGGTGAGTTTGTGATCGCGGAAGAATTGCGCGGTCGCCAGCTTCGGCATGGTGCCGACGCCGGCGATGGCATGCACTTTGCCATCTTTGGTCCGGATCAGGATGGGAGCTTCGCCGCCCAGTCCGAAATGGGAAAACTCGGTCACGGCTGCCGCCAGGGTAGCGGCCACGCCGGCATCCACCGCATTGCCACCGTGGTAAAACGTGCGCATACCGGCTTCGGTGGCGTATTCCGTGCCGGCTGCCACGGCGCCATGAGTCCCGCGCGAGGCCAACTTCACGGGCCTCTCTCGCCTTTGCGGCTGTTGACCCAGCACGATCGCCGCCAGCACCGCTACCGAAACCGCCAGTCTGAGCTTCATATGGAAACCATTGTAAGAGATTAGAAATCTTCGCGGGCGGCATGCCGTCCCGGGGGTATAAACTCTCAGTTGTGAACCTTGGCGAACCTCCAGCGCCCGAACCGCCCCAGGCGGAAGACGAGCCCATGCTCTATTGCCCTGTGTGTTCCATGAGGCTCGACCCGCTCAAGTGCAAACTGATTTGCCGGCAGTGCGGGTACTACATGAGCTGCGCCGACTATTACTGACCTATCCCGCCAATTCCAGCAGTATGCGATCGACTTCCGCCGCAGGCTCCGCCGCGCGGGTCACCTGGCGGCCAATCACCAGATAATCGGCGCCATCGGCGATAGCTTTCGCGGGAGTCGCGACGCGTTTCTGATCGCCCGCATCGGCTCCCGCGGAGCGCACGCCGGGGGTCACGATGATCGTGGCAGGGCCGACGATGCGGCGCACCCCGGCTGCCTCGAGGGGCGATGCCACGATGCCATCGATACCCAATTCCGCCGCCTTGCGCGCGCGCCTTTCCACCAGGCTCGCCACCGAACCGTCGTAGCCCAAATCGTCCATATCTTCCGCGCCGAAACTGGTGAGCACCGTGACGCCGAGAATCTGCAATTTGCTGCCCGCGCGCGCGGTCACCGCGGCACGCATCACGCTGCTGACCGCGTGCACGGTCAGGAAGCGGACGCCGGTCTCCGCCACGCGAGCCACGGCACGGGAAACCGTCTCGGGAATGTCATACATCTTTAGATCCAGGAAGACCTGCTTGCCCTCCCCCACCAGGTTGTGCACGATTTCCATTCCCGCCGCCGCGTACAATTCCAAACCGACTTTATAAAAATCCACCCTTGGCCCGATCTTATCCACCAGGGCGCGGGCGGCGCCAGCCGACTCCACGTCAAGCGCGATGATGATTGGGTTGTGCATGGTTTTAGGCATTATAGAATGTGGATCGGTTTCCCGCCCCGAGCCAGCACGCGGCCCACCCGGTACCCCCTTCGAAATTGCGCGGCGTCCCTTTCGGGCATGGCGATCAGCAGACCGCCGGAGGTCTGCGGGTCGTAGAGCAGGGCGTCGATTTCGCTGGCAAGTTCGCTGCGGTACTCCACCGCGCACGACGCAAATTCGCGATTGTTCTTGAGACCGCCGGGCACGGCGCCGGCGCGTGCGGATTCGATCGCGCCGGGCAGGAACTGCAGGGCGCCGGGGTCGATTTCGATGGTCACGCCGCTGGCCAGCGCCATCTCGCGGGCGTGGCCGATCAGGCCGAAGCCTGTGACGTCCGTGCACCCATGGGTGTCGCAGCGCAGCATTTCCTCGCACGCCTCGCGGTTTAGAGTCAGCATCGATGTAATCGACGCCTGCACGTCTTCGTCGCGCGCGATGCCGCGCTTCAGCGCGGTCGAAATCACGCCCGTGCCGAGGCGCTTGGTCAACACCAGGGCGTCGCCGGGCTGCGCGCCGCTGTTGGCTTTGATTCGTCCCGGATGCACGGTTCCCGTGACGGCGTAGCCGAACTTCGCCTCTTCATCGGATATGCTGTGGCCGCCGAGGATGGTGCAGTCGCCTTCGTGCATCTTCTCGGCGCCACCCTTGAGAATCGCGTAAAGGTCGCTCTCGTCCTGCTTCACCGGCCAAGCCAGGATGGAAAGCGCCGAAATCGGACGGCCGCCCATGGCCCACACGTCGCTCAACGAATTCGCCGCCGCGATGGCGCCGAACGTATAGGGATCGTCCACAATGGGCGTAAAGAAATCCACGGTCTGCACCAGGGCGAGCTCCGCCGACAGCTTGTACACACCCGCGTCGTCGGCCGTGTCAAACCCCACCAGTACATTCGGATCGGCCCAGCGAGGCACCGAAGCTAAGACCCTGTCCAACAACTTTGGACTCAGCTTGCTCGCTCAACCAGCGGCCTTCACATGCGCCGTCAGCTTGCGAAGTTGGCTGTTGTCACTCATGCTCCTCCCTATCATAGCGGGCTGCGCGGAGCACTCCTGACCGAATTTGTTCTCCGGCCCCTACGACTTGATAGCCCTACCTTTTTGCGTTGTGTTTACCAAACATTTGCGGCTCAAACATCGCAAATCGGCCTGTTGTGGGACAAATTAAGACCATGCACTCCGCACAGCGAACCACAGATATTGCTCACCGGGTCCGCCGGGCCCGGGTCACCTTCGAGGAGGGTCTTCAACATCGCATCGCTGCGCTGCTTCAGGAGCGGGCCGTTCTGGATGAAGAGGTCCGGCAGCTCAGGGCAGCGGTACAGATCTATTCCGTGGTGCGCGCCGTCTGCGGGTGGAAGGTCCGCGCCGTGCCGCCTGAGTGGGAAATCCCCACGTTAACGAAAAGCAGCGCATACATTGGCGGCCCGAGTGTGCTGAAACAGAAGGGTACCCTTATTGATCTTTAAAGGAGCCCCCTGTGGCAATTCTCGGCGTCGCTCTGTTTGTTCTGATGTTCGCGTTGATGATTCCTCAATGCCAGGCCTTCCTGTTTGCTACCGCGGACAATGCGTTGGTCTTCGTCCGCAACTGGGCGCCGCTCTCGTACATTGTGATAGCGGTGATCGTGGTGGGTCCCATCGCGGCGATGTACCTCGTGCACACCTGGCCGCGACGGGTCGAGCCTGAGAGTCCGATGGCGAAATTTCGCCGGGAATTGCCATCGGCAGACGAAGACTAAGCTATACGGCGAGGCGAAGTGCGTCGTTCCGCACGCCCATCACACGGGCCGTTTCCGCGGCGCCGGCGCTGATCAGCGCTCCGAGTTCCACTTGGGCTCCGCTCTCGGAAACCCATTTGCCGTCGACTGCCCGAAACTCCAACGTATCGGCGCGGCCCGGAGTCACCACCCTCAACCGGTCTGGTGAAACCGAAAGAATCAAAGCGTCCAACTGGCGTCCCCCCACAAGAATAATGGTGTACATTGCATTTCCCTCATCCTGATCATGGGATGGATAATAGCCGATTACTAACCTCTTTTTGGATATGGATCGATGGTCCTGGAACTACCGGCGCGGGCGCGGTATTCTGGTCGCCATGGCAACCCTTGGACTGGTGGAATACGACGCTGCGCCTTCGGAAGTGCGCGCCGTCTACGACGACATCATGGCGACCCGCCGCGTCACCTCCATCAATAATTTCTGGAAGGCCCTGGCGCACGACCCTGCCACGCTGCGGCGCACCTGGGAAAGCGTCAAACAGATCATGTCGCCGGGCGCTCTCGATCCCCTCACCAAGGAACTGCTCTACGTTGCCGTGAGTGCCACCAACCAGTGTGCCTACTGCATCGCGTCGCACACGTCTGCCGCGCGCAAAGCGGGCATGACGGACTCCATGTTCGCCGAAGTCATGGCCGTGGTGGGCATGGCCAACGAGACCAATCGCCTGGCCAGCGGCTATCAGGTGGAAATTGACGAGGCGTTCAAGACCGCCTAGGCGCTTGCCGAAGCCATCTTCGAGAGGACACTTGTGAAGCTCGAACCGTTCGAAATGGAGCGCATGCAGTCCGGCGAGATGCGGGCTTGTCATGAGCAATGACGCTCCGCAGTTAAAGCGCGAACTAGGCCTTTACGATCTCACGCTGTTCACGATCTGCTGCATGGTCGGAACGCGCTGGATTCCCGCGGCCGCGCACGCCGGACCCGGTTCGATTACCCTCTGGCTGCTCGCCGCCCTGCTCTTCACTATTCCTTTAGCGATCGCAGTGGCGACACTCTCCGCCAAATATCCAGGCGCCGGCGGACTCTATCTTTGGACGCGCCACGATTTCGGCCACTGGAATGGCTTCCTCTGCTTCTTCTCTTACTGGGTGGGTATCGCCTTCTGGTTTCCGAGCGCCGCCATGTTCTACATGAGCGCCGGTATCTCTGCGCTGGGACCCGCCTATGTGCATCTGGCCGAGAGCCGCGCGGTCCTGCTCGGCATTTCGCTGCTCGCCATCTGGTTTGCACTGGGGACGAACCTCATCGGCATGAAGGTGGGCAAGTGGACCGAGAACCTGGGCGCCGCCTCCACCTGGACGCTGGGCGCGATCCTGGTCGCGGTGGCCATCGTCTTATATGCGCGGCGCGGCTCCGCGACGCCGCTCCACTTTGCGCCCACCTGGAATTGGGACACTGTCAGTTTCTGGAGCAATATTGCGTACGCCATGAGCGGCATCGAAATGGCCGCGCTGATGGGTGCGGAGATCCACAACCCCATGCGCACCCTGCCGCGCGCCGGTTGGATCGCCTCGGCGTTCACCACCGCCTTCTACGCCGCCGCCACCATCGCCATGCTGGTCATTCTCGAGCCCGGCAAGATCAGCGAGATGAACGGGCTTGCCGAGGCGGGGCAGACCGCGGCGAACGCGTTGGGGGTCCGTTGGCTGATGCCGCTGATCGCCATCCTGGTGCTGGCCAGCGCCATCGGGCAGTTCGGCGGCCTGGGCAGCGCCGTCTCGCGCCTGCCTTTTGCCGCCGGAGTCGATCGCTTGCTGCCCGCTGCCTTCGGCAAGGTGCATCCGCGCTGGGGCACACCCCATGTTTCGATCTTCGCGCTGGGCGTGCTGGCGTCGTTCCTGCTGATCGCCATCCAACTCGGCGACACGATGCGCGCGGCATATCAGGCTCTGGTGTCGCTGATGGTGATCATGGGCTTCGTGCCCTATCTCTTCATTTTCGGCAGCGCCTGGAAAGCGGGGAAGCGCGTGAGCGCGGCCTCCGGTTCGGCCATCACGCTGCTGGCGATTCTGGCCAGCGTGGTGCCCACGGCGGAGGTCACCAACGTCTGGCTGTTCGAGGCCAAACTGGCGGGCGGCACCGCCAGCGTGGTCATTGCGGCCCGTTTCCTGTACCGGCGGAAGCTACCTGCGGCGCCGCTGCCGGTTGCGCTACGCACAGATTGATGTGCCTCGCGTTGGTGCGCTCGGCTTCGACCGGGTCAAGCACGACCCTGACGCGGCCGCCGTAGGTCATCCTGACGGCCAACTCGGCCGTGAGCACCGAGTAAGGGAAACAGTCGATAAACAGTGTCCCCGATTGCGTGCCCGCCAGCACGAGCAGTTGTTCAGTGGGCGCCGCGCGCTCCATGAATTGCCGCTGTTTTCTGACAAACAGGTACAACACCTGGTGCGCCACCAAAACGGTGGCCAGCGCGCCGACGGCCCACGGTTTGGCGTGGAAGCGTTCGCGGAACGTCAACAGCGCCGCGGCCACAATCAGCGCGAGTCCGGCACTGGCAAAATAGACGTGCCGGCTCGGTACCCT
Organism: Candidatus Solibacter sp.; assembly: GCA_039934035.1. Taxonomy (GTDB): domain Bacteria; phylum Acidobacteriota; class Terriglobia; order Bryobacterales; family Bryobacteraceae; genus Solibacter. Next base: position 15,012 of record JBDTMZ010000065.1, on the reverse strand, counting down.
GGGCATGTACGTCAGGAAGCTGTAGGGCAGCAGCGTAATCACGATCCAGCCGGCGGCCACCCACAACATTCGCATCCAGCGGGCTTCCCGCCACCATGCCAGCGCCGCCAGGCTGAGCATTCCCCAGATCCAAAGTAACCTGCCCACGCTGACCGGCACCACGATCCAGAAAGGTCCGTGGATGGAAAACGTCCCGTCGTTGAAGTGCAGATGATTGGAGCGCGCCGCATAAATCATCGCGAAGTTCAGGATCGCGAGCGCCGCAAATGGGACCGTGCGCCACCACCACTCGCGCACGCGCCGCCCTTCCGCCAGCGCCGCCAGCACCATCAGCGGTCCCACCACCACGCCCGATTCCTTGGAGAGCAGCGCGAAGATATACAACACCAGCGCGCCCGCGTAGTACAGTTCCCGCCTGCCGCGTTCCTGTAGCCAGGCTATCCAGCACAGGAAACTTGCTACCGCGAATAGGAAGACCAGTAGTTCCGGCAGCGCGGCATACCACATCACCGCTTCCTGATGCCCCTCGTAAATCGCAAAAAAGCAAGCTGCGACGCATGAGACGCGCCACCCCACCAGCCGCCAGTATCCCAGCGCGAGCACCAGCCAGGTATTGAACACATGCAGGATCAAGCTGCTGATATTCAGCACCAGGGGGCCCACGCCGAATAGCCGCTCCGTCCAATACGTGATCAGGATGGAGGTGGCGCGGCAGCGATATAACGCGTCACTCGCCAGATTGTGCCAACTGCCGGCCGGACCGTAGTCCCGGCCTAATTGGACCTGCAGATAGTCGTCTGAGATCAGCGGCAACGTCAGCGCTCGCGCATACGCCAACAGACAAAGCGCTGCCGTCGCCGCCAGAACGGGCCATGCCCGCTGGAGCTTCCAGGTTGTCAATTTTCCAAATCCTCGTTACGTTACTTGGTGGCGTTTCCGCCAGACTGGAGAAAAGTATAACTCAGTACGCTGGGGGGTCCATACAGGAAAATGGGGATTTTCCGGTGTCCGGTGGTACCAGCCGGGCCATCGAAAGATTGGGTGATTCGTCCGATATGGTGCTTTCTGAGGCACGCGGACGCGTGGTAACTTGCTCGCGCGTCGGCCCGGCCAAATATGCCTGCGCGCTTCTCAGGCGACCGCATGCGCGGCGCAGAACTCCGCCACCCTGGCGGCCAGCCGCTCCAGTTCCCGAAGACTGCCATCGAAAGCGAATTCAGCCTGTGACAGAATTGCCTGATTGTGCCATACCCCTGGCGCGCCTTTCAACCTCCGCCGGGCTTTCCCATTGGCCGGTCTCCGCGGAAAGGAAAATGGCTTCGATCACGGCCATGTTCTTGACGGAATCTTCCAGTGGCACCGGCACCTCGCCGCCCTCCAGAATGGCCCGTGAGAAGAGTTCGCCCTGCAGCAGGTACTGGTCGCAGGCCGGGAGTTCTTCCTCCACGCGTCCGCTGCCGAGGTGGTCGCGGCCGTCATCGAAGATGATTTTCGATATACCGCCGGGAGTCGCATTGAAGGGAATGCCCGTCTCAATGCGCCCCTTGGTGCCATAGAAACGCATGCTCTGCTGGGATTGCATTTGCGTGCTGCAAGTGAAGATGCAATGGCCCGAAGGGTATTCCAGAATGGCCGACGCCAACACGTCGATGCCGCCGAAGCGGGGGTCGCGAATCATGGTGGAGGAGACCCGCAACGGTTCCTCGCCGAATACCATGCGGGAAGTCTTGATCGGGTAGCAGCCGATATCGTAGAGTCCGCCGCCGCCGTACTCGCGGACATTGCGCACGTTTTCCGGATTCACCAGGTAGAAACTGAAGGTGCCCACCGCCGAGCGCAAATCGCCGATGCGCCCGCCGCGAATGTCGTCGATCAGCCGCCGCCACTGCGGGTGGCTCTGCACCATGAACGCTTCCCCGATTTTGACGCCCGTGCGGTCGCGAACCGCCATCAGGTCGAGCGCCTCGCGCACATTGATTCCGATCGGCTTTTCGCAGAGTACGTGTTTGCCGGCCTGCGCCGCCGCCGCCGACCAGGCCAGGTGCAGGTGATTCGGCAGCGGATTGTAGACGGCATCGATTTCCGGGTCTGCCAGCAGCTCTTCATAGGAACCGTAAGCCTTGGGAATACCAAGCTTTGCCGCAGCTTCTCTGGCCTTACCAAGGTCGCGCGACGCAATCCCGGCGACCTCGCAATTTTCACCGCCCTGCATCGACGGAATCACACGGTTGACCGCGATATTCGCGGCTCCTAATACGCCCCAACGGACTTTTTTCATGACCATCGCATTGTATCGCGCCCGGGAAACGTTTGAAATCGTTTACAGAGAAGCCCCATGACCTCGCGTTATATTTAGATTTCATGCTGCGTTTTCTGGCGGGATTCCTGGCGGTCGCGAGTCTTCAGGCGGCCGGCAAGGATATCGTCGTGTTCGACACGGATTCCGGGCTCTTTGGCGATGATGGCGCAGCGCTTACCATGCTGCTGCGCAGCCCGTCCAAAGTTAACATGCAGGCCATCACAGTGGTGCCGGGCAACGTGTGGGCCGCGCAGGGTGCGGAGTACGTGTTGCACATCCTCGACGTTCTGAAGCGCCTTCAGATCACCGTGGCCATGGGCGCGGAGACTCCTCTGCTTCACACCGGCGCGCTCGCCACGGAGTTCGGCCGCCGCTGGGGCGGTCTGGGATATACCGGGGCGTTCGCGCTGGACCCCACGGCGGTCTTTCTCGCTCCCGGCAGCAAAGTCGCCACTCGCAAGCCGCGGCGCGATGCCATCAATCTAATCATTTCGGAGGTCGAGAAGCATCCCGGCGAGGTCACCATTCTCGCCCTGGGGCCGCTGACCAATATTGCCATGGCCCTGCGCATGAAGCCCGAGATCGAGACCAGGATCAAGCGCATCGTCTTCATGGGCGGCAACATTCGCGTGGCCGGCAATGCCACCAACGCGGCGGAATTCAACTTCTGGTTCGACCCCGAAGCTGCTCGAATCGTGATGCGCTCCCGGATTCCCATCAAGGTGATGTTCTCACTCGACATCTGCAATCAAGCTCCGATTCGCAAAGCCGAATTCGAGCAGATCGTGGCCATCAAAACGCCCCTCACCGAGCTATATCGCGAAGACTTCGGCAACCGCTATCCCGGGTTCCTGAAGAAGCCCGACGCGGTCGCGTACATGTGGGATACCCTGGCTGCCGCCTTCCTGCTGGATCCCGACGTGGTCACCAAGTCCGAATCGCGCTACGTGGATGTGCAGAGTTCGTGGGGCCAGTTCTACGGCTCCACCGTGCCGCTCTCCGACCGCCGCGTGGCTCCCAACGCCACCCCGGTCACCGTCATGATGAACCTGGATTTCAAACGCGCCTTCGCGCTCTACAAAGACCGCCTCACACGCGTGGAATAGTCTAAGCTTTGCCCAACTCCTCGGCGAGCTCATTCACCACATCGTTGACCGCACGCTTCACCGACGGCGACATCTCCTGCCCCACTTCGAAGAAGCGGCCGGGTATCAGATATTGGACTGCCTCCGGCGTGTGGCCGTAGAGTGCCTGCGCCCCCGCCAGCAGCGCTTCGGGTGTGGCCTGGTGGGTGAAACGCCCGCACACCGGCGCGGGGCGCAACGGAATCCGATGGAATTTTCCCGCCCGGCCCGAAACCGACGCATCGATGAACACCACGCGCGACGCCTGCGCGATCGACTCCATCATTTCCGGCAGCAGTTGCTGCTCGCTGAAGATTTCGATCTCCGCATTGGCGATTCGCCCGCGCAGCAGTTCCGCGGCGGCATAACCCGCCCCGTCGTCGCCGCGCAGGGGATTTCCGTAACCGATTACCAGCGTGTGCGACATGTGTCCAGCAGTTCTCCCTCGTGCGATCGCAATTCCACCTCAAGCGCCAGCCGTCCGCTGGCATGAGTCGAACAACTCAAACACGGGTCAAAGGTGCGGATCACCGCTTCCACGCGATTCAGCATGCCTTCGGTGAGCCGGTTGCCGTGCACGAAATGGCGCGCCACTTGCAGCACCCCGCGATTCATGGCCGCGTTGTTGTGTCCCGTGGCGATGATCAAATTGGCCCACGTGATCAGCCCGTCGCTATCCACCTTGTAGTGATGCATCAGGGTGCCGCGAGGCGCTTCCGAGACCCCGATGCCCTCGCCGTTATTCACGTTGGCGCGGGCGCGCACATGCGTGTCGAGCGCCTCCGGTGCGCTCAGCAATTGTTCCATCTTCTCGAGCGCATAGAGAATTTCGATCAGCCGCGCGTAATGGTTGTAGAAACTGCTCAGCACGGCGCCGCGATCGAGCTCGCGGAATTCCGCCCATTCCTGGCTGGCGCGCGGCGTGTCCACGCCATCGATGATATTCAGCCTTGCCAGCGGACCCACGCGATAGACGCCGTCGGGATAGCCCATCGGCTTGTAGAAGCTGGTCTTCAGGTAGGTCCACGGATGGGCGATCTCTGCGATATATTCCGGGAACGTGGTGTCCACATAATCCGCCACCACGCGCCCGCCCGCATCGAGGAAGCGCAGTTTGCCGGCGTAGTGCTCCAGGCCCCCTTCCGGGCCTACCAGCCCCATGAACAGCGTCGGAAAATTGGCGAAGGTGCGGATCTCGTCGCGGAAGCGTTCGATTTCGCTCTTGAACCAATCCAGGGCGCGGGTGGCGATTCCCAGTGCCTCCGGAATGCCCGCCAGGATCCGGTCGCGATTCTCCGCGGTCAGCGGACTGCTCACGCCGCCCGGTATCACCCAGTCCGGATGAATGCGTTTGCCCGCCAGCCACTCAATGGTCTGCTGGCCGAACTGCCGCAGGCGCACCCCGTCCCGGGCCAGTGCGGGGTTCGCCTCCGCCAGGCCGAAGACGTTGCGCGTTGCCGGGTCCGCGTCCATGCCCAGCAGCAGGTCGGGCGCCGAGAGGTAAAAGAAACTGAGTGCATGCGATTGCAGAATCTGCGCCAGATTCAGCACCTGCCTGAGGCGGGTCGCGTTGGGCGGAATGCGCACCGCCAGCAGGGCGTCGCAGGCCTTCGCCGAGGCGATCAGATGGCTCACCGGGCAGATGCCGCAAATCCGCGCCATCAACGAAGGCATCTCGTAATACGGCCGCCCTTCGCAGAATTTTTCGAAGCCGCGAAATTGCGTCACATGGAAGTAAGCCTCTTCCACGTGCCCGTCCTCGTCCAGATGGAGCGAGATCTTGGAATGTCCCTCGATCCGCGTCACCGGATCGATCACCAGGGTTTGACGTGCCATAAGTTATCCGAATTTGGCCGACGGGTTCGGCGCCTTTCCATCCAATAAATCGCTCAGCACCGCGAAGATCAGGTCGGCCGGCGGCGGACAGCCCGGCACGAAGACGTCCACCGGCACGAACTCGTGCACCGGACGCGCCAGCGCCAGCAGCGGCGGAATCACCTGCCGCGGCACCTGCGCGTCCAGCGTCGCGTTTTCCAGGTACGCTCGTTTCAGCACCACGCTGGCGCCGAAATTGTTGCGCATGGCCGACACGTTCCCCGTAATGGCGCAATCGCCCAGCGTCACCAGGATGCGCGTACGAGACCGCACCAGGCGGATGCGGTGCAGGTCTTCTTCGCTCGATACCGCGCCTTCCACCAGCGTGACATCCACCCCTTCCGGGAACTGCTTGGCGTCCACCAGCGGGCCCCACACCACGCTCACCCGCTGCGCCAGCGCCAGCAGCCGCTCATCGGTATCGAGCAGCGACATGTGACAGCCGGAACAGCCGTCCAGCCAGACGGTCGCGAGTTTGATCTTGCTGTTCGTCATCCCGTTGGTAATCTCTTTGATCCCGCTGATTCCGGTGGTCATCGCCGCCCCTCCCGCATCAAAGTGAGATACGGAAGAAACTGCCTCCGTTTGGACATCTCGGCCACCGATTTCCCCTTTTCCGACAGCGCGCCCGTAGGGCACACCTGCACGCACTTGCCGCACCCTGTGCAGCTTTCGCTCTCGCCCCAGGGCTGTGCCAGGTCGGTAATCACGCGGCACTCGACGCCGCGCGCCATCATGTCCCAGGTGTGCGCGCCTTCAATTTCGTCGCATACGCGCACACAGCGCGAGCACAGCACGCAGCGGTTGTGATCCATCACGAAGCGCTCGTGCGAAGCATCCACCGCCATGCGCGGATACTGGTAGGGGAAGTGCACGTGCGTCATGCCGAGTTTGAGCGCCAGCGATTGCAGGTCGCAATGCCCGTTGGCGACGCAGACGCTGCACACGTGATTGCGTTCGGCGAAGACCAGTTCGAGAATCCCGCGGCGGAGGCGGGCCAGCCTCTCCGAATTTACCGTCACTTCCATGCCTTCGGCGACGCGCGTCACGCAGGCCGGCAGCAGTTTGTTCGACCCCTTCACTTCCACGATGCAGAGCCGGCACGCCCCCACGTTGCTCAAGCCCGGCAGATTGCAGAGCGTGGGGATGAAAATGTGATTCTCGCGCGCCACTTCGAGAATGGTTTGATCTTCCCGCGCTCCCACCTCGCGCCCGTCGATCGACAACGTGCGTACCTTGACTGCCGCTCGCGCGCTCATGCCGTCACCCCTTCCCTGCACTTGCAGGCGCCCGCCGGACAGCCCGCCCCATTGATGTGCGCGTCATACTCCTCCCGGAAATAACGCAGCGTGGTGACCACCGGATTGGGCGCGCTCTGGCCCAACCCGCACAGCGCCGTATTGCGCACCAGTTCGCAAAGCTCCTGCAAGAGCGTCACATCCGCCGGGGTGGCTTCGCCCCTCGTGATCTTCTCCAGGATCCCGTACATCTGCTGCGTGCCGGCGCGGCACGGAATACACTTGCCGCAGCTTTCGCTCATGCAGAATTCCATGAAGTAGCGGGCCACGTCCACCATGCAACTGGTCTCGTCCATGACGATCATCCCGCCCGAGCCCATGATGCTGCCGATGCGCGCCAGCGATTCGTAATCCACCGGCGAATCCAGGTGCTCCGCCGGAATACAGCCGCCCGACGGTCCGCCCGTCTGCACTGCTTTGTACTGTTTGCCATCCGGAATTCCGCCGCCGATCTCGTGGATGATCTCGCGCAGCGTAATTCCCATCGGCACTTCGATCAGGCCGGTATTTTGCACCCGCCCGGCGAGGGCGAATACTTTCGTGCCTTTGCTCTTTTCGGTGCCGATTGAGGCGAACCATTCCGCGCCCTTGCGTATGATCGGCGCAATGTTTGCGAAGGTCTCCACATTATTGATCAGCGTGGGGCAATCCCACAGGCCCGACTCTGCCGGGAAGGGCGGACGCGGGCGAGGCATCCCGCGCTTGCCTTCAATACTCGCGATCAGCGCTGTCTCCTCGCCGCAGACAAAGGCGCCGGCCCCCAACCGTACGTCCACATGGAAACTGAACCGGGTGCCGCAAATGCTATTGCCGAGCAGGCCCATTCGCTCAGCCTGCTTGATAGCGGTCTTCAGGTGCTTGACCGCCAGCGGGTATTCCGCCCGCACGTAGATGAAGCCCTTCTGCGCGCCCACAGCGTACGCCGCGATGGCCATGCCTTCCAGCACGCGGTGCGGATCGCTTTCCAGCACCGCGCGATCCATGAACGCGCCCGGGTCGCCTTCGTCGGCATTGCAGATGACGTACTTCTGATGCTCGCCCGTTTTGGCCACCGTACTCCATTTCAACCCGGTGGGATAACCCGCGCCGCCGCGCCCGCGTAGTCCGCTGCCCTTCACCTGATCGATGACCTCCTGCGGCGCCATCTCGGTAAGCGCCGTGACCAGGGCTTCGTAGCCTTCGTGTGCGATGTAATCTTCAATGCGTTCGGGATCGATGCGCCCGGAATTCTCCAGTACGATCCTCTTCTGCCGCGCGAAGAACGGTACCTCCGTGGAGCAAGGCTGCAACCCGCCCGCCTGCGGATCTGCCCCCGTATCCATGGAGCGAATCAATTCCGGCGCCTGTTCGGGCGTCACCGACGCGTACATCCGGCCCTCGGTCTCCACCGTCACCAGCGGGCCCGCGCTGCATAAGCCCATGCAGCCGACGCCCTTGACCAGGACTTCGTTCTGCATACCCGATTCCACTACCTCCATCTTCAGCGCGTCGCGTACCAGGTCCGCGCCGTTGGAAAGACAGCCCGCGGCCACGCACACGCAGACATGATGTTGGAAGCGGCTCTGCGCCGCCCGCTCGGTTTCGGCGATCTTGCGAAGTTCCTCGATTGTCATGAAAGCTCCTGGCCGTTAAGGCCGCATGCCCTTTCCGATTTTGTTGAGGACGTCCTCGGGAGCGATCTTTCCCAGGACTGTGTTATCCATGACCGCCGCCGGAGCCAGGCCGCAGGAGCCCAGGCAGCGCGCGGTCAGCAGGCTGAGTTCCCCATCGGCCGTGGTCTCGCCGGGCTTGATGCCATAGCGCCGTTCGACGGCTTGCAGTAGCAGGGGCGCGCCCTTGATGTAGCACGCGGTGCCGGTGCAGACCACGCAGGTGTGTTTTCCCTTGGGCTTGAGGGTGAAGAAATGATAGAAGGTGGCGGCGCCGTAGACCCGGCTCAGGGGCACCCGCAGCACCGCAGCTACAAACCGCAGCGCCTGCGTGTCCAGGTAGCCGAAGCACTCCTGCACCGTGTGCAGGGTCTCGATCAGCGCGTGCGGTTCCCGGCCGTGCCGGCGGGCCGTCGCTTCGACAATCTTCCAGCGCTTGTCATCGGAGGGGAATTGCGGAGCGCCAACGAATGTCTGCATGTCTCTCCTATCGGCCGGAATCCCGATAAAAGAGCATGGTATCTGAATTACACCAGGAAGGGTTACTGAATCTGCCGGAGGCTATAATCCAATCAAAGCTCGCCTCCGGCAGCCCATACCGAATTGACGTTCGTGAGACTCGAACGCTCTCATGCCACTACCCTGCTTGCCGACAAGGTTTTGCTGCTCGCCGTTGCCGGAGGGCTCGCCCAAAAACAACGGGCCCCACAAGCGTGGGGCCCGTTGTTGCTTCCCGTTGTTACTTCCCGTTGTTGCTTCACCTTCGAGTCGTAAGTTAGGAGGGGTCTTTCGATCTCGTATTCTTAACTCCCGTGACAATACCGAGGCCCACAACTACCAGCGTGCCCACTACAATCCAGTGAGACGGCATGTGCATGAGCGTCGCGCCGTAGATTAATCCGCAAATCAAGACCAGAAACCCGATCAGATACAATCCAAACGACATGAAGCCGCCCCCTTGAGTCGCACCAGGGAATCTACATCACTTTGACACGGCGCAGAGTGAACGACAGCAGGATCAGACCAGCGCCCATAAGCACTGTGGTGCTAGGTTCCGGCACCGAGGAGGCAGTGAACGATCCGGACACGCTGGGAACCTCAAGCGTCGGGCTGTTCTGCACTTCCGTGGGGCTGCATATCGCGTCGGCGCCGCAGAAGAACGTCGCTAGGTCGAAGGGCACCGTGCCGGGAATGGTGGCCGAGAAGCCCCCAGTCCAACTGGATGACGTGCCGCTGCCGTCTACGGCAATACCGTGGAGGCTGATCGACACCAGGGTAAGGTCGGAGCCAATCAAGGTCAAGACTACCGGTGACGGAGTGCCATTCACCAGCAGCGAGCAGGAAAATCCGATGGCCAGCCCCGCACAGTCGGTATTGGTGCTTCCCGGATCCACGCTAACCAAATTGAATTTCAGATTGGGGTGAGCCGCGAATTGCAGGAACGAATCAAAAACGATCGTCGCGCCGGCGGGCGGCGGAGTTCCGAACGCTACGCCATTGTTAATCAGGATTCCCTCCTTAGTCCCCAGTGGACCGCCGAGAAAAGTCAGGGTCGTTCCGGTGTTCACGGAACCGTTGCATGCCGCGCCGGGACAGACCCCGAGCGCCGATGGGTCGGTCGTAAACAAGATGCTGGTCAGCGTGGCTGTCACGATACCCGTTGATCCAATACCCAAAGTTCCAATGGGGGAAGCAAAGGCAACCCCCCCCAAGGAGAGAAGAGCTATCAATAAACTTCGTACTCTCACCGTTTTTCCTCCGATGCTGGGCCATGCCTCTCACTGGACATGACCCATACCTTTCGATAGTGGACGAAGTGTTGTCTGTTGTCTATGGGGTAAAGAACGAAAGAGCGGAACTTAGTTTTCACACTGTAATGTAAACAACATTCCTGTGAAAATTAGTACCAGTACTTTTTAACGAGAGGAAGTTTGGGCCCGGGCGGCCGCGGTCACGTAGCGTCCGGGCGCGAGGATCCCGCGCGGGTCGAGCGTAGTGCGCAGATCATTGAGCAGTTGCTGATACGCGGTTCCATCTAGCATGGCGTCCATGCCCCCGATATTGAGGCGGTACGAATGGTACCCTGCCGCCGCCATCTGGGCCAGCAGATCGTGCCTGCAAGCCATGGCCCGCGCATCCTCGCCGGGCACACTGCGATCGTAGGCCAGGGAGATGATGCAGGCGAGCGCCCGCTCCGTGATCATCGTGATGGAGATTGCCGGTTCGAAACCATGCTGCAGGACTACCCGGCTGGCCAGACCGGCCACAGCGCGCGCATCGCGCCCATGCGCCGGCGCTACCGGGCTGCACCACAGCAGTCCGCAGCCGTCGCGGTCCGGGTCCATCGCTGCCGGGGGAGGCGTGCGCTTGCGCCAATACGTGCTGCACAGGGGATGATCGGTGGGAATGCCCTTCATTAACCCGTAGACGGGCTTCAAAACTGCCAGCGTCCGCTCCAGCTTCCAGCCGCTGATCCACTCGTAGGGCTTGGCGAACAAGGCGGCCAGACGGAGCTTGCGGTCGTCCAGGAATTCCAGCTGCCTGGCCTTGCCGGCCAGCGCGAGTCGCACCAGCCGGCGCGCTTCCTTCACCTGCGCTTTGGTACCGTACAGGGCGCCGGAGCCATTCCACGCGCCGATCTTTAATTCGCGCCTCAACTCATGTGCCACCTCGGGCGCAAGCGGAGTTTTGCCCCCGGTGCGCTCCCAGGGATACTGCTGGAGCGCGGAAATCACTTTATAATCGTTGACGATGTGCGCGGCGCTGCGGATCGTGCCGTTCATACGCAGCGGCCGAAGCGCGTCGATCACGGCCTCCACGTCTTCTTCGCGGTCGCATTTGAAGTAGTATGCCTGGAAATACTCCGGAGCAGGCATCAGCCACACCGTCATGCGAGTGACCACGCCCAGGTTGGATTGCGAGAACAGTCCGTCCAGTACCGGGCCAACGCCCCAGCGGTAGGCCGGCGCCGCCTTCGCCCCGCTGTAGCGTCCAAAGCCGGTTTCAATCACTTCTCCGCCCGGCAGCACCACTTCCAGACCGCAGGTGTGCGCGAAGTGATCGCCGTACGGCGTGTGTCCAAAGCCCCGCTCCATCGTGTTGCCGATCAGGCTGCACTCGGGGCTGGCGCCGGTGGAGTCCATCCACAACTTGGAACCACGTTCGGCGAGAAACTGGAACAATTGCGCCTGCGTGACGCCGGGCTCCACGGTAACGTAGCCGAGAGCCTCATCGAAATCCAGAATCCGGTTCATGCGGCTCAAATCGAGCAGCACGCAATTATCGGACGAGGGCATGCGCGAGCCGTAGCCCCAGTTCTTGCCGCTGCTGATGGGGTACACGGGCGTTCCACAGCGGTTGGCGATCCGCAGGCATTCCTGCACGTCTTCTCGGCTGCCGGGCCGTATTATGGCCGGAATGCCGTGGCCGGTCTCGAACGTGCCTGCCTCGGCCGCGCGCAGACGGGGTGAATCCGTGATGACGTGCTCGGCGCCCAGGGCTTCGACCCACAGACTCCGCGCATTTTCCGGCAGAAATGCCGCCATTTAAGCCATCGTGGAGAGCGCGGGCAGCAGCGCATCTCCCATCGGGAACTCGAAGGCGCGCAGGCCGGTCTCCGCTACCGTACGAGGGCTCCCCTGGCAAAACAGCGGTGCGCCAATCAGGCTGGCTGCCAGTTCCTTCACCATGCCCAGATATTTCGGATTTGGCAGTCGTGAATCGAAACGCAGAACTTCCATCTCGCAATCGTAAGCGGGATCGTGATACGGTGCCAGTACACTCCCATCCACAAGCAGCGGCGTGAGTCCGATCCGGCGCAAAATTTGTGCGGAATGATGCCGCCACGTGGCGGTTGCCACCCCGATGCAGCTTCCCAGCAGTTCGAGCAATCCATAAGTTGCCAGAATGATGCGCAGGGGCTCTGGACCGTTGCGGTACTCTTCGGCCACCGCCCATCCACCGACCTCGCCGAACCGTACGCCGCCCTCGCGCGCGCCGGATATCTCCTGTTCCACCGCGCGACGGAACCCGCGTCCCTGACTGGATCGTGCCGCGGCCGCCCGGCTCACCAGCAGATCGTCGAAGTTGTGCAGGGTGCTTTCCTCCAGAAAGCGCAGGCAGGCGCAAACGCGCCCGCTGCGGTCCAGCGAGATCACGTGCCAGCTCTCCTCGTCTACCTCCGATCTATGCCGGCCGTCGCCGGTCAGGTCACGGCGGGTAATCGCGCCGTCCGTGAGATAGATCTGGCCTCGAAAGCGCTGCACTTTCCCCAGTAGGTCAAAGTGCGCACGGCTGTCCACCTGTTGATTCCGGAATAAGGCAGGAACCGTGTGCCCGGTCGGTGGCAAGATCACGAAGTCTGGTCGTTTTCGTTCGCAAAGAAGCATTGACGACAACCTGCCTCTGGCATTTGCTGCCTTGGTGGTCCCTGCGAAGCCCTGGGGAGCAGGTAGTGGAATCAGTTCGGACTTGAGCTGTTCCGCCGGGATCCCTTTTTAAGTTTATGTACTCTTTTATTTACCGCTAAGGTGGCACGAAATTCCAGATCGCAAATCGTACTCAGTCGCTTGCTTACCCCCGTCGGCAACTGGGCCATACCACAGGTATACAACTGGACGCTGACGATTCGTCCTTTTGGCCCTGGAACAGGAAGAGAGGGCTCGCGCAGGAGTAAGGCCGTCTAAGTTAAGTTTTTGGCTACCGAGTCATTATAACCAGCTGTGCCCTAAAGAACAGTACTGTTTTTGAGCGCACATGAGGGGTATGTAAGTGAGCAAAAATAAGGGGAATTTAAAGGGCCCGACGCCTTTTCAATAGGAAACCACAGTACTATTTTTGGCCAAAACACCCGGAATAACGCCTTCGGCAACTCATCCTATACAATGAACTGGTGGGGACACAGACAGAGACCAATCCATCCGGAGTACGGGCGCGCCTCGCCGAGTTGACGGCCGATGTGCAGCGCGGATTTGTGGCCGAATGGGCCGTTACGATCATCCTTTTGCTGTTCGGCACCACGACGCTGGTCCAGGCCTTCGTCATCCCGAGCGCTTCGATGGTGGGCACGCTGTTGATTGGCGATCACGTTCTGGTAGACAAATTGGTCTACGCGCCGCCTGGCATATGGGGCAAAGTGTTGCCTTACCGGGAGCCGCGTCGCGGAGATATCATCGTATTCCGCTATCCGCTGGCCATTGCGCTGGATTATGTCAAGCGCGCCGTCGGCGTACCGGGTGACCGTATCAGATTGATAAATAAGCAGTTGATGCTGAACGGGCATCTCGTGAACGAGCCTTATGCGGTGCACGGCCAGCAATATATTGATCCGTATCGCGATAATTTTCCGGCCAATGCGCATACCCAGCCCTTGCGCCCGCGGGCAGCGGAAATGATCGAAAAATATGTAGTCAACGACGAATTAGTGGTACCGCCTGGCTACATTTTCGCCATGGGCGATAATCGCGACGATTCCGACGATAGCCGATTTTGGGGCCTGGTGCCGCGCGAGAATATCGTGGGGTCTCCGGTAATCATTTATTGGAGTTTCGAAGCCCCTACCTCCGATCTGAGCAACGGCAATATCGGGTTCGATCACATCGTGGATGTGGTCACCCATTTTTTCACCAAGACGCGCTGGAATCGGACCTTCCAACTCACCCGCGGCTATCCCTTGAAATAACCTTCAGGAAGCGGCGGGCACCGGCGCGGCCGCCTCGAACAGGGCGCAGACGGCTCCCGCAGGGTCCTGGATGACGGCGAAGCGGCCGCTCGGTCCGGCGCCGGTTGCCGGGCGCAGGATGGCGCCACCGAGGTCCTGGCAATGGCGTAGGCTCTCCTCTAAATCCGCGACGGTAATGTAGACCAGCCACACCGGGGGCAGTCCGGTATTTTGTGCGCGCGCATGGCAGATTCCGGCCACCGGCGCGGCCTCGCCGGGCGGGTGCATGCAGTAATCCTGATACCCCTTCATGTCCACAGGAGAGGGCGTCCAACCCACCACGCGTGAATAGAAGTCGCGGAGTGCGGGCGCGTCAGCAACAGTTAAGTCGAGCCAGCCAATCTGTCCGGGCATGACGCAGTGTAGCGCACTCGCTGCCGGCTGGTCTAAGGTTCGCCGTCTACTTGCCGACGGCGAACCAGATTGCGGTTAATACGACTCCCAGGAAAGCGGCCGTGCCCCCGAAGACGGCCCACTGCACGGAGCCCGGCGCATGACCCAGGGTGGTCATGAAGGCAGGCATCGGCTCCACATCGCGTTCGACAACGGGTTCAGGCGGCGCCGCCACCGGCTCTGGCAATGGGGCGAGCGGGAGCGGTCCCGGGCCGACCGGCGAGGGTTGCACGACGCTGGCCGTGGCGGCCGCGGCGACCAGTGCCGCGGCCGCCCAGAGGTTCTCTTGCAGGGCCGCATCCGGGGCTTGAGCCTGGGCGACGTCTGTCTCGGCGGCCGGTGTGTAATCCGCTTCAGTCACGGTCTCCGCCACGGCGACAGCGGCGTCTGTCGGTTCGGTCACGGCTGCGACGGCTTCGAGCGGCGCGGTTGCGATGATCTCTGATTCGGTCGCGGTCTCTGCCACGGCGACAGCAGCGGTTTCCGGTTCGACGTCTGCGACGCCTTCGAGAAGTACGGGTTCGGCTATAACTTCGGCCACGGCGACAACGGCGGCTTCCGCTTCGGTAACGTCTGCGACGGCTTCGAGAAGTACGGGTACGGCGATAACTTCGGCCACGGCGACAACGGCGGCTTCCGCTTCGAGGTCCGGCAC
>JBDTMZ010000064.1:0-11131 GCA_039934035.1 Candidatus Solibacter sp. | reverse complement strand
GATGGAGTGGTTGGCTAAACGGGCGTCCGCCACACGCTGAATCGCTACCGATATTTGGTGATATCGCTCCTGTGCGCCGGCGTTCGCGTAGGCGAGAACCAACTCGTTCGAGTGGCCAACCATGCTGCCGCGCAGGTGTTTCGCGTGGTTCCGCCGGATTAGGCTCCCGGAGCCCGATAGGCTACCGGTTTGGACAACGCTGCATCCGCCTCGTCTATGGTCAGCAGCACCGTGGTCTTGGTACGCGCCATTCCACTGGCGCACGCTGCGGAACCGAGCGCGACTGCGCAGACATGATCCGGCATGTCCAGAATTAGAATGACATCGTTCTCGCCGAGGCAGAAGTAAATGGCATCGAGTTTCCCGCCCAGTTTGTTGACAGCCTCCGATATGGCTGCCTTCCGGCCGGAGGGTTTGTCCTTGGCCATCCCTTTATGCCCCTCGGCCGTATTGCCCGTCAGCCTCGACCCCTTAGTGGCCAGGAAAGTGCGGACCGCGAAGTTGCAACTCAATAGCGAAAAGGACGCGCGCTACCTGATTCTCACAGATAGCTATGCCTCTCTGACTCTGGGTATGTCCATGTGCCAGGCCGGCGAGGAAACCTTCCTTCGCGTAATCGCGCTGGGGCCCGGCCGCGCGCGGCAGACGTTCCACCGGAAGCTGGCGAGCTGCCGCGAAAACATCGAACTGGCCGAGCCGGGGCTCACGTGGAGCCCGGAAACAGGCACCCTCCGGATGCATTGGCTATCTGCTCCCCAGGATCGGGAGCATCAAGGTGAGCAGACCGTGCAGGTTGCCGGCGACGGTACTGTCCAGGTCCGGTAACACGCCGTTCGCCGGATCCCCACGTCCATTCCAAGTTTTCACTTGACAGTCATTTGCAAGTAGGTTTCAATTAGCTTTGATCGATTTAGTTGCAACCGAATGGCAACTGACTCGGCTGAGCGGATCCTCGCGGCAGACTTTTAGCGAAGCACCGTAAGGATCCGCGGATCGACAACCCGGAGGGCTGGCAACCGTCTTCATTGTAGGCGCGCCGGCCAGGGATTTCCAAGGAGTACCACCAGCAATGGCCGCGACGTCAACGCCCGGCCGGGCAGTAGCCCGCCACCTCTTTCTATTCGCACTCACGGCGATTCTGGCAATCGCCGAAACAAACAACGGCAGATTGCCCGGCAGGGTGCTCGACCCAGCCCGCTCACCTATTGCGGGAGCGAAAATCACGGCAACTGCCGAAGGGCCCGCGAGTCCCGCCGTGGTGCTGTCGGATTCGAATGGCGAATTCGTGCTGGAGGTGAATCCTGGGGCCTACACGCTCGACATTGCGGCGCAGGGTTTCGCGCCCCTGGCGGTGCGTGTGACGGTGCCGGCGTCCGGCGCGGAGTTGCGCGAGTTTGTGCTGCAGGTGGCCGGAGTCCACGAAACGGTCAACATCGAAGCGGCGCCGGACTATGCGGTCGCGGCGGTCAGCAGCGGCACCAGGACACTGACGCTGTTGCGGGATATTCCCCAGGCGATCTCGGTAGTTTCCCGGGAACAGATCCAGGATCAGTTGATGATGAGCATCGCCGACGTAGTCCGATACGTGCCCGGAATGACTTCGCATCAGGGCGAGAACAATCGCGACCAGGTGACCATTCGCGGCAATAACTCGTCGGCCGACTTCTTCGTGAACGGCGTGCGCGACGACGTGCAGTATTACCGCGACCTCTACAATCTCGATCGCGTGGAAGCGCTGAAGGGACCCAATGCGATGATCTTTGGCCGCGGCGGTGGTGGCGGAGTCATCAATCGCGTGACCAAGGAAGCGGGATTTACGCCGATCCGCGAATTCTCGGCGCAGGGTGGGTCTTACGGCAATAAACGGGCCGCCGCGGACCTCGGCCAACCTCTCGGAGAAAAGGTGGCGGTGCGGGTGAACGGTATGTACGAGAACTCCGGCAGTTTCCGGGATTTCGTGAACCTGGAACGCTTCGGGGTGAGCCCGACCCTGACCGTGGCACTGGGTAAGAACACGAGGGCCACCGTTAGCTACGAACATTTTGAAGACCGGCGCGTGGCCGACCGCGGCATCCCGTCTTACCAGGGACGGCCTATCGACCTGCCGGTCTCCACGTATTACGGCAAGCCCGGAGACAGCCACGTCAACGCCAACGTAAATCTCGGCTCAGTGATGATCGAGCATCAGGCCGGCAAATGGAACATTCGCAATCGCACGCAGTTTGGGGGGTACGACCGCTCCTATCAGAATTTCGTTCCGGGTGCCGTGACGGCAGACCGGACGCAGGTCGCGCTTTCGGCGTACAACAACGCTACGGCGCGGCTGAACATGTTCAATCAGACGGATGTGACCTACACGGCCTACACAGGACGTTTGCGGCACACGCTGCTGGGCGGTGTGGAAGCCGGGCACCAGCTTACGGACAACTTCCGCAATACCGGGTATTTCAACAACACCGCGACTTCGATTTCGATCCCCTATGAGCAGACGGTAATCAGCATGCCGGTCACCTTCCGCCAGAGCGCGACGGACGCGGATAACCACGTGACCACCAACGTGGCAGCGGGCTACGTTCAGGATCAGGTCGAAATTACGAGTTGGATGCAGGCTTTGGGCGGCGTGCGCTTTGACCGTTTTGACTTGCAGTATCGCAACAACCGTACCGGCGAGAACCTCAAGCGGCTGGATCATCTGGTCTCTCCTCGCGCGGGCCTGGTATTCAAGCCCGCCGGCGGACTTTCGGTGTATACCAGCTATGGCGTGTCCTTCCTGCCCAGTTCGGGCGATCAGTTTTCGTCGCTGACCACAGTCACGCAGCAGGTGAAGCCCGAACGCTTCGCGAACTATGAGGCCGGCGTCAAGTGGGATGCAAACCGCGCGCTCGCGCTGACCGCCGCGGTGTACCGCCTGGACCGCACGAACACGCGGTCCACAGACCCCAACGATCCCACGCGGATTGTGCAGACCGGCAGTCAGCGAACCAACGGCTTCGAACTGGGAGCGAACGGCCGGATCACGAGCAAGTGGAGAATCGCGGGTGGGTTCGCCTGGCAGGACGCCTTTGTGACCAGCGCCACCACCGCCGCGCGTGCCGGCGCCCAGGTGGCGCAAGTGCCGCACCGAACTTTCTCGCTCTGGAACAATTACCAGATACTGCGCAGGCTGGGCGCAGGGCTCGGAATTGTCAATCGCTCCGACATGTTTGCGGCAATCGATAACACGGTGGTGTTGCCGGGTTACACGCGGGCGGACGCGGCCGTGTTCGTTCCACTCGGCGAAAGGATGAGACTGCAGGCGAATGTGGAGAATCTGTTCGGCGCGCGCTATTACCAGAATGCCGATAACAATAACAACATCTCGCCCGGGTCTCCGCGCACGGTTCGAATCGCGCTGATCACCCGATTCTGACCAGGCGCCTTCAGGTACTCTGCACCCATGGCCCTGTCTCGGCGTACGCTGCTTGCTTCCGTGCCCGCGGCGCTGGCCGCTCAGTCCCCCGCGGGCGACTGGCGAAAGCAGGTAGTGGCGCGCCACAATCCGAAGTTGCGCGGTCTCGACCCGCGCTCTCCGCTCTCGGTGGGCAACGGGGGAGTTCGCCTTCACGATGGACCCGCGCTCCGGCGCCTGGCAGAAGATGCGGGTCAAGAGCTGTCAGAATTTCGTCATCGGAGGGTACACAGCGGGCCCCAGGAACTTCGACGCCATCATTCTCGGCTACTACGATGGCGCTAAGCTCATTTACGTCGCGCGCACCCGCTATCCCCAATCGAACGGAAAAATCGAACGTTGGCACAAATCGCTAAAAGGAGAGTGCATCCGGCCGGGTACGCCACTGTCGCTGGAGGATGCGCGACGGCTGGTGGAAAGCTACGTGAAACATTACAACGATGTCCGCTTGAACAGTGCCATTGGCTACATCACGCCGAAGGACATGCTCGCCGGCCGTCAGCAGGAGATCCATGCTGAGCGAGATCGGAAGCTGGAGGAGGCACGAAAACAACGGCAGATTCGTCGGCAGCAGGCCGCGTGAAGAAGAGGCCGGTAAGCCCATTTTCGGTTGTAGCGGACGCTGGTAAATGGTGACCAAGTACGTCCGCGTCTACACCGATCAGGGCATTGGCGCGCCCGGTGCTCCTGGCGTTGTCGCTATCAATCAAGGTCATCATGATGGTGGGGTGCGGCACTGCCGGGGGCGCTGCCGGGGCGGCGCCGGTCGAGTCCGGGGTTGCGGGCGGCGTATCTTCTCGCAAGAAGCGCCGGCGCTCAGATGTTGACGACGGCCATCGTGAACGGCGCCCCGGTAATGGTGGCAACGAACCAGCCTCCGGCGGGCGGGGCGCCTCCGGAATCGGAGGTTCCAACCTACTATCCGAGCGAAACGAACGAATTCAAAGCTGCACCGGTTGAGGTCAAGGCAGGGGATGAATTGCGCGGGGTGGACATCCTGATGCGCAGGGCGCAGACGTTTTCGGTTCGGGGCACGCTGGTTATGCCGGCCGGCATGCCGCAGGGGAGCATCGCCCTGACCATGAGTCCGAAAGGAGCGCAGAACAATTTTGCCGCCTCGTACCGGACGGCGGCCGGGCCCGGCGGATCGTTTGAATTCCGGGGCGTTTCGCCTGGTACCTATGTAATCTCGGGCCGTTTGCAGGCTCTGTTCGGGAGACGGGAAGTAGCGGTAACTGCCGCCAATGTGGAAGGCGTCAGTGTGACCATGTCACCCGCCGTAGCCGTCGCCGGCTTAATCAAGATGGATGGCGCGGTGCCGGCCGTATGGCCTTCGGTGACGCTGGCGTCAGAGGACGGAAGCTTCAACGGCACTCTGAGACCCGGAGCGGACGGGAAGTTCCCGGCGCCCGCTACGCTGCCTCCGATGGATTACGCCATTCAGTTGGGCGCGCTGCCGGCGGGAGTCTACCTGAAGTCGATGCGCTTCGGCAATCAGGATGTGCTGCGCGGCAAACTCGACCTGAGCACTGGTTCCGGCGCTCTGGAAATTGTGCTCTCCAGGAATGCCGCGGTGCTTACCGGCAAAGTAACCGACACCGCAGGTGTCTCGATGCAGGGAGTGCAGATTGCGGCGTGGCCCCGGAATGCCGATCAGGGGGGCCCGGTGCATCTTGCGAATATCGATCAGGACGGGAACTTCTCGATCGCGGACTTTGCTCCGGGAGATTACTGGGCGGCGGCATGGGAAGCATTGCCCGCGGCGCTCTCGATCGACCCGGGATTTCTGGGCCGCTTCCAAAGCTCAGCGGCCGCCCTGCACCTGGAGGAAGGCGAGCGAACCAAAGCGGATCTGAAGGTGATTCCCCGTCAAAAAAGCGAGGCGGAAGCGTCGAGGCTTCCGTAGAGTGTCAACGCCCGAATAGAGCCTCGCTCCATCGGCTATTCGGAAGTTTGCCACAAACGTCTTTCTGAGACACCTCTGGTGTTTTAGGCTGGTTTGACGGCCACTCGGAAATTGAGATCCTGCGGTTCGATAAGGCGAAATATCGGTAGCGATTCAGGATGTCGCTGCTGCAATGTCCGCGGTCACGCTGGGCGCACAACTACCTAGTGTAGTGCGTCATGCAGAGTGCCGATTATTCAGCTTGGCGCGCGCACGCTTGACCTTCTCCAAGATGTCGGCTGCTTTGGCCGTCCAGATGAAGGGCTTGGGCGCCTGATTGTGATGGTCGATGTAGTGCTCGATGGCGACGATCAGTTCTTCCACATCGCGGAAGACGCCTCGTCGAATGCGCTTGTCGGTCAGATCGCGGAAGAAACGCTCCACCATGTTGAGCCAAGAACTGCTCGTCGGCGTGAAGTGCATGTGGAACCGAGGGTGTCGTGCCAGCCATCGTTGAACCTTCGGATGTTTGTGGGTGGCGTAGTTATCCGCGATCAGGTGGATTTCACCCTGGCCGGGGTTGACGTCGTCGATCACGCGTAAGAATTTGAGCCACTCTTGATGGCGGTGCCGATCATCGCACATGCTGATTACAGTGCCATCCAAAGTGTTGAGCGCCGCGAACAAGGTGGCCGTACCGTTGCGCTTGTAGTCATGCGTCATCGTTCCGCAACGACCCTTCTTTAGCGGCAATCCGGGCTGTGTCCGGTCCAGCGCTTGAATCTGGCTCTTTTCGTCCACGCAGAAGACCAGCGCATGCTCGGGAGGGTTGAGGTAGAGACCGACCACAGCCTCCAGTTTCTCTGCAAATTGGGGATCTCTGCTGACCTTGAACGTCCTCGACAAGTGAGGCTTGAGGCCATTTGCCTGCCAGATCCGGCGAACCGTAGCGGCACTCACGCCAACGGCCACGGCCATCGTGCGCGTACTCCAGAGTCGAGTCCTTGGACGTCGTAACGTCACGATTATTGTATATCGCTAAACGCGCAGCAGGAGTCGCTACCTTCTGAGGCTGTTCGCGGAACCCAAGTAATGCCGCGCCGATCATGAGGGCCATTCCAGATAGCCTCTTCGCTTCAGGCATCATAGTACCCGCGATTCATATCGAAGGATAGAGCCCAGGGATTACCAGAATATCGTATTGGTTGAGGTCGTGCTGGTTGCTAGGATCGGTATGCGTCGTTCCGCCCCGTGTGGCCCATCTTGAATGCTTGACGGGTCGCTCGGGGCAACTCGCACCACTGGTTATCTGGGACGCCAACCCAGCTTCACCCCAGATCATGTAAACGCGGTTTAGCTGAAAGGAAACACTTGTCATGCCTACAGAATTAGTTTGGATCGGTTGCGTACTGGTCGCCGCTGGAGGTGCCGTCGTTCTCGCTCTCATTCGGCGCTCAAAGCCAGTAGGACCGCCAACGTTCCGATAAGGCCGACTACCAGGGGATGTCAATGATTAACAAGCACAACAAGACTTCCAAGTCCGAATGCGCAGTCTGCTACTCGACTCATGACGAGGAGATCCACGAAGCTACGCTACGGATTCACCGCTGGTTCTTGGGACAAGTGACACGCAATTTCGTTGACGACACGTTCGTCGTGCCGGAATTGCAGCCGGTAACCGATAGCCGCTTTGGGATGCCAGTGTTTTATGGCTACATGCCGCCGACAGCCCTCGCCATGTGGAGCGACGAATCTACTGAGCTGGAGCAGCGTATCCGGACTCCATGTTAGGATATGGGCGGAGCCGCAACGCGCGAGTGATCTGGATACTCAAGGACATAGCCTCCGATCGGGAGAAGCGACATGTCGAGTGCGCCGATTCCGTCCGCAGTTACAGAAATCCTCGCGAAACGTCTTTTTTCTGATTGGTCGATTTTGGACGGTCCTGCGCCATCACACAACCTTCGGCCAATTTCCTGTGGCCATCTTTAACAATTCGAGCGATAACTAACCGGGTCAGCGTTCCTCGCTGGCCCGGGAGGTCATCATCGCTACTTCAGAAACCGCAAGTCCAGACAGATTGTCCTGGCAGTGCCTACTCGACGAGACCGTCACGAAACCCGGCACAGTCCACGAAGCGTATTCGCGTTTCTGGAACTATAGCCTCGGGAATCAGATACTGGCTCTGATGCAGTGCCGGGCTCGTGTCATCGAGCCGGGACCACTGGCAAGTCTCAACCGCTGGAAGGAACTCGGCCGACATGTTCGGAAAGGCCAGCGAGCACTGGAACTCTGCATGCCGTTGGAGCTGAAGGCCAGGGAATGGGATCAGAAACGCCGAGGAGAAGCAGCGCGACCGCTGGAGCAGCGGAGGAGCAGCGGAGGAACCGCCTTCAGTGGACTACCGTTGCATGCATCCGAATAATGAAAGGTGGGTATTTACTTCACTCAGGTAGCCACTACCGGTTGTGGTTGGGCTCCATGCCGACAGCGGTGCACTTGACCATGGACTTGTAGGGGACGGGTTCGATGGCGACCGCCTGCTGTACCAGTCGGTAGAAGAGCTTTCCCCGATTCATGGACCGACGCCTGTTGAATCGAAACGTGAATTCGTCGAGGTAGTATTCCAGGTGCTCGTGGCTCACCGCTCCTTGGTGCGTGCCCAGAATCCAGCGCTTCAGGAGAGACGCGATCCGGTGCACCCGCGGCATCAGTTCCGATGCGGGTTCCTTCTTGCCCTTCAGGAACGTGATTTCTTGCGCGTAGCCCAACCCCTTGAGTGGATCGTAGCCTGCCCACCCGTCGGTATGCACAGTGCTGCCGGGCTCAATCGCCTCTTTCACAAACTCCATCAGGCTGTCCGCGGATGCATCCGGAACGCGCTTCATCCGGATCCGCCCGATGCCCGGCCCATCTTCTTGGGCCGCGATCACTACCAAGGACTTGCGCTCCGTCTGTCGGCCGCGCACTCCCTCCTCCAGGCCGCCCAAATAGGTTTCGTCCACTTCCACCCGCCCCGTCAGTCGATCACGGCTCGGCCGCACCATCGCTCGCCGGAACTTGTGCAGCCACGTCCACGCCGTCTTGTAGCTGCCCAACCCCAGCACCCTCTGCAACCCCAGAGCGCTGGCTCCGTTCTTCTGGCTTGACAACCAATACATGGCCCGGAACCAGTCCACCAGCGGCTTGCGTGTGTCCTGGAAGATCGTGCCCGCCGTCACCGACGTCTGGCGATTACACTGCTGGCATTGCATTAGCACCGACCGCACCGGCCAGAAGTGCCCGCATCCGCAGCGAGGGCAGCGAAAGCCTTCCGGCCATCGCAGCCGGAACAGGTAATCCCGGCACGCCTGTTCGCTGTCAAACCGAGCCTCGAACTCGCTCAGATTCCGCGGATAATCCTCCATACCGCGCCATACTACATGTTGGGGCTACCTGAGTCAAGTGAATACCCACCTAATGAAATTACATTAATGTTGGTTCCCAGGACAGGCGACTGCTACCTTGCAGACGAAGGCTTTTGAATTGTCGGCGCTTGCGCCAAATATTAACGTAATTTCGTGATTCGGACCCAAGGAGTGCAGTCGGCTGGCGGGCGTTTCCTCCGCTGCTCCTCCGCTGCTCCAGCGGTCGATCCGACGTGGAGGCCTGGGGCAATTACGTCTGCTTGATGTTCTCAATGAACAACGCCGGCTGATTGACACGCAGATGGCCTATGCCGACGCCGAGTCCGACGTACGCCGGGGGCTCATCGAGTTGGAACGGGCAGTGGGAGGAGATCTCAAATGAAGAGCACGCTCATCGTAATAGCACTCTCGCTGGTATTGGCGTCGTGTTCGAAGACGACGCCCGACCCGCCCCCGGACAAGGACAAAAAGCCAGCTTCCAGCTTGGTCACGATGGAACCAGCGGCGCAGCAGCACGTCGGCATGAAGGTCGCGCCGGCGAACATGACGCAACTCACTGAATACCTCCAGGTCACGGGAACAGTGCAACCTGTTGACAGCCGCGTAAGCCAGGTGCGCTCTTTGGCGCGTGGCCGGTTGCTAGAGGTTCGCGTCAAAGTGGGCGACCGTGTGCGGGCCGGTCAAGAACTGGCGCGAATCGACAATTTGGAGGCTGCTGAATTGGCTGCGCAACTATCCTCGGCTCGCGCCGAACTACGGCGCCTCAAAATCCTATCGGCAGCGCAATCGAAACAGGTCGACAGAAATCAGAAGCTCTCTGAAATCGGCGCCGCTCCGCATAAGGATTACGAGCAAAGCCGGGCCGAATACCAGGCTCTGGACGAGAGCATTCGTTCGCAGGATGGGGTGATTGGCGGGTTTGCCGCGCGGCTTCGGCGTTTCGGCATGTCGGAACCCGATCCCACTGCGATCGTGGTGACGGCGATAACCGCTCCTTTCGCTGGCATCATTACGAAGTCTGTGACCGCGCCCGGCGAAGTTGTCGAATCCTCAACCGAGCTCTTTACGGTCGCCGACATCTCGCATGTCTGGCTGCAGGCCGAGGTGTATGAAAAAGATCTTGGCCGCCTTCGCGTCGGCCAGTCCGCGATCATCCACGTAGATACCTATCCAGACGAACCTTTCGCAGGCAAGGTCACCTACATCAGTGACGCGCTCGACCCACAAACCCGAACGGCCAAGGTCCGCTGCGAAGTGGCCAACACCAATCTCCGCCTGAAACTCGACATGTTCGCGATTGTCCAGTTGCCGACCACCTTCAGCCGCCAAGCCATCGCCGTCCCGGTCGGAGCCATTCAGCAATTGGACGCCAAGACGGTCGTGTTCGTGCAGCGGGGCGCCGCGCAGTTTGAGGTTCGGGAGATCAAGCCCGGCAAGACTGTGAGTGGACAAGTCGAGATCCTTGCAGGACTCCGCCAGGGAGAACCGGTGGTGGTCGTGGGATCGTTCCACCTGAAGTCCATCGTCGCCGGCAAAGATCTGGGGGAGGAGTGACCGTGGAACGACTCGTGGCCTGGGCTCTCTCGTACAAGTTCATCGTCCTTCTTGCCACCATCTTTGTAATTGTTGTGGGGCTATATTCTCTGCAGCAATTGCCAATCGACGCCGTCCCCGACATCACGCCGAATCAGGTGCTGGTGCTGACACGGGCGCCAAGCCTTTCACCGATCGAGGTCGAGAAATTCCTTACGTTCCCGGTCGAGACCGCGATGAGCGGGCTTCCAGGTATCGACAAGATCCAATCCGTGTCGAAGTTCGGACTGTCCTACGTTGCCGTCTATTTCAAAGAAGACATGGAACCGTACTTTTGCCGCCGCCTGGTGATGGAGCGATTGCCCCAGGCGCGCGAGGCGATCGGGCCCGGAATGGGAACACCGGAGATGGGGCCAATCACGACGGGACTGGGCGAGGTCTACATGTTCAAAGTCTCGGGCAAAAACAGATCCCTGATGGAACTGAGGAGCATCCTGGATTGGGAGATCGCGCCGAAGCTACGGTCCACGCCAGGCATCGTGGAGGTGAACACGCACGGCGGGGAACTCAAAACCTACGAAGTTCAAGTGGACAACGACAAACTCACTGGCTACCGTGTCACGCTTGGCCGCGTGCTGGAAGCGTTGGAGCGGAATAACGCGAACGCAGGCGGTGCGTACCTTGAGCGGGTGGAACAGCAGTCTCTGATTCGCGGCGAAGCGCTCATCACGAGCTTGGCCGACATCGAGAACATTGTGGTTGGGGCTTCCCCGAGCGGAACGCCCATCCTCATCCGCAACGTGGCGAGCGTTCAGTTCGCTCCCATGGTTCGGCAGGGATTCGCCAGCCAGGACGGAA
>JBDTMZ010000063.1:0-16977 GCA_039934035.1 Candidatus Solibacter sp. | reverse complement strand
AGGGGTGGGCCAAATTAGATGATCGAAGTGGGCCAGGCCTGATGATCGAACTCATGTTGACCAACTATACGTATTCGCGTGCCCTGGGCAACACCGATGCCCCCGCGAAGAACCCCTATAACCTGAGAGACTCGTATGGCCCCCTGAGCTTCGACGTCAGGAACCATTTCGTCTTCTCGGGCGTGTGGGATCTGCCGTTCGGAAAGGGAAAATCCCTGTTTTCCAATATCCCAGACCTGGCCAATCAGATCGTGGGAGGCTGGGAACTCACCGGGATTGCGACCTTGCAGGGCGGAACACGCGCCACGCCCGCGCTGGCCATCTCGTTGGGTAGGACCACGACAAACAGCCGGCCGAACGTGATCGCGGATCCCATACAGGGTGCCGCGCACCAGCCCTACAATTGGATCAACCCGGCGGCGTTTGCGGTTCCTACCAATGCTGAGATTGCGGCGGGCAATTTCTTCGGCAATTCCGGCGCCGGCATCATCGCCAATCCCGGCTTGGTGAATTTCGATGTCTCCGCCCTGAAGAATTTTTCGGTGAAGGAACGAGTCAGAATCCAGTTCCGCGCTGAGTTCTTCAACTCCACCAACACGCCTTTCTTCGGCGGCCTCGGGACCGTCGTAGGCACTCCCAATTTCGGCAAGCTGACTTCGGCGTCTGACCCGCGAGTGGTGCAGCTTGGCCTGAAAGTGGTGTTCTGATACCGGGCTTCCGGCCAAGGCCCCGGCTGCTTTTCCGGTTCACCTGCAACTCCAGGAGCGTGATCCCCAAAGGCGTACACATTCGGCGACGTCGCCCGCGTCCGCGTCGTCCTGGCGGTGCTCACCGCCCGGGCGCTCGGTGCTGCCTACATCGCCTGCCGCGTGCTCGTGCCCCGGCCGCCGCAACGTCTCGCCACACGTATCTCTCGCCCTACGTGTCTTTCGCCCTACGTGTCTCTCGCCCTACGTGTCTCTCGCCAACCTGATCCCGGTTCGCCCCCACCCTAACTAACCGCACTACTGTGCCTTAATGGCAAAATCCCACACCTGGATGTTCATCTTCCCTTCCGTGTACTCCACCACCGCGTACTCCCCCGGCTCCAGCTTTTCCTTGGGCCAGATCTTGTAGAGCCCGCCGTCGATCTCCCGTTTCAGAATATCGATCATCGTCAGCTCTTCCACCGTCTCGTTGACCACCGGCAGCACCGTGATGTTTTCGACGATCCGGACCCCGCCCTTCACCGTCAATCGGGCGATACCAAATCGCTCCGGTTCCGACAGTTGAAGGAAGAATTCCTGTTCTGGATTCGTGAATACATTCAACGAGTTGGCGCCTTGAAGTTCAAGCGTTGCTTTGCCTGTCACCATCGGTATCGGCGACAGCTTTTTCAAGAGCTCCCGCCCCTTGTTCGTCTTGACCGCGGATTCGGCAACCTTCATCACCTGGACTTCCGTGCCGCGCAGCCAGTACACACCGGGGTCCTGCGGAATCCGGCGTTTCTCTGCCTCCAGATCGCGCAACGCCTTCTCTTCCGCCGCCATCGACCGGGCGTCGGCCTCCAGCTTTTCCTGCCGTTCGCCGGCTTCCAATTGGGTTCGTTTCACATCCACCAGTTCCAGTGGGATGTCCTCCCAATCGCTCCGCTCCACGCTGTAAAAATGCACGCGGTCGGTCTGCACTTGATATTCCCTGACAACGTGATAGCTGCCATCTTTCATGTACAACTTCACGTTCGCCGCCCAGGCCATGCAGGCCAGAATCACGAGAGCCAGCAGCAACTTCCGCATATGCTTCTAGACTACTCCAAGCCTGCGCCGGTTTCTTCCCGGTGGACATTGTTGGCGCCCGCCGTTAAGAATCAGCGAACTCACCCGTCTCCTCTTTCGTATACCGTTACCAGAGGGTCATAATAGTTTTTTGAGGCCCTAATTACTCTATGTTGCGACTTAAATTCAGTACCTCGGCGATGTTGTGTGCCACCCTGGCGCTGCCGGCGTTCGCCCAGCAGACCCCGGAAATCACCGGTAGTTCCGATCCGGGATTCTTCACCAGTCTCACCCGCAATTACCGTCCCCGCACGGTCCCCAAGATCAGCTTCGAAGATTCCCAGCGGATCGACCGGCTGATCCGCGCCGGAAACCTCTATCTTTCCCTCCGCGATGCCATCGCTCTCGCCCTGGAAAACAGTCTCGACATCGAGGCCGCGCGCATCACCCCAAAGCTCCAGCAGACCAACCTGCAGCGCGCCAGCGCCGGACAACTCCTCCGCAACGTCAGCAACAGCATCTCGCAAGGGCCCTCCTCCGCCTCCCTGGGCGTGCTCGCCGGAGCTAACTCGCTCGGCAGCACCGGTGGCTCTACCAGCGGCAGCACCGGTGGCGTCCTCAGCGGACTCAACGTTCAGCTTGCCGGCTCCGCCATTCCGAACCTGGACCCCACGTTTTTCCTGAATTCGCAGTTCCAGCACCAGACCACCCCGCTCACCAGCACGTTCACCACGGGCACCAACTTCCTGGTCACCTCCTACAAGAACGCGAACTTCGGTTTCCAGCAGGGGTTCCTCACCGGCACCAGCGTTTCGCTCGGCATGGGCAACACCCTGGGCTATAAACAGAATTCGCCGAATAACGATTTCAGCCCGGTCACCCAGGGCAGCCTCAGTTTCTCCATCACCCAGAACCTGCTCAACGGTTTCGGCGTTAAGATCAACAACCGTGCCATCCGCATCGCCAAAAATCAGCTCCACATCTCTGATCTCACCTTCAAGCAGCAGGTGATCGCTACCGTCAATAACGTGGTCAGCCTCTATTGGGATCTGGTGAGCTTCAACGATAGCCTGAAGGTCAAGCAGCAGACCCTTGCATTAAATACCCAGCTTTACAACGACAACAAGCGCCGCGCCGAACTCGGCGCGCTCGCCGAAATCGAAATCATCCAGGCCGAAGCCGAGATGAAGAGCAGCCAGCAGGACGTCGTGACCGCCGAAACCCAGGTGCTCCAGCAGGAGATGATCCTCAAAAGCGTCCTGACCCGCACCGGCTTCGCCAACTCCGTGATCGTCGGCGCCCGCATCGTTCCCACCGACCACTTCGACGTGCCTTCTTTGGAGGCGGTGATTCCCACCCAGGACCTGGTCTCCGAGGCTTTCCAGAAGCGTACCGAAATTGAGCAGAGCCAGATCGGCCTGGAAGACACCCGCATCAATATGCTCGGCACCAAGAACAACCTGCTGCCGTCGCTCAGCGTCTTCGCCAACCTCTCCAACAGCGGACTCGCCGGCGACGTCAATGCCCTGCCGGTCCCCATCACCATCGGCGGTACCGCCGGCGGCAACACCATCGGTTACAGGGTGCGCACTCCTGCAGACGTAAATAGTTTTTTTCTCGGCGGTTACGGAACATTTCTGAGGCAGTTGTTTAGCCGGAATTTCCCCAACTACTCGGCCGGTTTCCAGCTCAATATCCCGCTTCGCAATCGCGCTGCCCAAGCCGATCTGATCACCGACCAACTCAATTACCGCACCCAGCAGATCCAGGACAAGCAGTTGCAGAACAGCATCAAGCTCAACGTGATCAATGCCCAGATCGCCCTCCGGCAGGCGCGCTCGGTGTACGAAACCGCGGTGCAGGCGCGCCGGCTGCAGGAGCAGGTGCTGGCCGGGGAGCGCCGCAAATACGAACTCGGCACCTCCAGTATTCTGAACGTGGTAGTGGTGCAGCGCGACACCACCAACCGCGGGCTTGCCGAAGTCGATGCCCGTAGCCAGTACATTAAGGCGCGCAGCTCGCTCGATACCATTCTGGGCCGCACCCTGGAAGCGCAGAAGGTGGATATCGGCGAAGCCGCGAACGGCATCGTCACCCGCGAGCCCGACATGATTCCCGCCACCGTCGGCCAGAACCGTTAGGCCAAACCGCCACGCGCAGGTTCGCCACGCGAAGGTCCGCCACGCGTAGGAGCGCGCAGTATCGCCACGCGCAGGACCGCCACGCGCAGGACCGCCGCGCGCAGGACCGCTACGCGCCGGACCGCTACGCGCAGGACCGGCCCACTCCCGTCCCCATCGCGCTCCGATTGGAGTTACCGTAATCGGCAGGAGAACCCATGCGGAAACTCTTGTGCCTGCCGCTCCTCGCGGCCTCCCTTTGCGCGCAGATGCCGGTAAAGACCGGGGCGCAGTTCAGCGAATTCTCCGTGCACGACCCGTTCATCGTCGCGCATAAGGAGACCAGGACCTATTACCTGTACAACAGCGCTTCGCCCCGCCTGCTGGGCGGGGACCGCGGCGGCGTAGTGGCCTACAAGAGCAAAGATCTCCTCCATTGGGACGGTCCCTACAAGGTGTTCGAGATTCCCGACGGGCTATGGGCAGATCCGCAGGAAGGCGTATGGGCGCCGGAAGTGCATCTCTACCGCGGCAAATACTACCTGCTCGCCACCCTCCACAACAGCAAGCAACCCATCGCCTACCCGGACGAGGCCAAGGTCCCGATGTACCAGGGCCGCAAGGCGTACCCCCACATGCGAGGCACGCAGATCTTTGTGGCGGCTACACCGGACGGTCCGTTCAAACCGTTGGGGAACAGCCCCGCGCCGCCTTCCGACTTCATGACGCTCGATGGAACCCTCTACATCGAGGACGGCACGCCCTACATGGTGTACGCCCACGAATGGCTGCAGATGCTCGACGGCACCATGGAGGCGGTCCCGCTCAAGCCAGACCTCACCGCGGCCGCCGGGAAACCGTTTCTGTTATTTCACGCCTCGGAGGCGCCGTGGGTGAAGCCCAAAGAACTCAAACCCGGCGAACTCGCCACCTACGTGACCGACGGCCCGTGCTTCTACCGGACGAAGAACGGCAAGCTCCTCATGCTGTGGTCCAGCTATCGCGACGGCCTGTATGTGGAGACGCTGGCGCATTCCACTTCCGGCAAACTGCGCGGTCCCTGGAAGCAGGACGACGTCCTGGTGGGCAACGATAGCGGTCACGGCATGCTTTTCGATTCCTTCGACGGCAAACTGATGCTCGTGCTGCATCAGCCCTTCCGGCAGGCGCACGGCAAACTCTTCGAAATGGAAGACACCGGCGATACCCTGCGCGTGAAGCAACAGATCGTGCAATGAAGGTTGGGTCCGCGTCTTTGCAGCGCCGCGGACCCAACCTTTATACTATTTCTTTGGCACACATATTCCCTTTCCAACCCTACCGCTATGCTCCGCAAGCGGGTCCTTTGCAGAATCTGGTCACCCAGCCGTACGACAAGATTTCTCCGGCCATGCAGCGCCGCTATCTGGAGGCCAGCCCCAATAATCTGGTGCGCGTCATCCTCGGTGAACGCAAGCCCGAGGACCATGAGAGCGACAACGTCTACACCCGCGCCACCCGCACCATGCAGGAGTGGATCGAGAGCGGCGTCTGGGCGCGCGATGCCGAACCCGGCATGTTCGCCTACTTCCAGGAATTCGTCGTCCCCGACACCGGCGAGCGCCTCGTCCG
This sequence comes from Candidatus Solibacter sp., assembly GCA_039934035.1. Taxonomy (GTDB): domain Bacteria; phylum Acidobacteriota; class Terriglobia; order Bryobacterales; family Bryobacteraceae; genus Solibacter. Next base: position 11,492 of record JBDTMZ010000063.1, on the reverse strand, counting down.
CAAAAGCTTCATCGCCCTCGGCCAGGTGGAGGAGTACTCCGCCGGCATCGTCTTCCGCCACGAGCAGACCCTCTCCGGTCCTAAGAAGGACCGCATGGAACTGCTCAAGCACACGCACACGCATTTCGAACCCATCTTCATGCTGTATCCCGACCCGTCGGGCGCTATTGACGCGCTGATCGACCAGGCGGCCTCCGGTCCGCCGATCGACGAAGTCACCGATGAATACGGCGCCATCCACCGTATCTGGAAGGTGGCCGCGGGCGACCGGATTCAACAACTGATGGCCGACAAGAAACTGCTCATTGCCGACGGCCATCATCGCTATGAAACCGCGATGGCGTTTCAGCGCGACCATCCGCAGCTACCCGGCGCCAGCCGCATGATCATGGCCTTCGTGAATATGCATTCGGCGGGCTTGAAGATTCTGGCGACTCACCGCCTGGTCAACGGCGTCGACCCTGCCGGCTTCCTGGCCAATGCCGCCGCCGATTTCGACATCAAGGAGATCGCGTCCCTGGCCGATCTGAAAGCCGCGTGGGAAAACGCGGGCGACCGCTCCCTCATTGGCGCGGCCATCGGCGACAAACTATATCAATTGGAAGCGCGCGCCTCGCAGGGAGCGCTCGACGTCCGCGTGCTGCACGAAGGTCTGCTCGGCAAGGCGCTCGGCATCAGCGAGGAAGCGGTCCGCGACGAGAAGCACCTGCGCTACATTCGCGGCATCGATGCCGCGGTGGACGAGGTCCGCAAGGGCGCCGCGCAGATCGCGTTCCTGCTCAAGCCCACCAGCGTCCAGCAGGTCGCGGACACCAGTTTTTCCGGCGGCGTCATGCCCCAGAAGTCCACCGACTTCTATCCGAAGCTGCTCTCGGGCATGGTGATGTACAAGCTGGACTGATCGCACCGCGTGGCGCAGGTGTGGCTCAATCGGCGAACACGAAGTGCATGGCGCGGTTCTGCCCGGGCGATCATCCTGGCGGCCGGTTAACACTTCCGGCCCGCATTGCGTCTTTCCGTCAGATTGCACCTGAAGGAGGGAACAATCGATGAAGAAGACGATCGTAGCTCTGATGATGGCCTGCGCGGGCCAGATGTTTGCCGGCGGCTTCTGGCTGGAACTCGGCAATCCCGAAGCCAGTCCCGCGGCTTCCAAAATGGGCGCCGTAGTGACGGTGAAAGTGGTGGGTTGCCACGACCCCGCCGCTGCCAAAGTCACGGCCAATGCCACCGGCACCGTCAACGGACAGCGCCGCACTATTTCTCTCGAACTCAAATCGCTGGGCGAACCTGGCGTCTACGGTCTTGCGCAGCAGTGGCCCAAGGAAGGCAAATGGGTGATTCAACTTTCCGCGGCAGTCGATTCGCTCTTCACCAACACGCTGCTTGCCGCCGGACCGAAAGGGGTCGACCGCCTGCATGCCAAAAACGAAATGAAGGCCTTCGCTCCCGCCGACGTCGAAGCCATGCTGCGCTAAACAGCCGGCCCGCAGGTGCCGCTATGATGCAACTGATGCTGATGCCGGAGGAGCACGAAGTGGCCGCCGTTTCGGACGAGGACGCGCTGATCCGCGCGGCGGGCGAAGGCGACCGCCGCGCGTTTGGCGAACTCTATGTGCGCTACGCGCGCATGGTGCACGGCATCCTGCTGGCACGGGTTTCACCGGCGGAGGCGGAAGATCTGGTACAAGAGGTCTTCCTCTCCGCCATGAAGCAGTTGCGCGGCCTGCGCACGTCCGCCGCCTTTCGCGGCTGGCTGGCCGCCATCGCTCGCAATCGCGCGTTGGATCACTTCCGCCGCGCGCGTCAGACCACGAGTATCGAACTGCACGAAGTCGCCGCTCCCCGCGGCGCAGCGCACGATGCCTTCCTCGTCCTCGACCAGATCCGCCGCCTGCCCGAGGCCTACCGCGAGACCCTCATCCTCCGCTTGGTGGAGGGCATGACTGGCCCCGAAATCGCCGCTCAAACCGGACTCACGCCCGATTCCGTGCGCGTCAATCTCTGCCGGGGAATGAAGCTGCTCCGCGATCAACTGGAGACTAAATGAACGAAGACTATCTTTGGGACCGCTCCGGCCCGCCCGATCTGGAAATTGCGCGACTCGAACGGACGCTGGCGCCGCTGCGTTACCGGCCTCGCGCGCCGCGCCGTTCGCGCGCCGGTTGGCCGCTTGCCGCGGCGGTGATGGCGGCGGCCGCCGCGCTCCTGGTGATGGTCGCCCCGCCTCCGCCCCCGCCCACCGCCTGGCAGGTGGATGGCGCGCAACTGCGCCGCGGCCAGACGCTGCGCACGGGCGCCACTCCCGTTCGTCTGGAAGATCTGCATGTAGGCCTGGTGGACCTGGGCGCGCATTCGGTGCTGCGCGCCACCGCCGACAAGCGGCTCGCCCTGGAGCGCGGTGAACTGCACGCCTTCATCTGGGCGCCGGCGCGCGAATTCGTGGTGGATACGCCTTCGGCACGGGCAATCGATCTCGGCTGCGAATACACGTTGAACGTGGATGAGCGCGGCGACGGCGTATTGAAGGTCAGCACGGGCTGGGTGGCCTTTCGCGCCGCCGGGCACGAGGCCTTCATTCCCGCGGGCGCGACCTGCGCGACGCGCAAGCGAAGCGGCCCCGGGGTGCCGTACTTCGAAGATGCGCCGGAGGAACTACGGCGCGGATTGGCGCGCCTGGAGGCCGGCGAAACGGCGGCTCTCGGCGAAGTGCTGGCGGCTGCCCGTCCGCGCGACGGACTCACAGTCTGGCATTTGCTGACACGCGTTTCAGGCGCGGCGCGCGGGCGGGTGTTCGATCGTTTCCGCGAACTGGTGCCCTCGGCCGCGGCGGTCTCGCGCGATACTGCCGTGCGGGGCGACGCCCGCGCCATCGATCAGTGCTGGAATGCATTGGACTTGCAAAATACCGACTGGTGGCGCGGCTGGGAGCGCGCCTGGTGATTCGCGTAGATGGTCAACGTTGGACGCTCGCCGTCGAAATTGCAGGAGGAAACTCTTGCTCGCGCCAAGCATGAAGACCGCCAATGAAAACGCAACGCACGCTTGTCGTACTGTTGAGTCTTGCTGTTCTTGGCGAGCTTGGAGGCTTTGCGTGAGAAAGCCTTTCTCGCGCCAAGACCGCGAAGACGCAAAGGAAGACAGCGCACGAGCTGGCAGAACCCGGGACAGGGGGTCTTGCCGTTCTTCGCAATCCTCGCGTGAAGCGCTTTTGCCCTACTCGCCTTCGGTCCAATCCCAGATGTTCTCGACGGCCATGCGCAAGCCAGCCTCCAGCGCCTCGGGCGTGATTCCCGCGCAGTGTGGTGTCAGCACCGCGTTCGGCAAGGCGATCATTGGATGTTCCGGCGGTAGCGGCTCACTGGCGAACACGTCGAGCCCCGCGCCCGCGATCCGCTTCGTGGCGAGCGCGTCCACGAGCGCGCCTTCGTCGACGATTGCGCCCCTGGCGGTATTGATCAGAATCGCTCCCTCTTTCATGCGCGCGAATTGCGCGGCGCCCACCATTCCGGCCGTCTCCGGCGAGAGGCGCAGATGCAGGCTGATCACATCGCAGGTCTCGTAGATTTCTTCGAGCGGCGCGAAATCCATGTGCGGATAGCGCTCCGGATGCAGCGTCCACGCTTTCACATCCATGCCAATCGCCGACGCCAATTGCGCGAAGCGCCGCCCTACCGCGCCATATCCCAGGACGCCGCACTTTTTGCCGTAGAGTTGCATGCCACGCCCTCGCGGCCATTGTCCGGCGCGCGTGGCCGCATCCAATTCGGGAATCCCGCGCGCGACGGCCAGCAGCAGCGCCAGCGCATGTTCCGCAATGGATCGCGCACTCACTCCCGACGTGGTCCGGACTTCCACGTCGCAGCGTTCGGCGGCCTCGAGATCCACGTGGTCGATCCCGGTGCCCCACACCGAGAGCATTCGCAATTGCGGGCACGCCTCGAAGACGCGCGCGGTGAAGCGGGACGACGCGCGGATGTTTAACACCACCTCCGCCAGGCTGATGCGGTCCAGCAGCCCGTCTTCATTCGCGGGCAACGTGTCGTGGTAGGAGAGCGTGGCGCGATCCTGCAGGGCAGGGAAGACGGCGCTGGTGGCCAGCACTACCGGGAAATCGTCAGGTACGGAAATACGCACGTCCTAAGCTTCGCACGATATTCCGGGCGGTCCGCTTTCCCGCTACACCTTGAAGTGAATGCCCTGGGCCAGCGGCAGGTCCGCTGACCAATTCAGGGTGTTGGTCTGACGCCGCATGTAGGCCTTCCACGCATCGCTGCCGGATTCGCGCCCGCCGCCCGTATCCTTCTCCCCGCCGAACGCCCCACCGATTTCGGCCCCGCTGGTGCCGATGTTGATATTCGCAATGCCGCAATCGCTGCCGCGATGGCTCAGGAACGTCTCGGCGGACATCAGATTCGTCGTGAACATCGCCGACGAAAGTCCCTGCGGCACATCGTTGTGCCAGTGGATGGCTTCATCCAGCGTGTCGAATTCGATCAGGTACAGAATGGGCGCGAAGATCTCTTCCTTGACGATGGGCATGCCGGGCTGCGCGCGCACCAGCGTGGGCTGCACGTAGCAGCCTTCCAGCGCCTGGCCCCCACAGAGAATTTCGCCGCCCTGCTCGCGAATGCGGCGCAGTCCATCGAGCATATCCTCGACCGCGCGCCGATTGATCAGCGGACCCATCAGCGTATGCTCGTCCAGGGGATGGCCGATGCGCACCTGCCCGTAGGCGCGGGTGAGCGCCTCAGTGATTCGCGGCGCGATGCCGCGCTGCAAAAAGAGCCGCCGCGTAGTGGTGCAGCGCTGACCGGCAGTGCCGACGGCGCCGAACAGGACGGCACGCAGGACGAGATCGGGATTGGCGTCGTCCATCACGATGATGCCGTTATTGCCGCCGAGTTCGAGGATCGAGCGCCCCAACCGCGCGGCCACCGTGGCGGAGACGCGCCGGCCCACTTCGGTGCTCCCGGTGAAGCTGACGAGGGGAATCCGCGGATCGCCAATCAGCGCTTCCGCCACGGGATGGCTGGGGCCGATCACCAGATTGAAAATGCCTTTGAGGTTGTGACGCTCGAGGACGCGGTTGACAATCTTCTGCACCGCGATGGCGGCGAGCGGGGTTTCCGAAGACGGACGCCAAAGCACGCAATCGCCGCACACCGCGGCAATCATGGCATTCCACGCCCACACGGCAACGGGAAAGTTGAAGGCGCTGATGACGCCGACCACGCCGAGCGGATGCCACTGCTCGTACATGCGATGTCCTGGGCGCTCGCTGTGCATGGTGAGGCCGTAGAGCTGGCGCGAAAGGCCGACGGCGAAATCGGCGATGTCGATCATCTCCTGCACTTCGCCCAGCCCTTCGGCAAGGATCTTTCCCATTTCGAGCGAGACGAGCCCGCCGAGGTCCTGTTTGTGGGCGCGCAATTCATTGCCGATTTCGCGCAGGATTTCGCCCCGATGAGGCGCTGGAATCATGCGCCATTCGGCGAAGGCCTCGTGGGCGGCGGCCATGACGGCGTCGTATTCGGGCAGTCCCGCCATGCGCACGCGCGCCAGGGGCTCCCCAGTGGCTGGGCAGAACGAGGTGAGTTCGCCGCCGGAAGGTTCGGCAATCCACTCGCCGTGGCATGCGCCTGAATTCAGCGGCTCGATGTGCAGGCGTTCAAGTAAGTCGGACACGAACTGAGGCGCGATAGGCACGCCTTCATTTTAGCCCTCGCTTATGGGCTCGGCTGGGCGGCGGCGGACTGCGTGCGGGGTTGGAAGGCAAACAACGGACAGGAGTAGCGATGTCCGGCGCAGTGAAATTCCATGATGTACGGTGCGGAATCTGGGGCTTCGGTTCGCCGGATCCGGCAGGAAGAGAGAGAGCTTCCCGGCTGGAGGAGTTGCATGGAACAAATGTCCACGTCCCAAGCCGGGAGTGGCCTGATTACTAGTCGATTCACCCGTTTTCAAATCCCCGCAATGCAGTGGTGCGCGACAGCGACACTCACCCCTATTGCCTCGGTAGCCGGGTCTGAGGTCCGGCACTTGAGTATGATCCGAGGGTACATCGGAGCAATTGGGCGGGGGTAGTCTATCTTTCGGCTAGCGGTCAGAGTTGGTCTTCGTACTGTTCGACGGCAACGCGCACCAGCTGGCCGCGGGTGCGGACACCGGTCTTCTGGAACAGGCTCTGCAGGATGGCCTTCACGTAGCTCTCCGAAATCTGCAGGCGCCAGGCGATCTCCTTGTTCGAGAGACCTTCGAGCACGAAGCGCAGCACTTTTCGCTGGCGGTCGTTGAATGTCGGCGGGGCTGCCTGCGGGGACGCGGCGGGATCTTCGCCGATGGCCGCGAACGAGCGGTCGAACCAGGTTCCGCCGGCGGCGATGGTGCGAATCACGCTGGCGAGCTCCGACAATTCTCCCTGTTTGAGGAAAATTCCGTTGACGCCCTGGCGAATCAGGCGGCGGGCTTCGGTATCGCTGACCCACGCGCTGACCACCAGGACGCGGCCTTCGTAGCCAATCTGGCGGGCGGCGGGAAGAAACTGGGACGCGCGTTCGGTGCCCAGATCGTGGTCCAGCAAAACCAGGTCAAACTCCTGCTGGGACAGCAGAACGAGGGCGTCGCGGATGCTGGCGCATGGCACCACGTGGAGGCCAGGGTCGGCAGTCAGGGAGTGCGCAACGCTCTGCCGGAATAACGCATGGTCATCAATCAGCAGGGCGCGGATCGGCCGGCTGGTAGTTTCGGTCAAAGTTGTATCACCCTTCTACCTGATTCTCTACCGGCCACAACTCCACTGTAAAGCAACTTCCGGTAGGTTCCGAAACATAATTGAGTCCGCCGCCGTGCGCCCGCAGGATGGCGCGCGAGATATAGAGCCCGAGTCCGACGTTGTGGGCGCCGGCCTGGAAGGGGCGAAACAGTTCCTCGGGGTGGGCCACGCCGGGGCCGGAATCGCGGAACTGGACGGTGACCAGATCGCGCTCGACGTCGGTGGAGATGCGGACTTCGCGGACGGCGCAGCCCTCCAACGCCTGCGTGCTGTTGCGCGCCAGGTTGACGAACACCTGAAGCAGGCTGTGATGGTCGGCCTGCACCAGGGGCAAAGGGCCGCTCACTTCCCAGATCAGAGCGATGCCGGATTCCTGCAAGCCGGGTTCGATCACGATCCGGGTTTCATCGAGCACGGTGCCGAGATCGGCCACGGCAGCTTCGCGGTCGGAAGCGGCGCGCAGTCCGGAGGAGGCGATCTTTTCCAGGCCGTGGATGAGGGTGCCGAGCACCTGATACTGATCGTTGGCCTGCACGGGGAATTCATGGGCGAGTCGGCTGTGAGCGGCGGCGGCGGCGGAAGCGAGATTGCGAATTTCGTGGGAGATGGCGCCGATCAGAACGCGCGACGTGGCCATCATGGAATCGAAACCCGAGCCTTCGCGGTCACGTAGGTTTTCGCTGGCGTCCCACACCACCGCGGCGAGTCCCATGCCCTGCGAGGTGTGATACGTCGAGAGCCAGACGTGGGCGAGAAAGACAGTGCCGTTGCGGCGCTGCGCTTTGCACTCGACATTAGTCCGCAGGTTGCCCGTGGAACGCGGGTTATGGAGCATGCGGTTGAGAATCGGCAGGTAGGGCGCGATGTCGGTGCCGGGCAGGGAATCGTCCTCGAACGCGAAGAGCTCGCGGGCGGATTCGTTGGCCAGCACGACGCTGCCAGTGTGGTCGAGCGTGAGGATGGCGAGGGGACTGGTTTCCACCAGGATGCGCACCTGGAGTTCGGCTTCCTGGCGGAGACGGATCTGGGTTTCCCGTTCGACCAGGTGCGCCATCAGGTTGCGGCGCCGCTGGTTGAGGACGGTGACGACGAAGCCGGTCATGGCGTAGCCGGTGGTGACGACGGCGAGGCGTTCGGCGGCGCCGGGCGCGAAGCGCAGCGGATCGAAGGCATCGCGCAGATAGCCGCAGAAGCAGGCAATCACGAGAATCTGCCAGGAGTTAATGGCAGAGGCCGCGAGCATAATGGGGAACAGATAGAGGAACCCGATCGACACGGTGGGAAGCTGCCAGTCTACCCATCCAATCAGCGCCACCAGCAGGGCAGCGATCGCGCAGACGGTGAGGCGATGGGATTCCGAATACGCGAGATAGCGGTCGAGTCTGGTCATCGTTTCAAGGTTGTTACCATCGTAGCGTGCGGAAAAGCGGGAAGCGCAAACGCGGCTGGCTGATCCGGATCGTGATGTTGCTGGCGGCGCTGGTATTGGGGTTTTACGTGTGCAGCGTGGGCACGCTGGTGCTGCTCCGCTGGGTGAATCCGCCTACCACCATGGTGCAGACGCAGCGCCGCGTGCAGGCATGGCTGGCGCACCAGCCTTACCAGAAACGGCAGCAGTGGGCGTCGCTGGCGCGGATCGCGCCGGAATTGCAGCACGCCGTGATTTCCGCCGAGGACGGCCGCTTCTTCCAGCACAGCGGCATCGATTGGAAGGAAGTGCAGAAGGTGGTCGATCAGGATATGGAGGACGGGAAGCTGGGCAGGGGAGGCTCGACCATCACCCAACAACTGGTGAAGAACCTGTTCTTCACGACGAGCCGCAGCCTGCTGCGTAAGGCGGTGGAGTTCACGCTGGCCCCCACGGCGGAATGGCTGCTGCCTAAGAAGCGGATCCTGGAGCTGTATCTGAATGTGATCGAATGGGGGCCGGGCGTGTACGGGGCGGAAGCGGCGGCGCGCACCTGGTATGGGATGGCAGCGGCGAAAATGTCGCGCGAGCAGGCGGCGCGGCTGGCGGCGGTAATCCCGTCTCCGCTGCGGCGCAAGCCGGTGCGCATGAATACGTATAGCGCAGAGATTCTGCGCCGCATGGAGCAGACGGGTTGGTGAGCGAAAGCATCCACCAGGTGCACTACCTGCGCCAGTACTCCGGCGCCATCAACGCACTCGCCGGCGAGCCGCTGGTGCGAGTGCATCACGGCAGCGTCGCCGCCGACCAGCGCAAGGGTGCTCGACCCGGCATCGCCGGCCGCCACTTGGGCGCGCGGGAAAACGGGCGCGCGGTCCGTGTATGATCGCTTTGTAGAAAATGGAGGGGTAAGGCATGGCCGGGGATCTCGAAAGTTTGCAGGGAAGGTGGAAGATCGTCTCGCTGGAGATGGAGGGGCAGACGATGGGCGGGGGTGACGCGCAGATCGAAGTCCGCGGCGCGCGCTTCACCACACGGGCTATGGGCGCGGAATACGCGGGGACGTTGACGGTGGACGAGGGGCAGACTCCCCGCCGCTTCGACCTGCGTTTTGACGAGGGACCCGAGAAGGGGACCACGGCGTTGGGCATCTACGAATTACGTGGCGATGTCTGGAAGCTCTGCCTGACGACGCGCGGCGGCGAGCGCCCGAAGGAGTTTGCGGCGCCGGCGGGTACGGGAATCGCATTCGAGGTGCTGCAGCGGGTGGGCGGGGAAGTGGCGGTTGCGGAAGGTGCGGTGGCGGAAGGTGCGGTTGCGGAGAGTGGGGCGGGGCAAGGCGATGGCGCTCCGGAGTTGGCGGGAGAATGGAGCGCGGTGGCGCTGGTGCGCGATGGCGACGCGCTGCCTCCGTCGATGCTGAGTTACGGCAAGCGCACCGCGACTGCCAATGAGGTGACGGTGAAATTCGGGCCGCAGGTGATGGTGAAGGCGCGATACGGTGTGGATCGCACCAGGACTCCGATGACTATGGATTACCATCTGGCGAAGGGCGGGCGGCAGCAGGGCATCTGGAAACTGGAGGGCGGGGAACTGACCACCTGTTTCGGCAAGCCCGGGGCTGGGCGGCCCGTGGATTTCGCCAGTGAAAAAGGCGAGGGGTGTACTCTCGCGGTGTGGAAGCAAAAATCGTAAGTAGGTGCGTACTCTTACCAGGACCCGGCACGTCGAATAATTAGTGGCTCGCTCGGGCGCAGTTACGGCTACACTGGTTTTGATGGCGAAATGAGATCCTACTATCTCATGCTTCTGGCAATGGTCCCTCTGGTCCCTCTGGTTCGGGCGGGCGGAGCCGAGTTCTTCACTCCCACCCACCGGGTCTCCGGAGTCGGCATCTCGCGCGACGACATTTCCGACGAACTGCTGGAGGTCCGCACCGATCGCATGATCGAATCGCAGACCTTCAGCATTATGCGCGAGAAAGACGCTCTGCCGGGCGCCAAACGCGTGGTCGGCAACACGAAATTGCAGGCGTTGTTCCGCTCCGCGGGCGCTGCCAGTGGGATGCCGGCATCGCTGATTGAGGCCATTTGCTATCTCGAAAGCTGGGGCGACCCGAAGGCACAGAGTTCGACCGGTCCCAAAGGTATCATGCAGATTTCGGGCGCGACAGCGGTCACCATGGGTCTGAAAGTCACTTATGCAACGCGATATAAGACGAGCCGCGAGAAAGTTCCGGTAAAGAATAAGAAGGGTAAGACGACTTATCGGACTGTTACCCGAAAAACGCCGTACAAAGTGCTGGTGCGGGACGACCGCATGCTGCCCGAACGGGCCATTCCGGCCGCTGCCAACTATCTGGCCGGGATGGAGCGCAAGTTCGGTGGCCGGGATTGGGCGGTGTTCGCCTATCATTGCGGGCAGGGCTGCGTCGGGATGATGCAGGAAGTCACCCGGCGGTCGCGCGGCATTCCAAAGGATCAGGTGACGGTGGCGCGCATGTTCTTCGGGCAGAGTCCGGCGTGGAACCGCGAGTTGTACGAGGCGGTGCAGCAGCAGATGCAGCGCGACTATTCGCCGACCTACTACTTCCGGATCCGGCGCGCGGAGCAGTTGCTGGCGTTATACCGCAAAGATCCGGAGGAGTTCGCCCGCCTTTCACAGAGCTATAAAAGCGATTTCGTGGCGACGCGCGCGCCCCACCGTTTGAGCGTGTGGCTGAAGCGGGACGACCTGGTGTATCACAGCGATACCGACATCCGCGCGGCGATGGGGCAGAGGCTGGCGAAGGCACTGAACCGGCCCGACTATCTGGGCTACGCGCTGAAACTGAAGGCCGATTCGGATTTTATGGCGGAGGCATCGCCATCGGCGTTGGGCACCCTGGCCTACATCGCCTTCGAGACGCGGCGGTTGTTTGACGAAGTCGGCGCGAAGGGTCCCTTCAGGCCGCTGGTGGTGACCTCGCTGGTGGAACCGGAAGACTACGCCGGCCAGCACGGCAGACCGGAGGCACTAGCGCACGCCTCTGGGCAGGTATTCGATCTCGATTACTCGGCGCTGCCTCCGGCGGAGTTGGAGTGCCTGCGGTTTGTGCTCAGCGACCTGGGCTGGGAAGGCTATCTGGGCTTCGTGGAAGACGGCATGGACAGCCTGCACATCGGATGCTCGCCGGCGTCGAGGGAGTTCTTCACGAAAGTCTTCGAGGAATCGGCGGGCAAAGCAGCGAAAGACCTCGAAGGGCCGTCGCGGAATTAGCCCGACTTTCGCACTTAAAGCTCATTTTCGGCTTTCGCGTGAGAAAATTCC
>JBDTMZ010000062.1:0-100939 GCA_039934035.1 Candidatus Solibacter sp. | reverse complement strand
TCAATCGTCCTGCTGAATCCGGGCAAATTCACCCACAAATTCCGCCGACGAGGCCTTGTTTTGGCCTTCAGCGCGTTTGGCCAAACCGATCATGGAACACTGACAGGAACTGTTTCCGACCCGGCTAATGCAGTGGTTCCAAGCGCAGCCGTAGTAGCCAAGAACACAGAAACCGGCTCGGTCCATCAGACCCTGACCACAGCCACGGGCAATTTCACGGTGCCATCTCTTCCGGCGGGCCTGTACGAGCTCACCGTGGAGGCACCGGGATTCCGGAAATATATTGGGCGCAATTTAAGAGTGCAGGTGGCGCAGGTGATGCGCCTGGACGTGACCCTGGAAGTGGGGTCGGCGACGGAATCGATCACCGTAGAGGGCGCGGCGCCGCAATTGAAGACGGAGAGCGTAGAGCAGAGCATCAATGTCAGCGGCGACCGCATCAATTCGCTGCCGTTGAATTTCGGCGGCGGGGGCGGCAGTATCGGCGGCTTGCGTGCGCCGCTCACGTTCATGGTTCTTTCGCCTGGCGTGGCGGGCACCGGCACCACCGGACGCGTGAACGGGCAGTCCGGCAACACCTTCCGCGTTTTCGTGGACGGGCAGGACACCACCAACAACAACGATACGTCGTCCACCGCGGGCCAGCCTTCGGTGGAAATGATCGAAGAGTTTTCGCTGCAGACGAGCAACTTTTCGGCCGAATTCGGCCAGGTGGCGGGCGGCATGTTCACGTTCGCGACGCGCAGCGGCACCAACGCGATCCACGGCAGCGTGTACGAATACTTCAACAACGAAGCGCTGGATGCGGCACGGCCGTATGTCAGCATCAAACCGATCAGCCGCAAGCACGATTTCGGCTTTTCGCTGAGCGGTCCGGTGTGGGTGCCCAAGGTGTACAACGGGCGCAACAGGACGTTCTTCTTCATCAACTGGGAAGAGTTCCGCAACGACATCGCCTCTCTGGGCTCGCTCAATACCGTGCCCACGCTGGCGTATCGCAATGGCGATTTCAGCGGCGCGCTCACCGGACGCACGCTCAACGGCACCGACCCGCTGGGACGGCCCATGATGGAGAACGTGATTTACGATCCGAAGACCAGCCAAACGGTCAACGGCCGGGTGGTGCGCAACCCGTTCCCTCTCAATATGATCCCCAAGAGCGATCTCGACCCGGTGGCGTTGAACATACAGGCGCTGATCCCGCTGCCGGATTTCGCCGGCAAATATCAACAACTGGCGGCAGGCGCCGAAGTACAACAAGATTTCGGCAACGCCGGCGATCAAGATCGATCACAGCATCACGCCGGGCAACAAGATTTCGTTCTACCTGAATAAGAACTGGAATCACACGGTAGCCAACGGACAGGACGGCCTGCCTTCGCCTCTGACCGCTTATCGCGACCAGCGCACGTACACCTACACGACGCGCCTGAATTTCGATTCGACGATCACGCCGAGGCTGCTGCTGCATCTGGGCGCCGGCTTCGTACGCTTCCTCAATCCCGACAGCTCGCCGGACAGCGTTTTGAATTACGATGCGGCCGGCTTGCTCGGGTTTAAGGGCAGCGCAACGGGTGCGGGCTTCCCGCGTATCGGCGGCCTGACTTCGACGCAGGGCGGCATGCTCGGCATGGGGCCGACGAACGCAAATTACTATTGGTACGGCAAGCTCACGATTCCGCTGGGCGTCACCTACATCCGCAACAATCACACCTACAAGATCGGCGGCGAGTTCCGGCTGGAAAGTTATACGGACCGCAATACGCGCGGCGCCAGCGGCGTGCTGAATTTCAATGCGGCGGAGAGCGGGCTGCCTTCCACTCAGGGACAGAACCTGGGCGGCGGCGGCGTGGGTTTCCCATACGCCAGCTTCCTGCTGGGAGCCGTGAACAACGCTACCGTGAACGCCTCGCAGGATCCCCAGTGGCGCAACACGCGCTACGGGCTCTTCGTGCAGGACACCTGGAAAGTCACACGTAAGCTGACGCTCGATTTGGGATTGCGCTGGGACCTGATGGATCAGGGCCACGAGATCTGGAACCGCAACAGCATGTTCGGACCGAGCGTGAAGAACCCGTCGGCTGGCGGCTTGCTGGGCGGCATGCAGTATGAAGGGAACGGCGCGGGACGCTGCAACTGCAAGTTCATCCCGCGCTATCCATATGCCATCGGACCGCGTGTGGGCGCGGCGTATCAAATCGACGACAAGACCGTGATCCGCGGAGGGTGGGGCGTGGTGTACGCCAACCTGTCGACGTATCAATACTTCACCAATTCGGCGATTCTGGGCGTCGGCATCGATCAGCTTTCGTTCACCTCGCCAGCGTTCGGCGACCCTGCCCTGTTCTTGCGGAACGGGCTGGTCTACAATCCGCAGGATCTGTATAAGGTGACCCTCGATCCGGGCGGACGTCCGACTCCCGGACAGGTGAATTCGCCGAATTACTATCTGGATCCCAACGCCGGCCGGCCGGGCCGGATCCATCAGTGGAATATCAATCTGCAACGCCAGGTGATGCGCAGTCTGGTGGTGGAGGCCGCTTACGTGGGCAACCGGGGCGCGTGGCTGACGGCCGCCAACGGCCTGGTGAGCCTCAACGCGATTTCCGACCAGCGCCTGGCCGCGTTCGGCCTGAGCCGTACCAACACGGCTGATCAGCAGTTACTGACGTCGCGCATCGATTCGCCGCTGGCGGCGCAGCGCGGCTTCAAACTGCCTTACGCCAACTATCCAGGCGGGCAGACGGTGGCGCAGAGCCTCCGCCCGTATCCGCAGTTCAGCAGCGGGCTGACTCCGATGTGGGCGCCGCTCGGCAACAACTGGTACGACTCGCTGCAGATGAAGGCGACGAAGCAATACTCGCACGGACTGGACTTCACGGCTTCGTTCACGTGGGCGAAAGAACAGGCCACGGGACAGGGCGTGAACGACGTCTTCAACCGTCCGAACCAGAAATCGATGGTAGGCAGTTCGCAGCCCTTCATCTTCGTGGTGGGCTTCAATTACGAAACGCCGAAGGTCACGTCGAATAAGGTCGTGCGCTACGCAGCGGGCGGTTGGACGATCGGCGGAGTGATGCGCTACAGCAGCGGCACGCTGATCGGCGTGCCGGGTTCGACGGCCAGTCTCAATTCGCTGGTCTTCCAGAGCACGCGCATGAATCGCGTGGCCGGCGAGCCGCTGTTCGTCAAGGACCTCAACTGCCACTGCATCGATCCGAACAAGGACTTCGTACTCAATCCGAAGGCCTGGGCGGACGTGCCGCAGGGTCAATGGGGCGTCTCGGCGCCGTACTACAACGACTACCGCCAGGCCAGAGTGCCGAGCGAGCAGTTGAGTCTGGGCCGGTTGTTCCGCGTGAAGGAGAAGTACCGCATCCAATTGCGCGCGGAATTATTCAACGTGTTTAACCGGATTGTCATGCCGGCACCGACGTCGGGCAATCCGCTGCAGACACAGACACGGAACGCGCAGGGCGTGCCGACGGCCGGCTTCGGCCGCATCGACGCGACCAACGCGACCGGGCAGCGTAACGGGCAGATCATCGCACGGATCGAGTTCTAGTTCGGTGTGATGGCGGGCCTCCCGGCGGTCGGGAGGCCCTTTTCTATTTAGCGGACAACTGCGCGGCCGGATATGCGTCGTGCGAGCACCGGCTGCTATCGTAAATAGGTACCCACCATGCCTGTTTACCGTTCCCGCACTACCACTCATGGCCGCAATATGGCCGGCGCCCGCAGCCTCTGGCGCGCCACTGGAATGCAGGAGGGCGACTTCGGAAAGCCGATCATCGCTGTCGCCAACTCCTTCACACAATTCGTCCCCGGACACGTTCACCTCAAGGATCTCGGACAACTGGTCGCCGGCGAAATCCAACGCTCGGGCGGCGTGGCGAAAGAGTTCAACACGATCGCCGTGGACGACGGAATCGCCATGGGGCACGGCGGTATGTTGTACAGCCTGCCCTCCCGCGAATTGATTGCCGATAGCGTGGAATACATGGTGAACGCGCACTCCGCCGACGCCCTGGTCTGCATCTCGAATTGCGACAAGATCACGCCCGGCATGTTGATGGCCGCGCTGCGCCTGAACATTCCCGCGATCTTCGTCTCCGGCGGCCCGATGGAAGCGGGCAAGGTGCAACAGGGCGACCTGGTGCGCTCCATCGACCTGGTGGACGCCATGATCGCCGGGGCCGACCCGCGCGTTTCCGATGAACTCTCCGACGAGATGGAGCGATCGGCATGCCCCACTTGCGGCAGTTGTTCCGGCATGTTCACGGCGAATTCCATGAACTGCCTGACCGAGGCGCTAGGCCTGGCGCTGCCCGGCAATGGCACGATCGTCGCCACGCATGCCGACCGCAAGTCGCTCTTTCTGGAAGCGGGACGGCGCATTGTCGATCTGGCGCGCCGCTACTACGAAGGCGAGGAGGCTGCCATTCTCCCGAGGGGCATCGCCACCTTCGAGGCGTTCGAAAACGCCATGACACTCGATATTGCGATGGGCGGTTCGACCAACACCGTGCTTCACCTGCTGGCCGCGGCATACGAAGCCGGAGTGCCGTTCACGATGCGCGATATGGACCGTCTCTCGCGCCGTGTGCCGCACATCTGCAAGGTGGCCCCCTCGTCGCCCGACGTGCATGTGGAAGACGTCCACCGCGCCGGCGGAGTCTTCGGCATTCTCGCCGAACTGGATCGCGCCGGACTGCTTCATCGGGGCACTCCGACCGTGCATGCGGCGACGCTCGGGGCAGCGATCGAGCAATGCGATGTGAGGAACGGGGCGGCTGAAAGCGTACGCGAATTTTTCCGCGCGGCGCCCGGCGGCGTGCGTACCACGGAGCCCTTCAGCCAGAACCGGCGGTATCCCGCGCTGGATGTCGACCGCGCGAGAGGGGCCATCCGCGACGTCGAACACGCGTTCAGCAAAGACGGCGGACTGGCTGTGCTTTACGGCAATATTGCCGAGGAAGGCTGCATCGTGAAGACGGCCGGCGTGGATGCCGCCAGCCTCACGTTCACCGGGATGGTGCGCATCTTCGAGAGCCAGGACGACGCGGTGGAGGGCATTCTCGGCGACCGGGTGAAGGCCGGCGAAATTGTGCTGATTCGCTACGAAGGGCCGAAAGGCGGTCCGGGTATGCAGGAGATGCTTTACCCCACGAGTTATCTGAAATCGAAAGGACTGGGGAAAGTTTGCGCGCTGGTTACCGACGGGCGTTTCTCGGGCGGCAGTTCCGGGCTCTCAGTCGGCCACGTGTCTCCCGAAGCGGCGGAGGGGGGCGCGATCGCGCTGGTGGAAGAGGGCGACACGCTGGTTATCGACATTCCGCAGCGCAGCATCCGGCTCGAGGTGAGCGATGAGGAACTGGCACGCCGCCGCGACGCGATGAATGCACGCGGCGCTGCTGCCTGGAAGCCGGTGGGCCGTCAGCGCCAGGTATCGAAAGCGCTACAGGCGTACGCGGCGATGGCGACGAGCGCGTCGCGCGGCGCGGTCCGCGAATTCTAGTGGGGGAGTCTGTTTTGTCAGAGACGGCCCTGTAGGGACTTCGCGCTTCTAGCCATATTCAGCGCCGGGTGTGTCAGGACTTCTTCTTGGGCATCTTGGCCCCGGCTTCACGCGCTTCGCTCAGGGCAATCGCGACGGCCTGCTTGCGGCCTGTTACTTTCCTGCCACTGCTTGATTTGAGGGTGCCTTCCTTGTACTCCTTCATGACTTTGTGGACCTTACGCTCCCCTTTCGTTTTGGCGGGCTTGGCTGCTGGCATACGATTCTCCTTTCTAATGAATAATGACTTGCCGAAGGTGCGTCAGATGATGGATGATGTGCCGGACGTCCCGCACCGCACGCCGGCTCTCCATGTGGGCCGTCCGGTAGAGAGCGACGGCCTCACACTTGAGATCGGAAACTTTGGGCTGCATTTCTTCGATGAGCACTCCAGACGAAATCTCGACCCGCGCAAAGCTACGTGTCAACTCAGCGGCCTGGTTCTTCACATCCGCCATGGGCTGTTCCAATTTGTGGAAAAGCGCGGGGATCTCCCCGACGCGCTTCAGGCAGAGTTCGGCGCAGTTCAGCGAGGACGACGCCCGGTCCACCATGGACTCGATCTTCTTCAACTGGGATTCCTCCACCGCGAGTATCTTTTTGATGCGCGTCGCGGTGGGCGACATTTGGTTGAGCGTCTCTCGCGTCACGCGGACCATCAGGAACGCAAAGAGCCCCTGCGCCATGAAAGAAAGCAATGCCAGTACGGTGGCGCCCGTGATAATTATCTGAAACGTCTGGTTGTCCATAACTCACCAAAGCCTCTTCTTGTAAAACAGGTCTACATCGAATTGGCCGTTGCGATCGCGGGCTGCGATGGCGGACCATTGCGGGCTGATCGCCCACTCGACGCGGATGATCTGCGAGTTGCTCTGCGTAACATCCTGTATGTAGGTGAACGTAAGTTCACGGGTGATTTGTTGCTGCAGGGTGAGCGTCGCCTGCGGCGTGTTGGAAGCGCCGGTCAACTGCGGATCGATCTTTAGCTTGCTGACGCCGAACAGACGCTGCAGCCTGCCCGAAACCGGATTGGCGACGGCCGCGCCGAACAACGTGGAAACGCCGGTCTGTCCGAGACTCTGCTGCGGCGCCACCGGGGTTCGCGCCGCCAACACCGGGTCGGAAGTCGGCGGCTTGCCGGAGCCGAGGAGGGACACGATTTCCGTGAACTGCAAGGGAGGATCGCTGCGGTAAGAGAGCTTCATGCGATCCACTGGTCCAGACACGCTGAGCGATACGTCGACCCCCTGCACGGTCGTGGTCAGGTCGACATTGAGCACCGGTTCAATCTTCTGGGGGTTGAAAAAGGTGACGGTGCCCTGGTCAATGTTGTATTTAGTTCCGGCAAAGACCACCTCGCCCTGGGTGACGGTGACACGGCCGAGCATGCCCGGATGATCCGGCGTCCCTCGCAGTGTCAGGTTCGCATCCGCCTGGAGGTTTTCAGTAAGAGTAGTACGAAACTGGATGTCGGGCGAGGTTTGGATTTTGATGTCGAAACGCATGCCGGAGAGAAGTCCGGAGCTCACGTTGGCCGGCGACGGGGGTGCGGCGGCGGAGTTCAGGAGGCTGCCCATATCGGAGTGCGAATGGAGCGCAACGTCCTGTATCACTACCGTGCCCGAAACAAGGCTGCGGGCACTGGTACCCGCCAGCGTCAGGCGCGCGGAGGCCTGGGTGGTGACGGTGGGCGGATAGGCGACGTGAATGCCACTGGCGGTGGCCAACACTCGGAACTGCAGTTCCGGGCCGCCATAGGCGGCGAAGCCCGACAACTCGATCTTTCCGCCTCCAGTTTCTCCACTCAGATTCTGGATCACCGCCTCCGTGCCATTGAAGTTGACAATCCCGTTGGCATTGGAAATACCGTTCGGCAGATCGACCATATTGAAAGCGGCGTTCTGTAATTGCAGGCGTCCATTGACTACGGGTTTGGTGCGACTCCCCGCGACCGCCGCGTTCAAGGTGACGGAACCCGCGGAGAAAATGTCGGGATTGAACGCCTGCAGCACGTCGAGCTTGACGTCCCCTTCCACACGGAGATTCACCGGGGCGATGGCGTCGAGGGGGGCTGAACCGGAAAGCGCCAGATGGGTGGACGGCCCTTCAATTTTGGCGCTCTGGATAGTCACCACGCCGCGCTCCAGCGCCGCCACGATGGGCCCCTCATTGTGCAGTTCCAACTTCACGCGCGGCTTGCGCCCGGATGCCGAGGCCACGGAGTGGGCTTCCAGCTTCGTCACCCGGATGGTACCCCGCAGATCTTGCGTGCGCTGCAGCGGACCATTAAGGGTCACCTGTCCATCGAGCGAACCATCGAAGGTTTGCACGGTATTCTGCATCCATGCATTGATCCCCGAGTAGGTGACATTAGCGATATCGATGCGGGCATCCACCGGATAGCCGTTTGCCAGTTGCAGGCGTCCCGCGCCTTTAATTGTGGAGCGCGCAAAATTGGAGTCGACGGCGAACAGGAC
Organism: Candidatus Solibacter sp.; assembly: GCA_039934035.1. Classification (GTDB taxonomy): domain Bacteria; phylum Acidobacteriota; class Terriglobia; order Bryobacterales; family Bryobacteraceae; genus Solibacter. The sequence goes on along the minus strand of JBDTMZ010000062.1, from coordinate 92,905 downwards.
TTCCCTTCCCTGGGTTTGGGCGGTGGCCGTCAGGTCGCCGAGGGGACGTTTATCCAACGAGACGCCGTTCGCGGCCACACGAGCGTCCAGGCGAGAAAAGAGCGGTGCAGCGCCAGCCCGCAGCGTAGCCTCGCCATCGGCGGAAATCTCGGCAGTTCCGGCCAGTCCGGGCTTCGCCTGGTGCAGGGCGTGAATGGCTGCGAGTTGGATGCGGCTGGAACGCACCTGGAATTGCGCCCGGCCCTCATTGAGTTTGCCTGCCGGGTGATCTAACGAAGCAGTCAGTTCGATATTCCCCGCCGTGTGAGTGACCCGCAGATCCGTAACACGTACGGCCTGGTTGGTGTAAGAGACCGCTCCTTGCAGCCGGGAGATGGGCTCATCGAAGGCCTTGGCGTTGGTGACCGTAAGATTGACACTAGCTTGCGGAGCAGCCGCCGTGCCGGAGAAATCGCCGTCCGCCGAGAGGCTGCCGCTCACCGCGAGATCGCGGCGTCCCGCAATGGCGAGGACACGGTCGATCGGCAGGTTGGCGATCTGGAAGCGGGCATCAGTGGCGTGCTGTCCGTCGAGTTGGGAGCGCCCGGTGAGCCGGATGGACGATCCGGCGAAATTCGAATTCAAATTGTACTCGACGTTCTGGCCCGCAGTCGCCGCAGTCAGGGTGAGATCTCCGAGGCGCTGTCCTTCCAGTTCCAAGCCCCGCACCCCGGCATTCGCATTGAGGGACGTGAGTTGCACAGCGCCGGCAATTTGTCCCGACGCATCGGCATTCAGATTGAGAATACCGCGCAAGCCGGGCCGGTCTTTCACCAGGTTCTGAAACTGAGCCAACTGTACCTGGTTGCTGTTCACGTGCGCGCGGAAGGTTCCTTGCGACAACGTGCCGGGCGCGTGCTGATAAGCCACGTTGGCATCGATGCGGGACGATCCCGCGATTAAGGCGAGCGAAGGAACGGTGATGGCCCCGTGGGTCATGACAGCGTTCACGCTGAGCGAATCGAACGGCTCGCCCTGAATCGCACCACGGACCACGGATAGCTGCGCGTTGCCGAGAGGGTCGCCCAGTGTGCCATTGACGTGGACATCTGCCGTAAGTGCGCCGCTGAGGGGTACGCTGGCACTCTGGCCGGCGAGTGCGAGCACGTCCTGCGCGTCGGCATTGCGCACGCTCACGTCGGCGCGCAAGGGCGCGGAATCGACCGGCTTCCAGTTGCGAAGGCCGATCGCGCCGGCGAAGGTAGCCTGGAGCGCACCTTGTGAAAGGGACCCGTTGCTGACTTCCGCGCCGCTTCGCGATAGGTCAAACGAAGTTGCCAAGCGCGTGAAGGGCCGGCCCTCCGCGCTGAAACGCGTGGCCAGGACGTCGCCGCTCACACGAGGGGAACTGAGGCTGCCGGTCGCCGTCGCGGTCACTATAGCCGAACCACCTGGGTTGAACTTCACTGGAAGATCGCCAGCCAGCGGCTGAAGATCGCCCAGATCGCGCGTAACGACGCGCACCTGGACGCTGCGGCCGAGCGCGCCCTGCAGGTCGACGCGGGTATTCGGCAGTGCAAGGAAGGATCGAGCGAGGGTGATGGTATCGGCACGCCCGTTGTAGTCTGCATCGATTTTACCGGAGACGGGAATGCCGCGTTTTCCCGGAGCGATGCCGAGCACGACGTGAGCCATCATAGACGACGGTGTCTTCACGCTGCCTTGGGCCTGCAGGGGACCGGAGATTAGGCCGTCGTATCCGAGAGGTTTGGCGGCGAAGGTGCGCGCCAATTCCGCAATGTCGAAGTGGTTCAACCGGCCACTCAGGCGGAAGCGGTCGAGGTCTTCGAGCGTTCCAGATCCGGTCAACGTGCCGCCGAACGCCCCCAGGCGAAGTCCGTTGAGACCGATGTGGTCCGGGTCCGCCACCACGTTGGAATTTAGGCTGACGCCCGAGATATGGGTGGCGCCCTGACGGAATGCGACACCGCGGGCCTCGAGATTGGCGTCGACGTGATATTGAGTAGCACTCGAATAGGAGGCGGTGCCGCCCAGGCGAACGGTGCCCTCCGGACGGACGGACAACCGTAGGAGGCGGCCCAATTCGCCGAGCGCCAGCATACCTTGAAACTCCGCCTGCTGCGTGCTGCCTGACGCCTCGAGGGTGGTTTGGCCCAGAGCGATGTGCGCGTTTTTTACGTGGACCACGGATTGATCCACGGTGGCATTCAAGTCTGCCATCAGGGTGGATGGGCCGTGAACAGTGTCAAGATTTACGCCGAGCGCGGCAGCCCGGTTCACTTCGTCGAGCGCGATTTGCGCCACCACGTGAGCATCGGTTCGCGGCGACGCCAGATGTTCCATTGACCCGGTGATGGTGATTCGCGACAGCGGCGAGCTCAGTACGGCGTTGTCGAATGCGATGCGGTCCTTTTCCAGGGTGACCGGCAGTTTCACGTTCACAGGCAGTCTGTTGATGAAGAGAGGGTTGAGGTCCACCTGGCCGCTGTAGCGCGAAGTGAGCCGGTTGAAGTCGAGTTGCGCGCGGAGGTTTTCCCCGCTGGCATTGAGATCGCTCTTGCGGTCGCCGAAGACGAAATTTCCGCTGCGCAGGTCGAATTTTCCGATGGCCAGATCGACGACGGTCTGGAGGGCCGTTTTGTCGCCCTTTCCCGGGACCTTGGGCGCGGGCACGTTAGTCCGTCCGTCGGTTGAAACGATCACGTTCGCTTGAGGCTTTTCCACCAGGAGATAGGCGATGTCGACAAAGCCGCGAAAGGGGGAGAGCAGCTTCAGATCGACCTGCAGCAGGTCCGCGCGGAAGAGGGGCGGTACGTTGGCAGGCTCCAGTCCGTGCAACACCAAGTTGGAGACCTTGGCGCGCAGGTGTGTCCAATCGAAGACGAATGCGCCAATTTCCACACGTCCGCCCGTGCTGTCCTCAACGGCGGCGATGATCTTCTCGCGCACCATGTTGCGGAACCAGTCCGTACGAACGATGGTGATGCCGGCGACAAGGAGAATCAGCATGAGGCCAAGTAGCCCACCGCCGATCCAGAGTGCAATGCGACGTCCGCGGCTCACTGGAACGCCCCCTTCTTGAACTGAATCTTCGTGCCGCTGCGCGCCTGCTTGAGCCAGGCGTCCATCTGGTCTTCCGTCTCCGCACCGGCAGTTCCGGAGGCCACAGGGTTGGCGACGCGGTCGGCTGATTCGGTAGTGGCAGGGTTGGTCAGGCGAAAGCGCTGCTCGGTGAAGCGCAAGGCGGACACTTGGCGCAGCAGGTGCTGTTCGAGGTCTTCTTCGCCGAGACCGTACTTGGCCAGGAGGGCGCGAAACGCAGCGTCGTTGGGGTAGTTCTTCCGCCGGAAGTCCGCGAGCAGTGCGGGGCCCTCGCTTTCGCGCACCGGCGGATAACCGGCGACCTGCATTTCCGTGCGGATCAATTGCTGGTCGACGAGACGCTCTGCCGCGGTCCGGCGCGAAGCGGCGCTAAGGTCCAGCGGTTCGCCATTCAGGAAGGCCGTAAGGCGGACTTCGCGATGCACTTCACTTTCGGTGATCACCTGATCTCCCACCACCACGGCAATGCGATCGACGACGCTTTGCCCCGCCGCGGCAATGCAGATCGTCAATAGAAGAAGAGTGGGTCTCATGCTTAGAAAGCCTGTCCAATGGAAAAGAAGAATTGGAAACGCGAAATACGCTGCGGCACGGTTTGCGCCTTGTTATCCAGCAGATCCTGATAGCTTCCCTTCAGTCCGTTAAATGCGGGTGGATTGAGGCTGTAGGACAAATCGAGCCGCACCGGTCCGATGGGCGTTTTGTAGCGAACGCCAAATCCGGCGGCCTGCACCATATAGTTGAAGTCTGTGTTGTCGCGCTGACGGTAGCGGACCGAGATGCTGCCCAGATCCGAATAGACATTGCCAAGATCGTGAAAGAAGACGCCGGTGATGTTGTCGCTCAGGAACGGGAAGCGGACTTCAGTGGAGTGAAACACCAGGGCGTTGCCGCCGATCGGGAAGCCCGTGACGAGGTCGCGCGGACCCGCCTGATTGTCTGGAAAGCCGCGGTGCGAAAATGAGCCGCCGCCGTAGAAGCGCTCGGGCAACGGAACATACTGAGTGGCGTCGGTTGCGGGGGCGATGCTGAAAGGACGCATCCACCCAAACTGCGTATTGCTGGCCAGGACGATGTCGCCATGGACTCGCTTGTAGTACGAGCTGCGGCCCAGGAAACGCAGGTAATTTTTATTTCCGCCGAAGTAGTGGTAGACAAGGCCGAGGTCGGCCGTATTATAGATGCCGCGATGTGCGTCCGAAGGATCGTCGCGACGATCTTGCACGACATTGCCCGAGATCATGCCTATGCGAGCGGGCTGGGCGAGCAGTGGAATCAGGCCAGGCGTAATCTTGAGGGTGCTCTCATCCACTCGAACATCGCGCCAGGTGTAGCGCCAAATGGCTGTGGTGGCTTTCGAAACCCGCTGCGAGACCTGAACCGCGGCTTCGTAACGCTCCGAGGTAAATGTGCGGACGTCTCGAGTGTTGTCGTAGAGTGCGGTGAAGGAGATGTTACGGCCGTCGACATTGCGATAGCGCGGAGCAAGATAGCTCAGCGAGGCGCGGCGGTCGAGTGTAGAATAACGGCTTTTGAAGTTGAGGCTGTGGCCGAGACCCCACATATTCAGGCGGCTGATCTCGAAACTGGCACGAGGGGAGAAGCCGGTGGCGCCGGCCGGTTGATCGAGACTGTCCTGCGCTCCGCCGATGCGCGCGACCACCGCGCCGAAGCCGAAGCCGAGGTAGTAGCGGTGGCCTTCGGTGAGATGATACACGACGTACTTGTTTTCCGTGGTGCCCTGCGGATTCTGGATCGCCATGTCGACTTTGTCGAAGATGCCCAAATCGTAGAGGCCGCGCTGCATTTCGCCCATTTTGGTCCAAGAGAGCGGTTCGCCTGCATGCAGACGCACGTTCGGTTGCACCAGTCGCATGCGGGTGGCGTGCAGTCCGGATATCAGAACATCACGCACGTAGCGAGGCTGGCCTTCGGCGATAACGTAGGTAATGTTGACCTTGTGCTCGCCAGGTACGTCATTGACGCGCCAATCGAAGGCAGCGTCGGGATAGCCGGTGGACTGGTAGACGCCCAGAATCGTATCGCGGTCGAGTCCGACGTTGTTCTCGCTGAAGGGCTGCCCAGGAAGGGAGGCGAGGCGCGCCAGCAAAGTGCTCTGGTCCGCTCTCTGGACGCCCTGAAGAGCGATGGTTCCGACCGTATATTGCGGGCCTTCGGTAATCGCCATGGTGACGGAGACTTCGCCTGTTTTCCCTTGATAATCGGGAACTACCCTGGCGATCACCTGACAATCGCGGAAGCCGTTGTCGCGGTAGAGGGCGCGCAGTGACTCCACGTCTCGTTTGACAAAGCCCTCGCTATAACGGCCGCGACGCAGGCGGATGGTACCCGCCGGCTGCAAAAACATGCGCTCGCGAATAGCGGGTGTCTGAAAATACCGGTTACCGGTCACCTCTACCTTGACCAGTTTCTGGCGCTCGCCCAAAGCGATGATGTAAGTAATCTCTTCCTGGTCGGCATCGACGGTACGCTGCTGGAAATCAACATCGACGTCGAAGTAGCCGCGGCTTTGGAAATAGTCGCGCAGGTTGGCTACGCCGCGCACCAACAGGTCCCGATTTACGGTTTCCTCTTCGAAGATTGGAACGTACTTTTGCAGGTTGCCCTTGGAGAGTTTGGCGCCGCTTGCCTTCACCTCGACTTTGGGCCCGGCATTCACCGTAATCGCGGGCTTCACGTCATTAGGCTCCTCGAGGTAGTCGACGTGATCGAGCACGACGCTGGCGGTGAGGCGCTTGTCTTTGTTGTAGCGCTTGCGAATGTTCTGCACGCCGCTCTGTTGGTTGGATGACGTTGCTGGTTTCCAGCGGATGTAGCGCTTGTACTTGGCGGCCTTAGCGACCTCCGCGGGAGTCAGTTTGGTATCTCCGGTTACCTGAGGTGTCGTCAGTTTGGCGCGCTTGCCGGAGTCGATGGAGAATGTGAACGACACCTGCTGATGCTCGTTATCGTGCTCGATTTTAGGATCGACTGAACCGCGGTAGAGTCCGTTGCGTTCCATCAAGCCCGCAATGTTCTTGACGGCTGTATCCAACTCATCGTCGCTGAAAGGAGTGCCTAATTCGAGCCGGGACGCATTGGCCAACTGACCTTCACTGGGCGGCAGTTTCACCTTGCCGCGGACCTCCACCGGCCCGACGAACCACTGCTGGTTCGTGCGGATGATCAAATTCACACCGTTCGGCGCGGGCTCCCAATCGAATTCGACATCTTGGTAGACGCCGGTGGCGTACAGACGCCGGAGGGCTTCGCGCACTTCCGCCAAGCGCAAAGGAGTCCCGGCGGCCAGCCCCAGGACGCGATTCAACTCGGCGGCGAGCAAGGGCTGCTGCGGCGGGTCGAAACGGATTTCCTGAATTGCTTTGCCCTCGTAATCTGCCGGGCGAGCGAGGTCGGCGGCGAGAAGGGTGACGCAAGTCAAAAGGCTGGACACCAGGAGGCCGCCAAATGCCATATCAATCCTCGTGCAGCAATCCGGACGCCAGTATGCGTTAACGTACAGCAGGCGGACCCTCGCGCAGTCGGCCGGTCGACTACAACCAGAACGTTCTTGGAGGTGCCCGCGGCGGCGCTGGTGAGTTGGCAAGAGGTGGGAGCGGAATGCAACTCGAGGATTTCCGTATTACCATGCCTTCGGGCGTCACTCGGCCGGGCGATTCGTTTAAGCATCGGGCTCCGGCAACGGGGCCGATTTATGGTGGCGGGTTTGGGGTAAAGGGGGTCTATTGAGGATCCGCGGCTGCGGCCTTCTCCCGATTGCCTCCGCCCGCGGCTGCGATTTCCCGCATAAGCCGCCGAGTGGCAGCCGAGCGCGGTTTCACCGCGGTCACATCCTCCTCCGACGCGTAACGATCGCGATGCTTGATGAGAAGCCAGGAAGGACGAGCGTTGCCGCGCGGTTTGATTCGCACCAAGACCCACGACCCTTTTAGCTTCGACCCGCGCAAGGTGAATTTGAGATCACCGCGAGAAAGCGCTTCATCCACGTCCGGATCTTCGGGAATCCATGTGCCGCGATCCCAGACCATGACGGTTCCGCCGCCATACTGTCCCTCGGGAATGGTGCCTTCGAACGCGCCGTACTCCAACGGATGGTCTTCAACAGCGACTGCCATTCGTTTGACGGAAGGATCGAGCGAAGGTCCTTTTGGAATTGCCCAGGAGAGCAGCACGCCCTTCCACTCCAGGCGGAAATCGTAATGCAGATGACTGGCCTGGTGTTTCTGTACGACGAAAGCAAGTTTAAGGTGGGCGCGATGCGCACGCGATCCCTCAGGTTCGGACGTGACTTTGAAATTTCGCTTTGCGCGGTACTTTGCGAGCGGCATATTCTGATCGCGGCACGTTTGTTGCCAGTGGGGCGCGCAGCGTTAAATTATTCGCCGTGGAACCCAGCGTGCTTCATCGAAGGTTGGAGGAACCGAAGTATGTTGCTATTGCTTCTATTGGTTATCCTGGTTCTCGCAGTGGCTCCCGCATGGCCCTACAGCCGAGGCTGGGGTTATTATCCGACCGGCGGGCTGGGGACTATTCTGGTCATCGTGGTGGTGCTAATGTTGCTGGGATATATACGGATTTAGGGACAGTCCATGAGGACGGGGCACGGGTTTCCAGTCCCCAGCGAGGCTTCTCAGTACAACTCTGGACTGTCCAACAGTGGCAAGGCGATTGCAATAACATCAGCGGCAGTTTTCCTCTTCTGTCTGGCGGTGGCGCTTGACAGCTTGATTTACCCGTTTGGATCCTGTTCCGGAGCTATTCGTTTTTGCTGCTTCCGGATAGCTTGGCTAGGGTCGAAGAACAGCAGCGTCAGATCCGGCACGGAACAGGCTCTTTTTTGGCTCCCCGGTATATTTACTTCCCACGATTTCATCACATCCACGTGAGTGTCTACGGTCCACCCTCCGAGTTGGCCGCAAGCGCGCAGTGGATCACAATTTGCAATGTTGCACATAATAGAGTGCAAACCCTACCCATGGTGTGAGTCCCTAGGAGTACGAGGAGAACCACATGATGACACGTTTATGGGTGGGTACGGCAATCGCCGTGGCCACGGCAATCACGATGCCCCGCACAATCCAACCCGGATGATACAGCGACGGTCGCGCCACACCGGCAGATGGACCAATCCAAGCCGACGAAGAAGACTGCTGCGAAGCGGCGCGAACCGCTTGGGCACCGCCGACAACACCTGGCTGATCGCCCCGCGATCTTCTCAACCAAGGGCTTGGTGGAGTTTCTGATTCACGGTTTCCCGAGCTTTCGACCACCCCCGCGGCTGATCGGAGGCTGGTGAAAGGTCGCCGCCTTCCATGATCCGTTTGAACCTCCGCAGGTCGTTCTGGATTTCCTGCTCCGGCTCGCGCCCCAGGAGTTTCGCGACGTAGGCGCCCAGGAACCCCGCGGGAGGGCTATATTGCAGCTCCACGCGAATTTCCGTACCGCCCCCTGGCGCATCCTCGAAGTGAACGGAGCCGGCGCAAGCCACATCGCTACCTGGTAACGACTTCCAGCCAATCAGTTCGTTAGGAATTTCGTTAATGATCTCCGCGTCCCATTCGATCTGTTTGTCGGCAGGTCCTTTGGCGACCCAATGGGAATGCCCCCCGTCAAGTGCCTTGACCGAAACCAGATGACGCATGACCTGTGGGAGGTTTTCCAGCTTACGCCAGAACTGGAACAGCTCCTCGCGGGTTTGGTTTACTGTGATGGACGCATCGGCGCGCACACCCGATTGGTAAGGCAGGGTCGCGTTACTGCCTGCGGTCCGGACTCCCAACGCCCGATATAGCTGGCAGCGCCCGGTGAGTCCACGGCCGATCAGCGCGGCGCCAGCTGCCATGCGCAGAGCACCCGCCTTTCCGCGCTGCGCACCGCTCGCGGCTAACAGGCCCCCGCCGATGACAGAGGCCCACCGTTCTACCGGATGTAGGTTTCGAAACTTGTTATTTGAAGGTATTTTCATCGTCTCTCCTTTTCCTCGTTTACGTGTTTCATGCAGCGGCGAACTCCGCGGCCCGTTTGGTCTGTGGACGCGACGCCCCTTTGCTGTCGGAAGCCGTTCTCGCGGAGCGCCGTGCGCGCATCAGGCGAATGCGGACGGCCGTTTCCGTTGTACCGACCTGGCGAGCCATCTCGCTGGTGGTGAAGCCATACAGCTGGTACAAGAGGAGCAACCGGTCATTAGGGCAGCAGGACTCCAGCAGAATATCGAGTTCAATGGAGGCCACGCCTTTATCCGGCTTCACCATGCGATCCATCAGCGGCTCTTTGCGGCTATCGATGTGGATGTTTCTACGGTACAAATTCAGCGCAATCGTGTTCACCCAAGTCCTGACTACCTCCTGGTCGCGTAGTTGGCCGATTCGTTCCCAGCCCCTCGTCCACGCTGCCTGTGCGATCTCCTCGGCTGTGTCCGGCGGCACACCTTTGGCCACCAGAAACCGTACCGTGGGATGAAACCCCTGTTCGTACGCACTCCCATAGTCGTTTCTCGTCATGCGTTAATCCGAAGCAATTAGGTAACCAGCGCTGAAAATCGCAGCCCAATTGTCGGTGAAACAACTCCGCTCAACCAGGGATCTAATTCCTGGAGATGATTCCCCATGACCCAAGACACATTACAAGAACTATTAGTGGAGCAACTGCGCGACATTTACGATGCTGAGAAACAACTCGTAAAGGCGCTGCCTAAACTGGCAAAGGCTGCGGAGAGCGAAGAACTGGCGGAAGCGATTCGCAGTCACCTCGCCGAAACCGAGACCCATGTGACCAGGCTCGAAGAAGCCTTCGGCATGCTCGGCGTGCCTGCCAAAGGAAAAACCTGCAAGGCAATGAAAGGCCTGCTCGAAGAAGGAAACGAGACGATACGGGAAGAGGAAAAAGGTGAAATGCGCGATCTGGCGATGATCGCGGGAGCACAGCGTGTGGAACACTACGAAATCTCGGCCTATGGCACGGCGCGCACACTGGCCGAGCAACTCGAACTCGGCGAGGTGGCGGAGCTGCTGCAGCAAACGGAAGACGAGGAGAAGCAGGCCGACGAAAAGCTGACCGAATGCGCCGTCGCCATCTACGACTCCGTGGAAGAGGAGGAAGAGGAGACAGAGGACGTAGAGGCGGAAGAGCCAGTGCCGGCCGCCAAGGGGACACGCAGTCTGTCTGGCAGCAAGACGAGAACTGCTAGCTGAGAAGAGCCAGGGCCTGACCGGCTCGCTGGCGCCACGATTCGCCGGAGATTCCCCATCCCCATCGCTCATACAGCAGCGGTCCGGGATGGGGGGACTTGGTGAAATCATGGGCCGTCATGGGCCGGAACCGTTCCGAATGCAGAGGAAAGCGGCGGAGGAAGTCGGCCTGGCTGGGGAAACAGTCCAGCATCCGCCGCTTTAGTGCCTGCTCTTCCGGTGTGAGTGCAAGAACCTCCTCATCCTGCGGTTCTCCGACAAATCGGCCCGCGATCATGCTGCCGTCCACGGCGGCGTGGTACAGAGGAAACTCCAACGCTTTACACTTGCCGCCACACTGTTTCCGCTTCTCGTTCGTCGGTTGCGCGATCATTCGACTGTAGAGTTCCAGGTAGCGATCTGCCATTACGCACGCCGCAAATCGCGATAGCGCGGCCTCGCGGCAGGCTTGGGGGCTCAAGGTTCCCACCTGCCGAAGCGCCTCTGCCAGTCCGGTTACGCTATCCACAATAAAACCCGTCTTGCCATGGTCGACAATCTCCGGCAGCGCCCCGGCACGCAACGCCACCGCCGGAGTTCCACAGGCAAGCGCTTCCATGGCAACGAGGGAAGAAGTCTCGGCTACCGGTGATGATCAGGCAGCGGGCACGCGCCAGTAAAGACCGCTTGCGGGCGAACCGTACCGGACCGAGGAAGCGGCAATTGCCGCCAAGACGGGGTTCAATCTCGCGCTCGAAATACTCCCGGTGGAGTGCGTAAGGAAAGACCTGTCCCGCGAGCAGCAGAGGCAGGTGCACCATGCGAGCAGCGTCGAACGCGAGATGGAATGACTTCTCAGGACATACCCGGCGTTCCGGGCGCCGGGGCGGCGGGAAGAAAGGGGTAAAGTGGGCGCGTTGTTGCAGCAGCGGGTTGGTGGAACACGCGCCCAACATTCCACCGCGGAATTCAGACGAGATTCCTAGAATAGGACTCGCGCCGCAACTTGAAACTGCCGACCCGCAAGACCGGTCGCCGACCCGATCGTAGTGCCGAATCCGGGAAGACCGCTATTCGATATCGGGTTGGCAAGATTGGTCGTGTTGGTGACGTTGTAGGCTTCGCCGCGAAATTCGAGCTTCACGTTCTCGGTCATGGCGAAGTTGCGGAACAGTGCTGCGTTATAGATGAACATGTCGGGTCCTCGGAACGTGTTGCGGCTCAAATTGCCGAACGTACCCGCGGCCGGTGTGCTGAATAGGGACGGGTCAAACATCGACGCCCCGTTGACGCCGCTAGCAGCCTGAGAAGTGAAACTCGCCGGCACCGCGCCGACACCCAGGCAAGCGCAGGCCAGAGGATCGGCCGTCACCGTTAACGGAGTACCGGTGGCCCAGCGAAGAATGCCGGTGAGTTCCCAATCCCCCAGAATGCGCGCCGCCCATCCGCTGGTGTAGTATTTCCGGCGAACGCCGAAGGGCAATCGCCAATCGTGGCTCACCGAGAGGACGTGGGTGCGGTCCCAATCGGCGGGTCCATAATTTGCGCGGCGACTGAAGGGATCGGCCAGACTGGTCCCGTAGTCCAGCGCCTTGCCATACGTGTAGGCACCCGAGAGTGCCAATCCGGCGGCGAACTTCTTGGTGAGGTTGACCTGCATCGAATTGAAGTTGCTGTTGAGACCAGTGTCGTACTGCTGGATGAGGGCGCTTCTGCCCACCGGCAAACCACTCAGCCCGGTACCCGGCAAGCCGGACTGTCCGATCGTGTAAGGCAGTTGCCGTCCGACATTGCCGACGTATCCGACATCGAGCAGGAAACCGTTGCCCAGGTCACCCTGCATCATGGCGCTGTACGTCTGCACGTAAGGTGTTTTGAGATTACGCGGGCCGACCGAGTAGGGAAGGTTCGCAGCGGAGGCTCCCGGGGCCGGCACGGCTATGGCGCCGAAGGTCGTGGTCGTGAGACCGCCGGCAATGCCATTCTGGGTACCCGTGACTGCGGGGTTGAACGGCAGCATCGCAAGCGGCAGCGCGAAATAGTGGATGCCATACCCGCCGCGAATCACAAACCGCTCTGTGGGGCGGAACGCGAGGCCGACACGGGGCGCCACGTTGTTTACGTCGGTGCGATAGGGCCGCATTCCGACGCCATCCATACCGAGCGTGCTGACGGTGTTCGAATTCGGATCGTAAACCACGGCTCCCCCGGCGCGCGAAGGCTCTACCGGGCTGAACACGTCATACCTCACGCCCAATTCAAGGTACAACCGCCGCATCAGATTCACCGTATCCGTGAGATATGCGCTGTACTGCATCTGGCGGTATGCGGGCGTAGTGGTATACGACGCGATGCCGGACTGCGTGGGCGCGCCCAACTGAAAAGCCGCGAGCGCGTTCGCCTGCAACAGTGTGGGATTCAGATTGGCGGCGCTGGCCGTGCTGCCCAGGGTGGCGCCCGGTCCAAAGATGAAACTGCCGGTCGGGCTGAAGTACGGGTTGCTGAAGCCGTTGGCTTCGAGTTCGCGGATTCCAAGTCCGAATCGAAGGGCGTGCATTCCGCTCCGGTACATCAGGCTGAGCGCGCCATCATAGGTATTTGAGATTTCCTTGCGGGGGACGTCGGCAGGGAATCCGAGCGGAGAGAAGCCTGCAATATTGATCGACGGGAATCCGTTGCTGAAGGCCGCGATGTTGCTCAGAGCCGAGAAGTCCCCCCACGGCAGAATGTGATTGCGATAACGCCCGTACCCCATTCTTGCTTCCATCAGGAAGTTCGTGGTGAAGACGTGCGAATAGCTTCCCACAGCAGTCATTCCACGGAACTCCGAGTTGAGCGGACTGCCCACCAGACCCAGGAGTGAGCCCTGGTCGACACTATCCTGCGTGAAGCCATAGCGGAAAAAGCCGGTGGATTTTTCGGAGAACCGGTGGTCCAGTTTGCCGTCGAGACGGTGATTGTCATCGAGCAGGGGCACACTGCCCACCAGATTGTTGTAGTAGCCCGAGCGGTTGGGCGCGGGGATCAACGCGTAGATTTGCCGGGCCGTCTGATCGATCTGGTTCGCGGGGATCTGGTTACCGGCAAACACGGTGCGTCCCGTTCCTGCGGAACTCCCGCTGCGCGGATTGTAGATGGCCGTGCCGGCAAACGCGCTGAAATTTCCGCTGCTCAGGCCCAGCGCCGGAACCGTGGCCTGCGCTTCCTGACTGCCGCGCTGAAGCCGCCCTTCGTAGGAAACGAACCAGAACATGCGGTCGGGCAGCAACGCGCCGCCGGCCGTGCCACCGAATTGGTTGGCGTTGAATCGAGGCGTATCCTGCGTAGCTTCCAGCGTTCGGCCGGTGCGGAAATAGCTATTCGTGTTGAACTCGAACAGGCTGCCATGAATAGCATTCGTGCCGGGGCGTGTCAGGACGCTCGCCCAACTGCCGCCCGAGAGTCCGTACTCGGCGTTGTAGTTGCTGGTCCGCACTTCCAGCGCCTGAACGGCTTCGTCCGGAGCTGTGCGAAGAGGCCGTGCGCGAAAGGGTTCGTTATTGTACGCGCCATCCTGGTTATAGAGGTTCGAATACACCGGTTGGCCGTTGACATTGAAAGATCTCGTCTGCTGGGGATCGTCGATCCTGTCTGAGGTAACGACCGGTGGGGTGACGCCGGGCATCAGGCCCACCAATGCCTGATTCTGGCGATCCAAAACGGGCAGCGCGCGGACGGTCTGGCTGTCATAGCTGCGTGAGACTTCCGCAGAGTCCGTCTGCACCGTGGGCGATCGGCCCTCCAGTTCGAGTTTTATCGCAGGCGCAGCCGGAGTTGCCCCGAAGGTCACCTGCACCTGGTTTGAACTCGCGGGGTTGATCTCAATTGAGTTTTCCCCCAGTTGCAGGCCGGACTTCATGCGCACTGACACCCGGTAGGTACCTGGCGTCAGGTTGTTGAATGTGAAACCGCCGGTGGCGTCGGTGGTTGCAGTCTGTGCGGCACCGGTAGCGCTGGTGAAAGTGACCGTTGCGCCATCCATTCCGGCCCCACTGAGATGCCCGGAAAACGTGCCGGGAGATAGCGTAGACGTTTGCGGCGTTTGAGCTTGCGAGACGAAAGCGGCGATGATCATGCACCATGACACTGCGACGCCGCGACAAATAGACTTACGAGACATATTAATTGACCTCCTGAAGTTACCCAAGATCTTGGGTGGATGTGTGACGCTACTGCTTCCAATACTTAATTCCCAACTCCCTATGTTCCAGACGATGTCCATAACTGCGCCTGCACGATAAAGCGCTTCGGCGCCTTCCCCAGATACGAAAACGGATAGCAGGTGACCAGCGTAAGCGTGGGCGTGACCGCGGGGCCGTAGTAGCGCTTGTCGGAAGCACCCACGATGTGCAGGCCGGTAATCCGATAGTGAAAACTACGTCCATTGCGTTCGAGAAGAATATCCTGATCTTTCTTGACTTCACGCAGTATGCGAAAGTGGGTATCGCGATGCGCCGCGATGATGCAGTTTCCCTTCCCGCCGGGGACGGCAGACCCAGCAACCCGGGCTGGTCCGTAGAGCAGATTCTTCTTGGTAGCTCCCTCCCAGACGATGAACTGCGCACCCTGGTCCGGAAAGGTAAGGCGTGTGAGTTCCTGCCGTTCGCCGGCGGCGCCCGCATCTGCAATTTGAACCTGGGTTTCCAGCTCCCAATCGATGCGCCCCGCACTCTGGCCCTGCCAGGCGGCAAGGCCCAGAACCGCGCCCACTAGCGCGGTCCCCAAGCCGATTCCCATCAACGCCAACGCGGCCCGGCCCATGGGTTGTTGCTTAGCTCCTGCGCAATTCACGCCGGTGCAGCATCAGCCCTCCAACCGCTATGATCAGTCCCGCAGCCATGATGTCGACCCACCCCAAACCGGTCGCGGGAATGTCGGCCGGAATAGCGGGAGTTTCGGCAGGAGCTTGCGCAGCGGCTGACATCTCCGGCGCTGGAGCCGGCGCGGCGACTGGCGTTTCGGGCACCGGAGCGGGAGCGGGAGTCGCCGGAGGTGCTTCCACAGTGCGCTCTGCGCCGGCCACCGCAGCGACGGCGGGGGCACCGGCATAGGAACCGCTTAACTGCGCCGTCGCAGCGTTGGCTTGAGTGGCGGGCATTGCCGTCCCCGGGAAGGCATATCCATAGGTCTTTCCTTCTACCCAGATACGGGAAAGCCGAGCCCCGCCGCCTTCATCCTGAAGAATGACTTTGGTTTCTGATGGCGGCGTATTTTGCAGCACAGGGATAGCGGTCACGGTGGCGTCGAGTTTCTTCCCGTCATCGGAGAGGAACTCCAGCACCCGTGGGTTACTCGCGCTCGTCACCTGTTTGATCAGATAATCGCCGGCTGGCAGCATCTTGGAGCCCACCTGAACGGGCCGGTCGAAGGTTACCTTCACCTCATCACCGACTGGCCCTTGAGCGAATACAGTGATAGCCAATGCGGACGAAATCATCGCAACGGCTGCCGGAATGATTGTTTTCTGGTTCATAAATTGCACCCCTGTTGAAACTCAAAGCAATTACACTTCCGAATGTTTGAGCTTTTGTGCCTGCAGTTGTTTCCCGAACAATCACCACGAAGCGTGCCGCAGCGAACATGCTGCTACTCCTTCTGCAGTTGGGGCTCTCTGAGCTCAGGTCCGGCGGCGGTCTTCCCCTGCTCTCGCACCTGGCGCTGAATGTCTCTTCGACTATAGACCCAGGTAAATTCCGCACCGAATAGAAAGAGTTGTGCTGAGTAGTAAGTCCAGACAGTGACCACTACGATTGAACCCCCGGCACCATAAATCGAACCTACTGCTGCGCGCCCGAGATATAGGCCAATCAGCGCTTTTCCAATCGTGAAGAATAATGCGCTCATGGAGGCGCCCACCCAAAGGTAGCGCCACTCCACCCTCGCATCGGGGACATAGCGCAGGACTAAAGCGAACAGAAACGCGATACCTACAAAAGAGATCACAATGTTGGCCGCTTCAAGAACCAAAGCAGGGACTGGCATCAAGCCGGAGAAGTATTTTCCCAATGCTGCCAGACTTGCACTCGCGACCAGTGAAACCACCAGGAGGAAGCCGATCGCCAGCACGATTCCCACTGAGAATATCCGCGCTTTGACCATGCCGCGCCAGCTGTCGCCATCGTCTGGTTCGATATCCCACATGGTGTTGAGCGCTGAGCGCAGCTCGGTGAATACGCCGGAGGCCCCAATCAGAATCGTGATCATGCCGACAATCCAAGCGATGCGGCCCGACGCGGGCTTCCCGGCCTCCTTGGCGAGGGACTCCACCAGACGCGCGGCATCGCTGCCCGCCAGTTCCCGCACCTGCTGGATCAGATGAGTCGCAGTCATTTGGTTACCGAAGAAGGCGCCGCCGACCGCAATCGACAACAATACCAGCGGGGCAAGCGAAAGCAGCGTGTAGTAGGACAGGGCGGCGCCGATTCGTGTCGCATCGTGCTTCATCCAGTTTCTGCCGCTCACCTTCAGCAGGTAGCCAAGTTCTTTGGTTTGACGCACAAGCCACATCCATACGAGAGATCCTTGACGGCGTGCGAATGTTTCGCCATTGCGGCTTGACTAAAGGGTGATCAATCGAACCTGCGGCCACGCGATGCCTGCAAACTGAGCGAAACCAAACCGACATCCCAGGCATTCGGGATTAGAACTAGGAAAGGCGCAGATGTAGGTTTCTGTTCCCCGGAACTGGAGGTTGCAATGGCAACAGTTGACGATCCGGTGGTACACGTACTCTGGATGAATGCCGGGCTGAGCTGCGACGGCGACTCAGTCTCCCTAACAGCCGCAACTCTTCCGAGCGTGGAAGAGATAGCTCTAGGCGCACTGCCGGGTTTACCCAAAGTTCAATTCCACTGGCCCCTGATCGACTTCGAAGTAGGTTCGGAATTCCTCAACTGGTTTTTCGAAGCAGAGGCGGGGCGCCTGGAGCCCTTTGTTCTGGTGATTGAAGGATCGCTTGCCAACGAGAAGATCAAAAGCGAGGGATACTTCACGGGCTTCGGCAACAATCCGGATACCGGCCAGCCCATCACCCTGATGGAATGGGTCGACCGTCTCGCTCCAAGAGCCTGGGCGATTGTGTGCGCCGGGACTTGTGCGACCTATGGCGGCATTCACGCAATGCAGGGCAACCCGACCGGCGCGATGGGCATTCCGGACTACCTGGGCTGGAACTGGAAGTCTAAAGCCGGCTTACCAGTTGTATGTGTTCCCGGTTGCCCCGTTCAACCCGACAACATGTCTGAGACGCTGCTGTATCTGCTCCAGCAGGCGGCAGGGAACGCCCCAATGATTCCGCTGGACGACCGCCTGCGTCCCCAGTGGCTCTTTGGAGCCACCGTACACGATGGCTGCGATCGGGGCGGCTATTACGAAGAGGGTAAGTTTGCCACAGAATACGGTACTCCCGAATGCCTGGTGAAGATTGGCTGCTGGGGACCGGTGGTCAAATGCAACGTCACTAAGCGCGGCTGGATGGATGGCGTCGGTGGTTGTCCCAATGTCGGGGGCATCTGCATCGGCTGCACGATGCCCGGATTCCCCGACAAGTTCATGCCCTTTATGGACGAACCGCCAGGCAGCAAAGTGTCCACCGAGATCACTGGTCAAATGTACGGTCCATTGATTCGGCGCCTTCGGGCCATCACGCTGCATAGCGTCGACCGGGAGCCCAAATGGCGCCATTCCGGAACGCTCCTGACTACGGGATATAAGCCAGCCTGGAAATCCAACAGCTCCCAAGGAGAGAGACGATGAGTACGTTCACGGAATCCACCGCTTCCGCCGATCGCCAAAACCGCAATCTGGTCGAGGTGGCGTGGGACCCGATCACGCGCATCGTCGGCAGCCTCGGCATCTACACCAAGATCGATTTCGGCCAGCGCAAAGTGGTGGAGTGTCACAGCACGTCCTCGATCTTCCGCGGTTACTCCATCTTCATGAAGGGCAAAGATCCCCGCGACGCCCACTTTATAACCAGCCGCATCTGCGGAATCTGCGGCGACAATCACGCGACCTGTTCCGTGTACGCGCAGAATATGGCCTACGGAGTCGTTCCTCCCAACCTCGCCGAGTGGATTATTAACCTGGGCGAAGCTGCTGAGTACATGTTCGACCACAACATCTATCAGGACAATCTTGTGGGCGTGGACTACTGCGAAAAGATGGTGCGCGAAACCAACCCCGGAGTCTGGGAGCAAGCTGCGAAAACAGAGGCGCCTCACGCCGCAGAGCATGGCTACCGCACGATCGGCGACATCATGAAGTCGCTGAACCCGTTCGAAGGGGAGTTCTACCGCGAGACTCTGCAGGTGAGCCGGACCACACGGGAGATGTTCTGCCTGATGGAAGGCCGGCACGTACACCCTTCGACGCTTTACGGCGGCGGCGTCGGGACGGTGGCCACCATCCAACTCTTCACGGACTACATGACGCGCCTGATGCGCTACGTCGAGTTCATGAAGAAGGTCGTGCCCATGCACGACGATCTCTTCGACTTTTTCTACCAGGCGATTCCCGGCTATGAGGAAGTGGGACGACGACGCGTGCTGCTGGGTTGCTGGGGAGCCTTCCAGAACCCCGAGGTCCGCAATTTCGGATACCGTAACATGAGCGATTGGGGCCGCGCGATGTACGTTACCCCTGGGGTGGTCGTGGATGGGAAATTAGTCACCAATGATCTGATCCGGATCAATCTGGGGATTCGCATTCTGCTGGGAAGTTCGTTCTATGAAGACTGGGCGGGACGGGAGATCTTCGTGTCGCACGATCCCGCGGGGAATCCGGTGGACCCGCGCCACCCATGGAATCAGCACACGATTCCCAAACCGCAAAAGCGCGAATTCGGCGGCAAGTACAGCTGGGTGATGTCGCCACGCTGGTTTGACGGCAAGGACTATCTGCCGCTCGACACGGGTGGAGGGCCGATCGCGCGCCTCTGGTCGACGGCGCTCAGCGGCCTGGTGGATATCGGTTACGTGAAGGCCACTGGCCGAAGCGTACAAATCAATTTGCCGAAGACCGCGCTCAAAGGGCCGGTCAGTTTCGAGTGGAAGATTCCGCAGTGGTCCAACGCGATCGAGCGCAATCGCGCGCGCACCTACTTCCAGGCGTACGCCGCGGCCTGCGCGCTGCACTTCCTGGAGAAGGCCATGGCCGAAGTGCGTCAGGGCCGCACCAAGACATGGAATGAATTCAAGGTGCCGAAGGACGCCGTATCCTGCGGCTTCACGGAGGCGGTGCGCGGCGTCCTCTCGCACCACATGGTGATCCGCGATGGCAAGATCGCCAACTATCACCCTTACCCGCCGACGCCTTGGAACGCCAGCCCGCGCGATTACTACGGCACGCCCGGCCCGTATGAAGATGCCGTCCAGGACCAGCCCATCTTCGAAGAGAACACCGGCGATAAATTCAAGGGCATCGATATCATGCGCGCAGTCAGAAGTTTCGACCCGTGCCTGCCTTGTGGCGTCCATATGTCACTCGGCAACGGAAAGGTGCTGGAACAGCGGCACTCACCGACTCTTTTGAACTTCCCCGGCCACTGAAATGACGGATGTCGACGCCACGGTCGCACAAATCGAAGGCATGCTCGACGCGCACCCGGAGTCTGTTGGCCTCGTCCAGGCACTGATGGAACTCTACGGTGCCGCTCTGGAGCGGATTTTGGATCGCTGCCCGACGGACGCCCGCGACGAACTCGGCCGCGACAAACTGGTAGGCAGCCTCTTGGCGCTCCACGGACTCCATTCCGTAAACACGGAGACGCGGCTGCGTCGTGCTCTTCAACGCCTGGAGCGCACGTACGATGGCCAGCGGGTGATACTTCGCTCGCTTGACAATGGCGTAGCGCAAATTGAGGTCGAGCATCAGGGCCAAGGCAGTCCGCCCATTTCGCTGGCAGAGGCCATCGAGAAGGCGGCGTGGGAAGCGGCCCCGGAACTCGACGGAGTTATGGTGCGGGGAGCGCAGCCGATGCAGGCCTCGGATCTGGTACAGATTGCGGCACCTGCGCCATCACCCCCATCACAGGAGCGCTGCGAATTTTGCGGCGCGGCCATGAGCGAGGCGCACTCACACGTGGTGGACCTCGAAGGGCGCCGGCTCATGTGCTCCTGCCGTCCCTGCTTTCTGCTCTTTGAGAATCCTGCCGCGGCCGGCGGCAGGTATCGCGCTGTGAATGGGCGCTACCAGCGCCTTGCCGGCGCCGCGCTGGATTGGGACGCGCTCGAAACTCCTGTGGGTATGGCCTTTTTCATTCGGAGTTCGAAGACCGGCGCTGTTACCGCGTTCTACCCCAGCCCCGCTGGAGCCACGGAATCGGCACTGCCGGTGGATTCCGCGGAGCCGACGCTGCAGCAACTCGAGCCAGAGGTCGAGGCGTTGCTGCTCTACCGCCGCGATACGGCGCTTGAATCGTGGATTGTTCCCGTCGATGCGTGTTACGAGTTGGTGGGTCGCATCCGCAGACGCTGGCGAGGCTTCGACGGGGGTACCGAAGCGCGCACGGAAATCGAGAACTTCTTTACCGGTCTTTCCGCCGGACGAGGTGCCACGTGCTCGACTTGAACTTCTCGATTACCGGCGCAGCTCCCGAACTCCACGCCGCCGCACCCACGCTCAATTTCCGGCTACATGTACGCGACTCTGGACATGAGCTGATTCATGCGATCCTGCTGCGTGTCCACATTCAGATTCAACCACGCCGCAGGAAATACGAGCTTGCCGAGCAGGAACGCCTGACCGAGTTGTTCGGCACGGCAGAACGCTGGCCGGACACATTACGGCCGCTCCTCTGGATGCAAACGTCTCTGCTCGTTCCCGCCTTCCGCGGGGTGGTCGAATTGGATTTGCCGGTGGCCTGCACTTACGACATGGAGGTCGCGTCGTCGAAATATCTCGAAGCGCTGGACGAGGGTGAGATCGGCCTGCTGTTTCTCTTTAGCGGCACGGCCTTTCTGAAAACAGAAAACGGATTTCGGGTAGCGCAGATCCCGTGGGAAAAGGAAGCGGCCTTCCGGTTGCCGGTGCGCACATGGCGGGAGACGATGGAAGGTCATTTTCCCGGCGCTGGCTGGATTCGCCTGCGACGCGAGAGCCTGGACGAACTACGTCGCGTCAAGGCCCGTGAAGCCCTGTTCACCTGGGACGACGTCATCCTGTCCCTTGTGCGCGCCAAGGAGCCCGTCGCATGACCGGTTCGAATCCTGCCCGGGAACTTGCCTGGAAGATTGCAGACGCGGTGCTCTACGAGGGCTATCTGCTCTATCCTTACCGCGCGTCATCCGTGAAGAATCAGTTCCGCTGGCAATTCGGTGTGGTCGCGCCGCACTCGTGGGGCGATGCCAACGGCGAGCCTTGGCTAATCCGCACGGAATGCCTGATCGCTCCGCAGGCCGCGCCGCGTGTCTCCGTCACCCTCCGATTCCTCCAACTTCAAGAGGAATCGCCCGTCGAACGTACGATCGACTTTCCCGAGATCCCCATGTATGGACTCGTCGGCAATGCCCGGCAGTCGGATTTTCATCTTGTCCCTCTGTACGGGAAGACCCACCTCGCCTGCGTTCCGGTGCGGGACTTCTTGAAGCTGCAGGTCGTCATTGAAAATCACACCGAACTGGCGCCCGGCTCGGAGCGTGGACTCGCCCTACGCCACTCCATGATCGGCGCGCATCTGCTACTGACCGTCGATGGTGGGGACTTTGTATCGCTCACCGATCCGCCGGCCGAAGCGGCACATGCGGCCCAGTCCTGCATCAATCTGCACACTTGGCCAGTATTGATTGGAGCGACAGGTGGCCGCGACACCATGCTCTCGTCACCGATCATCCTCCCGGATTACCCCGAAGTCGCGCCTGAAAGTCCTGGCGACCTCTTCGATTCCACGGAAATCGACGAGATCCTCACCCTGCGAGTCATGACTCTGACCGACCAGGAGAAGGCCGAAGCCTGTGCCGCTGATGATCGGGCGCGGCGCATCATCGAGCGTTCCGACTCTATCCCACGCGAGATATTCGAACGCTTGCACGGCGCCGTGCGCAGCCTCAAACCGGTTCCGCTGGAAGACTTCTTTAATCCTCCGGACGAGGATCCTGAGCGGGCCCAACTCCCGACTCCACGGGGTGCTGTATCCAAAGGTGCGCGGGTGCGGCTCATGCCGAATCGCCGATCCGATTCAATGGACATGTTCCTGGCCGGTCGCTCTGCCAAGGTGGAAGGCATTCACCGCGATGTTGAGAATCAGCCGTATGTTGCCGTGCGCCTGGAATGCGACGAAGGCGCGGAGGTGCTGGGACCCTATGCCCGTTTCTATTTCTTTTATCCGGACGAAATCGAGTTAATGGAGGAATCCGCATGAGAATGTTTGGCTGGGCAGTCACCATCGCCGTGGGAGGCTTCGCAACCTATCTGTTCGTGAAGTCCATTCCCGACATGGTTCGTTACGTAAAGTTGAGCTCGATGTGAAGATCCTGATCGCGGGTGTCGGCAACATCTTCTTGAGCGATGACGCATTCGGCGTGGAACTGGCGCAGCGGCTGATGCGCGCACAACTTCCGGCCGGAGTTCAGGTGAAAGACTACGGTCTGCGCAGCCTGCACCTCGCATACGACTTGCTTGAAAACGCCTACGATCTGGCGATTCTGCTCGACACGACGCAACAGGGGGGCGCGCCCGGTACGCTTTACGTGATCGAGCCGGAGTTGGAAACTGTGCCCGGCAGCGCGTGCCTTTCCGATGCGCACTCGGTAAATCCCGATGCGATCTTCTCCGCGATCCGCAGCCTTGGCGGCGCTCCCGGGCGCATGCTGCTGGTAGGCTGCGAACCGGCATCGCTGGAGGAGGGCATGACGCTCTCGCCGCCGGTCGCCGCCGCTGTGGAAGAGGCCGTCCGTCTCATTTCCGATTTGCTCGCGCGCCAAGGCGCGGAAGGAGAACCTGATGTGTCTGGCGATTCCCGCCCAAATCGTGCGCTTGCTACCTGAGAGCGACCTTGCGACGGCAGATGTCAGCGGCGTTCAGCGCACGGTCAATGTCGCACTGCTCTCAGACCACAATCTCGCCGTGGGCGACTGGGTGTTGATCCACGTCGGCTTTGCCATCTCCAAAGTCGATGAAGTGGAAGCGCGCACGTCGCTCGAATTTCTGGAGAGCATGGGGCAAGCGTACCGCGACGAGATCGACGCCCTGATGCAATCCGAAGCCGAAGAAGGGAGCGGCTGACCATGCGTTTTGTCGATGAGTTCCGCAATCAGGCCATTGCCAGGGATGTCGCCGCGGAAATTGAACACCTCGTTGAGCCTGGACGGCAGTATCGCTTCATGGAAGTCTGCGGCGGCCACACGCACACCATATACAAGCATGGCGTGGAGGACTACCTCCCGCCCGCGATTACCCTGGTGCACGGTCCGGGATGTCCTGTGTGCGTGATCCCGATGGGACGCATTGACGACGCCATCCACATCGCGCGCCAACCCGGCGTTCTGCTTGCGACCTTTGGCGACATGCTGCGGGTGCCTGGAGGACACGGCTCATTCCTCGACGCCAATGCCTTGGGCGCGGACGTGCGCATGGTGTACTCGCCGATGGACGCACTGCGCCTGGCGAAGCGCAATCCGGACCGGCGCGTCGTGTTTATGGCGATCGGTTTTGAAACCACCGCGCCATCTACCGCGCTGACCCTGCTACAGGCAGAACGCGAGGCTGTGGACAACTTCGCAGTCTTCTGCAACCACGTAACCATCGTTCCTGCGATCAAAGCGATCCTCGATTCTCCCGACCTGCGCCTGGATGGGTTCCTCGGTCCGGGCCACGTTTCGACGGCCATCGGGTGCCGCCCGTACGAGTTCATCGCCAACAACTACCGGCGTCCCGTGGTGGTCGCCGGTTTTGAGCCACTGGATATTCTGCAATCCATTCACATGCTCCTGCGCCAACTGGCGGAAGGGCGCTGCGAGGTGGAAAACCAATACAAACGCGTGGTGGGCCGCGAGGGCAACCGGAACTCGCTCGACGCCATCCGGACCACCATGGAACTCCGCCCGTACTTCGAATGGCGCGGTCTCGGCTTCATCTCGCATTCCGCGCTCAAACTTCGCGATGCCTACGCACGGTTCGATGCCGAGCGAATTTTCGAAATTCCCGGAGTACGCGTGGCCGACCCGAAGGCCTGCCAGTGCGGCGAAGTTCTCAAAGGCGTCTTGAAGCCGTGGCAGTGCAAAGTGTTCGGCACCGCGTGCACGCCGGAAACGCCGATCGGCACCTGTATGGTGTCCTCCGAAGGCGCCTGCGCCGCCTATTACAACTTCGGACGCTTCACCCGCATTCACACACAGGAGGCCGTCCGTTGACCGAGCAACAGGTATTGGAGCGCATCGAGCACGCGCGGCGCGCCAAGGCCGTGCTGCGCGAGGAGCGCATCACGATGGCTCACGGTGCGGGCGGCAAGGCCAGCCGCACGCTAGTCGACGCCGTCTTTCTCGAGGCATTCCGGAATCCGCTGCTGGAGCCCCTCGAAGACCAGGCGGTCTTCGAGTTGAATGGCACTCGCTTCGCACTGACCACTGATAGCTTCGTAGTGTCGCCGTTATTCTTTCCCGGGGGTAACGTAGGCGACCTCGCGGTCAACGGCACGGTCAACGATCTCGCAGTCTGCGGGGCGCGGCCGCTTTATCTGACCGCCGGCTTCATCCTTGAAGAAGGGTTTCCTACTGCTGATCTCAAACGCATCGCGCACTCGATGGCCGAAGCAGCGGCAGCCGCCGGAGTCGCGATTGTCGCGGGCGACACGAAGGTGGTGCCCCGCGGCAAGGCCGATGGCTGCTTTATCAATACGAGCGGCGTCGGCGTTCTGGCGGCGGATCCTCCGCTGCGCGCTTCCCGGGTGACACCGGGCGACGCAATACTGGTCTCCGGCCCGATCGGCGATCATGGCACATCCATCCTGCTCGCGCGCGGCGAACTCGACCTGGTCAGCGATTTGCGCTCCGATACCGCGCCCCTATGGGACCTCGTGCAAACCATGCTGCAGGCTGCCCCCGGAATCCATGCTATGCGCGACGCTACCCGTGGCGGCGTGGCCACCGTGCTCAACGAGATCGCGACCTCAGCGGGAGTCGCCATGACGATCGACGAAACGGCCATACCCGTGAGGCGCGAAGTCCGCGGCGCGTGTGAGATTCTCGGCATCGACCCGCTCTACGTGGCCTGCGAGGGCCGCCTGGTCGCGTTCGTCGACGCCGCTGTGGCCCCCGCCATTCTCAGTGCGATGCACGCTCACCCCCTCGGCCAGCACGCCGCAATCATCGGCAAAGTGAATGCTGCGCCTTCCGGAATGGTGCTGGTCAGGACGCAGTTCGGAGGAACGCGGATTGTCGATCTCCTGGTGGGAGACCCACTGCCGCGAATCTGCTGATGATGATTGCCGAATCGCTGCTCGCCCGCAATCCGATTTATGAGGATTTCTTTCAGCGCGAAGCCCCGCGCCTCGCCCGCACCGCACGTTGCATGGCAGATCGTTTTCGCCGCGGTGGCCGCCTCCTGGCCTTTGGCGCCGGCGCGCAAGCCACCGATGCACAGCACATCTCGGTTGAGTTCATCCACCCCGTAATCGTAGGTAAGCGGGCGCTTCCGGCGATCGACCTGTCCAATTTCCTCGGCTCGCATGTGGAAACGCTGTTTCGTGCCGAAGACATCGTAGTCGCCTTTGGCACTCCGCAAGCCGAGCCCGCGATCTGCGCCGCCCTGCTTTGCGCGCGCAGGATCGGCGCAATGACGTGCGCCCTGCCCGGCAACCTTGGCGACTATTTTGTGGAGCGCTTCTCGCCCGATGCCTTCCTCCACCAGGAGATGCTCGAAATCCTTTACCACACGCTATGGGAATCGGTGCACGTCTACCTGGAGCACGACGACCTCACCGCTCACGCCGGCGAATCTTCCTTCCTCTACCCGTTTCTCGATTCCGCGCGACAGCTTGCCGATCCCGCCGGGGACGTCGCCCAATCGATCCGCATGAAGGTGGAAGAGGACGCGCAACTGCGCCGCGAGACGGCCAGGCAAGCCGCTTATATCGAGCAGGCCTGCGAAGCGATCGCGGCAGCCTTGCAGAAAGGCGGTCAGCTGCTCATCTTCGGCAACGGAGGCTCGGCCACCGACGCCAACGATTTCGCATTTGACTGCGTGCAGCCGCCGCCGGGACTGCGCTCTATTCCCGCCCTTTCGCTCGCCGCCGAACCCGCCGTTCTCACCGCCCTGGCGAACGACGTCGGGAACGACGCCGTCTTTCTCCGCCAGTTGATTGCCCACGCGCGTCCCCACGACGTCGTGATCGCCATTTCCACCAGCGGCGGGTCGCGCAATTTGATCGCGGCGCTCGAAGAGGCGCGCAGGCGTGAACTTACGACCGTCGCCCTACTCGGCTACGACGGCGGCGAGGTGTGCCGGCGAAAGCTGGCCGACTACGCGATCGTGGTCCCGTCGGACTACATCCCGCGCATACAGGAAGTGCAGGCCTCCATCTACCACGTCATGCGCGAAGCACTGGAGGAGGCGCTGCCGCATGCATGAGCTCTCCATCGCCGCCAGCATCGTCGAACTTGCCACGGAAGAGGCCGAGAAACGCCACATTGAAGTGGTCGCGATCCACCTCAAACTTGGCGCACTCTCCGGCGTCGTCCGGGAAGCGCTGGAAGGCTCGTACGAACTTGTGGCCGCCGGCACGCCGTTGCAGTTGGCGGCACTGGTGATCCACGAAATTCCGGCGGTCATCTACTGTCCGGCATGCCACGAACCGCGGGAACTGCCGTCCATCCAGGCGTTCCTCTGTCCGGTCTGCGGCGGCCCACCGGGCGAAGTGCTACAAGGCCGCGACTTGCAGGTCACTGCGCTCGAGGTGGTGTCGTGACCTCGCCACGCATCGTGGAAATCCGCCAGAATGTGTTGCGCAAGAATGATCTGGAAGCGCGCCAGTTGCGCGCCGAATTCCAGGCGGCCGGCACGTTTGTGGTCAGCCTCGTCTCCAGTCCCGGCTCCGGCAAGACGCGCTTCCTGGAAGCCACACTCGGCCCCCTGCGCGCGCAACACCGCGTGGCCGCGCTGGTGGGCGATCTCGCCACTGAGAACGACGCCATGCGCCTGGCGCGCAGCGGCGCTTCCGTACGGCAGATCGTCACCGGCACCGTCTGTCATCTGGACGCACAGATGGTGCGCCGCGCGCTCGAAGGTTTTACGCCGGACCCACTCGACTACCTGTTCATCGAAAACGTGGGTAATCTGGTATGCCCCGCCGCCTACGATCTCGGCGAAGCGCTACGCGTCGTGCTGCTGTCGGTCACTGAAGGCGAGGACAAGCCGCTCAAGTACCCCACCATCTTCAACGGAGCAGACCTCGCCATCATCACTAAGAGCGATCTCGCGGATGCGGTGGAATTTGACCGGGCCGCCGCGTACGCCAATTTGCGGGCCGTGCAACCGGCACTAGGCATCCTCGAAGTATCGGCCAAAACCGGCTACGGGATGGACGCGTGGTTCGAACTGTTGGCTGCGCGCAGCGCCGATGCTATCCGGCCTGCGTCTGCGGATCCAGAAGCTCCGTCAGCCGCGCTTCGGGAATCCCTGACCGCTCCAGGGCGACCTGACGAATCGTCCGGCCGGTAGCATATGCCTCTTTGGCCAACTCCGTGGCCTTGTCGTAGCCGATTTCGGGCGCGAGCGCTGTAGCCATCGCCAGTGACTGCTCGATGAAGCCCTCGGCGCGCCCGCGATCCGCTTCGAGCCCGTCTACCAGTTGCCCGGCGAAATTCCGGCTGGCCGCGCCGAGCATTTCGATACTGTCGATTAGATCAAGCGCCATGACGGGCATCATCACGTTTAGTTCGAAATTCCCCGCGGCGCAGCACCAGGCGATTGCCGCATCGTAGCCGATCACCTGCGCGCACACCATCAGCAGGCTTTCGGCGATCACCGGGTTCACCTTACCCGGCATGATGCTCGACCCCGGTTGCACCGCAGGCAATCTCAGTTCGCCCAGCCCGCAGCGCGGACCCGAACCGAGCCATCGGATGTCGTTGGCGATTTTGGAGAGCGCCACCGCATATCCGCGCAGCGCTCCGCTGAGGAAGCACACCGCGTCGCGCGCACCCTGCGCCTCAAAATGATTCGGCGCTTCCACCAGCGGCAAGCCCGTCCGGCGTGCGAGTTCCCCGATCACCTCGCGCGCAAAGCCCGGGGGCGCGTTTAACCCGGTGCCTACCGCCGTGCCACCGAGCGGTAATTCATAGATCCCTGACAGGGCGGCCTCCACGCGTCCGCGCGCCGCTTCCACCTGGCGCGAATATCCGCTAAACTCCTGCCCCAATCGCATGGGCACCGCGTCCTGTAAGTGGGTCCGCCCGATTTTCAACACGTCGTGAAACTCCCACGACTTTCGCTCCAGCGAATCCGCCAGTTGTCGCATCGCCGGCAGCAGGCCCTCCGCAATCGCGTCCGCTGCGGCAAGGTGGATCGCTGTGGGAAACACATCATTGCTCGATTGCCCGCGGTTTACGTCGTCATTCGCATGAGCCCCAGCCAAATGTGCGATCACTTCGTTCGCATTCATGTTGGTCGACGTCCCGCTGCCGGTCTGGAAAACATCCACCGGGAATTGATCGTCGTGCCGCCCTTCCGCGACATCCTCGGAGGCTCGCTCGATGCGTTGCGAGACCTCCGCGGAAAGGTGGCCCATGCTGCCATTAACCTTCCCAGCCGCGCTCTTGATCAATCCGAGCGCGCGCAAGAAACGCCGCGGAAATCGCCTGCCGCTGATGGGGAAGTTGGCGATCGCACGGGCCGTCTGCGCCCCGTAGAGCGACTCCGCGGGCACTTGCATTTCGCCCATCGTGTCGCGCTCGATGCGAAACCCTGCCATACCAATATTTATCGGCAAGGCCGATGCACTTCGCCGAGCATCTGGCGCACCCGGTCCGCCAACCCATCGGCTGTGTAAGGTTTCTGGATGAATTCACCCATGTCCTTGCCACCAAACCGATCGGACGCAATCCCTTCGCTATAGCCGCTGGAGATCAGGACCGGCAGTTCGGGGCGAATCGCTTTAATCGCCCGATAGGCCTCCTCTCCGCTCATCACGGGCATACTGAGGTCCAGCACGACCAGTGCGATGCGCTTGTCGTCCCGACGGACACGATCCACTGCCTCCCGCCCGTTTTCCGCGCTGATCACATGAAATCCGCGCCGCTCCAGAGTCTGCTGCGAGACCCGCCGCACCATAGCGTCGTCATCCACTACCAGAATTGCTCCCCTGCCGGGATCCGCCTCTCGCTCTCGCTCTCGGACCCCGCCGTCATCCTCTTTCGCCGGACGCGGAACCGCCGGCAGATAGACGCGGAAGGTACTACCCTGCCCCGGCGCGGTGGTCAGTTGAATTCCACCTCCGTGCCGGCGGACGATTCCCCATACGGCCGCCAAGCCCAGCCCACGGCCGGTGAACTTCGTGGTGAAGAATGGATCGAAAACCTTTCCCTTCGTGCAGTCGTCCATTCCCGTACCGGTATCCCGCACCTCCAACACGACGTACTCGCCGGCGCTGAGATGCCGTAGCCCCTCCTCAATGAACGCTTCCGAATCTAGAGACACACAGGTGGTGGAGACGCGAATGAGACCCTCGCCTTCGATCGCTTCCGCCGCATTGATCACCAGGTTCATGGCGATCTGTTGCACCTGCCGAAGGTCGGCCTCGATGTACGGGAGACCGCGCTGCAAATTCATTTCGAGCCCCACCCCATGCGGAATCGACGCATGCAGAAGCTGTGGAATTTCTGCGGTGGCTTGGGAAATATCGACGAGGGAAACCGTGACCCGCCCTTTGCCAGCATAGGCCAGCAGTTGGCTCGTCAAGTCCGCGGCCCGCATCCCGGTCTTAACCACGTCGTCCATCAGCTTACGCGCGGAGCTCCCAGGCGGCACGTCTTCCGCTGCCAGGCTCGCGCCGCCGATGATTCCTGTGAGGAGGTTGTTGAAATCGTGAGCCACGCCTCCGGCCAGGAGCCCGATGCTCTCCAATTTCTCAGCCTCGCGCATCGCTTCATCGTTGGCCCGGCGCTCTGTGATGTCGCGCATCACCTTGGCGAACCCCCGCAGCTCCCCATCCGGCCGGCGCAATGCCGTCAACACTCCACTGGCGAAGAACCGCGTACCGTCCCTCCGCAAGTGCCAGCGCTCGTTCTCTGCGCGGCCTTCCCGTTTTGCGGTGTCCATCTCCCGTGCCGCTTCCCCTCGCGCGCGGTCTTCAGGTGTGAATAGTACGTAGGCGTCGCGGCCCAGAATCTCTCCCTTCTCGTACTGCAAGATACGCTCTGCGCCGGGGTTCCAACTGACCACTTTCCCCCACGTGTCCATCATGAAGATGGCGTAATCGGTGGTGCCCTCCACCACTGTGCGAAAACGCTCCTCACTGTCGCGCAGTGCTGTCTCGTTGCGCTTGCGCTCCGTGATGTCGCGAATGCTGACCACCATATACCGCGCGGTGCCCTGCTCAAGGCGGCAACACGACAGGTCGCAAAACATTCCGTGACGGTATTCCGTAATCAGCCATTCCTCAATCCGGCAGCTGCTGGAGTGGCGCAGCGCGTCGAAAATCCTAGGGCCTAGGCTGGCGTTGCGAAACAAGGGGACTTCCCAAATCTGCCTGCCCCTCAGATCGTCGGGCCGGTACCCGAACAGAGCCTCAATCCGAGGATTGCAGTCTTCAATAGCACCATTGTCCGCGTCGACAATTACGATCCCGTCCTGAGTCGCCTCGAACGCCAACCGATAGCTCTGGGAACGCGAATAGGACCCTGGCGATTGGTCTGCAACCATACGAATGGGCTGGGCTCCCTTCATACGCGTTCCTCCGGCGATAGTTTGTTGCACGAATACTTCCAACCGGTTCCAATGCTAAGTGCTTTGATCGCGTGAGGCTTGAGACGAATGGCTGGTAAGAATGTGCATTGGCGCCACAAATTGCATTAGGAATGGATCAACCCGCCATCATGCGCGTGCAATGCCCCGGCGGCTGGAACGTATGAATGCCGTCAGCTGAGAAGTCTCCGGCGTGCCGAGTTCGGCATCGATTCGGGCCAGCGCGTCTTCCAACTTCAGACCTTGCCGATAGAGGCGCCGGTATGCCTCTTTGAGCGTACGAATTGCAGCCGGGGCGATCTCCGCACGCTTCAAGCCGACCAGGTTTAGCCCGTGCGGTGCGATCTCGAAGCCGGAATAAGTGAAGAACGGCGGAGCATCCAGATTGACGCGCGTATTGCCGCTCACCATCGCCAGGCGTCCCACGCGGGTGTACTGATGCACCAGCACGCCACCCGACAGAAACGCCTGGTCTTCGACCTCCACGTAGCCCCCCAGCAGCACACAACTGGCGATCACTGCATGACTGCCCACCGTGCAGTTATGCGCGATGTGGCCGCTGGTCATAATGAAGTTCCCATCGCCGATCTGGGTGGAGGATTCGGGAGGAGTCCCACGCGAAATCGTGAAGTGCTCCCGGATTTTGTTGCCGTTGCCGATGGTCAGATAGCTGCGCGCACCGGAGAAGTTTTTGTCGAGCGGATCCGTCCCCAGCACGGTACCAGCTCCGATTTCATTCCGCTCCCCCAGCGTGGTGTAGCGCTTGACGAAAACGTACGGTTCCAGCACGCAATGCGCGCCGATCGCGACGTCACTTTCCACGATGCAGAATTCTCCGATCCGCACGCCGGGTCCAACGCTTGCGCCGGGCGACACCACCGCACTGGGGGCGATCACGGCTGAAGGGTCAATGGGCATGAATCCATATGGTATGTCACCGCCCGCCCGGCCGGACGCCAGTCCGTCTGCACCCAGCTTCTGGCAGTCTTACCCTTGCGTAGTGATTGCGGTAGGCGTAAGCTCCGCAATAGAGGCACTCTTACTATGAGACTTTTCTTGAAACTAGCCTTGTGCGGCAGCTTAATCGCGAGTTTGGGGTTGGCACAGCGCGGCGGCGGCGGAGGCTCCCGCGGTGGCGGCGGAGGTGGAGGTGGAGTTTCGCGTGGCGGCGGTGGAGGCGGAGGAGTCGCGCGCGGCGGGGGATCTGTCGGCGGAGGCGGTGGATATGCCCGCGGCGGCGGCGGCGGTGGCATGGTCCAACGCGGCGGAGGATATACCGGCGGCGCCCGCGGTTTCGTAGGCGGAACTGGCGGTGGGGGTCGCACCGGCGGATATGTGGGCGGTTACGGGTATGGCGGCGGAGGTTATCGCCCTGGCAACGGCGGCTATGGTTACCGCGGTGGCTATGGCTATCGAGCTGGCTATGGTTACGCAGGCTATGGCTATGGCTACGGCTACAGGGGATACGGTCTGGGCTGGGGCTACTACGGCGGCTACTACAATCCTTATCTGTACGCAGGGCTTGGCTGGGGCTACGGCTACCCATCGTACTCGTATCCTGCCTACGATTACGGCTACCCATCGTACTCGTACCCTGCCTACGATTACGCGTATCCTTCGCCCGCGTATCCGGCCTATCAGAGTTCGCCCGGCGTGACCGTTGTCTATGCGCCTTCCAGTCCACAGGCGACGACGACGCCTGTGTATGCAGAGCGCCCCAATCCGCAGGTACGCGAGTACGATTCCTTCGGACAGGAACTCCAGCGCCAGCCGGCGACGGCTTCCGGCGAACCACCTGTCTACCTCATTGCCCTGCAGGATCACTCGATCCGCGCTGCCGAAGCCTATTGGGTCGACGGCAGTACGCTCCACTACGTCTCACTGCAGCACGAGCAAAAACAGACACCGCTGTCGAGTGTGGACCGCGACTTCAGTACGCGCCTCAATCGGGAAAGGCGTGTCACATTTCTGTTGCCCGATCGCCAATAAAATCGGGCGTTTCGCAAATCGTCACCAACGACTTAAAGACACGATGCTCCAGTTTACAACCTGGTGGTTGCGTTCCATGTTTTGTTTGATTTAAGATCACCAGACTACAGTTTCGGCGTGGTACAGTGATTGACCAGTAACGGAGGGCCTCAATGAAGGCGTCCTTGCTTTGCGCAATTGTCATTTTCGCGTTCACATCTTTCCCGGCGGCTGCCCAGCAGAGCGCTGATTCGGAGCGGGCCCAATTGGCCCGGGCGGCTCAGGCCAGCCCGGCGAATCCCGCTGCCCTCACCGCGTACGCGGAGTTTCTGGATCGCTATGGCGATCCGGGCGCGCGTGATGCTTATGGCAAACTCCTGGCTGCACTGCGCAACGGCAGCGATCAGACGCGAATCGCCGCGGTGGCACGCAAACTGGCGCTTCTCGATCTGATGTCGGGCGACAAAGCCGCTGCCGGCTCGCATCTCGAAATGGCACGCGCCGCCGGAAGCAAATCGGCGACTCTCGGCGAAGCGGCGGCCTCGAAGGGCGCTGCCGGGACCGCGGAAATTCCGGGTCCTCTGCGCTCATTCGCGCGCATGGCGGCGTTGGCGCCCGATTCCGAACCGGCTGACATCCTCCCTGCTTTGGCTCGCAACGTCGTCACTAACGGCTATCAGGCGTCGCATAACAATGAGTCGCTCGAGCAGACCGAATACCTCAAGCTGGTCCACCGCTACATTTCCCAGGCGCGTGAACTCGAAAAGGTCGCCGGCGAATCCAAGACCATTAAGATCGACAACTGCGAATCCCCCGTTGCGGGCGAAGTGCTGCGCATTCTGGGATTCCGCATGCGGGGCGGCTGTGGCAGCGAGGTTGTGCTCGAAACCGTCAATGCACCGCGAGCCTTTCTGACGACGGATTCCGGCTTCCCGATCAACGAGTTGGAAGAGGCCCTGCGCACCAATCGTCCGTTCACCTACGATTTCAGACCGACCGCCGTACCAGTCATGTTCGGTCCCGAATACTGGATCAATCCGAAAGAAAAGGACGCCAGCAGCTTCATCGACACCTTCATCGGAGATCCTTCGATTTGCCGCTTGTACCTGGGCTTCTCCAAACTCGATAGCGAGACGGCCGAGGCACTGCGCAAGCAGTCCACCGTGACTCGCCTGAGAGCCTATTCTCACGTGCTCGATTTCTTCGGCGGCATGTTCGAAATTCGCGACGGCAAAGCGGTTATACCCGGCGGGCAGCGCTCGGTCGCCGGATGGACCGACCTGGTGGGTGCTTCTCCCGACCAGGGGCCGGCGTTCTTCGACAAACTGATGGCGAAGGATGACGGCTGGCTCGCCAGCATGTACGACGCCCTAGCGCGGATCCAAGGTCCGGTGAAGGACTACCTCACCGACTCGGCCCGCATGAAACGCTTCTACACAGCGGTGCGCGGACGCATCACCAGTCCCGGTCCGGCGCGGCCTGTTTTCCGCTCGAATACGGACATGATGCTGTTCACTACGCGACTGCGCGTCGATGCCAACGGCAAGCCGCAGATCCCAGGCAGCCTGGATGTGTGGCGTAACCTTTTTATCAATCATCCCCAGGGAAAATACGACGGCAAGCTGACCAAACTCGCTACCACGTGGAAGGAACCGGACGATGTCCTGGAGGCGCTGTTCGCGCTGTCCCGCAAGGCCGTCGAGAACGAACCACTGAAGATTTTCATGGCCGTGAGCGATATCGACCGCAACCGGCCTAAGCCTCTCTCCCCCCCGACGGTCGATCGCCTGGCCCGCGAGTTCCATAACTACGGCAGCCAGTACGCGCTGTTCAGCGAATCGCGGAACCTCTCGGAAGAATCCATCGTGATGTATCTGGACCAGATGATCGCCATCACGAAGCAGAGGGACAACGCGCTGCACAGTGACATCGCGGGCACCTTCCAGTCGCTGGTCAGCTTGTGGCAGATTCTGATCCGCCAGCAGAGCATCCCGGAAGCGGAAGCGGACAAGATCTTCGCCGGCATCGTCAGCGGCTTCAACGGCGTGAAGGGTAATCGCGAGCTCTTCGATGCGGGCCGCAACGGAGTGCGGCTGCTGCTGCGCGCCAACGGTCCCCTCAGCGATCCTCACGAAAAACTGCTCGATGTGATGGCCGGCCACACCAACGATCCGGAAACGCACGAGCAGATGGTGCAGGACCTGATGCGCATTCAGGAAGCGCAGCGCATCATCTCCATGGACACGCTGCTACAACTCGGCGATCACATTGAAGCCGTGGCGAAAGGCGAGAAATTGGACGTCAAACTGGTCAATAAGCTTGCCAGCCGGATCAGCGAGATCAACCTGCCGCGTCCCTCCCTCTCGGCCAACGAGAGGAACATTATGAGTTTCGGCTACTGGGTGGAGCGCCATCTGGATACCGAGCGAAAACTGAATCTGCGCGCCGCCATCGAAAAAGCGGCTGGCGACCCTGAGAAGATCAAGGATACGCGCGCGCTGCTCGCGCCCCTGCTGCGCGATACCCTGATGTCCTTCAACTACGCGCATTACGCGCCGCCGGGAGCGCAAATTCTCTTTACCAATCCGGTGTTCGTGCGCAGCCACGATTTCCTGGGCATGCAGGGCACTGACCATACCTGGCGCCCGACGGAGATCTACGGCACGGGCTGGCCCTCGAACGGCGGGGGACGCCTGGTTGGCTCGCTCTCTTCCCTGGCCTACGCCCTCGCCGAAGCGGAACAGAATTTCCTGGTGCCCACGCAAACGCAGGCGCTGATTTGGGGCGACCTGGTCCCGCAGATGATGTTGAGCGCCAAGATCCCCCGCTACTGGCAAGTCACGCAGGCGCAGTTGCACTGGGTGGCATTGCACCTGCGCTACGGCCGCGAATTGTTGGCCGAAGCCGCACTGGATAGCGATCTACGCCCGCACGTCATGACTTCGCTCGGTATGCTAGCAGCGCCGGCACGCACCCGGCAAGTGGCCAGGCTGCTCGAAGGAGGTGAAGTGCGCGAGGCGATGGATCGCGTGACGCCCTCCGAACTCTACCTCATTGCGCGCAACGCCGCGGCAGAACGGGACCCCAAGAGCTCCTGCCTGCTGGACGAGTTGAAACACATGGCGGAAGCCAAGCCTCAGGAATTGACCCTCGCGGCGGTTTCCCGCGCCTTCGGCACGCCAAAACCGACCCTGTCCAATTCCTATGAGCCCGAATTGTTGAACCTGCGCACCTTCCCCACCCTGATGGGCTATTCCAGCCGCATCATGGCGGAAAGCTGGGAATCCAATACCCTGTATTGGGCGGCGCTAGCCGATGAACTGAGCGTGACGC
Source organism: Candidatus Solibacter sp. (assembly GCA_039934035.1). GTDB lineage: Bacteria > Acidobacteriota > Terriglobia > Bryobacterales > Bryobacteraceae > Solibacter. The sequence goes on along the minus strand of JBDTMZ010000062.1, from coordinate 56,381 downwards.
CTACCCAGTTAAACGTCCGCATCCCCGAGTGGACTCGCAAGCTGGTGGAACAGATTTTTGCCTCGCACCTGGAAGATTGGCCGGCCGTGCTGAAATCGCTCCGCTTCGTGGGCGAGGACGTGCGTGCCGCGGCCCGCAATCAAGCGAGCGAACAAAAAGCGGCGGCCCTGCAGTAGAACGATATTCAATCGCAAGAGCGGATACCAAACCGGAAAACGAACATGACGATTTCGCGACGAGGATTTCTTGGAGTGACCACGGTAGGTGCAGTGCTGCACGCGCAGGAAGGCCAGCGCCCGATCTTCCGTGTAAAGGTCGACATGGTGGTTCTCAGCTTCCAGGTGACCGACAGCAAGGGTCACTACGTGAACGGCCTGAAACCCACGGATTTCCGTATCTACGAGGACGGTATTTTACAGCAGGTCGCCACGTTCGCGGAAGGCGCCAAGGCGCCGCTGGCCGTGAGCGAGGACGGTACCACTCGTCCCATGCTGGAGGGCGGTAGAGACGCGCTCCCCGGCATGGAAAAGCCCGATGCTTTCGTCGGCACCAACGTGTTCGTCCTGTTCGATACCAGTAATTTCATGTACAAAGGCTTCGTCTACGCCGAAGACGCGATTGCGGATTTCGTGCGTGGATTGGACCGCGCCGACTCGGTAGCCGTGTACACCTTCAGCCGCAATTTGAATCGAGCCGCTCCCCTGTCGCGCGATCACAGCAATGCCATCGCGGGACTGCGCAAGAGCGTCGCGGGAGACGACACCGCGCTCTACAACGCGCTCCTGCTCGGCTTACGCGATGCGGCAAAGGTGCCCGGCCGCAAAGTGATCATCGTCTTCTCCAACGGTCCTGATAACGCCAGCATGGTGGCGCCGGATGACGTGCGTGCCGTCGCCGAAGACGAAGGTATCCCGATTTATGTGATCTCCACCGCCGAGGTCAACAAAGATCCGGTTTCGAGCAATGTGTTCAAGCGGATCTCCCAGCGCACGGGCGGCAAGGCCTACTTCGCCAAGACGTGGCAGAAGCAGGTCGAGGCGTTCGAAGACATTCGTGAGGACTTGGGCAATTCCTATACCGTGACCTATTACCCCAAGGCCAATCCGAACGAAGGCTTTCGCAAGATCACCATCGAACCGGTCAACGATCCCGGTAAGAAATGGCGCATCCGCAGCAGGCCCGGATATAAACCGAGCCGCGTGCTGTAATCGACGCGACTCGCCTGTCGAGTCAACATGCAAGTGAGGGGACGCCCCGGCGCGCCGCGTGCGGTCATCGCCCGGAACTTCTGCTCACGTGGTTTCGTAATTGCCGTTGACCGGCAAGTTAGAACAGGGTTAATTTCTGTGCTGCGCCCTGGCCACGCTCGCGGGAGGCTGGAGCGCCGAATCCACCGGTAACGCGCCAACCGCGCCGGCGGCGCACTCTGTTGGACTCGCCGCCCGCGCCAGCCTGCAGATCTCCGCGACGCTCCACGCTTGCGCGAAACACCCACCCGGGAGGTGCGGCCCATCGCCATCGGCAACTTCAAAAAACTGTCCCAGGCAGTCGGATTCCAGCAAAGTAGGAACCTGCTTCAGCCACTCCGCCGCCTTCGTTCCACCTTTCAACCGTGTGTAGGCAGTGAGGAACGGGCCTATCAACCAAGGCCAAACGGTGCCCTGATGATAGGCGGAATCGCGGTTCACCACCCCTCCCTCATAGCGCCCACGATACTGCGGGTCGGACCGCGAGAGCGTTCGTAGCCCTGCCGGCGTAAGTAGTTCCCGCTCTACCAGGTCGAGCACCTGCCGTTCGCTGCCCTCGTCGAGCATACGATGGGGAAGGCTCAGCGCGAAGATCTGATTCGGACGAATGGAAGAATCTCGAACGTCACCGTTCACGACATCGTAAAGACACCCGGCCTGAGCATTCCAGAACAGGGCGCGGAAGGCACTCCGCGCTTTGCAGCCCAACTCCCGCAGCATAGATGCGTAATCCGCATCTGCGAACTCCTGCGCGATGCACAGAGCGTTGTACCACAACGCCTGGATTTCGACCGGCTTGCCATGCCGGGGCGTGACCACCCAATCGGCCACCTTCGCGTCCATCCAGGTGAGTTGCACACCCGGCTCGCCGCACGCCAGCAAGCCATCGTCATCGACATGAATTCCGTAACGAGTGCCGCGTAGGTGCCAGTCGATGCTCTCCTTCATCCTGGGATACAGATTTTGCCGGATGAAGTCGTAATCACCCGAAGCTTCGCCATACGCGCGAATCGCTTCGAAGAACCAAAGCGTGGCGTCCACCGTGTTGTATTCGGGTTGCTCGCCGGCATCGGGAAACCGGTTGGGAAGCATTCCCTGATCCATACTCGCGGCGAACGCCCGCAGAATGCGTTTCGCCGCGTCAAACCTGCCCGTCGCCAGCGTCAAGCCCGGCAGCGAAATCATCGTGTCGCGGCCCCAGTTGCTAAACCACGGGTAGCCCGCAACCACGCTTTCCAACTCGCCGCGCTGGACTAGAAATTGGTCAGCCGCCAGCGCCAGCCGCTGCGCCAGGGGATTGTCCAAGGGCGCCGCGGCAACCAGCGCAGCCCGGCGCGCCATCTCGCGCTCCCGCATCGCGCCGGAGTCGCTCGCAGCGTGGCGCAAGGTGGAAGCGATCACGGTGGCCCGTGCACCCGCAGAAAGCCGGTACGTCAGCGTAAGCGGATTGAACAGGTCCTCCTGGAAATCCAGCCCCCGCTCGCGTTCGCGATCGTACTCGAAATGGTAATACCACCCAGCTCCCACGCTGACCGCCGCCGCGTCGTGCGCGAGATAGAGCACCGGCAAATCGCGATAGGGACATACGGAAACCAGTCCCGTTTCCTCCGCGTAGTGCGAGTCGAGCACATCGTTGCAGTGTGTCGTCGCGTGGTAGTCGCGGAAGGCGATCAGCGGGCGCAGTTCGAGAGTCGCTTCGCCGCCCACACGATATTCGATTACGGTCGCATTCTCGCCGTGCGGCATGAAGACGCTTTTCTCGACGACGACGCCATCGAGTTCGAACACGAACGTTGGGCACGGGTCCAGGCGAAACTCCCTCAGGTAACGATATCCCTCGGGATACATCGCGCCCGGATAGCGATTGCTCGAGAGGTCGTAGCGCCGGTCGCCAATTGTCACGGCCTCTTCAAACTTGGAGAGCATCACCACCCGGCCTACCGGCGGACGCGTCGCCGCAGTGAGTAGCGCATGATAGCGCCGCGTATTCATGCCCAGAATGGTGGAACTGGAGAAGCCGCCAAGCCCGTTGGTCTCCAGCCATTCCAATTTGCCGGCGGCTTCGGGACTGGCGCAAGTCTCCCGGCCGATGATAATCGCTTTCATCGCTATTCTCCGCTCTGCTGCATGAGCTTCGCCACCACGCCAGTCCAGCCGGTCTGATGGCTGGCACCGATTCCCGCACCGTTGTCGCCGTGAAAATACTCGTAGAACAGCACCAGGTCGCGCCAGTGCTCGTCATCCCGGTAGCGTAGATTTCCGCCGTGTACGGGACGGCTGCCGTCCGCGCCGCGCAGAAACGTGCGCGTCAGCCGGCGCGAGAGTTCCGCCGCCACATCCCATAAATTCAGGAAATTGCCCGAGCCCGTCGGACACTCCACCCGGAAATCGTCTCCCAGGTAATGGTGGAACTTCTGCAACGATTCGATGATCAGGTAATTAACCGGAAACCATACCGGCCCCCGCCAGTTGGAGTTGCCGCCGAACAGTCCGGTAGTCGATTCCGCGGGCTCGTAGTCCACGCGATACTCCGTGCCGTCCACCGGCATGATAAACGGATGATCCTTGTGATAGCGCGATAACGCCCGGATGCCGTGCGGCGAAAGAAATTCGTTCTCATCGAGCAGCACGCGCAGCACGCGCCGCAACTGCGTGCCATCGACAATCGACATCAGACGCCGCTGGCCTTCGCCAGGAACATCCATGCACGGCACGTTGCCCGACAGCCCCTTGCGATACTCCAGGAACCACTCCATCCGCCGCTTGAAGCCCTGCAGCTTGTCGACCACCGAGGGTTCGAGGGACTCCACTGCGAACAATGGAATTAGTCCCACCATCGAGCGGATCTTCATCGGCACGTGCGCTCCGTCCGGCAGGTGCAGCACGTCGTAGAAAAAGCCATCTTCCTCACTCCACATGCCGCCATCGCTACCGATGCTGTTGATGGCTTTCGCGATGTAGAGGAAGTGCTCCCAGAACTTGCTGGCGACGTCCTCGTAACAGGGATCTTCGCTGGCCAGTTCCATGGCGATGGCCAACAGATTCAAGCTGTACATGGCCATCCAACCAGTGCCGTCCGCCTGCTCGATGAATCCGCCGGTTGGCAGCGGGGCGCTGCGATCGAATACGCCGATGTTGTCGAGCCCGAGGAAACCGCCCTCGAAGATGTTGCGGCCCTCGGCGTCCTTGCGATTCACCCACCAGGTGAAGTTCAGCATCAATTTGTGGAAAACACGCTCGAGGAAGGCGCGGTCGCCCACGCCGCGCCGCTTCTTTTCGATCTTGTAGACGCGCCATGCCGCCCAGGCATGCACCGGCGGATTGACATCGCCGAAAGCCCATTCGTAGGCCGGCAGCTGGCCGTTGGGATGCATATACCACTCGCGCACCATGAGCGCGAGTTGCTCTTTGGCGAATTCCGAATCCACCAGCGCGAGCGGCACGCAGTGAAACGCGAGGTCCCAGGCGGCGAACCACGGATACTCCCATTTGTCGGGCATCGATAAGATGTCCGCGTTATACAAGTGGATCCATTCGTGATTGCGGCCCTGCTTCCGCCATTCGGGTGGCGGCGGGCCGGCAGGGTCGCCGTCCAGCCAATCCTGCACCACATAGTGATAGAACTGCTTGGACCACAACAATCCCGCGAACGATTGGCGCATGACATTGCGCGCGTCCGCGGTGAGGTCGGCGGGCGTCACCGAATCGTAAAACTGATCCGCCTCCAGAATGCGTTCCGTCATCACATGATCGAAATCGGCCCCAATCGTGCCGCCCGACGCAAGCGTGTCCGCAAGACGCAGGCGCAGCACCACACTCTCCCCGGCAGCGATTCGCAAGCGGTAATGGGCCGCGGCTTTGGAGCCGCGCTGCGCGGGATTGACCGCGTCCCTATCCCCATTCACGATGTAGTCGTTGATGCTGTCCTTGGCGTAACGCGGTCCGCTCTGGTTCCCCCACAGGCGGCGCGAATTGCTTTCGTTCTCCGTGAAGAGCAGTTCAGGCGCGCCCTCCGTAAAGAGCCAGCGCTTGCCGTACTGCGGCTCGTTCAATTCGATCGCTTGATCGAGCACGGCGTGCATCTCGGGCTTGGTCACCGGAAGGCCCCAGCTCCAGGTATTGCGGAACCACACCGTGGGCAGCACGTGCAGGTCGCAGGACTCGGGCCCGCGATTCGCAATCACGATGCGTACCAGAATGTCTTCCGGAGACCTTTTGGCGTATTCCACCTGCACGTCGAAATAGCGATTCTCGTCAAACGCACCCGTGTCCACCAGCTCAAATTCGAGATCGCGCCGGCCGCGCCGGCGGTTCTCCTGCACCAGGCGCTCATAAGGGAAGGCGCGCTGCGGATACTTGTAGAGGAACTTCATGTAGGAGTGCGTCGGCGTGCTGTCGAGGTAGTAATAGCACTCCTTCACGTCTTCCCCGTGATTCCCTTCGTTGCCCGTAAGGCCGAACATCCGCTCCTTCAGAATGGGGTCGCGGCCGTTCCACAGCGCCAGCGCGAAGCAAATCTTTTGATGACGGTCGCAGATTCCGGCGAGCCCGTCTTCGTTCCAGCGGTAGGCCCGCGATCGGGCATGATCGTGCGGCAGATAGTCCCACGCGCTGCCTCCCGCGCTGTAATCCTCGCGCACCGTGCCCCAGGCACGTTCGCTCACGTAAGGGCCCCAGCGCTTCCAGTGTGCATGCCGGTCTCGCGATTCTTCCAGCCGCTGTTCTTCACTTGTCATTTGCTCAGCGCTCCTTGCAACAGAAAGCCTTCGGGCCGCGGGTTATTCCTGAATAGTAGCCGAGTTTTGGACCGCGGAACATCGTCACCGCGAATGATTTGTGGCGTTGCCGTGGCGTTGGCGCAAATCGCCAGAGCAGCCGCCAGGGACACCACTCGCCTGCCCAGACCAGACCAGGTCCGCGGTGCGGTCTGCGGATCGTGCGGCGAACCTTTTCCGCCAGGCTCGCAGTTCCTTCCACGGTCCGTGCCGCGCGCGCACACTCTCGCAGAGCTAGGAATCGCACCGCGGGCGCTACACCCATCACGCCCGTAGACCTCACACACCTCGCCTGCTCGCGCCAGTTATCATAGTCACATGAAGCTCTTATGGTGCGCCGCACTCGCAGCCGTCAGTGTGTCCGCACAGACCTTCAGTGGCGCGGCGGCCGTCGATCAGGTGATCAATCAGGCCATCGAACAGGGCAGGATGCCCGGCGCAGTGCTGGTGGTAGGACACGAAGGCAAGGTGGTTTACCGAAAGGCGTACGGCAAGCGCGCGCTGGTGCCGACGCCCGAGGCGATGACCGTCGACACGATCTTCGACTGCGCCTCGCTCACCAAGGTGATTGCCACCACTTCGTCTCTAATGAAGCTGTTCCAGGAAGGACGCTTCCGTCTGAACGACAAAGTGACCGACTACATTCCGGAATTCCAGGGAGGCAAGAGCGACATCACACTCCGCCACCTGTTCACGCATTTTTCCGGCCTCCAGCCCGACGTGCCTCTCACCACTCCCTGGACCGGCTACGACACCGGCATCAAGCTGGCCAACACCTTCAAGGTCGGCGGACCGCCCGCCACGAAATACGTCTACAGCGACATCAACTTCATCCTGCTCGGCGAACTCGTGCACAGGCTCAGCGGCAGGATGCTCAACGAATACGCACGGGATAACATCTTCCTGCCCATCGGCATGAAGGAAAGCGTGTTCCAGCCTCCGGCCTCACTGGTGCCGCGCATCGCGCCCACGGAGCGCTGGCCCCTCAAGACCGGACCGCCCCTCCGCGGCATCGTGCACGATCCCACGGCGCGCAATATGGGTGGCATCGCCGGACACGCCGGACTCTTTTCCACCGCGGACGATCTCGCGCGCTTCGCCCAAATGATGCTCAACGGCGGCGAGTTAGATGGCGTGCGGCTCTTCAGTCCGCTGACGGTTGCCAAGTTCACAGAGCCGCAATCGCCGCCCGACCAGCCCATTCTGCGCGCCCTCGGCTGGGACGTCGATTCTCCGCACTCCGGCAATCGCGGCGAACTGTTTCCCCTCGGCAGCTACGGACATACCGGCTTCACCGGCACCTCGATGTGGCTCGACCCAATGACGAAGACGTACGTCATCCTGCTCGCCAACAGCGTGCATCCCGATCAGCGTCCCGCGCTGACGCCGGTCCGCGCCAAGGTCGCCACCGTCGTGGCGGCGAATGTGGGATTGCAGGCGCCCCGTGTATCGCTCACCAGCTATAACGACACGCTTAGCGGACCCGGTGCGGCCCGTCAGGTCGGACGCAACGGCGCTACCATGACCGGCCTCGACGTGCTCGCCGCCTCCAGGTTTCAGCCCTTCGCCGGCAAGCGCATCGGACTGATTACCAACCAGAGCGGCGTGGACCGCAACGGCAGGCGCAACATCGATCTCATGCGCGCCGCCGGAATCAAAATCGCCGCGATTTTTTCGCCGGAACACGGCTTCCTCGGCACCGAAGACCGGCCGGACATCACGAACACCGAGGACGGGCTCACCGGAATTCGCGTCTTCAGCCTCTACGGAGCCACCAACCGGCCCACGCCGGAAATGCTGAAGGATGTCGATATTCTGGTCTTCGATATTCAGGACGTCGGGGTGCGCTTCTATACCTTCGAAACCACGATGGCGTACGCCATGGAAGCGGCCGCCAAAGCTAAGATTCCTTTTTACGTGCTCGACCGGCCCAACCCCATCACGGGCACGCGGGTCGAAGGCCCGATGATGGATGGGGTCAACACCAGCTTCGTTGGCTACATGCCTGGCGAACCCGTGCGCCACGGCATGACCATGGGCGAGCTAGCTCGGATGTTCAATATAGAAAATAAGATCGGTGCCAGCCTCACGGTGGTTTCCATGCAGGACTGGCAGCGTGGCGACTGGTTCGATTCCACCAACCTGTTCTGGATCAACCCTTCGCCTAATATGCGCAGCCTGAACGCCGCGATGCTTTACCCTGGACTCTGTCTCATTGAGTACTCGAAGAACTTCTCCGTGGGTCGCGGCACCGATTCCCCGTTCGAACAGGTAGGAGCGGATTTCATCGGCGGACGTGAACTGGCCGCCTACCTCAACCAACGCCAGATCCCGGGCATTCGCACCTATCCCACGCGCTTTACTCCCACAGAGTCCGTCTTCAAAGGCGTTAAGGTCGAAGGCGTGCGCTTCGTGATCACCAACCGGGAATTGCTGGACGGAACCCGCCTGGGTCTGGAACTCGCCGCGGCGATGCTGAAGCTGTATCCGGGAAAAGTCGATCTCACCGGCAGCAAACGTCTGATCGGCAGCGACGACGTCATCAAGCGCCTGCAGGCCGGCGAAGACCCACGCACCATTCAGACCGCAATCCAAGATACCGTGGAAGCCTTCGCCGCTATGCGTGCGCACTATCTTTTGTACTAGCCTCCTGGCGAATCGCCTTCGCCCGTACCGGCGAGATCTTCGACCTTCGTCCCCTTGTCGTCAATTCGTTGCGCGATGGTGTCTTTCACATCCATCTCGCTTTCGCGAGCCCCAATGCCGGATAACTCCTGCTGGTGCTCTTTGCTCCTGATGACTAATCGTTCCATTGCCGCCCTCCCGATGCGCGAAATCGCACACGCTACGTTTTTTATCCCTACGGTGAGATCATCGTGCGCCGTTTATCACTGCAAGTCAATGCCCACGTGCCATCCGTTTGAGGCGTATTCCGGATCCCGGTATCCTGGTAACACCAGGTTGGAAAAATGCCCGTCATGGTGAAAACTCCACACCGCCCGGTGACCTCCCGTTGACAACCCCCGATGAGTCGGCGTATATTTGCTAACATACTGATCTCATAGTGGTTGCTCGTGGTTTCGCTCGCATGGTCTCGCTCCTAACCAACCGACCCGAACGCACATCCTCCGAGCCCTGTGAATTAGTCAGCGGTGGAGGCTGAATGGCCGTAGACCAAAACAACGGGCAAGTGGATCCGTCGAGCCCCGAGAATTACGAGCACTTGCTCGAAGACTACAGTCAGTTCGCCCCTCCGGCGGCGGACGAAGTCGTGCAGGGCACGGTCCTGGGCATCACCGCAAAAGATGTCATTATCGACTTCGGATACAAATCCGAGGGCATCGTTCCGCTGGATCAATTCCAATCCCTGAGCGGCGAAGTCACCGTCAAAATCGGTGACGTCGTCGACGTCATGATCGATCGCAGCGAACAGGTGGAAGGCTACGTGTTGCTCTCGCACGTCAAAGCCGCTCGCCTGCGCATCTGGGACGACCTGGAAAAAGCTTCCAACGATCAATCGGTGATCAGCGGCCACGTGCTGGGACGCGTCAAAGGTGGCTTGGCAGTCGACGTCGGCGTGCGCGCCTTCATGCCTGGTTCGCAGGCGGACCCGCGCCCGGTGCACAATCTCGATGGCCTGATCGACCAGGACATTCCCGTCAAGGTCATCAAACTCAATCGCCGCCGCGGCAATGTTGTGGTGTCCCGCAAACTGGCCGTCGAGGACGAAATCAACTCGCGCAAGACCGTCACGTTGGAGCACCTCGTGGAAGGAGCGGTCGTCGTCGGCACGGTGAAGAACCTGACCGAGTACGGCGCCTTCATCGATCTCGGCGGCATCGACGGCCTGCTGCACGTAACAGACATGTCGTATGGCCGCATCTCTCATCCCAACGAGATGCTGCAGGTCGGCCAGGAAGTCACGGTCAAGATCCTCAAGTTCGACCGCTCCAAAGAACGCGTGTCGCTCGGCATCAAGCAACTCGAGCCAGACCCGTGGGAGACCGTGCCAGAGCGCTATACCGTGGAAAGCCGCGTCATCGGACGCGTCGTCAACGTTACCGACTACGGCGCGTTTGTAGAGCTCGAAGGCGGCGTCGAGGGGCTGATTCACATCAGCGAAATGACTTGGTCCCGCCGTATGAAACACCCGTCCAAGGTGGTCAAAGCGGGCGATCAGGTGGAAGCGGTGGTCCTCGAAGTCCACCCGAAAGAGCGGCGCATCTCACTTGGTTTGAAGCAGCTCGAGCCCAACCCCTGGACCACCATCGACAGCCGTTACAGCGTGGGCAGCGTGGTGGAAGGCCGCGTTCGAAACATGACGGATTTCGGCGCCTTTATCGAAATCGAAGAAGGCATCGACGGCCTCGTCCACGTGAGCGATCTTTCCTGGACCAAGCGCGTCAAACACCCCAGCGAAATCCTCAAAAAGGGCATGATCGTACAGGCGGTCATTCTCAATATCGATTCCGCCCAGCACCGCCTCTCACTCGGCATCAAGCAGTTACAGCCCGATGCGTGGGAGAGCTATTTCCAGAATCACCAGGTGGGCGACACGGTCCACGGGCGCGTATGCCGTATGGCCAGCTTTGGAATGTTCGTCGAGCTTGCCGAGGGCGTCGAGGGCTTGTGCCACTTCTCCGAAGTTCCCGGTTTTTCAGGACGCCGTGGAGCCGAAGAGCCGCCTATCCATGTGGGCGAGGAACAGGACTTCAAAATCATCAAGATGAGCGAAGCCGAGAAGAAGATCGGCCTCAGCCTCCGCGCCGTCACCGACGACGAGGAGAGGAACCGTCTCGAAGACTATCAACGTCAGGCCGCCGCCGCCACCAGTACCATCGAAGAAGTCCTCAGCTTGAAGGACCGCACTCACGAATAGGTGCTTGCAATTCTTTAAAATCTACGAGATACTGCGATTTCATGCCAGTTTCAATTGCCAGGAGAATGCGATGACGAAGGCCGATCTGATTGAGGAAGTCTCCCGTGTAGTCGAGATGACCCGGAAGGAATCCGAAGTCATCGTCGAGGCCATCTTCGACAGTATCGTGAAGTCCCTTCGGACCGGCGACAAAATCGAAATCCGCGGATTCGGCAGCTTCCGCACGCGGCAGCGCCAACCCCGCATCGGGCGTAATCCGAAAACCGGCGCCCGGGTGGAAGTTCCTGCGAAAAAGATTCCGTACTTCAAGCCCAGCAAAGAACTAAAGGACGTGGTGAACAACTCCGCGGCTCCCGTGCCCGCGCCTGCAGTCGCTCCCGTAACTGAACAGGTCCCCAACCCGTAAAGTGGACTATCTCTGGACCCCCTGGCGCTATAAATACGTTACCGAAGGCGAACGCCCGTCGGGCTGCGTCTTCTGCAATGCGGCGGAGGGTTCGGATGACCGCGACACATACATTGTTCACCGCGCCAGCCACAATTTCGTCATCCTCAACCGCTTCCCCTATACCAACGGCCACGTGATGATTGTGCCTTACCAGCATGTCTCGTCGCTGGCCCTGATGACGGAAGAATCCCTGCTCGAAATGATGCGCCTCGCGCGCGATGCAGAGCGTCATCTTCGCGCTGTCTATCACCCGGACGGATTGAATCTCGGAGTCAATCTCGGGCGCAGCGCCGGCGCGGGTATTGCAGACCACCTGCACATGCACGTCCTGCCCCGCTGGGCCGGTGACACCAACTTCATGACTGTTACCGGAGAGACGCGCGTGCTGCCGGAAGACCTGCCCGACACATGGGAACGGCTTCGCGCCGCCTGGGCAGCGGCGTAGAATCACGCTGCGGGCCGTGTCCGCACGCGACGCAGGATCGTCTCCCCGTGCAGTTGACGAGCTAACCGCAGATCGTAATCCACCTGCAAGCTCAACCACGTTTCGGGGGAAACTCCGAAATACGTACCCAGCCGCAGAGCAGTGTCCGCGGTAATGGCACGCATGCCGTTCACAATCGCGCTCACGCGGTTCGGCGGAACATCAAGATCTCTCGCCAGTTGGTTCATGCTGAGGCCCAACGGCTTCATGAACTCTTCCATGAGGATCTCCCCGGGATGGATCGGATCGAGGCGAATTGGCTGCTTCACAATAACCCCACTGGTATTATGTCAAACGTAATAGGCACGACTCAGTGCGACATCGCGTAGACCAGGTAATTCAGGCCGTAGTGATATGCCAGCGTGGTCATCGCTTCGGGATAATCGGGTGAATCCGCGTATTCCCAGGCGTCGCCGACATCCGTATTGAAGTTGACCGCGACCACCATGCGATTCTTGTCATCGAAAATGGCGCGCCACGCGGGTGCCGTGCCGTCCGGTTGCTGCAGCGTGACGCCGCCCCCGGCATTGCGCCGCAGGTGGCGCGTGCCGGGAATCCATGTCAGATCCTTCGCCTCAATGTCGTAGAGAACGTGCATGACGGAATCGGCATGCGCGATCTCGACAATCGGGTGGTTTGGCAGGGCGCGATCCATCGTCAGGCGAAAGATCTCCCACTGCTCAGGCCCCCAAAAATCGTCCACCACGAGATAGCCGCCGCGCTTTAGGTACTCCCCGAGCCGCTCCGCCTCCACCCGCGTCAGCCCCCAGTATCCAACTTGCGTGGCATAGATCCAGGGGTAGTCAAACAGTTTTGGGTCGGTCAGGGAAAGGTGCTTGGGCTCACCGGTCTCCACGCGTGTCAGCCGCCGGACCCCCATGGAAAAGTGTTCCTCGCAGTCCGGCCAATCGACCATCCACCAGCCCCTGCCGCTGGCACCGCGAGAGGCAAAACCGAATCCGCGGCTGAATTGCGGCAGATCGGTGTATTCCACGCGGACAAACTGAAACTCCGCACTGGAGGGAAACTCGGGGCTCGCCTGACCCTCGGCGTGCCGTATGCCGCCCCCGAAACGTTGGGCCACTGCGACGCCGACGCAGGCCAGCAAAACACTCACCGCCACCCCAACACGAACGCTTATCATAACGACGCTTTATGGGAGCGCCCGTGGCACAGGCCCGCCGCTACCAGGAAGAGGGGGGATCGCTCGCCGGGAATGAATCTTCCGACGAGATGTCGACCATGTCGCGCTCCGGTTCCTCCGCCATCAGCGGCGCCGCGAACGCCCATGCGATCAATCCGGTGCCAGCAAGTCCAGCGCCGGTATCCCAAAGCGTGCGCCGTGAAGAACCCGCGGCCAGCAGCGCTGTGCCCAGAGTAGCCCACATTAATCTTGAGCCTTGGTGCAAACAAGGCATTCTGAGTTTCGATCTGAGCTTCGGTCTGATCATGCAACTCCTCCTGTAGAATCCGGAATCGAGATTCGTGTACAGCCAGGTAGCTTACATGCATCGGACCACTGTGCGTTCGGGTACCCCCGAAGGCGAAGCCCCTAGACTAGGTTCAGGCCTTCGAGACTTCCCGTGGCATCGCCGAAATGCTCCGTATGCACGCCCATGCGATCCATCATGCCAAGGAAGAGATTGCACATCGGCGTTTCCTTGCGGTGCACGATGCGCTGTCCCGTCTTCATCGTCTTGCCCGCGCTGCCCACAATCAACGTCGGCAGATCTTCGTGCATGTGACGATTGCCGTCGGCCAGACCGGCGCCGTAAACCAGCATCATGTTGTCGAGCAGAGTGCCGTCGCCTTCCTTGATGCTCTTCAACTTCTCCACCCAACCGGCAAACTGCTTCACGTGATAGCAGTTGATCTGAGCCACCTTCTCCATCAGGTCTTCCTGATTGCGGTGGTGCGTCAGCGGGTGATGTCCGTCGGCGATTCCGATTTCGCGATAAGCGCGCGACGTGCCTTCATGCGTCACCAGGAACGTCATGACACGCGTCAGGTCGGCCTGGAACGCGATCGTCATCATGTCGGTCATCAGCTTGAAATGCTCGGCGAAATCGGCCGGCACGCCATACGGCTTCGGCATGTGCGGATCGATCTGCGCGTTGTCCTGCTCCGCGCGCTCCAACTGCCGTTCCACCTCCCGGATGGAGGAGAGGTACTCGCCCAATTTGCGCTTGTCCGTGGGTCCGAGCGTGCCTTCCAGCTTCTTCGTGTCTTCCGTGACGAAGTCCAGGATGCTCTTGCGATAGGTGGCCTCGCGCGCCTTGGCTTCGGGGCTGAGGATCACGCCGTTGCCGAACAGGCGTTCGAACAGCGCGCGCGGATCGAGAACCGGCGGCAAGGGCTGGGTTTCGCTGCGCCATGCCAGGTTGTTGGTGTACGCGCACGAGTAGCCGGAATCGCAGTCACCGGATTGGCGCGCGTCTTCCAGGCCGATCTCGAGCGAGGGGAAACGCGTGGCATTGCCGATGTGGTTGGCCACAATCTGGTCCATCGACACGCCGGCCTTGACGTCCACGAGGCTCTTCTTCACCTGAATGCCCGTCAGATAACTACCGGAGCAGCGGCCATGATCGCCCGCGCCGTCCAGCAGCGCCCGGCCCGTGTTGTGGGTCAGGTTGCCGAGCATCAGCATGTCGTCCTTGAACGGCTCCATTGGCTTCAGGATGCGCGGCAGTTCACCCAGCTTGCCTTCGTAGGCGGGGTTCCAATACCGCATGTCCATGCCGTTCGGCACGTAGACAAACCCCATGCGTACCGGCGCCTTCTGCGCCGCCGCAGAGGCCATGGCCGGAATCATCGAGTCCAGAAATGGCAGGGCGATAGCCGTACCGATGCCGCGCAGGAACGCACGTCGCGGGACTGATTTGCGAGTCAAGATCATGGCTGGGATTCCCCTCTTCGCGATTGAAATGGCAAACTATGAACAATTTCGTAAACCAAACTCTGGAAGCCATACCCATTGGCCGCCAGCTTTCGGTCGATCTCATCGATCGTGCGCCGGTCGTAGGAACCCAGTCCCCGCCCCAGCGAATAAGTCAGCATCTTCTCGACAAGACACCGCGAGAATTGCGGCATCTGCGTCTTCAGCAGGGTCCGCATTTCGTCGGGTGTAGCGAACGTCTTTCCATTCGGCAGCGTGCCGGAGGAATCGACGGGGAACTTTCCGTCCATCGTGCGCCACGCGCCGATGCCGTCGTAGTTCTCCAATCCGAAGCCCAGCGGGTCCATCTTGTTATGGCACGACGCGCAGGTCGCGTCGGCACGGTGCTTCTCCATCTGTTGCCGCAGCGAAGCGGTGGCGCCTACCGAAGACTCGTCCAATTGCGGAACGTCGGGAGGCGGAGGCGGAGGCGGACTTCCCAGAATGTTATTCAGAATGTACTTGCCGCGAATCACGACCGAGGTACGCGTCGGATAGCTCGATACTGTCAGCACGCTCGCATGGCTCAGAATTCCACCGCGCTGATTCGTGGCCAGGTCCACTTTGCGGAACTCCGGTCCCGTGATCCCTTCGATGCCATAGTGCTTGGCCAAGGCTTCGTTGAGGTACGTGTAGCGGGCATCCAGGAACTCGCCGAGGGGCCGGTTTTCGCGCAGAATATTATCGAAGAACATGCGCGTTTCCTGCTTCATGGCATCGCGCAATTCCGGGTTCCACCCGGGAAACTTCTGCGGATCGGGCTTTACGACATCCAGATTGCGAAGCTCCAGCCACTGCCCTGCGAAGTTTTCACCAATCGCGGTCGCCCGCGAATCCGCCAGCATACGCTTCACTTGAGCATCCAGTTCGGAGCGCAGTTTGCCGGCTTCGGCCAGTCCCAACAGTTGGTCGTCGGGCATCGAACTCCACAGGAAGTAGCTCAATCGCGACGCCAATTCGAGATCCGTAATCGGGTGCGACTTCGCCGCATCCAGCGGATTCGGATCGTGCTCGATACGGAACAGGAAATACGGGGACACCAGAATTGCCTGCAGCGCGAGGCGAATACCCTGCTCCGTGGATTGCCCCTGCGCTTTCGCCAGCCCAACGAACTTCATCAGCGAGGCTGTCTCCGTTTTCGTCACCGGACGCCGCCAGGCGTGATGCGCCAGGTTGGACACAATTTTGTCTACGCAGGCATTACCGCCGGTCGCCGGATCGCAGATGAACACTTTGGCGCGGCTCGCCGGGGGCGTTTTCGGCGCATACGGGCCGACAAACGTGATCGAATCGATGAACTTGTTCTTCTTGTTGTCGTACGCTTCCCGCTGCGTCTTGCCTTTGACGAAATCGTCGTTCACGAACGATGCCCGGAACACGTGGTCGCCCTCCGGCAGGAACAGCGTCATCTGTTCTTCCGAATAGGGATTGAAATACACCAGCCCGGAAGGCTTCGTCTCCACCTGAATGGAGTTCATCAGCTTGCCATCCACCCAAAACGCCAAGGTCACAGGTTTGGCATCCGCGGCGCGCTCGCCGGGAAGACCGAAGCGGACGGTGTATTCCCCGTCAAACTCGATTCGTCCCTTGGCCTCGATGGTGCTGAAGTCCACCCGCCTGATCTTCTTGTCCTTGTTCGCGTACTGAATTTCGAGCGGCTTCGGCAGCGGATCCGCGCCTACAGCGCGTGAAGCGATCTTTGCCGCTGCGGCGAGGTAGCGATCCATCAGGGTGGGCGAAATCGTCAGCACCTCGCCGATGTTGTCGAATCCGTTACCCAGATCGTCGGTGGGAAAACTCTGCTCAGCCCTGAACTCGACTCCCAGCAGATCGCGAATGGTATTGGTATACTCCGCCCGATTCAAACGGCGTGCCGTCACCCGTCCCGGATCCGGCTTCAAGTTCCGATCGGCCTTCTCGAATTCCTCGGTCAGAAACTGCACGACCGTGTCCATCTCCGCCGGGCGGGGCGAACCCTTCGGAGGCATTTCACCGGAGCGGATCTTCCGCAGGATGATGTCCCATCCATCCCGGCTCTTGGTAAGGGATGCTGCCTGCGTGAATTGGGCGATGTTCATTCCGCCCGAAGCGAAACCTTCGTTGTGGCAAGGAGTGCAGGTTTTGGTGAGCGCGGGTGCGACTGTCTTTTCAAACGTGCTGTTGTCTGCTGCCGACATGGCAGCCCCGGCAAACAGAACTACAGCAACGTGGCGGATTCCCCTCATGCGTGAAAACACCCTCTGGATAAAGAACGCTGTCTACTGACCAAATGTTACACCATCACCGCAAGGGAAAGCACAAATCTTACGGATATTTGCAGTCGGAACCTTCGCGCCGTGTCACCCAATCCAAGTGGTTAGCTGACCCGCATGGAGAGGGTCTACACAAGGATTTTCCAGACTCTGGTCCGTTACTGTTTCTTCTGCGGCGGACGCACGCGCTGCGCCCTCGGAACCGGCTTCGTGCTCGCCATTTCCGCGTACGCCTGCTGAATGCGTTCCTTCTGCGACGCGTCTGCCATCAGCGCCGTGTGTTTGCCGTTGGCCGCGGGTGTGTGCTTCAGCTTACCATCGTCCCCTACCGTGAACGTTCCGGCAGCACCCACCTTGAAGTAGTTCTCCTGTGGACGAACCGCGTAGAGCGCCGCCGCCATCGCCATTGCCGGGGCATCGTACGGCATCGGCCGGTAGGCTTTGTATGCCGCCACTAGCGGATGCGCCTCTGACCATGCGAAGTCCTTGTCGATACTCGCGCCCGGGAAAGGAAATTCCTCGCCCAGTTCAGCGCCTGCCACAACAATCGGGGTCGGCCATTCCGCCAGCACCGCGCGCAGCGCCGGAATATCGCTCAGCGTCCCGGCGTCCACGCCGATCACCAGCTTTTGCGCCTTCTTCGTGATCAGCGGCGGACAGAGCGGCAGTTTCAGCATGGTCGCCAGATTGGTCGCCGGACCAGTCAACACCACCATGGCGTTCTGGTCCTGCTGGGCCGATAACGCGTTGCGAATCACCGCCACCGGATCCGCCGTATCGTTCATCTTGGCGATCGTACGCGTATATTTCTTGTCCGGGACCACGGCTTCCATCATCGAATTCGAACTCGCCATTTTGCCCGACAAAGTCAATCCGATCGGAGTAGCCCCACCGAATCCCCCCGGATCGCCCGTGTAGAACCTCACCAGGATGTCGCCGAAAATGGCGGCCTCCAGGCTGCTCTTCGTCGTGCTGACCGAAAGCACCCTGGTCTCGGTCTTCCCCTGCAATCCGTACAGCATCGCCAGCGCCAGTGCGTCGTCGATCGTATTTCCCAGGTCGGAGTCGAAGCAGACGCCGACAGCTTGTTTACCTTGTGGTTGAAACTGCATACGTGGTTCCTGTGATTTTAGAACTACCCTCTGCCTCGCGGACGTGCATCCCGGTCGCCCGTGAATGTGCGCGACGACTAACTTATCACACAACCGTCCCTGCGCCCCGCGCGAAGCGCTCCCCACCCCCTGTGACATTGAGTGGACGATACCACGCATCTGGAAGTTACAATCGGGGATACCATGGTGCCGCTACGGCAGTGGCTAAGGCCGCCGAAAAGTCTGCTTCTGATTCTGGTACTGCTGGGTCTGGTATCGGTCTCAGCGGTGGGCTGGTTTGGGTTCAAACTGCTGGAGCAGGATCGCATGGTGCAGGCACAGCGTCGCCAGGAGCGCCTCGAACAGGCTGCCGACCGGCTGTCCGCCAGCCTGCGCGGCACGCTTGCCGAGACCGGTGAGCATGTCAGCGCGTGGCTGACCTCCGCTCCGCCTCCCGGCAAGCCCGAGGACGGAATTCTCCTCATCATCGAGGAGAATCTGGTGCAAGCCTGGCCCGACGGCAGGCTCTTGTACTATCCCGTCCCCTCCAACGGGACCGAAGCCGACTCCGATATCTTCGCCGAAGGCGAGCTCCTCGAGTTCCTGCAAGCCCAGCCGGCCAAAGCCGCCGACGCGTACCGCACAATCGCCGAGTCACGCAGTCCCGACATTCGGGCCGGCGCCCTGTTGCGCCTCGCCCGCGTACTCACCAGACTCGGCCGTCCCGAGGATGCCCGTAAATCTTACCTCCAGATGGCCACCCTGACAGGAGCGCGGGTAGTCGGAGCACCAGCCGATCTCGTCGCGCGCCACGCCCTTTCCGATCCCTCGGTCCGCCAAGACCTTCTGCGCGGCCGCTGGCACCTCACCCGCGGCCAGTTTGAATTCTATTTCGCAGGCACGCCCCCGGCCGACCGGCTCGCCCTCTCCGAAGCCGCAGCCCTTACCTGGAACGCGGGCGGCCCGAGCGGCCAAAACACGGTTTGGGCTGGCGGACGGCCGTTCCTGGTCATGTGGCGTACCAGCGGAGGACGCCGCGCCGTCCTCATCGAATCGCCCAAACTCCCCGCCCTCGACGAGGTGGCATGCGCCGCGGTCGATACCGAAGGCCGCGTAGTCTCCGGGCGTCGCGACCGAACGGACCGAGCCGCCATTCGCCCCGCCGCCGAAAGCAAACTGCCGTGGACCCTCTACGTCAGCGACGTCTCCAACTCTGCCGGCGCCGGACTCCCCGAAAGCCAGCGCTTCCTGCTCCTCGGCATGGGCGTCATGGTCGCCTTCCTCGCCGCCGGCACCTACTTCATCGCCCGCGCCATCCGCCGGGAAATGGAAGTTTCGCGTATCCAGAGCGACTTCGTCTCCACCGTATCGCACGAATTCCGCTCACCCCTTACGTCTATCCGCCAGCTCTCCGAAATCCTGGAGCTTGGCCGCGTCCCTAACGAAGAGCGGCGACAGGTATACTACTCGACCCTCGTGCGCGAAACCCAGCGCCTCCAGCGTCTGGTCGAGGCGCTGCTTAATTTCGGACGCATGGAAGCCGGCGCCCGCCCCTACCGCTTCGAAGAAATCGAGACCGCCAGCCTGGTTCACCATGTGGCCTCCGAATTCGAAACCCAACTCGCCGCCGGACGCCGCATCGAACTCGAAGGGCCCGAAGACACCTGCCCCATCAGCGCCGACCCCGATGCCCTCTCCGTCGTGCTGCGCAACCTCATCGATAACGCCCTCAAGTACTCGCCCGAACATCCCGCGATCTGGGTCAGATGGGGGCTCGAACGCGACCAGGTCACCATTCGCGTGCGCGACCACGGCCTCGGCATCACGCCCGCCGAACGCCGCACCATCTTCCGCAAATTCGTGCGGGGAACCGCCGCGGCCACTGCCAACGTCAAAGGAAGTGGAGTCGGCCTCGCCATGGTTAAGCACATCATCGCAGCTCATCACGGCGATATCCGCGTGGAGAGCACGCCCGGAGAAGGCAGCACCTTTACCGTCCGCCTGCCCGCATTGGAGCAATCATGAGCCGAATTCTGATCGTGGAAGACGAACCCGCCATCGCCCTCGGTCTCGAAGACGATCTCAAAATGGAAGGCTACGATGTCGAGGTGGCCCGCGACGGCATCTCCGGCGCACAGCGCGCGCTCGATGGCGCCTTCGATCTCGTGCTGCTCGACGTCATGCTCCCTGGAAAAGACGGCTTCGAAGTGTGCCGCGAACTGCGCCGCGCCGGCCTCAAACTCCCCATCCTGATGCTCACCGCCAAAGCCGCCGAAGCCGAAAAGGTGTTGGGCCTCGAATTAGGCGCCGACGATTACGTCACCAAGCCGTTCGGCACTAAGGAACTCCGCGCCCGCATCAAGGCATTGCTGCGCCGCTCCACCGGCGGCGATCCGGAATCGGAGTGCTGCCGCTTCGGTGACGTCGAAGTCGATTTCGCGCGCGGCGAATTGCGCCTCAGCGGCCGCCCCGTCGAATTGACGCCCATCGAATTCAAACTGCTCGATTCCTTCATTCGCGCGCGCGGCCGCGTTCTCAGCCGCGACCAGTTGATCACCGCCGCCTGGGGTCCAGACACCTTCGCGTCCGCGCGCATCGTCGATAATCACATCGCCAACTTGCGCCGCAAGATCGGCGACGACCCCGCGGAACCGCGCTTCCTCCGCAACATCCGCGGCTTGGGATACCGCTTCGATGTCTGACATCTCCACCCTCCGTCAAGCCGGCATTCGTGCCTGCCGCCTCACCGAGCGGCGCGGATTTGCCGCACCGGTGCTCCCGCGCCTCCTGCTGTGCCTCCTGCCCTCCGCCCTCTCCCTGTTCTCGCAAGGCGATATCGAGCGCCAACTCGAAACCGCCGTCTATCGCGAAACCGTCCTCGGCGACGTCCACTCCGCCATCTCCATGTACCGCGACCTGCTGGCGCAGAAGAGCATTCCCAGCCTCGCCGCCGCCCGCGCCCTCTGGCAACTCGGGCAATGCCAGGAAAAACTCGGACAGCGCCGCGAAGCTCACGCCAGCTACGCCCGCCTGGTCCGCGAATTCGCTGCCGAAACCGCGTTCGCCGCACAGGCGCGCGGCAAACTTGCCGTTTGGAGCAATGATCCCCCCGGACCTCGCAATCTCCGATTCGAAGAAGGCGATCCCGGCAAAACGCCCATCGGCTGGTTCGTGCCGGAGGTCGAAAAGGTAAATGGGAATCTCGCGGAAGTGCGCCGCAAAGGCTGCCGCGGCAATGGCGGCTGCGCCGTCTTCATCGCGCCCTCTACACCCGCATCCCCCGATGCCGTCGGCAACCTGATGCAGAGCTTTAGCGCTACCGCCTATCGCGGCAAGACTGTCCGCCTCCGCGCCTGGGTGCGCGTCGAAGGGGTCGGCCCGGGCGACCGCGCGCAAATGTGGCTGCGCGTCGACCGGCCCAACGGCAAGGTCGGCTTCGAGGAAAATATGGACGGCCGTCCGGTGCGTTCCGCCGACTGGACCAGTTGCGAAATCGTCGGCGAAATCGATAACGATGCCCAGTTCGTGGTGTTCGGCGTTCGATCGGTAGGCCGCGGCCACGTGTGGGTGGACGAAGTGTCCTTTGACGTCGTGCCCGAGGAACAGGTCAACGCCGTGCGCAACTCCATTGCGCGCCAGTACGGGCGCACCGATGGCCTGCTCACTTCGTACCGGTTCTCCGGATCGGAGGCCGTTGTCACCGTGCGCAAGGCGACCCCGCAAGGCGCATTTACCCTGGTAGAGACATCCCGCGACACATGGGAGCGCGGCGAAGCGGGCTGGAAACTCAGCACGCGCGAACCCCTCTCGCGCGGCTACGAGACCTCGGCGCCCGATCCCGATCTCGTGCGCACACTTGCCGACGAAATCCGCCAGCACGCCGTTCCGTTGAACGGACTGGAGTCCTTCCGCGCCCCCAAGGGGTGCCTCGCCGTGCACCGCGCCGAGATGCCGGAAGGCGCCGGCGAACACGTCTTCGCCGCAGTCGGCATTCCGCAGTGGGTTCTCGATCTGCGCAGTGTGCCCGCCGGTAGTCACCTGGCGCGCTGGCTGTCAGAACCTCATCTCTTCCACGGCCAACCCGGCACCATCACTGCCAACTGCGATGCCCTGGTCTTCCTGGAGGCGGGCGCGAAGTAGTCTCGCTACTGCTCCGGATTCCGCGGGAATTTCCAGTACGGCAGCCGCACGCCGCGCAGAAATACCTGGTCGGCACGCATCGCTGCGGGTGCTTCGTATCCCTGCGTTCCGCCCGCGGTCACGTAATCGTCCTGCTCCACGCCATCGCCCGACACGCCCAGCCCGCCCACCAACTGCCCGTTGCGATACAGCGGCGAAGAACCCGGGAAGAAGACGATGCCCGATTGATTCTCGTTCGCCGCCTGATGCCCCTGCGTGCACGGCGCAGCCAGGTCGGCCGCATACATGTCCGCGAACGGTCCGGGCTTCGAGTTCCATATTCCCGATGGGAAGAACGTCTGCGACCCAAAACCAATCGTTCGATTGCTCACGGCCGTCCCCATCGGTATCCCCGGCAGGTCGCGCGCGTCCCGATTCGGGCCGGCAAAGTACACCACATTGCGCGCCTTCGTCAACGCCACATCGATCGAGAATATCGTCGAATCGGGCATGCGATAAATTGCCAGAATGTTGCCGCTCATGTCGGCCACCGAAATCACCATGCGCGTGCGCGAACCCAGCGGCAATCGAATCGCCGCGCGCGTCAAACTCGCCCGGTCGAGCGCATTCTGTACGATCTTCCGTACCTCGTCCGCGGTGAAGGACCCGCCCGCCAGCGGGCCCACCAGCCAGCCGTCGGCCGCCGCCGCTCCATTGCGTGGCGCCACATCATACGTTCCGTTCAAACTCGCCGCGGCGCTGGTAGCCGCCGGAATCACAAAGGGCAACCGGAACCCATCGATGTACACCGCTCCAGGTTCGGGCAGCGGCAGTTTCACGAAAAGGCCCGCCGCCAGTGCCGCGCTCACCGCGGCGAACTCGTCCTGATCGCCGCCGGGCAAACCCGCCACGCCAATCCCGCCAACCACCGTGACCCCGTCGCGAAAGAGCGGCAGACCGCCAGGCACCGTCGCCATCCCCGCGCCGTACGACGTACCCGCGGCATTCAACAGCCGCGGATACAGTTGGCCCGGCAGCCAGTTCACGTGAAGATCGCAACCCCGGTTCGTGTTCTCAATTCCGAAAAGCGCGCCGGCCGGCTGATTCGGTATGCCCTCCGGAAAGTTCACGCGGCTGATCGCGCGCACCGTGCGCGATGAGAGCGGAGTGCCCTGATTGCTGAAGAACGCCCCCGTCCGCGCCAGCGAGAGCGCCTTCTCCACAACCGCGTCGCTCGCCCCCGCGCGCCGGAAAATGGCGAGCACGCGTCCCGCGCGATCCACCACCACCACCGCGAGATTCGGACCCTCCGCCGCCAGCGCCGCCGCATTCACCAGGGCCTGCACTTCCGCGGCGCTCAACTGAACTGAGTCCGCCGCCGCGTCCACCGGCACTGTCGCCGCGTTGCCCTCAGCCAGCGAAATCTCAACGAAACTGCCGCCGGCGTTTGCGGGCAGTGTGATCACGGCCGTCGCCTCGTCCAACAGCGTAGTGTCCACCGGCGTGCCTGCCACCCAAATCTGTGCACCCTCGGCGAACCCCTCGCCTGCTACCGTCAGCGTCTCGCCGGGATGCGCCGGCGCATCGTCCGTTACCTGCTCGCCAGACGCGTGCCGCACGACGGCCCGCACTTCGCCATTGCGCACTTCGGTCCTCAATACGGGCTGCGCGCCCGCCACGCCCAGCGAGACCAGCACCAGTGCCACCCAGTTCAGAAAGAGTGCTAATCCTCGACCATATTTCCGACGCGAAAGCATTCGCGCCTGCCGCCGCCTTTCAGCCGGCGCATCGCACAGAATCATCGCGCCCTCCCCGGAGGCGTATTCGTCACCGTGTACAGTTGCCCGTTTCGCAGGTAAAGCTTCTGCATCTCGTCCAGCCGGAACGGGCGCGCGCCAAGCCTGCCGAAGACCGCCAGTTGATTGCCGCTCTCATCCACTGCCCGGTCGCGATCCAATCCCTTAGAGAGCGCGATCGCGTCGCCCTTGGTCCGATAGGTGGCGATCAACTGAGGCTGCGGTTCCGGGCTGAAACCCCACAATCCCTCCGTTCGGTCCGGCGACGTCAATTGCAGCACCCGCAATCCATACTTGCCATCCGCCACATACGCGAACGCGCTCGCATTGGTCATGCCGATGCGAACGGCCTGCGCGTCCTTCACCAAAGTGCAGAACTTGGGACTGCCCGGCTTCTCCGGCCGCTCCACATCCACAATCGCCAACCCGTGCTCGCCGGCAGCCACGTACGCATACGTGCGCGCCACATAAATATCGCGCGCTCCCGCCAACCCGAGCGATGCTTTCACCAGAGGCTTCCGCACGTCGGTAATATCCACCACCTTCATGCCTTCCGCATCCAGCGCGAACAGGTAGCGGAACTGCACCGCCGTATGCCCCGCGCCCTTCAACGGAATCACCGACACCACCTCGGGCTTCAGCGGATTGTCAATGTTCACCACCACCACACCGCGGTCGCACGAGACATACGCGTAGTTCCCCGCGGTCTCCACAAAATTCGCGCCATTTAAAATGCCGTCCGGATTAAACGTGACGTCGCGTTTCAGGAAGTTGTTCCGCGGATCGCCATCCAGCAGCGTGGCCGCATTGATCAGAATCAAACCCTCCTGCGCGTCAGCGACATACAGAAACGCGTACAAGAGGTGAATCGGCTGCTCTTCGTTCGCCGGATCGTGTTTTCGCGCAGGATCCACGCCCAGTGTCGTCGGCGACGCAATCCAGCGCGCGTCTTTCGTCTTCACCGTGAAGCGCTGCCCCAGCGGAGACACCGGCGCGCTCACTATCCGCTCCGCCAACGCCTTATTGTCGATATTGGCGATATCGTAAATCTCCACCCCGTCCTTGCCCTTCGCCGCATAGAGATACTCTCCGCGCTGTTGCAGGCTCAGTACATTGCCGCCGTGCTCATAGGCCTCCGTCAACTCCCGCGATTCTTCGAAGCGCGCATAGTTCTCCGGATACGCCAGCTTTTGCAGGTAGCTTCCGATCACCGCCTGCGGCTCGTCATGCTCCGTCACCGCCACCGCTTCGAAGCCGTGCCGCCCCTCGCCGACATAAGCATAACGCCCGAGAAAGTTTACGAAGTTCGTGCCTTGCAGCAACAGCTGTGCCATCCACGCGTTGTTATCGTTCTCACGCGACACGTGGCAATCCGTGCAGGTGCGCGTCTCCTTGGTCCGCACCGTATGTGGATAGTGCGGATTGAACGCCTGCCCGCTGTAGCCCTCCGTCGAGATCGTCTGCTCCTGACGGTAAATCCACTCGCGATTGGCGTTCTGCGAACTCACCACAATCGCACTGGAACTCCGCACCGGCGTGATCCTATTCTTCTTCGCCGTGCTGTCCAACCCGAGCATGAAGATGTCGTCGCGCAGCACCTGGAAGTTGTATGTCGTGAAATTCTTCGTCGCGACGTCGCCTTCGTTGTGCAGCGCCACCTGGTTGGCGTTGCTCTTCATCGAAAGATGGCAGCCGAAGCAACTGGTCATCCACGACGTATGGCAGGTATAGCACGACATGCGCTCGTCGGAATGCGCCACCTTATCGCCCGCCGCGGCATTGCCCCACGTCGTGCCGTCGCGCTGGATGGTCTTCGCCAGCCGCGCCTTCTCGTTGTAGTTCCAAGACCCCGGCGTGATCGAATCCAACACCTGCGACACGCGCCACTCCACCTTCTCCTCCACCATGGAACGCTGCACCAGCTTGCCGTCCACCCATTCGAAACGCCGCGTGCCGAACGGCGTGCGCAGGCGCGCCAGATCGTGGCCGCCTTCCGGAGCCGCCGTGCCCGACGTCTTCAACGCCGCCCGTGCCCGCGAAGTGCCGTGGCAATCCGCGCATTCAATTTCCACCGCCGCGCGCGCCTCTCCGTATAAATGCCCGTCGCCATGACTGTCTTGCTCGAAATGACAGTCGATGCAGTGCATGCCTTTGTCCAGATGTATGTCCGCGAGGTGCACGGCCTTCTCGAATTTCTTCGGGTCGTTGAAGTCCACCTTACGATCGTCTTTGTCCAGCCAGTTCCCTTTCCGGTCGTGCTTATAAACCGCACGGTAGATCCAGCCGTGACCATTGAAGTCGGCGAACTGAGTCTGCTTGTTCTCCACATTCAAATCACGCACATTGCGCAGAAAGTTCGGATCGCTCCAGTTGCCCTTCAACGACGCCGCTTCCGGATTGCGTACCAGCGACTCCGCTGCCTCGTCCGCCTTCCACGTCTTCGATTTCGACGGATACATGCGATCGCCGTCCGTCTCGTTGTCCCACCACATGTAGCCGTAATATTGGGAGGCGTACGAGGTGCCGGGATGAATATGGCAAACCACGCACTGGCTGGAAGGAATCGTGCGCGCCAGCCGGTGCTGAATCGGATGTCCCTCCTCGTTCTTCTTGATCGTGGGGTCGGCCGACGCGCTATAGCCCAGGTGCCCGCGGACCGCATACGGTCCCGAATGCGCCGGATCGCGATCGTTCGCATACACCACGTGGCACGCCGTGCAACCCGAACTGCGGTAATCGCCGGGTTGATCGTTCGTGCCCATGAAATAGAGCAGCGGATCCAACAGGCGCGTGCGCTGCAGCCCCTGAAACACAGGGTCCGTACGCGTCAGGGTTCCGAAGCCGCGATTGCTCAGCCGGTCGTCACCGCGCTCGAATACCCGCAGCGTGTTGCCCGGTTGCGTCACTTCGAACTGCGGCAGCGGCCAAAGCTCGGGCAGCCACGATTTCAGTTTCAGTTCAGCGGCGGACGGAGCGGGCACCGCCGTTAGCTTCTGCGCTGTGCCGTCGCGCCCGTAGCTCTCTCCGAACAGCGGCCGCTTCAGCGGAAATGCGCCATTGTTGTACAGCGCCGCGCCCCACAAAAACGCGCCGTGGCTCATCAGGCTGCTGCGCACCTTCGTCACGATCGCGCCGTGGCAGTTCTGGTTGCCGCACGTCTGATCCGCAATCCGCAGGTCCCCCGGATTCACGAAACGAACAAACTCGGGAGACTCCTGATTGAGCGCCGCGTAACTGCGCGGCGGATTCGCAGCCGTGCGCCACACCGCGCGATGGCGCGGCGCCACGTGCGCAGCCGTCTTGTCCACCGTGTCATTGCGCCCGCCGTGACAATCCACGCATGCCAGATGTACGGCGGGGGATGCATGCATTGGCTCGATGCCCACGTGACATTTCGCGGAATCGCATTGCGCAAACGCCGGCACGGCGCATATCAGAATCAGCAGGGCGCGCCGCATCAGAACACCATCCTCACATTCACGAATCCGGAGAACAGCGTCCGACCTGTGTAGATGTCTTTGAAACCGCGTCCCGGCGCCAGGGCGCCCACGCCGCCTGTCACCACGATGTTATCGGTCAGCAGCGGACGGTACTGCGCCCCAATTCCCGTATCCAACCCGATCGCGTTATGAATGTGGCTTTGGAAGAGCAGAGTTTCCAGCACCTGCGTGCGGTTAAATTTCGCCCAGTTCACATTCGCCGTGCCGCGCAGTTTCGGAGTCAATTTGGCGCTGAACGCGGCGTTGAACAGCAGCACGCCCGGATTCACGAAATTCGCCTGCCCTTCGAACGGACCCGCACGCATGGTTGGCATCAGGCTGTTCGGTCCGAACAGAACCAACCCCGTGCCGGTCAGCGGAACCGGCTCACGATTCAGGAAATTGATGCCGCCGCCTGCGAACGCGTTATTCAGCAACCCGCGATCGGCCAGCGCAGGATTCCCCAGGAATCCCCCGCCCGCAAACTGCTGGTTCGGCGCAATGCCATCGAAACCGCTGGCGCGACTATCGTTCAACTTGCCGTCGCCCGACGTGTAGAACGCACTCGCTTTGAACTCCATCCAGTCCTTCTCGTAGCCCAATTCGAAGCTCGCCAGTTGCGCGTTGATGTGCTGCGCCGCCGCGGGAATGGGATTGAAGCTGTCGCGTCCGAAAGCCTGATAGAAGGAGTGCGACACGTTCAGCCGTTTGATGTGTCCCTCGCCCGAAAGCCCCACATATCCCGCGCGAATGTTGTGCGGCAGCGGCATCCCCACCGGCGCGGGCCGAATCAGAAAGCCGTTCTTGTCCACCAGGAAGCTCGGCTGATCGTGATTGTAGAGCGCGCTGAAATTCAGAGTGTATCCCTTGGTCAGAAAGTCGCTCCAGTATAAGTTAGCCGCCCAAACCTGTTGCCGCCGCGCCTGCCAGTGATTCAAGCCGCTGTTGGCGTCCTTTTCGAGCATGTAGAACCACGCCACGTTGTACTGAAAAACGTTATTGCGGAAATTGCCGAACAGCCGCACGCCAGGCTGCTCGTCACTGTAAACCAGCCCGCGAAAATCGCTGGTGAACCGTTGAATGCCCACCCGCACGCTGGTGAAATCGAAATACGCTTTCTCGCTGAACAGCCGTTTTTCCGCATACAATTCCTGCATGCCGATCGCCGTATCCACCCGGCGCATTCCCTCTCGCACATCGATCCGCAGCAACCCGTTTTCGCGCGCTGCCGCGTAATTGATGTTGAACTCCGGCGTCACCTTCAATTCGAAGTCCACCGGCTGGAATCCCGCGCTCCCTCGAAACAGGCTGAACCCGAACCGGAAATTCTGCTGCAGCGCGAACTGCTCCCCGCGCCCGAAAAATCCAAACTCCCCGGCGTCCGCGGCACTAGCTACGGAGGGCACCGGAATCCGGCGCGTCTCCGCGGTCGTCTCGCTGGCCGCCGTCAGCGAAAAGAACAGCTGGCGCCCCAGCACTGGATAATCGCCCTTCAACGTGTTGCGGTGGTACGGGTCGAAGCGCCGCGAATTGGCGTAAATCGCATCCAGCCGCTTGTCTTCGTAGCGCCGCACCGGAGGCGATGGGAACACTCTCCAACGATTCGGCACCGCCGTCGCCAGCACCACCGGCGACGCCTCCGCCACCTCGATCGCCACGCCCCGCTGCCGCGGAAGCTTTCGCTGGGCCGCCACCTCCCGCCGCAACGGAGTCACGCCGCCGCGCAACAGAGGCCGCACCCGGTCTTCGCTGAGAGGGGCGGCATCAGGCGGCACGGGCCTTTCGGATATCCCACCCGAACTAATTTCGGACTCCGCCTTGGGCCGTCGCGGCAATTTCCGCAGAGGTTCTGCAGCAACCGGGCGTCCGGTCTCCACCTGCCGGCCCTTGACCGCCAATTGTGCGCGCTGCCCCAAAAGAGGAACTGTCAACAGTGTCCAAAGTGCAACCGCAACGCATACCGTCCGCAGCCCCGAGCTCTCGCCGCCCGCCGCCCGCAACCCCGCACTCTCGCCGCAAACCGCCCGCAGTTCCGCACTCTCGCCCCGCCCGCCCATTGACGTACCATTGGTGCCGGCAGCATGGATCAACCTGTGGGGCAGGCATTCCTGCCTGCCGCCGCCTTCAGGCGGCGCGAAGTCTACCGGCGGCATCGCTCGACTCACATCCGCAATTGCCGAGTAACAGTTTTCGAGGGGTCCTGCCGTCGCTTCACCAGGCGGCGCGAACATGCCCCGCCCCCACCGAGCGCCACGCGCTACTCGCCCGAAGCCGCCCTCTTCAATGAGGCAGGCATTCGTGCCAAGCGAGTCCATACCGACTGCCCGCAGCGCACCCCGCCGTACTCCCCACTCCCTCATTGCGCCGCCGCAGCCTTCTGAAACAAGGCCGTAAACTCACTAGGCCGATAGAGCGACGGGTGCTCCAGATAATCATAGAGCGCAGCCGTCGCCTCGGGCTTCGTCCCCAGCGCATCCAGCGTCATCGTCGCCTGCTCCGCCGCGTGCACCCCCGCGTCCGCAATCCGACCGATGTTCGCCGTCAGCGCCCGCAAAACTGCGCCCGCGTCCACATCCTGCCGCTGAAACCGCGTCGCCAGCGTATCGCCGATGCGTTCGATTACCTTCGCGGCAGCCACCGTCGTCGGCGCGTTCAATCGTCCCATCGCACCCTCGAGCGCCGTTCGCTCCTCGGGCACGACAGCCGCTACCAGCGCGCGCACTATCTCGATTCGCGCGGTGCTCACCTGCATCGCTCCCGCCTTCCGTCCCGCGTACCCGCGCTGAATCCGCCAGCTCTCCGACCGCAAATCGTGATGGCACTGGTAGCACTCCATGTCCGAAAACTCCGGCCACGATTTCTCCGCGTGCGCCTGCAACAGCCGCATCGATTCCGCCAGCGCCACGGCCTGTCCCACCGCCCATGCCCGCTGCCGCGCCTTCTGCTCCGCGGGACGATGGTGCGCCGGTTGACCCGCCGTGAATGTCTCCAGTTCAAACGCCAGATCCGGATGCCCCGCCGCGATCAGTTCGTGATCCACCTCCTGCCCCGGCGTTCCCAGGTGGCAGCCCAGGCACGTCTTCGCCCGCACCTCCAGGTTCTTCGTGTCGATCATGCCGGCCGTCACCGATGCCTCGTGCGAATTCTTCTGCGTATGCGGACCCAGCCAGTGCTCCGCCGCGCCGTGACACCCTTCGCATGCCACGCCATCCGTGCGCGTCTTCTCAGGCGAGCCCGCCACGTGACAAACCGTGCACCGCCGGTCGCGCGTCGCATCGGCGATTCCCAGAATCTCCGCCATACGTTTGCCGCGCGCCTCTACCAGCCCCTTGTAGGCGCGCGCATGCTTGTCGGATACGCTCCAGCGCGCGTACTCGTTGCCCATGATCCGGCTGTCGGCCACCGCCAGCACGCTCGTGCCTCCATGACAATTCGAAGAGGCGCAGCCGCCCGCGCCAATCAACGCGTGCGACGCCGGCTGTGCCAGTGCCACCGCGGCAAACGCCATTGCTAACAGGGCTTCTCTCATATCGCCTTTACTTCAGAATCAATACCGCCACCAATGCGATCGCGAGCAACACCGCCACGCCAATCGCCACATACAACGCAGTGGTATTCGTTTTCGCGGCCACCACCTGCTGCGGCCCGCCTCCCGCGAACGGCGTCCCGCAACGCTCGCAAACCTCGGCGCCTGCCGGGTTGGCGGACGTGCATGCAGGGCAATACCGCTGCTTCGGACCCGTCACCTTCGGCGCTGGTGCCGCGGCCGGCGCTTTCACCGATGCCTTCGGCGCAGCCACCGGCGCCGGAATCGGAGCCGGCGACGAACGCTGCATGACTTTCGTCTTTTCGCCGAGATCGTCCGCCGCCGCCTGTTTTCCTGCTGCCGGAGGCCGGGCCAGCACTCTCGTCTTCTCGTCGATGTCACTGGCAGGCGGACTACCCGGCGCCGGCCCACGCGACATGACACGTGTCTTCCCGGCATCCTCCGCCACCTGCTGCGAAGCCGCCGCCGCCCGCGGCATCACCTTCGTCTTCTCACCCGCCACCTCGACCTCGGGGCGCGCCAACACCCGCGTCTCGCCCGCGTCCACCCGCGCCGGTGGCGCGCTCATCTGCCCCGCGATCCGGCACAGTGAAATCGCCTGCTTCAATTCGCCGGCATTCTGCGGTCTCTTCGCCGGATCCTTCTCCAGCGCCCGTTCCAAAATAAACTCCAACCCCTCCGGCGCATCCGGCGCAAGCTCCGATAACTTCGGCGGCGTCTCAAATACAATCGCGCTCACCACCTGCCCCAAGCTACGATCACGCGCCGAGAACGGGTGCTTTCCCGTCGCCAGTTGAAAGAACACGATCCCCGCCGAGAACACGTCGGTCGCCGCTGTGCAGCGTTCCCCCCGAATCTGCTCGGGAGCCATGTAATTCAACGTCCCCACCGACGCTCCCACCTTCGTCAGCTGGCTCTCCGCCACCCGGACCATGCCGAAATCCAGCACGCGCACTCTCCCCGTGTCCTCCAGAAACAGATTCGCCGGCTTGATGTCGCGATGTACCAGATGCTGGTCGTGCGCAAACTGTAACCCGGCGGCCACCTGCTCCATGATGGAGAGCCTCGCGTCCCAATCCAGCACCCGCCCCTCACCCAATACCTTGCCGAGATCCGAACCCTCCAGCATCTCCATC
Organism: Candidatus Solibacter sp.; assembly: GCA_039934035.1. Classification (GTDB taxonomy): domain Bacteria; phylum Acidobacteriota; class Terriglobia; order Bryobacterales; family Bryobacteraceae; genus Solibacter. Next base: position 24,193 of record JBDTMZ010000062.1, on the reverse strand, counting down.
GCCTGGAAGAGCATGCCGTCGCTCTCTCCCATCTCGTATACGTGAATCAGGTTCGGATGACGGAGATTGCGGCACGTGAGCGCCTCGCGCGTAAATCGTTCGCGCATCTCCGGCGTCAATTCCGCTACCGGGATTGCCTTGATCGCCACTTCCTGGCCATCCTTGGCGCGCGCGCGGAACAGCGGCTGCGGACCCCGGTGAATCACCTCGATGATCTGGTAGGGACCAATCTTATCCATTGCCCTTCTCTCCACTGCCGTTCGTATAGTGCAAGAGAATAGCGGTCACGTTATCAGGCCCGCCATTTTGGTTGGCGCTATCGACGAGCGCCTGCACCGCCAGCTCTAAACTCGGGGACACCTCCAATATCTGTGTGATCGCGTCATGTTCCACCGGATTATACAGACCGTCGGAACACAGCAGTACGCGATCCCCGGGCTCCAGACACTGCGCGTGAGTCCGTACCAGCACGTGGTCGAAGCTCCCTACCGCCATCGTCAAAACGTTACGATTCGGCATGTTCCGCACGCGCTCTTCGCTGAACCCCAGTTTGGTGCGCAACTCGTTGGCGAAGTTCTGATCATAGGAAAGCTGCCGCAGCTCGCCGCCGCGATAGAGATACGCACGACTGTCGCCTACGTTCGCGATCGCCATCTCCGCGCCGTCCCATAACGCCATCACGACGGTCGAGCCCATTCCGTCGCACTCCTTGCGGACCTTCGCCGCCTCGATCACGTTCTGATTGGCAGCCCGAATCGCTTCCTTGCAGATTTCTTCGCGCGTCAGCCCCACCTCTGGCGACGCCAGATATTCGCTGACCGTCTGAATCGTGATCGCGCTGCCCACTTCGCCGCAATTCTGTCCACCCATACCGTCCGCAAGCAACGCCGCATTGCGCTCCAGCAGAATCGCGAACGCGTCCTCGTTGTTGTCCCGCCGCCTGCCCGAATGCGTCGCGCCGTATGCCCGCATCATTGCGCTGCCCCTTTCCCGTTGAACACCAGGCGCGACCGGCGCGCCGGAGCCTTCTCCAAACTCCGGTTGTGATACAGATGGCAGGTCGCGCAACGATCCAGTTGCGTGCCGCTCTCCCCGTGACACTCCGTGCATGCCTTCATCCCGGGAATCAGCACGTCCTGCGTCTTCGTGCTGGCGCGCGCCTGCGCGTGGCAGCTCTCGCACTCCACGCTGCGATGCGGACGGTGCGCGAACTCGCCACGCGCCAGCCAGCGCGCCCCTTCCACCGCACCCTCCGCATACCGCCCCGACACATGATTCACCTTGCCAACCGTACCGTCGCCCGGCGTCTCGTGACAGTAGCCGCACTTCCGTCCGAAGAGGTACGCCTGGGAATCATGCGTCACGCGCTCCAGCCACGCCCCTGCCGATCCGACGGCCGCCAACTCCTTGCCCAGCGGACGCCGCGCCAGTCCCGGCTCGCGCGTCAACGCTTGCCGGTAAGCTGCCGCAATGAATTCGCGGATCGCCTGGGCATCTTTCGCATGCGGCGCCGGACTCGCGTCCGCTCCCAGCACGTGGTACACATCGAATTCCAGTTCGCGCGCGTGGCAACTTTTGCAGTGCAGTTCGAACGTAACCGGCTGCATCGCCCCCGCCGTGCTCTCCCGCGCCGCCACGTGGCAGTCCGCACACTGCATGGGCAGTTTCATGCCGCGGATCGTCTTCGCCTGCACCGGCATGTGGACCGCGTGATTCAGCTTCAATGGCCGCGTATCCACGCCTCCCACTGCCGCCATGTCGGGATGCGCCCCCGGCCGGAACGCCGTTACCTTCGCCGACCGCTGCGGTACCTCCTTCGCATGTGCCGCCAGGTCCGCGTGGCATTCCGTGCAACGCGCGTCCGGCACAGCCGCCAGTCGGACCCTCCCGCGATGCTCTGTATGGCAATCCGCGCAGCGCTTTTGAATGTCCGCGTGCCGCGTCCCTCGCACCCGCGCCGGGTGCGCCGCACCATCGTGGCACTGCTGACATGCCTGGTCGGGCACGCCGCCGAAAGCCGCCGTGTGGCAAGCCTCGCAGCGCTTTTCGAACAACTCGTGCGCCTGCGAAAGGGGGCCGCTCGATAGTGCGCGACGGCTGCCGCCCACGCCCATCACCAACGGTACGCACGCCAGCGCTGCCGCCGCCACAAGCACCCACGTCAACCGCTTGCGCAAGAGCGCGAGCAAAGCCGGCCGCTTCAAATAATCCAGATCGAGCCGCTGCGCCACGCCCTTCGTGTCACGCAACCTTCGCTGATATTCGAGCGGCTTTTCCTCTTTGCCCATATCAATATCTCAGCGACAACACGGCATGCGCCGCGGTCAGCACCAGGAAAGCAAAGGCAAGCGGCACATGGCACAACAGCCACGTGTGCAGCCACAGATGCATCCGCCTCTGCACCAGCAATTGACGCCGTTCTTCCGCGATCTCTTCCAGATCGCGCAGCACATCGTGCGCCGCCACTGGCATGATCGTCCGCAGATGATTGAAATATGCCGCCACCTGCTCGCGCGTACCCAGCAGCCGCCGCGAGAGCGCCGCCGGAGCATCCGTCAGGTACGGCCGGACTTCCTGTAAATAGTGCGCGCGCAGCGCCTGTCGCGCGCCTTCTTCAATCTCGATCTGCGGTGCGCCTTTGCGCCGCTCCACTACCGCCTGCACCTTCTCCGCCGCGCTCTTTTTCTGCCCCGCGTCGAAATATTGCTTCACGCCGCCCGCGCGCACCGCTTCCCACTCTTCCTCCGCGATTCCCAGGTCCGCCGTGACAAACTCCACCCGTTCATCCGCCTCTGCCCGCAACCCGCGAATCACCGTGGGAATCTGCTCGTAAATCGTTTCCCGCGGTACCAGCTCCGTCATGCGCCGCGGAATGTAATTCTGTAGCGCCACTCCGAATACGCCGCTGGACAGAATCACCGCGAATAACCACATCAGGGCCGCCGACAGCCCGCTTCCCCAGTGAAACCCCGCGTGCATCAAAATCAACAGGAAGCTCAACAGCCCCAGCCACACGTGGGCCGATACCCAGGTCTTCACACGACCCAAAGGCGAAGCCGGGTACTTCTTGCGCCAGCTCAACAGGCATTCGAACACGATCACCCCGCTGCCCATCGCCGCGAAGAACAACCCCACCCACGATCCGCCGCGCGGCCCGCCCGTGCTCAGCCCCGCGTAGACCGCGTAAATCCCAGCCGACACCGCGGCCGCCAGTCCCGTGCCCAAGGCCCAACGCGTCTGCCTGCGGTCCACGATCACTGCAGTTGTCCCCCGACAAACTCCATCTGCATCTCGCCCATCTCGATGATGTCGCCGGGATGCAGGTCCATCTCTGAAATGTTGTTGCCGTTGAGCAGCGTGCCGTTGGTCGAATTCAGGTCCCTCAACAGGAACCGTCCGGCCTCGCACACGATCACGGCCTGCGACCGTGACATCAGCCCGTCGTCGGCGAACCGGTAATCGTTGTCTGCGCCTCGCCCGAACGTGGTCGTCGGATATCGCAATTGCAGGAAACTGCCGGCGCGCGGGCCCGATACGATCTTCAGTCGCGGCAGCATATCCAGCAGTTCGCCGACGTTCGAGTAGATCTTCGTCTCCATGTTTGACGCGCCGTCCTCTACCGGGACGGTCGAAGGAGCCACAGCCGGCACAGCCAGTTGCATGCCTGCCAGATCGCGCGCAAAGAACGTCTTCGGTTCCACCCGGATCGCCGCGTCGTGCGGGCAAGCACGCACGCAATTCGGTTCACTGAAATCCGCGCACAGGTCGCACACCACCGCCTTCGGGCGCGGCTCCGCCTTCTGTTTTCGATGCGCGTCCGTCACCTGCACCACGTTGATGTTGCCGTACGGGCAATCCGTGGCGCAGTTGCCGCACCCGATACACCAGTCCTCGATCACAATGTCCAGCGTGTCCTTGCGCCGGATCGACCCCACCGGGCACCGCGTCATGCACAGCGGATCCATGCACGCCCGGCAACTCGTCGCCACCAGGAAATTCTCGAACCGCAAGCCGTCGCGCACCAGGCGCGTCACGCCATCTTCATGCGTCGCCACGCAGGCCTTCACGCATTCATCGCAACGCGTGCACTTGTTTAAATCGAGCAGCAGAAGATTCTGCCCCTGCATCAGCTCCTGTTCAAGAAAGGTTGACAGCGAAGCCTGCTGCACCCGGCCCAACAGCTGCAAATCCATCTGCCGCCGCGCCTGTGCCACCTCGTTGATCCCGCTGGCCACTTCGGGAAATCGCTCCAGCATCTGCGCGAAGTCTTCCGCCTTGATGCGCACTAACTGCACGAAGTCCACCGCCGTGCACGTCGCCGTGCGCCGCCCCGATTGCAGCGCGTCTTCAATCACCTCGAACGTGGTTTCCCCGATCACGAAGTTTTCGCCCGGCGATACCAGCGCCGTCTCCACCGGACGCATGCGGAACGTAATGGGATTTTTGCCGGACCCCATCCGCGACACCCGCAGTTGCCTGCCCTCCACGCGAATCGAAGCGTGCTCGCGCGAAATGTATTCGTCCCACGGCACGGCCAACCCCTCGCCCTTCGACGGCGAACGTCCCAGCGTCACGTCGCGCGCCGACACCGTCGTCTCCGCCACGTCTCCCGGCTTCAGACCCTTCGCGCGCACCCGGAACACCGGCGGCAGCAGCCCCATCTCGCCGAAATACGAACTCCGCGAGAGATAGGTCAGCACCAGTTCGCCGCCCGGAAAGATTTGCGACACCTTCACAAAGCCCATGCGGATCAAATAGAACGAGTCCGCAATCTCTCCCTGCCGGCAAATCACCTGCCCCGGCGCCGCGTCCACCAGTTCCACCCGATCGCGCAAGTGTTCCAGGAACTCCGCGCTCAGATTGGCGAATACCGGCACCGATCGGAGATGGCTGTCCAGCGCCCGCTTGCGGTAGTTCTTGCTCAACATCTCCTTGAACGGAGGCGCGTTGAACAAGACGTTATTCAGAATGTTGGGCAGCATCTCGAGCACCACCACATCACCCTTGGCGCGCGCCGTGGCCGACCTCGGATAAAACTTGGGACGCTTCAGGCGCTCCTGTTTCAGCGCCGCCAATGCCGCCAATTCGCCAATCAGATCGCCCGCCGTGACCTCCGCGATCGGATTGTCTATCGGCAGGTCCACGGACGCATCAATCGGAATATGCGTCCGACCGTGCGCTTTACCCGCCTTCGCCGCTGGAACGCCCTTGATGTAATTGCTGATCTTGGTGAGCCCGCGCCATCCTCCGCCGCCTTTGGCGCGCTTGCTCTCCACGTGCGAAACCGGATTGTTGATGAACAGCTCGATCGTGCCCGAAAGAATGTAGAACGCAGTGGTCCCGTTCTCGCCTTCGCGCATCAACACTTCGCCGGAACGATACGTCTTGCGCGCTATCGCTCCGGGAAACTTATCCCAGATTTCTTTGCGAATATTGGAAAAATCCGGTATGGCGGCCAACTCGTCCGCCGACAGGATATCCCCACCCAAATCCGCCGCTAGGATTACGTCCTTAGCCATCGGCTACTCGATTGGGGTTTAGTATGTCAGATTCGGCACGGTTTCGCGACAGTTTCCGAGGCGATGCACCGCCAAACCGGTACCATCGTCGTGTCTCCGACTCAGTCCTAGGAGCGCCCGTGCTTCAGCCCTATCAGCAACGTCACGACACCAAACGCGCCAATCGCCAGGCCCGCCACTCGGTTCATCCACGTCATGGCGCGCTGGTCGAAGCGATCGCGGAAGCGATTCACCAGCATCACTAGAATCACCCACCACAACATCGATCCGCAGAAAATCCCCGCCACAATCAGGAACGTCAACCACCACTGCCGGTGCTCCGCCATGCCTAACCCTGCCAGCACCGCCAGAAACGAGAGCACCGTCGTAGGATTCGTCAGCGTGAGCAACAGTGACGAGGCAAAGTCCGAATGCGGGTCGCGGCTTTCTTCCCGCCCGATGGCGCTCTGCCCCGGTCTGCGGAAATACATCACGCCGATCGCCATCAAGAGCAATCCGCCAAACACCCGGATCCAGAATTCTTCACGCTGCAAAAATTGAATGACGAACGTGATGCTGAACGCCGCCACCGCGCCGTATAACGCATCCGCGGTCGCCGCGCCGAAGCCCGACATCAATCCCGCGAGCCTGCCGCGCGTCAACGTGCGCGATGCGCACATTACGTTTACCGGACCCACCGGCACCGCAATCGCCAGGCCCGCCATCAAGCCCTTCGAGAGCAGCCACACACCGATCAATTCGCCGTCACCATTCATCGCTAGCTTAACGCAGCCGGCCGCCCGCCCTCATCCGCCTCCCCTGCGATCTGCTCGAGAATGTCGGGAATCTCGAACACCGCGCGGTTTCGCATGCGCCCCGTCGCTTCCCGGAACCGCAGGTACGCCGCCGGATCAAGCAATTGGTTGACCGCCTCCGCCACACCCCGGAAATTCGGCAGCACGATCCCCACGCCCATCTCCTTGATCCACTCCGCGTTGTACCGCTCCTGGGGTAAAGTCCATGCGTTGCATTCGACAATCACCGGCAGCCGCATCGCAATCGCCTCGCTCACGCTGCCCGGACCGGGCTTCCCAATGAAATAGTCCGCCAGTTGCATATAGCGGGGCACGTCCTTGGTGAAGCCTTCCACAAACATCGGCGCCCCGTGGGGCAACCCCTGCAAGTGCTGCCGCAGTCGTTCGTTCTTCCCGCAGATCACCAGCAGTTGGCGGTCGTTCAGCCGGGCCGCTACCTCGCGCATCACGCTCGATCCTTCGCCGCCGAACAACATCAGCCCGACCGGTTGGCCCGCGTCGAACCCCAACTTCACCCGTTCCGCCGCCCGCTCCTCCTCCGCCAACGGCGCGATCTCATAGAACCGGGGATTCAGAATCATCCCCGATACCGGGTGAATCTTGTCATCCGCGTGCCCCAACCCCCGCGCCTGCTCCACTGCCTTGGACGACCCGCAGATAAAATGCTGCACCTGCTTCTCCATCCAGAAGTGCGGCGGGTAATCCGCAATGTCCGTGAGAATCGTCACGAACGGTGCGCCGGGACGGGCCTTCCGCAGGCTCTCGCACAAGGCGCGGTCCAGATTCGGCACCAGCGACACCACCATATCCGGGCGCCGCGCTCTCCAGAAATTCTCTAGCAGACGCACCGTTTTTCGGTGGAACAACCGGATCACCCCGTGCATGCCCACCATCAGCTGCGGCGAACCGATCGTCCAGCCCTTCTTCAACATCAGGTTGTAGACATCCTGCAGCCGCAAGCCGGTCGCCTTGCGGAATACATCGACTTCGTCCAGCACTTCCTGCAGGTTGACCATGCGGATTTCGAAGCGCCGCCCCTGCTGCTCTATCACCTGGCGCAGCGCCGTCGCAGCCGCCCGATGGCCGCCGCCTGCATCGAAATAGATGAAGTCGACCTTCACTCCTCACGATTGTTGCATGGCGGCATACTTTGCGCGCCTCAAACCATTTCAATTCACCAATGTTTTTCCCCGCTGTCACCTGAGTGTGACCGTTCCCACGGTACAACCACGGTAGGCTAGGCACGAAACGTCGTCCGGCGCCTCGATGGTGCCCATTCGTACTTTGCCCCGCCACGTGCAATATGGCGTGCCATGTAGCTGCAATATGGCCCGGCACACAGCCGGCCCTCGCCGAGGTAAGACCATGACCCTGTCCGCCGCAATGCATTACATCGCGGGTGGCGATCACCGCCTGATGCGCCGCGTCAATCGCTGGCCCGCACCCGGCTGGATCCGCTTCTGGGCGCTGCTGGCCACCCGCGCCGGCGATGGCTGGCTGTGGGGCGCGCTCGCTATCGTCATCCTCCTCACTGGGGGACCCGACCGCTTCCGCGCGGTCGCCGCCGCATTCCTGGCTTCCCTGTCCGGCATCCTGCTCTTTCAAAGGTTAAAGAAACTCACCGGCCGGAAACGCCCCTGCACATTTGAGCCTCACTGTTGGGCCACCTTGCTGCCGCCCGACCAGTTCTCGTTTCCCTCCGGCCACACCATTACGGCTTTCGCGGTGGCGCTCTCGATCAGCGCGTTCTACCCTGCCCTGCTCCCTGCCCTGCTCTTTTGCGCCGTCAGCGTTGCCGCCTCACGCGTACTGCTCGGCATGCACTTCCTAAGCGATGTCGCCGCCGGAGCCGCGATCGGAACCCTGCTCGCCACCACCGCCGTACACATCGTCTGAAGCCTTGTGGCGCGCCTACAACACGGGCGAATCGTCGCCCAACAGCGCCTTGCGCACGATCTTCACCGGAGGGTACCCCTGCTGCAAAAATGCATCGTGGAAGCCCTGCAGCGTAAACTGCGCGCCCTTCATCTTTTTGTAGTCTTCCCGCAACTTCAGAATCTCCAGCTTGCCCACCGTGTACACCAGGTACGTCGGATCGCTGGTGCCGCGCTTGGCCTCCTTCTCCGCCACCGGACGCACCTGGTAGCCTTCCTTCACAAAGAACTCCACCGCCTCGGCCATCGTCATTTTCCCGGTGTGCATCTGTATCCCAACGATGAATCGCGCATTGCGCAGCAGCGCGTCCTGCAACTGTCCCAGGCGCAGCTTCAGGTTTCCCTTGCCGTAGCCCTCGTCCAGCATCATCTGCTCCGTGTAGTGCGCCCAGCCTTCCGCATTCGAGCCACACCCAAGCAGCTTGCGCACCTTGCTCGGCGCCTGCGCGATCCACAGGAACTGCGTGTAGTGCCCTGGATAAACCTCGTGGACCGCCGTGCTGAGGATCGTCCCGCGATTGAACCCCTGCAGGTATTCTTCCGTCTGCTTCGCGCTCCAATCCTTCTCGGGCAGCGTCACGTTGAAGAACGCTTCCTTCGCGACCTTCTCGAACGGTCCCGGAGTGTCCATGCTCGCCGTGGTCAGCGCACGCATGAACGGTGGCGTCTCCTCCACAATCGGCGGGACCTTCGAAGGAATCGTCACGATGTGGTTCGTCTCGATAAATTCCCGTAATCCCTGCAGGATGTCTCGGAAGCTGCCCAGCAGTTTGTTGCCTGCCGGATGATCCAGCAGCGATTCATTCAAAATCTGTTCGGCCGTGCGCGATTTGTCCACCTGCGCGGCCACCCGCCTAAACTCCTCCTGGTTGCGCCTCAGGTCCTCCCACCCCACTGCCAGCAGCCGGTCCAACGGAATCTCCACCATCTCGTCGTACAGCAGTTTCTTGCGGTAGGTCTCCGCCCCGATCTGGAACTCGCCTTTCGACCGCGCCAGCAGGTCGTTCTTCAGGAACGCTTCGTACTGCTTCAGCGCCTCGATGACGCCCTGATTCGCGGTCCGGAACTCCGCCAGCAACGCCGCATCTTTCACGCTTTGGAAGGCTGCCGGCACGTCCTTCTGGAAAAAGCTGATGATCCCCGGCAACTGCTCAATCGCAACCTCAGTGTAAATCCGCGGCGGATTCTTCAGGTTTGCTCGCGCCGATTCAAAAAGCTTCAGCGCCAGCCGCTCTCTCGCAATCACCGCTTTCAAACGCTCTGCCGGAGGCGCGAAGCTGCGGCTCATCATTACGAAAACTGCGCTCGAAATTCCCGACGAATAGACATCCGGATTCTTCTCCCACGGGCGAATCGTTTCCAGGGTGAGCAACTGTCCGCGTATCTGGGATAGCAGCAACTCGCGATCCGCTGCCGCCAGCGGCGAGAGCCCGTTCGCGCCAAAACCGTCCACCTCGCGTTCGAAGCGATGCAGCGCCTCCGTCTCCGCGTCGATCTCCGCCCGCGCGCCCACCGCGAGCTTTGCATCGTACTGGTGAAAGCCCGCCGCGGTCCCCGCTACCGGGTCGTACTGGAAATACACTTGGTCGAAGAATCGATCCGCCAACTTGTTAAAGTCGCCGTCGCGCGTTTGCGCCAGGCAGCTCAGCGCCAGCGAAAGCATCGGAAAGACTCGCCAAAGCCTCATTCTGCAATTATAGCGGCGCACCGTTGCCGCTTCCGCCAAACAAATACATGCAACTTCTTTGTATCTTCGCCGTCTATATCGTCAGGAGGGTAAGAGCTATGAGCAACACAGCAGACAGAGTGAAGTTGGCCGAAGCAGTTCTGGCCCTCATCGAGCAGAAGCGTCAGGAAACCGGCGACCCTTCGCTCGGCTACGCCATTGAGCGCGCCGTGGTGGACACCCAGTTTCAGGAGCTCGAATCGGAAATCCTCGAAAACCCGGGCGCCATCGAGCCTTGGCTGATTCGGCGCCGCCGCGCAGAATAGCGCGCCCGCACCGGGGGTCCTGCGCACTTATTCCCGATACGTTTAATCGCCCGAACCGGAGCCGATGCGAGAGCCGTCTTCCTCCTGCTGTAACTCGCTGGCCAGCCCCAGCAGTTCCTTAGGCAGGAAAGTCTCTCCGGTACTCTCCAAAATGTAATACATCTCCCCGCCCTTGCTTAGACCAATGTGCGTGACAGGTCCGCGATAGCGGCGAATCAGTTCGAGTGCGTTCTCCAGTTCCATACGGGATGCCAATTCAATCCATTATGGGTGTGTCGAACGACACTCAACCCTTAGCTGTCCGAAAGATAGCACATGGGTAATTCGAGCTACCGTGTCCAATCGACTGGCCCGCTCTAGAGGCCACGGGAGTACTCGCTTCAGCCGCGGTCCGGTATCGTAGGCTCGGTGGTCAGACACAGCGACAACGGCGCCTTCTCGATTTCAACCGATACGGATGCAACCTGTCGGGCTCGCAGATCCCGCGACGCGCGGCCCGTGGAAGTGCTCCCTCTCTACGCCTTCTTCTTACTCTTCATGTTGCGGTAGAGTCCGTAGCCGGCGAAGCCCAGCGCCGCTCCCGCCAACGCGCCCAAACCAATCACCAGTCCCGCCGACAACCCCGTTACGGCACCCTGTGCCGCCAGTTCCAACACCCCGATCGACGCCCCGCCCGCGGTCCCCACCCCGGCGCCGACGCCCGCCGACGCCGTGGCCTTCATCGTTTCGCGTTCTTCCTCAGTCATACCAACATTGTATCGCCGGGCATCTCCGCAAATCTCCGCCGCGCCCATGCCATCATTAGAATTGCTCGCTCCCATCCTTATTTTCGCCGGCACCTATCTCACCCTAGCCGCCGGACGAATTCCCTTCCTCCGCATCGACCGCACGGGAGCCGCCATCATCGGCGCCAGCTTAATGCTCGCCTTCAATGTCCTTACAGTCGAGGAAGCCTACGCCGCCGTCAATTACGACACCATCATCCTTCTATTCGGAATGATGATCGTGGTCGCCAACCTGCGCCTCTCGGGATTCTTCTCCGCCGTCAGCGCCTGGGTCGTCGATCACGCCCATGCCCCGCTCGTACTCCTCTCCGGCATCGTCCTGGTCTCCGGTGTCTTCTCCGCCTTCTTCGTCAACGACACCATGTGTCTCGTCCTCACGCCGCTCGTACTGGAAATCACACGCCGCCTCGGCCGCAAGCCTATCCCCTACCTGCTCGCCGTCGCTATGTCATCCAACATCGGCAGCGTCGCCACCATCACCGGCAATCCGCAGAATATGATGATCGAATGAATGTCTGTAAGTCGTTGATTCTTAGTAGTTTTTCACCATCTCTCGAGCCGATTCAATGAAGCCGTTGCCCACTATTACCCGCCGTCTGCCGTGGCCCTGCCGCGCCCAAGCGGTTTGCCCTGGGGGGCAGTCTCGGCCGGTCCACCCGCACGATGCGCGCCAACTGCACGCACCACTTCCGCGCCGCCCTGGAAGCCCTGGAGCCCACGCTTGTGGTCGCGCAGGGCTACGGGGTGCGGCGGTGGATCGCCCGCGCCTACGGCCTGCCAGCGCGGCGGCCAAGTGATGGTGTCGAGCAGGTACAGATCGGCGGCGCGGCGGCCACGCTGGTGTCGTTCTCCCACCCCTCAGCGCGCGGCGCTCTGAATTGGGGACTGAATGATCGGATGCCGTACCTAGTCGGCACGGTCGCGCCGACGATGGAGCGGGTGATGGATGGCGCTTCTTTGATGGATGGCGCTTGAGGCGTGCCCGCCCGTCATGCGCTATGATGCTGGCCAATGGCGAACCAAGAGCACGTGGATATTTTGGCGAAGGGCGTCGCGGCGTGGAATGCGTGGCGGAAGGCGAGCCTCAAACGGGTAAACGTCGGACGGCCGAGCCTCATCGGGGCGGACCTCAGCCGGGCGAAGCTTAACCAAGCGAGTCTGATAGGTGCCGACCTCAGCCGGACTGACTTCAGCCGGGCGAACCTCAGCCAGGCGAACCTGAGCCAGGCAGATCTCAGCCAGGCGAATCTCAGCCAGTCGGACCTCAGTCGAGCGGCCTTCCACCGGGCGGACCTTCGCGGCGCGGCCCTCAACGAGGCTAACCTCAGCCAGGCGAACCTCAGCCGTGCGGACCTCAGCGAGGCGAACCTCAGTGGGGCGAACCTTACCGGGGCGAGCCTCAGTGGGGCGAACCTCAGTGGGACGGACCTCAACGGGACGGACTTCGGCGGGTCGGCGGTGGGGCGGACGTCTTTTGCGGGTGTTGACCTGAGTGTGGCGCTAAACCTCGAAAGCGTGAAGCACCTGGAGCCTTCGACCATCGGCATCGACACCATCTACCGCAGCGGCGGCAAGATCCCCGAGGTCTTCCTGCGTGGTTGCGGTGTCCCCGACTACTTCATCACCTACATGCATTCGCTCACGGGCGCGGCCCTGGATTTCTACTCCGTATTCATCTCCTACAGCACCCAGGATCAGACGTTCGCCGATCGCCTTCACGCCGACCTGCAAGCGCGCGGGGTACGGTGCTGGTTCGCGCCACACGACATCCAGGGCGGTAAGAAGATTCATGAGCAGATCGACGAAGCCATCAAGGTGTATGACAAGCTGCTGCTGATCCTGTCTGACGCCAGTATGGGCAGCAATTGGGTAAAGACCGAGATCGCCAACGCGCGCGCCAAGGAGACGCAGCAACGGCGGCAGATGCTATTCCCCTTGACGCTGGTGCCGTTCGACCGCATTAAGGAGTGGAAGCTGTTCGATGCCGACACCGGGATCGACAGCGCCCGCGAGATCCGCGAGTATTTCGTACCTGACTTCTCCAACTGGAAGGACCACGGTGCCTACCAGCGGGTGTTCGACAAGATGGTGCGGGATCTGAAAACGCAGCCCGAACCCAAGGGCGCGGCCACGAGTGAATAGCCGCCCGCTACAATGCTCCCGTGATCCGCACTGACCGCTCCGCCCCCTACGCCGCCCTGGTGGCCGCGCGCCGATCCTGCCGCGCCTGCGCCGGGCTCATCAACCCGGCCGCCTGCGATGGCGGCAACCACGATTCCGAAGCCATCGGCCCGTGGAGCCTGTGGCAAGGCAACCTCAACGCCCGTCTGGTGATCGTCGGCCAGGACTGGGGAGACACCGGCTACTTCACCGCCAACAAGGGCCCGAGAAGCCCGGCAACCCGACGAACGTCACGCTCATGAAGTTGCTGGCTACCATCGGCATCAATATCGCCGCACCCATGGCGGGCGACGCGGGCGGCGGTGCGGTGTTCATGACGAACGCGATCCTCTGCCTGAAGGAAGGCGGGATGCAGGCGAAAGTGCAGCCACAATGGTTCGCGGACTGTGGAATCGGGTTTTTGAAGCCTACGATCGACCTGATCTCGCCCAGTGTAGTTGTGACGCTCGGTGAGCGGGCATGCAAGGCCATGGCCGCCGTCTATGAGTTGCCGCGCATGGCGTTCAGGGCGGCCGTGGAGATGCCGGAGGGCTTGATGCTGGCAAGCGGGACTCGCTGCTTCCCGATGTACCACTGTGGCGCTCGCATTCTCAATACGCACCGGCCGATGGATGCGCAGTTGCGGGATTGGCAGCGGGTGCGGCGAGCGTTGGGGCGGGCAGAACCATTGAACAAGTCAAACTCGCCCACGGCGATGGCAATCTGGACGCGCCTAGCGCGGACGGTTTGAGCGCGTGAAGAACATGCGTTTGACTCTCTGCATCGCGGCCACCGCTGCAATCATCAGCGGGCCCCATTTGATCCTGCCAACGAGTGCGGCAATGTTCCACCAGATCCAGACACATAGCGCCCATACGAGTAGGGCTGCGGCTGCTCCTAGAAGGCTGCCGACGAAGAATACCCATTTCGAGCTTGACCCGACAATTATTGAAAACAGAACGCCGCCCAGGATCAGCGCACCAACGGAGCCTACAACCACGACCGAGTCAGGCAACTTCCAGTCGCGGCGCTGACCCGGTCTAGGGAAGACCGGAAGGTCGTCCACAGGTTTGCGCATCTGCAACTGATAAGCATTCTTCGAGGGACGGCTTCCAAAATCGGCTGACCCCCAATCTTCATCCGCTACCTGCAGCCAAGGGGGCGACCCAATTCTCGGCGTTGGCCGATCACGTTCGGAATCATTGTCCACAGCGTCCGCCCGTTTCTGCGAGTCGTGAGCCAACAGAGCGCCCGTGCCAGGGTTCCCGGCCGACGTACATCATCGCCGCCCGGTCATCTTCGATCAACAGTTCGTGAGCCATTTAAGACGTATCCATCTCAAACGGTAGCACACATTGTTACTCATATTCTGTGGACTCATAGTATGCACCCCAAGACCATGAGGGATTGAGGCGCGAAGACAAGATCGTACGCAACTTCGCTGTACGGATACGGAACCTCCGTCAGGCGAAGGGGTGGTCACAGGAACGGCTTGCCGAGGAAGCTGGCATTCACCGCACGTACCTGGGCGGCATCGAAACGGCGCGCCGCAATCCGGCCCTGCGCAATATCATCAGGATCGCGGGCGCACTTGGGGTGCCGGTGAAGGAGTTGTTTGAGGAATAGCGCGACGTTTAGACCTTCACCCCTTACGCCATCCGCGCCCGTTGCGGTACAGGGGTGTGTTCGGAGTGGTCATGTCAAACTCCCAAGAATCGCGATAGGCGTGCCCACCGAGGGGGCCATCCGGGGGTTCGGAGTGAACCTTCTGCTCGGGCTCCATATTCTCGCCCCGGTAGCTCGTGACCGTCAGCACGCGCAAGGCAAAGGCAGCAGCAAGCGTCTTGACGCCCGCGTGTCGGAAATCGATCTCGACGTGTTCTTCGTCGCACTTGAGGACTATGCCTGGGCCGAAAGTGGGGTGCTCAACGTGCTCGCCGATCCTGTAGCCTGTCACGCCGCCCAGTCCTTGCACAAGACTTCCGCCTGCTCCAGCACCGTGATCGTCGCCCGCTCCTGCTTGTCGGGCGGGTAGCCGTACTTCTTGAGTATGCGTTTCACCATCACCCTGATCTGCGCGCGTACCGACTCCTTGATCGTCCAGTCGATGCGCGCGTTGCGCCGCACGGCGTCCACCAGTTCGCGCGCGATCATCTTAAGCGTCGGCTCCCCGAGCACGGCGACGGCGCTGTCGTTCACTTCGAGCGCGTCGTAGAACGCAAGCTCATCGCCGTTGAGGCCGAGGTCCACGCCCCGCTGGTTCGCCGCCCGCATCTCCTTGGCAAGCTCGATCAACTCTTCAATTACCTGGGCCGTCTCCACGGCGCGGTTGTGGTACTTACGCACCGCGCCCTCCAACATCTCCGAGAACATGCGCGACTTGACGAGGTTTGTCCGCGTGCGTAGCTTCAACTCGTCATTCAGTAGCTTGCGGAGCAACTCCACCGCGAGGTTACGGTGCGGCATCCCCTGTACGTCAGCCAGGAATTCATCGGACAGGATCGAAATGTCCGGCCGCTTCAGCCCGGCCGCCGAGAACAGATCCACCACACCGTCCGTGGAGATGGCCTTCGAGACAATCTGCCGCACGGCATGATCCAGGTCTTCTTCCGCCTTGCCGGGCCCGGCCGTGGACTTCATGAGCGCCGCCTTCACGGTCTGGAAGAATGCCACGTCATCGCGGATGCCGATTGCCTCGGGGTCGGGCACCGCGAGCGCGAACGCCGCCGACAGGTCCATGACGGCCTTCATGAGGCGCGCCTTGCCGTCCTCCTGAGCCAGGATGTGTTCCATCGCGGGCGGCAGCAGGCCGATACGTTGGTGCGCGGTGCCGGTACTCCACAGGTCCCAATCGAACCCGGCGAACAGGCCGCAGCAAATTTCGTACTTCTCCAGCATCACGGCGACGGCTTCTTCCTTGTCGATCGCCGTGTCGCCCTTGCCGCCGCTTTCGGTGTACGTGCTAAGCGCCGCCTTCAACTGCTCGGCCAGCCCAAGGTAATCCACCACGAGCCCGCCCGGCTTGTCCTTGAAGACGCGGTTCACGCGCGCGATGGCCTGCATCAGGCCGTGCCCGCGCATCGCCTTGTCGATGTACATGGTGTGCAGGCACGGAGCATCGAAGCCGGTGAGCCACATGTCGCGCACGATCACGATCTTAAACGGGTCGGCGGGGCTCTTGAAACGCTTCCGCAGTTCCTCCATGCGAGGCTTGTTGCGGATATGCTGTTGCCAATCTTCATGGTCGGATGCCGAGCCGGTCATGACCACCTTGAGCGCGCCCTTGGCATCGTCGGGATCATGCCAGTGTGGCCGGAGCTTCACTAGCGCGTTGTACAGCTCCACGCAGATGCGGCGGCTCATGCACACAACCATCGCCTTACCGTCCATCGCCTCCAGGCGCTGCTCGAAGTGCTTAACCAGGTCGTTGGCGATGAGTTCGATACGTTTCTCCGCGCCGACGATGGCCTCCAGCGCCGCCCACTTCGATTTCAGCTTCTCCTTGCGGTCCTGTTCCTCGGTTTCGGTAACCTCATCGAACGCGGCGTCCACCTTAAGCATCTCGGTCCCATCCACGTCGAGCTTCGCCAAACGGCTCTCGTAGTAGATCGGCACCGTGGCTCCATCCTGCACGGCGCGCTGGATGTCGTACACGCTGATGTAGTCGCCGAACACCGCCTGCGTGTTTTTGTCGGTCGATTCGATCGGCGTGCCGGTGAACCCGATAAAGCTCGCCTTGGGCAGGGCGTCACGCATGTGGCGGGCGAAGCCGTCGATAAAATCGTACTGGCTCCGGTGCGCTTCGTCGGTGTCACTGTATGCCGATCACCGTCTTCGCCATAAAGGGCATCGCCAGCACGCGCCGCGAGCGCATCGAGGCGGCGGTCGTCGCAGGCGGCAAGCACGTCACCGGGCCACACGAAGCGTGGATAGCGGCGGACCCATTCCGTGGCGGGTTCCAAATGCTCATCACCGGGCCTCAAGGCGTCGAGCGTACCGTGGCATTTGCGGCGGATGACGATGTGGCCGTGATCGCGGAGCGGGTGCGCGAGACGATGGAGGAATAAGGGGCGGTTTCGGGTAGCCACTTACCAACCACAGCGGCACTTAGCACCACGGTTTCGGGCCACTCTATCTGGTTTATGCTGAAGGCGCGAAGGTGTGTTTAGTGTGCCGTTGGCTTGTGTCCTGATAACCTCTGCGTGGGCTCAAGATCCAGATGTTATGCCACGATTTGAAGACCTTCCGACTGGCGAGAGTTTCACTGGCAGGCCGGTATGGCCGAAGTTCCTTATGCGAATGATCGGCTTTTTCCCACACGCATTCGTGAGGGTGCATCGAAGGGTCCGAACTCGTCGGGACACTACACAATTGTAGAGTGGGGTGCGGAACATCTTGTGTCTCAATTGCCGTTGTGGACGCAAAGAACGGCACCATCGGCTCTAGTCCGTTCGGGATTCTTGGGTATGGCAGGATTCTGCGGCACGGTGACGTTTCTGAAAAGCAATACGAGCCATTGTCGTACAAACTTAACAGCCGCTTGCTGGTTGCGCGGGGATGCCCGGAAGATGAGACACTGCGGCACGTATTTCTGCGAATCGAAGGGATCACAATTCAAGCTGATCCGCAAGATCGTCGCTGCTAAGGCTCAAGATTAGAGACGCATCATTCGGACGCCTGAGCCTGACCAACGAATGGTAAACGGCATTACCGGAGACTGTGGCGAGAAGAGTCTGGGTGATGGGTGATAGTTGACTGGGGCGATGGAGGGCGCGACGATGGTCGGTGTCTCTCCACGTTGCGCGCATCAACTTTCCCGAGTTCTTCCGAGGAGCGTTCACCGACCCTGAATCAGCGGCTCGTTTTGTCGCTAGTGTCGAGCAGGTCGATGCTAACGAGAGTAAAGCGAAAATCGTTGTGCATCAGACGGCCCGTATGCTCTGGCTGGCCGATCGGATTGAGGAGGTCGCTAAGGGCCGAGCCGCGTTATATATCGCCTTCTACCTCATAGCCGCTGAAGCAGTCGCGAAGATGGTGTCTGGGTTCACTGGAGAAGGGAAATCAGGTTATCACGTTCAGCTCTTCTTCCGCGATATCTGCTCTGATCTGCACCGGCACCGCCTTGAGCGCGCCTTCTCGACTGTCCCTGGTGGTTACCTCGGTCTGGTAGAGGCCGTGGATCTTTTGTACGATGTCCGTTGCGACGTAGTTCACGAGGGCCAGTACTTCAACTTTCTACTGCCTGAGGGTCCAGAAGACGAGCCTCTGATTATCGGCCTCGATGACCCGATAGAGGCTCATATTTCCGCCGTCGAACTGCGCCAGATTGTCCTCGAAGGAGCGCTGCTTGGGGCTGCGAAAATCATTCCTCCTGGAACGTGCGACAAGGAGTTGTCCGATTTCCTGAGGAGTGTCGAAACGAGATGACGTGATAAGATCGCCCGGTCCTGCCCGATTCAGCGGCCCCGCAAAAGGGTGGGACTACAACCCATTGTGAACGAAGGACGCCGTTACTGGAGATTGAGCGCCACTACACCGGCGCGGCAGGTGGCGGGTTAGCTGCGCGACTGACCGGCGCGGAGCTTGCGAGCGGCGGCCTGCATGGCGTCCACATCCCCGGCGCTCTCCTGGAGCACGTCTGCACACCCGGCGCACGCTATGTAGTGCGCCTCGAACGCTGCCGCATCGGCCGGGTCCAGCGTTCCCATGACGTACGCCTCGGCGACTTCTTCGGGGTTGGGCAGCCTCCAGATCCCACTCCCTCATGGTAGGGTCCGGCGCTGGAAGTGACAATGGAACTGGCGGGCTACGTGGCGGGGTGTGGTAACGGGACGTACTGGTATGAATCTCTAGGGCTGCTGCTCAGGGAGCAGGCGGCG
This sequence comes from Candidatus Solibacter sp., assembly GCA_039934035.1. Classification (GTDB taxonomy): domain Bacteria; phylum Acidobacteriota; class Terriglobia; order Bryobacterales; family Bryobacteraceae; genus Solibacter. Next base: position 5,130 of record JBDTMZ010000062.1, on the reverse strand, counting down.
GGCCCGTCGCTTTCTCCCGCGCGTTCGGGTAACCTCGTTGCTTGGCCTGCCCCTTCTGCAAGCTCGATACCGCCCGCATCGGCGCCGCCACCGAGCACGCGCTGGCGCTGCGCGACGCCCACCCGGTGGGGCCCGGCCACTATGCCGTTTATCTGGCCAATCGTCAAGCCCGCGCGGCGATAACTTGTTCGGAATGTGGCGCGTGCAGAGAATGGACCAGATGGACCAGATAAACGCTAAAAAACCGGCCAAACTGCCTGACTCTAAGTCACTTACGCTAGACTTTTCGCGCGGCAAGATTTGGCCGGTTTTTTCATGTAGATCGGGTGCGATATGCCTCCGGGTCCGGCTACGTCTGGTACTCCGGCTGTTTGACGCCGGGGGAGTCACAAGGATCGTTGCGCAACACATGTGGTGGGCCGAGCGACAATTCTCTACGAGTCAGGGCGGAGCTATCGGCCTCTAGCGCACCGAAGGTAGCTGACAATCCGCTTGGTCCAAGATTTCCGCCATGATCCGTCGAAACATACTTTCTGCGGCCTCGCCGTCGAGGGAATTTGCCGTGATACCGCCAGCCAAATAGCCGCAAACCCCAATCGGAACGAGCGTCGTTTGCATTATCGACGGAGTGTCACTATTCCTAATCACTGCCACCTTCGTGTTGCCGACGTGCGTACCGAGGGTTATATCCTCATTCAGGAATGAAACCTCCTTTCCTAACGACTGTGCCACCTTCCGATATCGATCCTCGTACAGCCCGAGAAGGGACTCTATCGTTTGATTCGCAGGCTGCGGCGCGAAGTCGAGAACAATGCTCCGCCCATTTGCTTTTCGAGGACTTCTGATGATGACCACCTTCTCCTGCGTTTGCAGGTCCCAATCCGAGGGATACGTAAACGACAAATATGAGTCCTTGTATTGCTTCAAAGGAGGGTCATGCGCTGGAGGCGGTAGGTCCTTCTGAATTTCAGTCGAAGGACCCGTAGTAATCGTCCGCTGAGGTTCGGGTTCGGCATTCGGTTTTTTTGCTTGCGGAGTGCCAAGCCAGATCCAGAGTGCCAAGACGAAGCTGAATATTCCCGCGTACCAGTTTAATCGTTCGGCTCCCGGTGATTTGTTCAAGGTCTCGGCTCCAGATTGCTTGCTACACGATAATAATCCAAACCGCTGTCGGCGCGGATGGCCAAAACAGTGTCAGTTGGCGCATCAGTTGTAATGCTTGGAAGCCCGGCCGCTTGCCGTTCCCGATTTCTTCAACGCTGTGTTGCCCCTGAGCGCTCCTATCAAACGTACCGAGAGGCATCAACTTGAGCACGAGCCACGATCCAAAGTGATTTCGGCTGGTAATGAAGCGTCTCCCCAAACGATTGCACCAACTCCAAATGATGCGCCAGAGCCTAAACCGACCGGGTCCGAGGCGCGTATGGGTATTCGTCCATTGGCAAAGCCGCCAATTTTATAGTTGCCAGCGTCAATCGAAACCGAGAGTGTTTTCGGCTGGCTGTAGTTCAGAACACCCACACTTGTGTCCTTGCCGGTGACGACGTTGTGCAACCACAAGTTCACAGTTACTGTTCGGTCGGTATTTCTGGTGTTGGCACAAAACCTGACCGTCACCACGTCGGCACGGGCCGACGACAATGCGCACCAGAAGATAAACAACAGCAGCGCCCACCATGTCCTTGGCATGTGATTCCTCCAAGATGATCCATGCGACTGCTTCGGCAGCCCTCGAAACATAATACATGAGTGGGGCGAATGGTGCTCGCAGCCATATCCCATCGCACCAATTTCGTCAAGGAGTAAACTAGGCCGTCTGTGGGCCTTGGTGGCGGACGCGCGGAGCCGCCTGCTCACCGGCCTGACGCCCGACAGCTTCGACATCGGTTTCGATGACGGCGTCCACGCCGCCGTGCATCTGGTGCCGCGTAGTAAGGGCGACGGGCTCGGGCAGGCGACGGGCTCGTACGTGATAGATGACTTGAAGGTGTAGGTCTCGCCTGAGCGCGTACGGGCCAACTGCGTTGGCGAGAAAGCCGCCGATCAGCCCCGATAATACACGAACGACCGCAATTGCCACACTGGCTGGAGAGGGTGCGCGGAACACTGTTGGTGGAACCCTGGGGAGCACACGCCTGAACCGCCTCGCCTTGAGGCGGCGGGACCGTCAGTCCGCCCAGCGTGGCGGCGCAGATGCAAGTACCCACCGCGCTCATCGCGGGCCTGTCCAGGACAAACTGGTGTGCCACCGGACAGATCATAAGAAGAAGAGTCTGTCATGTGTGCGAAACGGTACTCCCTCTTCTGGCTCTCGGACACCCTTTCCGGCATTCTGTTGGGCGGCTTGCTCCTGAATGCCGTTGCCGGGTGGTGGTGGGGGGACTGGCGATGGTCCCGATCATCGCCAAAGAAGGCATGGACGGGCTGAAGGGCAAGGCGTGTTGCGATGAATGCGGATGCAACTGAGACGCCGTCCCGACTCAATGTGCGCCCCGAAACACAAGCGTCCCGCCGCCCAATGCCGAATGCACTACCACTTTGCGATACTTCCAACGTGGGAGCGGCTGAGGGCAGTTCAAAAACACCACAAATCGCATACTGCGAAACCCGCCAACGGCTGCTGCAGAGCGTGGCCGTAGGCGTTACGGAGTTGGTTGCACTTCAGAACGAGCACCTGAAGGCCATCATCAGCGGCGATCCAGACTTTCAGGTCCATGAGGATCGAATCCGCAAGGCTACTGCGATCAAGGACGAACGGAAACGAGCCTTCATGGCTCATATTGAAGAACATGGTTGCTGAGGAAGCCCGGAACGGACAATGCCCCCCATGGCCGGGATGGAGGCGCACAGCTTTCCGCCGAGTTCACTTGGTGTCTTTGCGAGTGTCGAACTCATGCCCACCGGGGTGCGACCTGTTGGGCGAATGCAGAACGCTCGTTACCATTTCAACGAACGGCGGCAAGTGACAATTCCCGGCGTCTACTGAGCGACGGGTGCGGCCTGTTTCAGTGCCTTCGCCGCCTTCTTCACCGGAGCCTTCTTCGCCGGTGCCTTCTTGGCGATAGTCTTCTTCACCGCCGCTTTCTTCGTCACGACTGGTGCCGTCTTCGCCGCCGCTTTCTTCGCTGCCCACCGTTTCTTCAATGCGGCCACAATCGCCGCCTTGCCAGCGGCACTCAGTTGCCGTTTCGGTTTGGTCGGTTCCCCCGAGGCTGACGGCGCGCCTGTTCCCTTGATTGCCGCCCAACGTTTCTGCTGGCCGAGCGCCATGCGGCGACGGGCGGCAGCGGAAACCTTGCGAGTCTTTGGAGCGGCTTCCGGCGTGGCAGCGGGAGTGCCGGGCAACATCGCGCGGAGTGCGCTGATCTGATCGTCTATCCGGCGTTTGTGGGACTCGAAACCTTCGATAGCGGCAATAAGGATTTCGGGAGTGAGTTTGGGCATCAGCTTTGAGTATGCAGCATTTACGGGCCCGGCCGTCAGTGGGGCTCTGCACGCGGCGGCCAAGCGGTGGCTGCAGTAGGATGAGGAGGTTGTGCGCGCTGGGCTGGCGTGGTGGTACAGGACCTATGCGAAGCGGGACGCGGTGCTGCCGGTGCTTGAGCAGGAGGCGCGGGCGGCGAAGCGCGGGCTGTGGGTCGATGCGTCGTCGGTCGCGCCGTGGGATTGGAGGAAAGTTAAGACGGCACGGTAGGGGCTTGCGATTGCGCTCCCGCCCGCCACGCGCTATCACGGAGTCTCATGGAAATCGTGGCGCACGGATTGTGGGCGGCGGCGGCCGCCATCACGGCGAACAGAAGCGCGGCGGCGCGCATCAGCATTCCGTGGGGGGTCTGGTGGACCGCGTTCCCCGACGTGCTGGCGTTCGGACCATCGGTCGCGGTTGGCCTCTGGCTCCGGGTTGCGGGCGGCACCGTGCCAGAACATGGTCACGTCCATGTCGGCCTGCCGCTCTATCAGGCCGGGCATAGCCTCATCGTCTTCCTGCTGGCGTTCGCCCTGGTGTCGCTCCTGGCGCGGCGCGTCGTGTTCTCGTTGCTTGGGTGGCTCCTGCACATCCTGATCGACATCCCGACGCATAGCCTGAGCTACTACGCCACGCGCTTCTTGTGGCCGATGTCGGACTTCCGCATCGATGGGCTCGCCTGGTGGACCCCCTGGTTTTGGGTGGCGACGTACGCGGCGCTGGTGGCGGTGTACGTCGTCATGTGGCGGAAGGGGTGGATGACGCCGACGAAGGTGGTGGCGGAGGTCACCGTGGCTGGATTGGGCGCGCGGCGGTAGCCCGCTACCCCACTTCCACAATCACCACCGAATGATCCGAGAGCCCCGCTTCCCGCTCCGTGTGCGAGTAGCGGCATGAGATGATGCGGGGGCACAGGCTCGGCGATGCGAAGGCGTGATCGAGCCGGAACCCGTTGCCCACAGCGCCGCCCTTTAGCTTGGAGTACCAAGTCCACTCAGTAGCGCCGGTGTTATGGTGCCGCCACAGGTCCGTCCAGCCGAGCGCCGACAGCTTGGCGAAGTGCTCGGCGCAGGCGAAGGTCTTGCCCTTCTCGTCCATGCGGTGCAGCCCCGTGTTCCAGTCGCCGACGAACATGTGCGGCGCGTGGAGCCGGGCTCCTGCCGCCGCGATCACCGCGTTCCAGAAGCGCGTCTTCGCTTCGCCGGGAATGCCGCCCCCGAGTTTCGACGATGAGCACATGATGTGCTGCACGCCAACACCAAACCCGTACTGCGGCAGGTCAACGTCCAACCAGCGCGCGCTGTTCTCTGACAGTGCGGGGTCCGAGGGTGTGCGCACCACACGTGTCCGAGAGATGATGCAAACACCGTTGTCGCTACCGGCCGGGCCCGTGGATTCCGAGTACGGCCAGCCGCGCGTCGCCAACTCGCCACAGATCGCCGCGCCGGAGGTGGTGCGGAATTCCGTGAGCGCGATCACGTCGGCATCGTGCGCGGCGATGGCGTCAACGATACGCGGTATGCGGGTGCCGCCGCCGTGCATGATGTTCCAGGAGAGGAGTTTCATGGACCTTCGTATTTAAGCACGACCGCCAACCTGACCCCATGCGGGGGCGGTCGTATACTCAGGATGCTACATCACTGAGCGTTCAACACCGCGATTTC
>JBDTMZ010000061.1:0-22622 GCA_039934035.1 Candidatus Solibacter sp. | reverse complement strand
GGGGCGGTCGTATACTCAGGATGCTACATCACTGAGCGTTCAACACCGCGATTTCATGGAACACTTCTTCACCTGCCCGTACTGCTGGCAACGCATCTCGATGGTCCTGGACACATCGGTGAAGCGCCAGACTTTCATCGAGGACTGCGAGGTCTGCTGCCAGCCCATCCAGGTACGCTACACCGTTGACGCTGAAGATGTGAGTGAGTTTGATGCGGCGACCGTTCAGTGATCGTGCTAGCTACATGCCGCGCGCGATTGGATCAGACAGCACGGCGGTGGTGCGCCTCCGGGGGATTTCGGCCTTCCAATATTTTTATTTGAAAATTTGGATTCCCGGTTGCTCGTGTCCTGCCTCTACCATCCATATGCGCGACCACCCCCCCTCCCCGTCGCGCGGGTCGCCGAAGTGCTGCCCCCCAAGCGGAGATGTTCGGTACCAGGGCAACGGCCGTCGCCTACTTCGCCGCGCCGCGCTCCGTCTTCTTCCATCACGTAGTGGCCCCCTTCTTGGCGCGCTCCGATCGGTGCGCGTCGGTCATCGACTCGGCGGCCGGTGAGCGCGCCGCCGCTCACTCCGTCCGCGTCAGCACCTTATTGACCGACAATCCCCACCACTGCTTGCCGCGCCTGGGCAGAATGCCTTCCGCGTTCAGGGCGGCGGCGATCCGGTCGAAGCCCATGCCGGTCGCGCGCAGTTCTTTCATGCGCTCGATCACCTGGCGCTCGCCGGAGATTTCGCCATAAGGCTTCGCGCCTTCGCACCGGCCGGTCTTGGCTTTCATCCGCTGCCGGGCCCCGCGCAACTTGAGCACGATCATGGTCTTCTCGTACTCGGCGATCGAACCCATAATCTGGCGCATGAGCTTGCGGCTGGGATCATCTTGCAGGAGATCCGGTTCGGCCACAGAAATCAGTTCGAAGCCGTGCTTGCGCAGGTCGCCGATGATGGTTTCTTGCACCATCAGGTCGCGCGCCAGCCGGTCCAGACGCTCGACGAGCACCAGCTTGACGCCGTTGCCGTGCAGCGCCGTCATCATTTCGATGAACGCGGGCCGGTGCGCCATATCCTTCGCGCCGGAGACGCCCTTCTCCTTGAAGACCTGGGCGATCTTGATCTGGTGCTCGGTAGCGTAGTGCTTGATCGCCGTGAGTTGGCGGGTAAAGCCGTCGCCGTCAACTTGCCCTTTGCCGCTGACTCGGAGGTATGCGAACGCTTTGACCACGACATCAGTGTACGGCCAAAACCCACCCCATGCAATACCTATTCTACAGAATAGTTTACAATGGTTTCTTTTCAGTGACTTACGGCAGCACTACTCAGCACCCGTCACAACCACGGTCACCCCCAAACCCCATCAGTATGGCAGCAGAGGTCTCTCTTTGAGCTACTGACTGTGTTGAGTGGCTCTCCGTGGGCGTCGGAGATTCTTACACTTCTATTCCTGCGCAGCAACCTACGCCCGGTTAGTCGTTTACGTCTTTTTAAGACCTTAATATGCCGAAAACTGACGGACTTTTTTACAGCTCGCATATTCGGCTTAGCCGCCAAAGGCGCGCGCTATCAGTGGCACGGGAAGCCAAACCAAATGGGCCCGAAACGTGCAAGTGTGGCGCTCCCGCACGGGAGAAGATGAGCTTTCAATGAACCGACTCTACTCAACACCGCAACTGGTTGTCGCTGGCCTCCTGACTTTCGCTTGCATATGTCATGGAGACATAATCACCCAGGGAGCAGGCACGGGCCTCTCTCAGTCCCTGATGACAACGTATCAGGTTCGGACTCAGCCGCTCAGTAACAGCTTGAATTCAAGCGGCTTTCTGGCGGATAGCGGTAATCAAGTTTCCTTCAGCCTGATCATGACGCTCCCAACCGCGCTCGCGGGCGCAACGATCAACTCAGCGAGCCTGGACCTGTCGCAGTGGTTATACTTCTGGTATTTTGGGACGGGGTTCGGTATGCAGTCGCTGTCGGCTGTCGTATCTTCTACCCCTAGCTCTCCGTGTTACGGTGGGTGCCCGTACCAGCCAGCCAGCGTGAGCCCTGAACCAGCCTATATTTTTGGAACCCCGACGATGATTACAGTGGGACCCACGCAAGTCCAAGTTTCCAGTCAAGCTGTCTACGACCTTGTGGCACTGGGCCTCTCCGATGAACTCGCGGCTGGAAACACTCTCACCGTCAGCGGCATTTCGACCCTCAAAGTACCTGCGCCGATTACATATTCCCCAGGTTTTAATTCTGTCAGCACCTATTCCATGCAAGCATACGGCGGTCGGAATTATACGGCCACATTGTCCGTCGATTACGATGCCAGCACCCCGTCGGTTCCCGACGACAGCATCACACTTGCCCTACTTGGCGGTGCGCTGGTCGGTCTTGAGACCCTCCGTCGAAGGATCAAAGTGTCAGCACACCCTTAGGGGCCGCCGCCCTCAATGTAGGCGACCTCTATCAGGCCGTGGGCGATTGTCCTTTTTGTTCTCCGATCCGAACAGCAAAGCGTTGAACCTGCGCAGTGGACTTGAACCACACAGCACAAAAACCGCAAAAAAGCCGATCCGTTCGGCACTTCCCGAAGATTGGGCTTCGGAACCACGGCCGTGAATGCCGGGTGACTACGACGTGCATGATGAGCACCGATGCCGATGCGTCTCTTCTCCTACATCATCCCCTTCGACACCGGTTTCGCGCCGAACCCGTTCAACGGCTACTGCACGTTGGCTTGCTGCAAGCCCAAGATCCGCCGCGCGGCGCTGCCCGGCGACTGGATCGTTGGTCTGAGTGCGAAGGCACGCGGCAACCGGCTCGTGTACGCGATGCACGTTGCTGAGAAGCTCACGTTCGACGAGTACTGGCGTGACGCCCGCTTCAAGTCGAAGGTGCCGGACCTGGGTCATCGTGACCCACAGTGGCACTGCGGCGACAACATGTACGAGCCGGACGGCAGCGGCAGGTACATTCAGCACGCCGGTGCGCACTTCGCCTGAACACGCCGCCACAGACCTGGGAGGCGGGTACGTCCTGATCGCGACCGACTACGCCTACTATGGGGCGAACGCAGTACCACTGCCGCCGCAGTTCGCGGGCATAGTGCCGGGCCGGTCCCATCGCAGTAACTTCCCGCTGGCCCTGGTACATGAGTTCGCGGCATTCATCGCGGGGACGGCTTCGGCGCTCACGGCACGCCGACGATCTGGCCGCTCGAAGGGGGGCGCGGCGCGGGGGATGCGTCTAACGTCAGAACGTCGCCGTTGCACGTTGTGCAAGCAACGACTGCACAGTGTCAACTACGTCCTGCGGCAGGAATGGCTTGGCGACCAGGGTGCCGCGCGGGGAGTAACGGTATGCCTCACAGGTGGCATCGTAGCCGCTCATGAGAACAGTAATTGTCGTTGGTGAGTTCAAGGCGACAAACTGTGCCAGTTGGTGCCCGTTGATTTTGGGCATCATTACGTCGGAAAGCACCACGTCGAACTTGTTAGTCTCGCAGAGAGCGATGGCGTCGGCACCATCCGACGCGGTTTCTACCGCGAACCCGGAGCGGGCGAAGCAGGTGGAAAGTAGCTTGCGAATGGGTGATTCATCATCAACGATCAGTATATTCATTTGGGCTCTCATCCCGGCCCGAAGACGTGGGGGGCAGTAGGCGAGAAGAACTATCTTGCCTATCACTAAAGTTAATCGGACTCCCGTCGAGTCGTCAAGTACTGTCGAGGCCCCCCCAGTCAATCACTCATTAAAGGGTAAAACCTGGCCCTTGGATACAGTACTTCGGTACCAGAACCAACATTTAGACTATGCCCTCGCGGCCTAGCCTCTCCCCTCCCGCGCCCGAAATCATCGATGCGCCCCCGGCCGGTAGCGTGACCACTTCCGCATTCCCTGCCACCACGCTTGAACGCGCCGAAACCGTAGATGCCCGATGCGGAGATTGCCCAATCGAGCCCCGCGCGCCTTGGACCTTGCGCCAGGACCGGCGAGCGATGCGCAGCGATCACGGGGGAGGCGATGGGGGGAAAGGCGAGGGCAGGGCCACTGGCGGCGCGGCGGGAGCGTGGCGTCGATGGCCGCCGCGATGCGGGGCGATGCTGCCGTTATCAGGGGGGTATTCAGGATTCTCGCCGGTCCGGCAGCGGCGGCGGAAGATGAGCGGGCGCTGGCCGCAAAGCATTGAATTACAACGCTGGGAGCCTCCCACTTAGGAGGTTTCTCGGGTAGTGGAGGTTTGGCGGCGGGAAGGCGGTACGGGTGGGATCTTAGAGTCGGACATTGCGCGACTTCTTACGTCGCGGCACGTAGGCGGGCAGCACGTCGTTAATCTTAATTCTCAAGCGGCCTGCGGTTCCGTATGCCTGGATCGAACCTGCTCGGACCGCGCGGCGCAGAGTCTCTTCACTGGTCTTGGTCAGCAAAGCGGCTTCTCTGATGGTATACAAGCTGCTCCCGAAATTGGCGAGCGGGACCACGAGAGTCCCGGCGTGGGGTGAACTCACAGGGACCTCCCATGAGTCGCTTGCGCATTGGGCCGAGTCTGCGGGGCCTTACGTGCTGGCAGCACGTCGTCGAGCAATACGCGCGGGTTCCGGCCCACGCCGTAACCAGGGATCAGTCCGCATTTAATCCAGCGGTGAATGGTTCGAGGCGAAATCTTGGCGATTGCGGCGGCCTCTGCCACAGTCATCAGGGCGTCGGCGAAAGTCGCCGCCACGCGAGCGTCTTGCATTTCTCGTTCTCCTTACCCCGCCCTTGGAAGCTGGGTGTGCGGGGCTTGCTCTTACTCGTAAGTGCTTGGAATTCTGTAGCTTTCGGGGTATTGCTGGGTTTGCTGTATATGCCTAACTAGCCGCGAGTCTTCCACACATTACTTCCACACTCAGTTTGACCACTCTCATTGTGGTAGGCGTAACCCAGCAAATACAGCAAATTGCACTAACCCACTGTGGAAACAGTCGGTTAAGGCTTTGGCCGCAGGAATCAAACCCTGCATTTAATCAAGTCAAGAGGACCGACCCGTAACCCGTCCAGATTCCCCGCGACACGCCACGTGCCAATCCGAGTGTGGCTATCGATCCCACCGCGCTCCACACGCAACTCCCGTTGACCGAACCGGGTGCCCGCCTTTCGCGCCAGCGCCTTACCCAATCGCTTACCCAGCGTCACCCCCGTAGGATCGCCAAGTTCTTCGGGCAAAAGTCCGGCCAGGATTTCTTTGTGCATGAAGTCATCAGCGATGCTGCGCGCCGAAACTTCGGCATCGCCGTACGCTCTCGCCCAAGCCGTAAGAAAGGCTTCCCAGTCCTCGGATTCCTCGTCCGCATCGGTGCGCACGTCGGTGAGGTTTTCCAGAAATCCTTTCACTCCCGCGAAGTCCAGGATGCCGCCGATGGTTTCGGCCCACACATCGAAACTCCCGATACGGGGTACGGTCGCTTTCGGACTGCCCGCAGTCATCCAGGCGAGCGTCATCGTGATGAGCGCGGCCACCACCGCGCCGCGCTCGCGCAGCACCCAGCTCACCAGGGCGTCATCCTTGCGCTTGAAGCCGGTGCGCGTTTCGGGGTGCGCCATCTTGGGGTCGATCTTGATTCGGCACACGCGGCGCGCCATCTCGCGGCTGAAGCTCATGTTGTTGCCGGTGGCGAACCAGACAGCCTGCTGCGGTACCTTAATCCTCGTGTTGGTACCGAGCAGGCGATCTTCCCAAACGTCGGCAGTCAGCAAACTGGACAATGCCGGGGACCGCACAGTGCGGCTCACATTGTCGTAGATGACGACCCGCGCGCCCGTATCCACCATCGTGGTGATTCCCTTTCTGACCTCCGGTTCAGTGTCCGGCAGTGCGTACATGGCGGGGCGCTCTCCCGTTCCCGCTGCTGCGATTGCTGACGCCAACAGGCTCTTGCCGCTTCCAGGCGATGGCGAGTCGAGCGTGATCAGCGGTGCCTTAAGGTGCATGGAGGGGCGCAGCACGACCGTCAGCAGCGCGCCAAAGGCATTGGCAAGGTCGGCCTCGGACGCAAACGGAAAATCATTGAGCAGTTCGTCCTTGATGAAAATGGCGGCGCGCTCTGCGTCCGCGCGCACCGGGTGGTTTGATACGAGCCCTAACTGAAAGCCAGGTTCAGTCTGGTAATACAACTGCGTCGCGGGATCGTAGCCGACCTCGGTGCGGACGCTCCCGTTGGCGTGAAGCGGCGGCACGTTGGTGATGCCCTTGAGCAGCGGGAAATTCCCCTCGTCGCATTTCAACACGTCGTTCACGAAATCCATCGGAGGAGCACACAGCGTCCGTTGCCCCGTAGCGCCGTACATCGCGAACGTTGCGGTGCGGGCCATACGCGACCGCAGCAAAAGGGGATCGTACCGGGCCATGACGGCCGCGCCGGATTGATCGCGTCGCACGGTCACGAGCGAATCGCCGCGCCTGAATACAACCGGAGGAGTGTTCGCCCCCTCCAGCGCCGCGATCACTTCTTTTGTGGCGTCGTTCAGGGAGCGGTTGTTAACCTTGATGATAGGCAGTCCCTGAAACGTCACCTCCTCCAAATCCATGCGAGCCCGCTTGATCGCGCTATCGAATTTCTCCCGCGTCATCTTGCACGACTTGCCGATCGCTGCGAAGACTGAATTCAGCGTTTTGTCGGGCAACGCCGCAAGCACTCCCACGTGCGCCCCGAACGTGGGCGCGTCCGGGTTCGCAATCAACGCCATAACGATCTTTCCGGTCGTTTGGTCCATCGCCGGATTTGGGACTCCTCGTAGTTGTGCCTTCACAGGGATACCTCCGGCACCCCGTCCGCGCCGGTGCACATCGTGGCTCTGCCATCCTTGACTAGCCCATTCAGATGCCAGCGCATCAGGTCACTGCTACAGTCATCCCAGCCGTCGTCAAAATACGCGAACAGTTCCTTGGTGAGCGGCACCGAGATCATGTCCTTGATCCATTCCACTACCTGCGTATTGCGGACCTGCAATGCGAGTTCCTCACCGAAAATGAGAATGGTGTCCGCCGTCCATATCGGCGCGGGGTGCATTTCCCGGTACCTCCGGCCCTCCGCGCGCGCTCGCTCGGAAGAAATCTCAATGCCCAACCCGCTACGGCCCTGTACCGGGCGAATATCCCCGGACTGCGTCAAGGCGTTCACGGCCTGGTCGAAGCAAGTGCGGTCAGAGAAACTGGAATGCGCCAGCAGGCGGTAGAACAAGTCGGTGATCCATTGAGGAGATTTCTTATCGGCAAGCACCCTGAGAATCCGCGCTTCCATAAACATCTCGGAATCCCGCTTGGCTGCCCGCGAGCGCTGTTCCTCAGTGGCGGGTATCTTCCCGTCCAGGGCGATAGCCTCACCGATGTCCAGTACGCCGTTATCCAGCAGGAAGTCGATCTGTTCCTGGGCCACCTGTGGCGGGAGCCACCGAAGGACGTTCCCGATCCGCTGAACGAAACTGTCCCGCTCATCACTAAATCGCGGCAACGTCGCCGCTTTCTCGTTCAGGCCGCGTACCAGAGAACACCCACGCTCCTGCGGAGTGTTGCCCACGTACCAAGCGGGCGAGAACTCTTCGGCGGGCAACACATACCTTTCTTGTGCATAGGAATGGTTCATGCTTTCTCCTTATATTGGCGATCGGCGCAGCTCTCCTACGATGCCGGTAAGGAGCTTGCCGGATTTTGGGCGGGGTATGTCCCTCCCGCAAGGGAAGCTGCCAGGAGGTTACATGAAGTAACTCGTGGTCATCTCAAGCCACAGGTTATCCCAAGAATCGGGCCCTGTCTTAGAAATAACCCCTCACAAATTTCCGAGGTGCGCGCAAATTTCGTGAGGGGTTTCCGCGACTCAGCTAAGACCTGTCGGGGGGACGCCCATTTGGAAGGGCGCGAACGCCGAGGGCCTTCTCGACGGGGACGAACCATTGGCGAACCGAGGGCGCGGTCACGCGATGTTCTGCCGCAATGACCTCCAGTTTCTCCCCGAGGATGCGATGGCGCACGAATAGGCGGTAGCGCCGAGCAATAGGCCCGCCGTCCCGAGGTTCAGCCCTCCACCTGGCCCAGGCGCGTTCGAAGGTAGGCCGATTGAGCGCGAACGCGCGCTTGGCGTACGCACCGAAGCTCTCATCCGGCTTCGGCGCGGGAGCGACGGCCTGAATACGGATCGGTTGCAATTCCACGGGCGCGGGCCCCTTAACCAGGGCGGCAACGTAAGGATCAGGTGGTGACGCCCACGGTAGACGGCCGTCCCGGCCGTCACACATGCCGAGCAGGATCTCCAGCGCGTAGTCGAAGAGGGCATCGTTCTTCGGGTCCAACTCGGGCATTCTGTTGCGCGTCGCCCAATCGGTTAGAATCCGCGTGAGTTTGGCGGCGGCCGGTAGAGGGGACGCCTTTAGTAACTTCCAGCGCGTGTAGGCGAGGGTTTCGGCGTCGGCGATCACGAATTCAAGGGGCTTGCGTCTGCGGGCTGGACTGTCCCGCGAGGGCCTGCCGAGCAGTAGCGCCTTGAAGGGTCTGAGGGCCACGAGGCGGAGGTCCTCCAGGACGTGCGGGGACTCGGCCTGCACTGCGTCGAAAAATCGCTCCCACGCAATGCCTTTGTCGATGGATGTGGCTTTCACCGGATCGCCGACCTTACCATAGTGTAACGACAGTACAGAGCCCGTAAGTGTGGCCGAAGTGCGCCGAGCCTGCGGGGCACCCTCCCGCCCCCATCACTCCACGATCGACGAGCGCCGGGCCGGGGGCGCGGCGTGACTGCCACCGCAACGGGTGCGGCGTCATCGGGAGCGACGATCGCAGGGCGTAGAGTACGGCGCGGAAGAGCGGCGCGGCTCCACCGGATGCTCGGTGGCATCATGATATGCGTGCGGCCGTCGCTACCATGTTCCTAAGCCCCGTACGACCAGAGGGAGGGCGGAGAGCACTGTAGGGACCGCCAACCTCCGGGATACCTCAAAACCGGGCCAAGCTACAGTGTGGGGCCGCCAAGAGGCGGGGTCGGTCTAAGTGGAGACGAATAGTGACCACTTGTTGTAGGGATTCAATGGGGGTCACAGGCACCCCGTGCGGCGAGCCAGGCTGTCTGTCGTGCAGTGGCCGAAACGACGGGCGCCACAGGGGATCACGCCGACTTGTCGCGGCCGCCTTCAATGACAAGCAGTCCGGGGGTTGGCTTCCCCGCAAATGCTTCTTGCAGGACCCGAGTTAAGCGGTCCTGGCGCTCAGGGCACCACTCCGCATAGTGCAGACGGATTACTTCCGGTGTATCACCGGAAAGTTCGGCAACATCCTCAATATCGACGCCGTGTTGAAGGAGGACGCGAACGAACGTATGCCGAAAACGGTGTGGCGTGGGGGGCTTCGGAAACTCCACATCCTTGCTTGCGATGTCGAACGCCATACGGATCTTGTTACGCCACACTTGCGTCATCGTCCGCACATCCGTGGTCTTGAAAGTAAATTGATTGAATATGTGCGTGCCATGTTTGGCGGTGCGCACCTGAAGTCGATCCCGTAGCCAGTCTGGAAGCCAAGTGAATAGGGGCTTTCCGGTCTTGTGCTGGCGGAGGAAACAGAGATTCCCCTTTAGCCTCGCGGTATCGAACTGGACAACGTCGGAAATCCGCAGGCCGGTGTACGCCAAGACCGCGATGAAGTCCTCTAGATCCCGACCACTCCACTCGCCTTTGCCCCACCCGTTAAACCAGGAATGAGACGGCAGTTTCTGACATGCGGCGAAAATCCGGCTCAATTCAGCGTCGGTGAAGGGCGATTTCTGCACGTTCACCGCGACTCGGGCCTTACCAATGCCCCGGTTGGTAACGGATGCGGCCGGGCTCACGTCAAGCCATTGTTGCGCAACACAGTAGTTAAAGAAGATTCGCAACCAATTTAGCTTGTTTGCCCTGGTGCGGGGCCCATTGTCCCAGGTGGCCCTGTACTCCCTAACGTCACGGGCAGCCAATTGATCCAGCATTACGTAGCCCTTAAGCGTGCAAAATCGCCGGAGCGCATTGGACCGTTCAGCATATGCACTGATGGTGGCCCTGGCCGACCCTCCCCGTTGATGCTCGTCCATGTACTGGTTGACGGCGTAGTTAATCGTCACGCGGTTTGGATCGGCCTGCGGCGCGGGAGCAAACAACGGCTGTGGCGGCAATGTGTCCCAAGCCGCCGCTTTCTCCCATAAGAGAGCAACGCCTTTGGCTTCAGGCCACCGCACTTGCTCGGTGTTCTTGCGGCCAAATTTCCCAGCGACTCTTCCGCTGGCGTAGATCGGGCAACTACACGGCGTCCAACCGCGCCGCATCTCGTCGTACTCGTACGAGAACGAGTCCGGCTTGTGGTCCCCAACGCACTTCTTTTTCAGCCTGAAGTGACGGCGGTACAGGTTCAAAGGCAAGATCCAGGATACCAGAATTACCCACCATTACCCACCATATGACCGCTTGCCGAGTCTCCCACCAGCGTTCTATGCCAGAATAGACCTTGCAGCTCGCTCCCATCCTTATTTTCGCCGGCACCTATCTCACCCTAGCCGCCGGACGAATTCCCTTCCTCCGCATCGACCGCACGGGAGCCGCCATCATCGGCGCCAGCTTAATGCTCGCCTTCAATGTCCTTACAGTCGAGGAAGCCTACGCCGCCGTCAATTACGACACCATCATCCTTCTATTCGGAATGATGATCGTGGTCGCCAACCTGCGCCTCTCGGGATTCTTCTCCGCCGTCAGCGCCTGGGTCGTCGATCACGCCCATGCCCCGCTCGTACTCCTCTCCGGCATCGTCCTGGTCTCCGGTGTCTTCTCCGCCTTCTTCGTCAACGACACCATGTGTCTCGTCCTCACACCGCTCGTGCTGGAAATCACTCGCCGCCTCGGCCGCAAGCCCATCCCATACCTGCTCGCCGTCGCTATGTCATCCAACATTGGCAGCGTCGCCACCATCACCGGCAATCCGCAGAATATGATGATCGGCAGCTTCTCTCGCATTCCCTACCGCACCTTCGCCGCCGCCCTCACACCCGTCGCCGCCGCCGGACTCCTGCTGACCATTACCATCCTCGCCCTCGTCTACCGCGATGAATTCCGCAGCCGCGCTGCGCTCACCATCGAGCACCGCCCCGTCCGCATCAATCGTCCCCTGCTCTGGAAATCTCTCGCCGTTTCCATCGGCATGATCTTTTTCTTCTTCGCCGGACTTCCCGTCTCGAAAGTCGCCGTCATCGCCGGAGCCCTCCTCCTCGTCACCCGCCGCGTCAAACCCGAAAAGGTCTACCGGGAAATCGATTGGAGCCTCCTCGTCCTTTTCATCGGCCTCTTCATCGTCATTGCCGGACTCGAGAAGACGTCCGTCCCCCACGACCTCTTCGCCGCCGCCAGTCGCTTCCATCTCGATCGTCCCGGCCCCCTTAGCGTCTTCGCCGCGCTACTCTCTAACCTCGTCAGCAACGTGCCTGCGGTCCTGGTGTTCAAGAGCTTCATCCCGCATCTGCCCAACGCAACCCGCGCCTGGCTCACCCTGGCGATGTCCACCACGCTCGCCGGTAACCTCACCCTCCTCGGCAGCGTGGCCAACCTCATCGTCGTGCAACGAGCCCGCGGCGAAGTCGAAATCTCCTTTCGCGAATACGCCCGCGCCGGAGTGCCGCTCACCATCGTCACCCTCACCGTCGGAGTCCTGCTCCTGTAGCCAGTTCTCCTGTCCGTTCCGACAAGGATTGGAAGGATGCGGTTTGGATCCCCCGCAGGGGTGGACTTCGCATGTTCTTTTTCCCCTCCGGAATTGCGAAGCCTCTAAGCGGAACACGTTCGATAAAGTCGCTAGAATTCCTATCGGCGTTTATCGGGGTTCATCGCCGGCCCATGTTCTCTTTGTCCCTCACCTCGGTAGGTAGCAGAGTTCTCGAGGGTGAGGAACTCGAGCCGCTGCGCCCCGCACACAAAAAAAGCGCAGCCCGAAGGCCGCGCTTTTCCTTTTCCTGACGTCCGCGAAAAACTAGTCGATCGCCGGTCCGAAGTACCCTTGCGCCAAGGCCGGCTCCGCTTCCAGCGCCTTGCTCCAGCACGACCGCGCTTCATCCGTCTTGCCGTTCGATTCCAGAATTCGGCCCAGGTTGAGCAGCGCTTCCGGCATGTCCGCCTGCTGCGAGAGCGCATCGCGATACAACCGCACCGCCTTGTCCAACTGGCCCGCCTTCTCGTACATCAACCCCGCGTTGTACAGCACTTCCGCCGACCGCTCGCCCAAATCGATCAGCCGCACATGGAACTCCAGCGCCGTATCGAAATCGTTGGCCTGAATGGAAAGCGCCGCCAGACCGCGCAGTGCGTCCATACTCTTCGGATCCGCGTCCAGCATCTTCTCGTACAACCGCTCCGCGTGATCGCGCTCGCCCAGCCCGCTATACGCCAGCGCCAGATTGGCGTGCGCTTCCGGCCATGACGGACGATACTTCAGGCAGCCTTCGAAGGCTTCTGCCGCGCCCCGGTAATCTTCCCGCTGCAGCCGCAGATACCCCATCCGGAACCGCGCCTCTTCTTCCTTCGGCGCGCGCTCCAACACCTGCTTGTAATACCGTTCCGCTTCCTCAAACTGTCCCTGGTGTTCCAGCAGCAGCGCGATGTTCCAAAGCGGCGCCAGCGCGTCCGGACCCGCCTTCATCGCCCGCTCATAGGCCGCCCGCGCGCCCGCCAGATCGCCCAGTTGCTCGCGCACGATTCCCAGGTTGGTGTGCGCCTCGCAACTCCCTCCGCGCAGCTTGATGCACTCCGAATAAGCCTCCGCGGCCGATTCGTACCTGCTTCCCTTCTGATGCGACAGGGCCAGATTGAACCAGCCTTCGAAATGCCCGGGTACCGCGTTCACCAGCAGTGTGCAGAATTTCGCCGTCAGCGCATGCTCGCCCGCCGCGCACGCCCAACTCGCCAGCCCTTCCAACGCCACTGTCGATTCCGGCCGCAATTCCAGCAGGTGCTCCGAATACTCCCGCACCATATCGAAATCTTCCTGCGCCATCCCGATCAGAATCAGGTTCGACAGCGACTCTTCCGAGTCCGGATTCCGTTCCAGAATCTTCTGGTAGATCTCCGACGCCTCTTCCGGATGCGCCAGCGATTGCAGCGCCACAGCCTTGCCGAATAGCGCTTCCTGATGCGCCGGATTCAATTCCAGGCAGCGGTTGAAGCTGAACAACGCAGACTTCGGATCCTCCTGCCGCAAATGGCACACACCCAGTCCCAGGTGCGCGTCCAGGTAATTGGCGTCCAGCGTGCACGCGCGGTGGAACGCCTGCGCGGCATCTTCCCAACTGCCGGCGCGCTCCAGGCACACGGCCAGGTTGAACCACCCCATCGCGTATTGCGGCTTGACCTGCGCCAGGATGCGGTAGCTCTTCGCCGCTTCGTCGAAATTGCCCAGCTCGAACTGAATGTGGCCCATCGCGCGGTAGATTTCCGCCGATGCTTCATTCGCCGCAATCGCCCGCTGGAGCTGTTTCAACGCCTCCTCGCGCTTTCCCGCGAGATGCAGCGTGACCGCTCTCGCCAGGTGCGTCTGCGAACCGGCGCCCTTGTCGCCTTCCGTTTCCTGCCCGCGTAGGGTCTGGACCTTCGCCGGCGTTCTCATGGCAGTGCTGCTCATTTCTGTTGCTCCTTAGCGGTAAGTTCGGTTGAGGAGAGTCTTACCCAATACAATCGCGCCCGGTCGTCTGGCGCACCCAGGAATCCTATGCCTCCCATTGGGAAGCGATCGTCATTCCAAAAATCGATATCCGTTCCGTCGACGCTCACGGCGAACGTGTCGCCCGTGACCCGCGTCCCCACCGTCATCGCGGTGCGCGGCTTGCCAGGCGTCCTCTGCGACGAGCGCACTTCCTTCTGCACCAAGTTCCCGACTACCGTCGTACGCGAAAATTCCAGTTCCCCGCCCGCCAGCGCCGTCAGCGTGCAGCAGACATACTCATCCAGTCCCGCCGCCCGCACCACCCAGTTCAGGCTGCGCGTATCGATGCGCGCCAGAAATTCCATCTCGTAATCGATCAGCTCCAGCGAAGGTTTGTAGAGCGCCAGTGGACCTGTGCGCACGCCCGCCACGTCCACCTTCCACTCCGCCGTTCCGCCCACCCAATCGTCCCAGCCTTCGCCAAAATGCTCTTCGATGCGAACCATTTCCGCCGTCGCCTTGGTCCCCGCCCCGGGATCGGCAGTCTCCACAGCCTGCGACGCACCGACAATGGCCGTCGCCACCGCGCCTTCGAATCCTACCTTCGGGCACCCCGACGGCTCCTGCGGGATGAACGCCGTGAACGCTACCTGCCGCTCCATCTCTTTCGTCGTGGGCGAGAGCACCAGCGGGAATAGGTGCGCTCCGTTTCGCTTCGCAAAGCCCGCCGTCTCTGGCAACACCGCCATCTTCTTCGATTGCGGTTCCGCCACCCGCCACGCCACATCCGTGGAACGTTTGACTGGCGAAGCCCCGTTGGGCGGATTCCGCCGTCGCTGCGCTACACTGCCCGGGATTACAAACTGCGCACGCCCAGCTTCGTTCGGCGACCCCGGCAGTCTCCTCGCCGACCTGCCTACTCTCATTTCCAGAGTGCGCGGCGCTGCCATCTCGTCGTGCCGCTCTGCGATCAGCCGCCTCGGTAGATCCGCGAACACCAGCGCGACAGGCGCCACCGCATAGCGCCCGATGCTGCGCCAGCTTACCTTCGCCACCTTGAACCCGATCCCGATCGAGACGCGGAGCGCCTTGCCTTCCACCGGATTCGCCGGCACCCTCTGCGGCCGCAGATACGGACTCAAGGCTCGCCGCGCCGCTCCACCGTCCGGTGTCAGCCACGCGTTCCGCAGATACGTTCGCCCCTTGCGTCCGCGTGCCATGCCGAAATCGCGGCGCGCAATCTGCACACCCGAAGTGATGCAGTGCAGCTCCACCATCGACGCCCTCGTCACTTTCGCTGCCATGCGTAGCCGCCGCTCGGGCACCACCGCGGCATTGCCTCTATCCGAAATGTGAATCGAAGAGCCCGTGGCACGCGGCGCCAGCAGCACACCCTTCATGAGCTCCCGGCGCGGCGTCACGTAATGCTCCGCCGTCACCACTACCCGCGCCGCCGCTGGACCCGGCAACAGCGGCGCGAAGGCCGTCATCTGCGTCTGCAGCAGGTTGACTTTCCCATCGTAGAACCCGCGCGGATCTTTGGCGGAATTGCGCATTAACTGCGCGGACGAAATATGTCGCGGATTCTCGCGCCTCCTCATCAGGCTGGTTACCTTGCTGGCTTCCTCCAGCCGGTCCATCCCCTGCCGTAGACGATGCTGATTACGGTGTTCTTTCGAGCAGTAATCTCCGTCGCCGCCTACTCTCAGGCGGCTCAACGGCTTTCCGCAAAGCTGACACTCTCGCGCGGTCATTTTCGGGATAAGTATATGAAATCAACTGCATAATTACTACGATAAATGCGGGTAGCATCCCTATATTAACGAAGGATAAGGTACTGAAACGTATTCTCTCCGGACAGCAATAACTATCGTAAACAGTGAGCTATCAGCGTATGATATCCATAAAAAAATACCTGAAATAAACGCTCAATTTCTGTAGGTATTGAGTAAAATCATCGTGAGCTGGTTCATAAATATACTGTTCGGAAACCAGCGGAGGAATTCGATGAACGAGTCGACGGCCCGTGCGGAACGCTATCAAGCTAAATCCGATTCTTCTCCGTTGTACGTGTGGGAAGTACCGCAAAAACCAGTATCGGTGCGCATCCCATTCAGCCTGATTGACCGGCTGGAAAAAGAGGCGGTGGAAAGCTTCCGCTCACTTACTTCAAAGGGATCCGAAATCGGCGGTTTACTAATCGGTGATGTTACCCCCGGAAGCCCCCTTGTGGTTTCCATCGCCGACTATGACCTTATTGCCTGCGACTATACTCGCGGGCCGCTCTATCGCCTCAGCGATGCCGACATGGGCCGCTTCGAACAGGCCGTCCAGCAGCGCCTCGCTTCCGGCAAAGGAATCGCAGGCTTCTTCCGCAGCCATACCCGCAAAGGCATTTCGCTCGATGCCGACGACCTGGCCGTGCTCCAGGCACGCTTCCGCGATCCGCATCACATTGCCCTGTTGGTACGGCCCTTCGCGACCAAGGCCAGCGCCGCCGGCATCTTCATTTGGGAAAATGGCAAGGTCAATAGCGACGCGAGCTATCTCGAATTTCCGTTCCGCTCCAGCGAACTCGGCGCCGGTGCGCTCCTCGAGGCGCCCGAGAAGTCGCCCAGCCCCAAGCAGGCTCCCCGCGCACAGATCGTGCCGATCGCTCCCCGGCGTGAAACTCCCCTGGAAGCGCCAGCGCCCGTTGCTGCACCCGTGGCCGGCGCTCCTGCTCTCACCGCGCCTCCCCCGCCTCCGGCCGCCGCCGCGCCCTTCATCGAAGAGAAACCCGCGCCCGCTATCGCCGATAAGCCTGCGGACAAAAACATCGACAAGAAGAACGACAAAAACTCCAGGCCCGAGAAATACGACAAAAACGACAGGTCGGCCAAGAACGATAAGTCAGGCAAGGCCGAGTCCACTCCCACCGCCAAGGCCGTTGCGCCCGCCGTCAAACTCGAGCCCAAAACGGAAATAAAGCCCGAAACCAAGCCCGAGAGGGTCGAAGCCAGGACCGCCTTCAGCACCCTCGAAGTCCCGGTCGAACCCAAGAGCGGCAAAGGGATGAAGCTCATCCTTGCCGCGGCAGCCAGCATTGCTCTCTTCGTCGCCCTCTTCGTATACCCCGGCTTCCTGCGTAATGGTTCCAAGCCTGCCGCGCCCATCGCCCGTCAGGATACTTCCCAGCTCCAACTGCGCGTCGAGCGCTCTAACGGCGAACTGCTGCTCAGCTGGAATCGCGATGCCGATGCCATCAAGAACGCCAGCAAGGCAACCCTTTCCATCAACGATGGCGACCAGCGCGAGAACGTCTCTATGGACCTCTCGCAGCTTGCCAACGGTAGCATCGTCTACTCGCCCTCCGGCACCGACATCAGCTTCAAAATGGAAGTCACCGACAAGAACCAGAAGACCACGGCCACCGAAACCGTACGCATGCTGCGTACACGTCCTTCGCCCCTGAATGAAGGGGCGGCCGCTACCGCCGCAACCTCCGGAGCGAAGCCGGCCGGCAGTGCGCCCAACGCTCCCGTTCCAGCGCCCGACACTCCGGCCGCCACCCCCGCCGCCGAGCCCGTGGCCGAACAGCCCAAACCCGTGACCGCGCTTAAGGCATTCAAGTCCGAATCGCTCTCCCAGCGCCTCCGTCCCGCCGCTCCCTCGGACCTCCCGGATGCCCCGACCGTCAGCGCCGCCACCAGTTCCAACGCCTCCGCCATCCCCGGCGTCGGCACAGCCCCGATAGCTTCCATGCCCGCGCCCGCCGCGCCCGCTCCTGCCGCCACCACTCCTGTCGCCAACGGCGCCGCGCCGCGCACCGGTGGCCAGATACAACAGGCCGTTCTCGTCTTCCGCAAAGACGCCGAGTATCCCAAGATCGCCAAGCAGACCGGTGCCAAGGGCGTCGTCGTTCTCTCCGCCACCATCGGCACCGACGGCAACATCAAGAAAGTGAAAGTGATCTCCGGCCACCCGATGCTCTCCAACGCCGCCGTTGAAGCCGTCAAACAGTGGCGCTATCGCCCGACGCTACTCAACGGTACGCCCGTGGAAGCCGAAACTCAGGTCTCCGTCAACTTCGTCGGCGACCGCTAGGACACACGGCGGCAGCTTAAGCCCAAGACAAAACCGGGGGCAGCCACAGCGCACAGCGTGGTTGCCCCCAAACTTTTCCTCTTTCGCCCGCGGCGCCCTCGCTCACACCCCCGAATTGCCCGACGTGAATAGTCCACGTGTCATTAGCCTCAGCGCCGCCGCTCGTCCTTAGTCATCTCCCCGTAAATCGGGAGCGGCCCTGAACGCCGCGCGCCGGCAAGTTCTTCCGTCAGCGCGGCAACTCCTGCTTGTCCCCCGCGAATTCCCACGGCCTCGTTTCGCCGTTTCCCTGCCCTCCGGACGAATCTGCACATCCTTAGGACACAGTATCGGTACCTGGAGCGGGAACCACTTCAGGAAGGTGCGCTGCCATAAGGCCAGATGCATCCTTGCCCCGGACCCATTCTGTGCGAAAAGAGACGAATTTTCAAATGACGAATCATTTTCGCAGCCCCCAGGCTTGCCCCACACGCGGCGCCCCCCGTCACCCCACTACGCGCCCTGCCACAACCTACATTACTCATGACCCTTCCTTACTATCCCTTACCTTTTTACGCGCAACGTCGTACCAGACCGGGTCGTCAAACCCGCAGGAGGGTAAAAATCACTCGGTCGCCCATCAGGCGCTCTACAAATCAAGGATTTACCGGTTGGCCTATTGATTGCTGAAAGATAGCAAATACTAAACCCCTTCTGTATCTTCGCGCGCACATTACTCATGCAGGTGAAGGGGGACTACGAGGATTGAGCATGAAAAAACAGACCCTGCCTGACCGGCGCGAAAAGCGGCGATACCCTCTGCCGCTCACCATTCATTTTAGATTGACCACCGATGGCATCACATCCCGGTGGGGAGTCGGTACGGCTCATGACATCAGTTCCGGCGGTCTCAGCCTGCGCTGCCGCCGCGAATTTCCTATCGGCGGACGCCTGGAACTGATCGTCGAATGGCCAGCCACCCAGAGTGGCAAGTATCCCATCAGCCTTCACGCCAGCGGGCTCATATTACGTAGCCGGGGAACCCGTGCAGCGGTGCAGCTGACTTCGCACCGCTTCGAAGTCGAATCGCACATCGCGATGCCCATCGGGGCCATCGCTTAGTCGCGCCGGCATTTCAGCTTCTGCGACCGTCGCCGCCTCTCGCGGGCGGCGGCGGTCGTGTGCCTTCCGAAACCGCTAGCAGCCCGTGGTAAAAGTCGCGCGAGTCGCGCAGGCGTGGAATTGCGCCCGCGAGCGAGGCGCGCAGAGGAAAGCGATGCGGGACATCGCTGACGAGGCGGAACCAAGCTCCCGGGCGCAAGTTCCGCCTGCCCAAGAGGTTGCAGCGGCGGCATGCCGCATGCCTCGTCCCGGATCGTGACCGATGAACCCCATCGCCGTTCCGCGCCTTCGGCCTGCCGGCGCTCGCAACGCGGCCGCGGGACTTTTACCACGGGCTGCTAGCCAATCTCCACCCCGAGCACCACGAGGCCACGCTCCCGGCCATCCTCTGCATCCGGCGGCAACACCCGGTCGACTGCGAAATCGATCCGCACCGGCCCTCCCTGGGGCGTCATCTGAGCGCACTCATAGGCCCCTGCGTGTGCCAGTATGTGATGCCCGATTTCCGTCTCGCCAACGTGAGCCGTCAGCGTCACCGGAAATGCCAGATTCTCGGGCGCCGTCCCCTTCACACACACGCGCTGCCCACCCGGCGCCTCCAGCGAGAACTTCCCCGCCGTCCAGCGCCAGGCGCCATTTTCCAGCCCGTGCCATCCCGCTACCAGTTGACTCGCCGCTTCCGTCTCAAACACGCGCGACCGCAGCAGGCAGAACACGCGCTCGTCCTGCTGCCGGTTCCACAGAATCGAATCCTCCGCCCCCACCATCATCCAATCGCAAACATCCCAACCGCAGCGATCGGCCAGCGTGCGCAGCCCCGTCTCCGTAAAAATCCAGTAATTCGTCTCGTCGCCGCGCAACCCGTCGCGCCCCGCCAGGAATGCCGCCGCCATCGAATTGACGTCAGCCTGCGCATTCGGCGCAAATCGCGTCACCGCCGTACTCAGCAGGCAATACCGCGCCCGCCGGGACAGCCCCTCGAGCACCCCATATGGATTCTTCAGGTGATACAGAATCCCCAGACATAACGCCAGCCCGCATCGCCCCACCGGCAGCGCCATTTCCGCATCCAGATCCAGTTCCTCGATCCGCACCGACGAATCCAGCGCAATCTTCAGCGCCTCCACACCGCGCATCCGGTTGTAATTCGTGGCCGCATGATCCACCGCGCATACCCGGTATCCGAGGTCCTCGAACAGGAACGCCAGATCGCCATCCCCGCATCCCAGATCGAGCACCGGATCGTCCCCAATCATCGGATCCAGAAAACGGTGCCTCCCCGTCAGCAGTTCGTTCAGCCGCGTCAGCGTGCCGAAACTGTCCCACGGATACCAACCCGGCTCCGGCGCGTCCGCCTCCAGGCGCGCCTCCGCCAGCCGCGCCTGGAATTCCAGAGCGCGCGCCACCACATCGCGAATTTCCAATTGCTGGATCAACGGCCGCGGACGCAGCCGCCGTCGCCACGAACCGAACGCCACTACTTCTTCACGTACTTCGCATACAGGCCGGCGATATCCGCATCCTTCACCGTGCCCGGGTGGATCACCACCCGATACCGGTAACGCACCGTCTTTCCCGGCTCCAGCGTCATCGATCCGTCCTGCGATTTGTCATTCGTGAATACCGACAGACCCCATGGATTCACCGCGAACAGCCCGTACCCGCGCGCGTGCCACCGCGCCGGGTGCCGCGGATTCTCCACATGATCCAGAATCGCCACGCCCAGCGTCTCGCCGTTCACCTCGCCCGAATAATCGCACCACGCCGAAGGCTTGCCCCACAGGTCTTTCTCGCCCACCATGCCGTCGGCGTTGGTGATGCGCGCATGGCCCTTGTCTTCCTGCAGCGCCGGACGCATGCGGATCCCGAAGGCCCCGTCCTTGCCGTCGCCGAACACGACCTGCGTGATCGCCTTCAGGGTCACATCCACATCGAAATACCGCAGCTTCGGATCGTCGTAAAACGTCATCACGCGCTGCTCCGTCAGAATCGGGTTGCTGCCTTCAATGTCCGTCCATTCGAACGTCGCAGCGATTGTCCCCGAGTTCTTGCCGCTCGTCACCTTCGCCGCGCCCTTCAGATTCATCCGCCCGAGATTCGGACGGTGATCGTCCACGTGGTAACTCCACTCGTTATTCCAGAAATCCAGCTTGTTGACATTGTCGTGCGCGAACCACAGGCCGCGCTGGTGCTGATGGTCAGACGCCGGCGGTCCCTTTTTCTGCGGCTTCTTCTCCCCCTGCTCGTCCGCCACCTCCGCCATCGGCCACGCCCGCGTGATCGCCGTCCCGCTCGCCGCGCGCAGCGGCCACAGGTACGGCTTCGTCACCTTGGCCTGGAATGCCTCGCCCGCCATGTAGAAATCGGTGAACGGCTTCCCCCCGATCTCTACCGACGCCTTGTCTCCGGAGGACGTGATCTTCACCTGCCCGGCAAGCGGCAACGCCGCCAGCCCGGCGCATAGCAGAAACGCACAAGCCTGTTTCATCGCAACCATTCTAACGTACGCCCCACGCGCCCGATCCTGGTCCGCCGCCGCCACCACGTAAACGCGCTGCCTTCCATGCCCGCCGCACGAATCCGCCCGCCGCTGGTATACTTTTCAATTGTCCGAGGGGGACAAGCTCAC
Source organism: Candidatus Solibacter sp. (assembly GCA_039934035.1). Classification (GTDB taxonomy): domain Bacteria; phylum Acidobacteriota; class Terriglobia; order Bryobacterales; family Bryobacteraceae; genus Solibacter. The sequence goes on along the minus strand of JBDTMZ010000061.1, from coordinate 1,142 downwards.
CGCATGGACCAGCCGCGACCCGACCATATTCTGCAAACGACCTTTGCCTTTTGGGCCTCCAAGACCCTGCTCAGCGCCGTCGAAATAGAGCTCTTCACCGAACTCGCCCGCCATCCCGGAGACCTGTCAACCCTGCGCGGCAGGCTCGGTCTGCATGAGCGCGCCGCCCACGATTTCCTCGACGCGCTCGTCGCCCTCAAATTCCTGCAGCGCACCGATGGCGTCTACAGCAACACCCCCGAAACCGATTTCTTCCTCGATAAACGCAAGCCCTCTTACATTGGCGGCTTCATCGAGATGGCCAACCATCGCCTGTATCCCTTCTGGGGAAACCTCACCACCGCCCTACGCACCGGACAACTCCAGAATGAAGCCAAGGATGGCGGTACCGACCTCTTCACCGCGCTCTACGCCGACCCCGCGCGCCTTAAGGAATTCCTCAAAGCTATGACTGGCATGAGCCGCGATGCTAACCTCACCATCGCCCGCCAGTTCCCGTGGAAGGACTACCGGACCTTCGTCGATATCGGCACCGCGCAGGGCGATCTCGCCGTGCAGTGCGCTCTCGCCAATCATCACCTGCAGGGCTTGGGTTTCGACCTCCCCGAAGTCGGTCCCATTTTCGAGGATTACGCCGAAGAGTGCGGCCTCGCCGATCGGCTCACCTTCGTCCCCGGCAGTTTCTTCGAAGACCCCTTGCCCAAAGCCGACGTTGTCATGATGGGTCACATCCTCCACGATTGGAATCTCGACATCAAGCGCATGCTGGTCGGCAAAGCCTTCGACGCGCTCCCCGAAGGCGGCGCCTTCATCGTCTACGAGACCCTGATCGACGACAACCGCTCAGAGAACGCCCTCGGCCTCATGATGAGTCTCAACATGCTGATCGAAACCAACGGCGGCTTCGACTATACCGGCGCCGATTGTTCCGGCTGGATGCGCGCTGCCGGCTTCCGCGAAACCCGGGTCGAACACCTCCACGGCCCCCACTCCATGGTCGTCGGTATCAAGTAAATCAAGCCTGTTGCGACGCTTTGAATTACAGCGCCAGCCTGGCTTCGCGTGGCACGGTGCGGAATAACCGCACTGGTGGGAGTCGCGGTAGGGACAGCGGTTACCCGCTGCCCCCCGCACAGACCCGT
>JBDTMZ010000060.1:0-40872 GCA_039934035.1 Candidatus Solibacter sp. | reverse complement strand
TCTTTCATTCGCTACTCCATGCCGGTTTATCCCGGCGCTATCCAGACGATCGTTTCTTGTCGTCTGTTCGCCGTGAAGGCACCACCTCAGCGCCCTCCCCCCTCGTGCCGGACCCCGGCAAGCGCGCCGCGCGCACCTGTGCCACTATCAAGACATGCGGTATGCAGTATTCCTAGCGACTGTTGCGGCGGCATTCGCGCAGGTCAACAGCAAGGTCACCAGCGGCGATCCGGTCATCACCGTGGGCACCCAGACGAAGCCGTCCGTTGCCGAATATCCCACCCAGACAAAGTCAGGCCCCGTCGATCTCGGCGCCGACTACATGGTGCACAGTTTCGGGGCAGGCGAACAGATGTACCTGGCGGAGAATTTCCTGGTCGTGGAGGTCGCTCTCTTCCCACCCAAAGGCGAGACCGTGCAGGTAGAGAGCGGGCAGTTCGCGCTGCGCATCAACGGCAAGAAACAGATGTTCATGCCAATTACGCCCGCCATGGCGGCCGCCAATCTGAACCGCCGCAGCGAATCGCGCGGTCCCATGGCGGGCATCAATCTTGGCGGCATCGGCATCGGCACCGGATCTCAGCAAGGTCCTAACGGACGGTACCCGCAAGATCCGAACGGCCAAGGCGGGCAGTACCCGCAAGATCCAAACGGCCAAGGCGGGCCGCAGCAGCGCCGCATGCCGACGCCTCCCCGCGCGCCCGACGGCGATTATCCCGATAGCGCCAGGAAGCCCGTGGAGCGTGCCGAGGACATCTTGATTCGCACCGCACTGCCCAACGGTTCGTTCAAAGGTCCGGTCAGCGGCTTCCTTTACTTTCCGTATACCGGCAAGGCAAGCAGCGTGAAGACCGCCGAATTGCTCTATCAGGACGCGGTGCTCAAACTAAAATAGGACGCCCTCAAGCCCGCATCGCCCGAGGCTCTACTTCACCGAAACCGTGATCCCCGCCTGACTCGTCGCATCGCCCACTTTGATCAGCAGCGGCACATCCCCGCTCGACACATCCGCGGGAATGCGCACGTTCACCTGCATCAGGCCCGCCACCGCGTCCGGCGCCGCACCGGCATACTGAATCTCGGCCGCCTTGCCATCCACCCACGCCTGCACTCGCCGCACGGAAGCCGGCAGCAGGCCGCCGCTATTGATGCGTCCATCGATGCCCCCGGGATTGGTCTGCCCTTCCCCGGTAGCGTAGATCGAAACATAACTGCCCTTCGCCGCCGGCGTCTTCGACGAATTCACCGTGATGCCATCCTGATTCAGAATCGCCGCCGGGCCCGTCCCCGTGAGATTCACCGAGAAGATCGAAGGAGCGGCCGGCGTGACCGGCAGCGCCACCTTGTCCGAGAGCGCCGAACCGTTGCGCACCTGCACCTGCGTCCCGGTCTTGCCCTCCACGGCGTACGGCACCACGGCCGCCACCTGGCCCTGGGAGGCGTACAGAATCGGCGCCGCGACGCCATCGAACAACACCTGCGTGCCGCCCGTATTGGTCGCCACCTTGCCATCGCCGCCGAGCGCGCCGCCGGTCAGCGTCGAAGGCCCGAGACGCGACCCGTAGAGCACCACGATCTTGCCGGGCGTCACCGCGCCGGGCTGCGCGCTCGCGCCATCCACCATTCCCGAACTGACGAAGAGCGGCTTGCTGCCCAGCATCGGCACCGGCGTCAGCACGTAAAACACCTGTGTCGTCTGCAGCGCCGTGATGTCCTCGGCATGCTTCGGCAGGACGGTGAGCAGCAGGCTACCCATTTCGTCGGTGGAGTTCTCGCCCCACGTCACACGCTTGGGCGGATTGTTCGGATTGCGATAGTTTCCCGCGGAATTGTCGTAGGTCAGTTCGCCGTCGAGGCGCGTGCCCTTTGGCAGCGGCACCAGATTTTGGAAGAGATACTGGTCCTGCCAATTGAAATCCCATTGCCGGATCCACAGCAGAATGCGGACTTCCCCATTGGGCAGCGTGGCGGTCAGTTTCGCCTCCTTGCCCAGATAATGCTGGTGCGCCCACACGCCGACGGCATCGACATCGACCGGCAGTTCCCAGGCGCCGCGCACTTTGTAATCGGTCTCGCCGGCGGGAATATCGAGATTTGCCCGGACGCCGAAGAAGGCTGGCACCTGAAGCTGCGTCATCAGGCGCGGAGGCTCCGCTCCGAAATAGAGCGCGATCACCGTCTTTTCGGTGTGCGGCAGGCCGTCGGGGTGAAAGTGTGTTTGCAGCAGGAAGTCGCTGCCGGCGGGCAGCGGCATCGCGATACCCTGCGGCAGGAACGCGGGAGTTGTGCCGGGCACCCAGCCGCCCAGCCCTCCATTCAACGCGGCCAGCGGATTGCCTACCGTGAAAATGGTGCCGAAGCCAGGGAAACCCGGCTGTCCGTCGACGGTCTTCTTTTCCTGCGCCGCCGCGCCTCCGGTATTATCCGAGAAGAACAGCGAGTGGTGCATCACCGTGCGCGCCGTGGGCCGGACCTCGATCGCGCGCACCCACTTATTGGCGGTCAGCTTCGTGGGAATCACGAAATTGCGGTACACGTCGGGACCGTCGGCGGGCACGCTGAACCCGGCGGGCATTTCCAGAATCAGGTCGGGCGCACCGAGTTGCCAGCCATCGGTGTATTGCGGAGGCAGCGGAGCCTTCGCGGGATCTCCCAGCGGCATGCCGCCATCCACCCACTGTTTGATGAGCGCAATCTGTTCCGCGGTGAGGTGCCGCTCGTCCCGATAGGCGGCCCATCCGGGCTCGGGCTTCCACGGCGGCATGTAATGCGATTGTGTCACCGTGACCATGGTGCGGCCGTGACCGCGCGCGTCCTCATAGTTCAGCAGCGAAAACGGCGCGACCTGGCCCGGGCGGTGGCACTTGGTGCAATTGCTGTAAGTGATGGGTGCGATGTGCTCGCTATAGGTGATCGGCTGCGCGGCACACACAGCGGCAGTGGCCAGCAGGAACAACGGTTTCAGATGACGGAACAAGTTGGCGCATCCCCTCGCAAATCGGCCGCCTCAGCGGCACAGGCTATTTGCGAGTTTAACCCAGAAAGCTCGCGTTCCGCCGCCGCGCGAGTTCGCGCTCAGCCTTGTACCAGTCCTGTTCGTGAAATCCGTGCAGGCGCCCGCGCCCTTCCCAATAGCTATACGCCAGCCGGGCGATTTCCTGCCGCGTGGGTGGCGCCGGCAACGTAACAGGTCCCGAATACGGCTCGCGGCGCACCCTGCCGTTAGGAGTTCTGACACAAGTGTGATTCATGGGAAATCGAACAACCAGTTATATCAGAAGTCATGCAGCGGCATGCTGGAAAAAAACGACTGACAACCATAGTCAGTAAGACACCACCGCGGCGTGCTTTGGACCTACCGCCGATTACGCCAGCGGGTTCTCCGGCCAGGCGTGCTTCGGATAGCGCCGCGACAGCTCTTTGCGGACCTGCGGGTAGAGCCGCTGCCAGAAGCCCGCGAGGTCGCTAGTCATCTGTACCGGCCGCTGATTGGGCGCCAGCAGGCGCACCACCACCGGAACAGCGCCGCGAGCCACGGCCGGCGTGTCGCGCATGCCGAAGAAATCCTGCAGGCGCGAGGCGATCCACGGCGGCTGCCCCGCTTCGTAATGGACCGGCAGCTGCCGGCCTCGCGCCAGGCGCACGGACCCCGGCGCCACCTCATCCAAAACCCGCCGCGTGCCGGGCGGCATCGCCTGTTCGATGGCGCGCAGCACGCCCGTGCCGCGCGCTGCCGATTCCAATTCGGCGAAGCTTTTCAACCCGATCGCCAGTCGCGCCAGCGCCGTTTCGATGGCCACAGCGTCCAGCGGCGCCACACTGGAATGCCCGGCGGCGAACGCCACCCGCGCTTGAAAGGCGGCGATCTCGTCGAGATCTGCGAAGCGGCCGAGTCCCACTTCCACCGCCTTGCGCGCCAACATCGCGCCCGCCTGTTCGGGTTCGGGAGGCGTGCGGCGCGTCTCGATCGCGATCTGGTCGAACAGCAGCAAGGTGACGGCCTCCACGCGTTCGGCCGCGCGATTCCATTCCAACGTCGAAACCTCGCGGAGGCGCTCCGGAAAGAGATCGAGCAGCCATTCAGGCTCCACGGCGCTTGCCAGGCGCACTAGCGGCGCTTTCTGCTCTTTGCGATCTTCCGCTTCCACCGCCACCAGCAACTCCGGCCCGGTGACGGTACTGTTAGGCGCTTGCTGCGCGGCGCCGCCGCCGGCCAACTGGAGTTCCGCGCCCTGACGTCGACGCGCCACGCGGTCGGGAAAGGCGGTGAGAATACTCAGGAGCAGCGCGTCCTCCGCGCCGGCCTCCTGCGCCCGCGGCCTTCCACCCGCCCCGCCCAACTGGCGAAACAACCGTGCCGCGTACGGCGACCACTCGTTCTCCAGCAACACCAGCAGGTCGCTGCGCGAGGCGTGCGGAGTTTGCGCCGGCAAGCGGTCGCCCGCGCTCAGCAGGGCCGCCACCGCACAGCCCTCGCGAGCCACACCGCGGCGGCGAGCTTCCACCAGCAGGCGGCTGAGGCGCGGATGCAGCGGATAACGCGCCATCTCGCGCGCGGTCCCGCCCTCCGCGCCCAGCATGCGCAACAATTCCGCCGCGTGCTCCACGGCGGCCGCCGGCGGCGCATCCAGCCAGGCGAGCTTTTCCAGCGTCAAGCCCATCGCGCCGAGCACCAGCGCGGTGGGCGTCAGGTCTTCGCGCAAAATCTGCGGTACATCCTGAGCGGGACGGCGCACGAAATCTTCCAGCGGATAGAGCCGCAGGGCGCGGCCCGGACCGGTGCGGCCCGCGCGCCCCGCACGCTGGTTGGCGCTCGCCTGACTGATGCGCGCCCCCTCCAGCGCGGGCAATCCGCTCCATGGCGAACGCGCGCCAGGCCGCTATCGATGACGGCTGCCACGCCATCGATGGTGATCGAACTTTCCGCCACGTTGGTGGAGAGTATGATTTTGGTTTGCCCGCACGGCGCGACGGCGCGGTCCTGCTCCTCGGGAGACTGATCGCCATAAAGCGGCAGCAACTGCCAGCCGTTGCGCCGTGCCAGCGGCGCGCAGGCGTTCTGCGCCCGCCGGATTTCCGCGGCACCGGGCAGAAACACCAGGACGTGCCCACGGAGATCGCCAGCCAGCCGCGCCAACGCCGCAGCCACCTGCTCTTCCAGCGGCGCGGCGCTATGCGGCGTGTACTCGATTTGCAGTGGATATTGTCTGCCCGCGGAGCGCAGCACCGGTAATGCCGCGCCCGCCCCCGCGAGGTATTCCGCCACCGGCGCGGCATCGAGCGTGGCCGACATCACCACGATCTTCAAGTCCGGCCGCCGCGTGGTCTGCAATCGGCGCAGCAGCGCGAGCGCCACGTCGCCTTCCAGATGACGTTCGTGAAATTCGTCCAGCACGACGCAAGCCACGCGTGCCAGCGCGGGGTCGCTCTGCATGCGCCGCGTGAGTACGCCTTCGGTCACGAAGCGCAGGCGGGTGCGAGGTCCGGATACATCTTCGAAACGCACCTGATATCCCACGGATTCGCCCACCGCCTCGCCCAGTTCGGCGGCCACAAAGCGCGCCGCGAGGCGTGCAGCCAACCGGCGAGGCTCCAGCACCACCACTTCGCGCAGGTCCAGCGCCAGCAGTGCCGGCGGCACGCGGGTCGTCTTCCCCGCCCCCGGAGGCGCTTCCAGCACCAGGTGGTTGGCGGTACGGAGCCGCTCTAAAATGTCGGGCAGAATTTCGTCGATGGGCAGGCGCACGCGAATTTCTATTGTCGCAACTTGACGATGTTGCGGCGCACGGCTTCGGCCTGCGGATAGTCGGGATGGTGCCGCAGGAACTCGTCGAGCACGTCCGCCGCCGCACGCGGTTCGCCCCGCCGTAGATGGATCTCCGCCAGAAACAGTTGCGGGTGCGAGAAGTGCGCGGGGTCGAGTTTGCGCGCCTGCTCCAGATATTTCACCGCGGCATCGAGCTGCCCGAGTTCGAAATAAGTCATGCCTAATTGCGAGTTGGCCAGGGCGTCGTTGGGCCGCGTCAAGGTGGCGTGAACGTTGACCTCCAGCGCTTCGTCCAACTTGTGCAAAGTCACCAGGACACCGCCCAGATTGACCAGCGGCTCATACGCCGTGGGGTCGTGCTCGAGCGCGTTGCGGAAGCGTGTTTCGGCCAGGGGGAAACGCCGCGTCTGATACGCGATGGTGCCCAGATTGTTCCACGCCAGGGCGAACTGCGGCGCCATGGCGACAGCCTTCTCCAGGCGCTTTTCCGCCGCTGCCACGTCCCGGTTCTGCAGATCGCGCTGCGCATCGGCGTACTCCCGTATGGCGCGGTCGGGCACGGTGAGTTCGCGGGCGGCGACCCGGTGGCGGCGGGTTTCGCTGGTGCGGTCGAAATCGTCCTCGCGCAATTCGATGGTGAGCGCCACGCGCCGCTGCGCATCGGCCAGTCCCGGACCGATTTCGATGGTGCGCCGCGCTTCGCCGCGGCCCGGCTGATACATTGCCAGGGTGTAGGTGGCAGGCTCCAGATTCTTGAAGGTGAAGCGTCCCCGCTCGCTGCTCAGGGTGGATGCCGTATAGGGAGACGTAGCGCCAAAAAGCGTGACGGAGGCAATGCCCTCGGGCACAATCCGGCCAGCCAGTTCGTAAAGCACCAGCTTTTGGGCGGGCGCCGCCGCCAGGAACACGATCAGGAGAAAGACGCTCCGCACGGCTGCTTCGATTGTAGCTCCGCCTCGCCAGTGTGTTACACCAGTGGATACCGATGAAACTCACCGCAGACGATTTCCGCCGGCAGTACGCCGACCTGAGCGACGAAGCCCTGCTCGATATCGACCCGGACGACCTCAACGAAACGGCGCGTGCCTGCTATTTCGAAGAGACTGCCAGCCGTGGCATGGGGACTCCCGAAACCGCAGCCACACCGGCAGGCAAACCCTCGCGCGACGCCAGGGAATATGTGCGGGCGGGCACGATGGAAACCGGCCAGGACGCCAAGGGCGTTTGCGAACGCCTGCAGCGCCATTACATTCCCGCGCACGTGGCGGCTGACGGGCGCTCGGTCATGGTGCCGCCTGCCGTGCTTCACGAGGCTCAGGACGTGATCGAAGGCTGGATGCCCGGCGAACTATACGAAGAGGCTGCCGCCAGTTCCGGCTACGTCCGGCACAGCATGGGAGCGGTCCGCGCCGTGGTCTATGGCGAGCCCGGTCTGGTCGACTTCGCGCAGGAGGTGTTCGGCGCGGTGGAGTTGGAACGTTGTGGACAGGGCGACGGGTCGAGCCGCGTGGAGATGGCGATTGGCGATTCGGTGGTGGTGCTCGTCGTCGGTGAAGGCGAAGCCAACGGTGGACCCTGCACGGTGCATGTCTACGTGCCGGATGTGGATGCGGCGTTCGGACGGGCTTTGGAAAATGGCGCCACGGAAGTGCAAGCGCCGGAAGACCTGCCACTCAACGAACGGGTCGGCGTGGTCACGGATCAGTCCGGCAACATCTGGTTCCTGGCAACCTATCACAATTAGATTCCGCCGCCGCTTTCGGCCAGCGCGTCTTGAGCGCTGTCTCGCCAATGAGGTACACGGGTAAGGGCGAGCAACCGCTCGCCCTGGACAGGCCGGGGAGGCCGGTCCTACATCTGCCGCGGACGAATTACTTCTTCGTTCATGTAAGGCCGCAGCACTTCGGGCACGACCACGCTGCCATCCTTCTGCTGGTAGTTCTCGATGATCGCCACCCACGTCCGGCCCACCGCGAGTCCGCTGCCATTGATCGTGTGCGCGAACTCGGCCTTCTTGCCCGCCTTGTACTTGATGTTCGCGCGGCGCGCCTGGAACGCCTCGAAGTTCGAACAGGAGGAAATTTCCTTGTACGCGTTCTGCCCCGGCAGCCACACCTCGATGTCGTACGTCTTGGCGGAACTCGCGCCCATATCGCCCGTGCACAGGACCACCGTGCGGAACGGCAGTCCCAGACGCTGCAATATATCCTCCGCGTCACCGGTCAACTTATCGAGTTCGTCGTAACTCTGTTCGGGACGCGTGAACTTCACCAGCTCCACCTTCTGGAACTGATGCTGACGGATGATGCCGCGCACATCGCGCCCGTAGCTCCCCGCCTCGCTGCGGAAACACGGCGTGTACGCGCACAGCTTGATGGGGAGTTGCTCGGCTTCCAGCACCTCGTCGCGATAGATATTGGTCACCGGGACTTCCGCGGTCGGAATCAACCAGAAGTCCGTGTTCTCGCACTTAAAGAGATCGTCGGCGAACTTCGGGAGCTGGCCGGTGCCGTACAGGCTGGCCGAATTCACCATGAAGGGCGGCAGCACTTCGGTATAGCCGTGATCACGCGTGTGTACGTCGAGAAAGAAATTGACCAGGGCGCGTTCCAGCTTCGCTCCCGCGCCCCAATACAACGCGAAACGCGCGCCCGTGATTTTGCCGGCCCGCGCGAAATCCAGAATACCCAGTTCGGGACCCAGATCCCAATGCGCTTTCGGCTCGAAATCGAACTTCGTGGGTTCGCCGGAAAGACGCACTTCCACGTTGTCGTCCGCCGAACGCCCCTCTGGCACGCTCTCGTGCGGAATGTTGGGAATGCCTGCGAGAAGCTCCTGGAACTCCCGGTCGACGGCGTTCATTTCCTCATCGAGCGCGGTAATCTGCTCGGCGATGGCGCGCACTGCCTGCTGGCGTTCCGTGGTGTCGGCGCCTTCGCGCTTCAACTTGCCGATCTCGAGACTCTCCTGGTTCTTGCGCGCTTTGAGCTGTTCGGCCTGCACAATGGCCGAGCGGCGCTTGGCATCCAGGGCGCGAAAACCGTCCAGGTTGACCGCACCGCTACGGGTCGCGAGTCTTGCCGCGAGGCGTTCGAAATTGCTCCTGAAAAAGTTGAGATCGTGCATGTCCTTCCATGCTAACGCAGAGAAGGGCTATTCTTCCTCTTCCTCAACTTTCGCGGGTTCCAGATCTTCATCTTCGAAGATCTCCCGGCAATCGAGACATTCAATGTAATCCACGCCGTTCCGACGGGCGATTATTTGGGTGCGAGAGTGCTCACAAGCGGTTTCCATAACAGCGCTTAGATGAATTTAATTCTATCGTTGCGCAAGCTCTTGTCAAGCCCCCCGCCACACTTTCCCGCGCCGACGCCGCACCCCGCGATTGTCAAACTCCGATCGCGCAGTCCGTCCGGGGCGCAACGCTCAATTCAGGAAGTAGGTGCGGTACAGGGTGTCGCGCTGTTTGGGCACAAAGCCGGCGTCACGAATGATGCGCCGCAGCTCTTCTTCGCTCGCCTGATGATGCGCGCCGGCGGCCGAAACGACATTCTCTTCGATCATGATGCTGCCCACATCGTTGCCGCCAAAGCGCAGCCCCATCTGGCACGTCTTCAGCCCCTGCGTGACCCAGCTGGATTGCACGTTCTCGAAATTGTCGAGATAGATCCGGCTGATGGCGAGGGTCTGCAGATACTCTACCGCGGTGGCTTCTTCCTTCACAAAGCGGCCCAGCGACGTGTTCTCGCGCTGGAAGGTCCACGGGATGAACGCCGTGAAGCCGCCTGTCTCCTCTTGCAGATTGCGCACCAGTTCCAGGTGATTCATCCGCTGCTCGATGGTTTCGCCGCAGCCGAACATCATGGTGGCGGTGGTGCGCATGCCCAGTTGATGCGCCGTACGGTGAACGTCCAGCCAATCCTGGGTCCCGCACTTCAGGCGGCTGATGCGATGGCGCACCGCGTCGTCCAGAATCTCGGCGCCGCCGCCGGGAATGGAATCCAGCCCCGCATCGCGCAGCCGCGCAATGGTGTCGCGCAGGCTGATCCCGCTGACCTCGGCGATGTTCGTCACCTCGGGCGCGGAAAGGCAGTGCAGGTGAATCGGGAAGCGCTGCTTGATGCTGCGAAACAGATCTTCGTACCACTCGATCTTCAAATCCGGGTGCAGACCGCCCTGCATTAACACGCCGGTCCCGCCCAGATCCAGCGTCTCCTGGATCTTTTCGAAGATCACCTCTTTGGGCAGGATATAGCCTTCCGGGGAGTTGGGCGCGCGATAGAACGCGCAGAAACTGCAGTACTCCGTGCAGAAATTGGTGTAGTTGATGTTGCGGTCGATGATATAGCTGACAACGCCTTCCGGGTGCCATTGTCGCCGGATGCGGTCGGCTTCCATGCCGATTCCAATCAGGTCGTCGGATTGAAAGAGTTCCAGGGCCTGTTCGCGCGTAATCATAGCAATTGAGTGCCTATGTTACTAGTTTAGCAGGCCCCGTGTGGAATGCTTGGAGTTGCTTATGCCGCGCCGGCGATGGCAAGTTCGCGCTGCATCGCCTGGGCAAAGACATAAAACGAAAACAGCGGCTTCGGCTCGCCCTTGCCCCACCGGTTCACTGCCCATTTCACCCGGAGAAATTGCACGTCGGGCTGGCTGGAAAGATCGGCAATGATCTGATAGGTGCCGCAATAGAATTTCTGTGGGAAGGTCGCAATTGGCTTGGCGCTCCATGTGGTTCCGTCGGCGGAACCCCACAGCGAGAGGTCAATGCTTTGTTGTTCGATGATCCGTGTAATGCCAAAGGTCAGGACTAGCATCCCGCCTTGTTGTTCGCCAAGTGCCACTTCGGGCCCGGTTCCGGCTTCGCGGACCGTTGTTTCCGTCAATAAAAACTCTGGAAGCATTGGCTCTTTCTCCCGCGCGCTGCACTCTGCAGATAATTAAACTTATTGGAGTTTCATTAACTGGTGCCGTGCCAGTTCCAGAGTCTCATATCTTTTACAGAAACAGAAGCGTACAAAGTGGCTATTCCCACCTGTTTGTGCAAAAAAACTCGAACCGGGCACCGCCGCGACCCCAATATTTACGATCAGGTGTCGAACAAATGCCGCGTCGTTTTCAAATCCGAATTGCGAAATGTCGGTCATCACGTAATACGCTCCCTTGGGCAGGAAGCAGCGGAACCCGACAGCCTCGAGCGTGCTCACTAGCTGGTCGCGCCGAGAAGCGTAGTCGATAGACAGATGCGTGTAATATTCCTGCGGCATTGAGAGCGCATACACTCCGGCCTGCTGCAGCGGCGCCGCCGCTCCTACCGTGAGGAAATCGTGCACCTTACGAATCGAATCGGTCAGATCGGGCGCGGCAAGAACCCAACCCACCCGCCACCCCGTGACCGCGTAGGTTTTACTCATGCTGTTCACCAGGATGCAGCGCTCGCGCATGCCCGGCAGCGACATGATCGGCACGTGCTCCGTGCCGTCATATAGGATGTGCTCGTAGATTTCGTCACTGATCGCCAGGCAGTCGAATTCCTGGCAGAGCGATGCGATGTAGGTCAATTCCTCACGGGAGAACACCTTCCCGGTGGGGTTATTAGGCGTGTTTAGAATAATCGCCTTGGTCTTGGCATTGAACGCCGCGCGCAGTTCCGCGGGGTCAAAGGTCCAATCGGGAGACTGCAGTTTGACGTAGCGCGACGTTGCACCGCAGAGTTGCGTATCGGGCCCGTAGTTCTCGTAAAACGGCTCGAACAGCACCACCTCGTCGCCGGGATTGAGCACGGCCAGCAGGGTCGCGATCATGCCCTCGGTGGCGCCGCAGCAGACCGTGATCTCACGTTCCGGGTCGAACTCCATGCCGTACGTCTGCCGGTATTTGGCCGCGATGGCGTTGCGAAACGGCTTGGCGCCCCAGGTAATCGCGTACTGATTGATGTCCGCATCGATGGCTGCGGCGGCGGCCGCCTTGAGTTCGGCAGGTGCCGGAAAATCGGGGAATCCCTGCGCCAGGTTGATGGCGCCATGATGCACGGCGAGCCGAGTCATCTCGCGAATGACCGATTCGGTAAAACGCGAAATTCTCTGGCTACGGAAACGCTCACGTAGGGCGGCGCTTCCAGTGGAAAGAGGGGTCGAGACGGGAATTGACACCTTTCGAGCGTACTTCGCCGGTCCGTCTGTCTGCAACTGGAAGAACCTTTCGCGAGCTCCCGAGATTCCCCGAAGCGTATCAACGGAGGACTGCGCCGCGGTTCAAGTCCCTAGTCGGCAACCAGATTAATCTGTCCGATTCCACCGTGCACGTCGATGCGAATCTTCTTCTCGTCGCCGCCGTACGAAGGACTCACATAGTGCCCGCCCTCCTGCCACAGTCCGCGCACCCGCCTCGGCATAGATCGCCGTATCGGCGGACAAGCGCACCGTTGCCTCACCAATCCCGCCGTGAATCGAGACGTTGTAACTCTGCGCAGGCTTGCCGCGCAAATCGACATCCAACTGCCCTACACCCATATTCAATTCCAGCCCGCGGAGATTGAGCGCGCTGAGATCGAGCTTCGCCTGTCCCGCCCCGAAATTCGATTGGGACTTTCTTATTAAGTTGCAGATCCCAACTGTATTTGAAGTTGCCCAGCGTCGTGTGGCTTCCCGGCTGAGCGATCACGAGCACGCCGCGGTTCCCGGCCCGCGCGTAGCGGACTTCGGGTTTCCACGAGGCGACGTTGTAGGCGAAATCGGCGCGCGCCAGTTTGACCGCTCCGTCCGTGACACGCAACTCTCCGGCGCCCATCTTCAGATCCACGCGCACCGCTTCCGCATCGTCCAGATCAACGCTTTCGGAGGAGTATTGCGTTGGGCCATGGGGCGCATCCACGCAGCCGGTCATTGACAGCACGGCAGGGATCAGCAGATAGGTGGCGTTCATGTCTTCTCCTGGTCAAGATACGCAACCCGCCTCCCCGATGTTCCTCTTCATTTACGGTATTTACCTTCACATTGGCGTGCCCGTTGCACTTCAGTTCGCCGGTGCACATATGCACCGGGAGGCTAACAAAATGCTGCATTGGTCATTGATGTTTCTGGTGTTCGCGATTATTGCCGCGATTCTGGGCTTTGGCGGATTGGCGGGCACGGCCGTCGGAATCGCCAAGGTTCTGTTCTTCGTGTTCCTGGTCGTCTGGCTGGTCGCTTTGCTCACTGGCCGACGAGCAGTTTAGGCCTTTTTTACGCGGGCAGGAATACGCCGCTTTGCCGGTGGCGGGGCGTCGCCTAATCCTTCTACAATGGAAAGATGCTTTTTCCGACGTCGAGATCGTGTCTAATTGGCGCGATCGTTCTGGGTGGGGCGGCGCTCCTGCTTGCGCAGGAATGGCAGACTGTTACGAACCTGGCCGGGGTGGATTTCACCGGACTGACTCCGGCCAAAAAAAATCTGGCGCTCAAAGCCTTGCGCGCGGGGGAATGCTCCTGCGGCTGCGGGATGAAGGTAGCCGAGTGCCGGGTCAAAGATCCGAATTGTTCATTCAGCCGCGGCTTAGCCGGCGTCACGGTCGCGGCCATCAAAGCTGGCAAGACGGAAGCTGCTGCCATCGCCGAAGCCAAAGCTTCCAAGTTCGGCACGCGTCCCCCGGCCAAACTCCTCGACGACCCCGTAGCCATTCCCACCCTGGGCGCGCCTTCCATAGGTCCGGCAAGTGCTAAAGTGACCCTGGTAGAGTTTTCCGATTTCCAATGCCCGTACTGCTCCAAGGCAGTCCTCCAGATTGCCGCCACGCTCAAGGCCTATCCCAATGACGTCCGCCTGATTTTCAAACAGTATCCGCTGGACTCGCATCCGCAGGCGACCATCTCCGCCCAGGCGTCGCTCGCCGCGCACGCACAGGGAAAATTCTGGCCATTGCACGATCTGATGTTCGCCAACCGTACCAAACTTTCACGCGAGAACATCATGCGCTGGGCCAAGGATATCGATCTCGACCTCACCCGCTTCATGAACGACATGGAATCGGCAGAGACCAAAAAGACGGTATCGCGCGATCAGGCGGATGGCGACAAGGCAGGCGTGGAAGGCACGCCCACGGTATTCATCAACGGCCAGCGCTACAACGGCGATCTGGCACCGGAAGCCATCAAGTCCGTAATCGATGCCGAGATCAAACGCGTGTCGGCCGCGGGCGCGAAGAAATAACGGCGGGCAGGAAGCGAGGCGACCGCCGGAGCAGCACCATGGCGCTCAGCGCGCCGCTCCACATCAGCCACGTGGCAGGTTCCGGCGTCTCCGCGCCCGTGATCTCGCCCGTGATCTGAAAGTAGAGGTTCTCATCCGTCGTGGCAAACTGCGCGAACCCGCCGCTATGGGCAATCAGAAACGAGTTGTCGCTCGACCCCGTGCCCGGCGGTTCGTAGAAGTCCAGGCCCAAATCCATCCCGGCATCCACCCGCGCCAGACTCACCAGGAAGATCAGATCCGCGGGCAAGGCCAATCCGCCGAGATTGAAGGCCACGCCAATCACATCGTTGCCCAATGAGACGATGCCGGTCTGCGTGAAGTCGCCGCCGAACGGCGCACCAACGGGCGCGCCCAGCGCATAAAGGCGCAAGATCGCATCGAACGTGCCCAAGCCGCCGGCATTGTAGAACTCTACCTGCGCGGTTTGCCCGATGCCGGCGGATACCAGGTGGATCTGGTCGCCGATTGCGTCGAACGGCCCCACGGAGAAGACCAGCGTGTCCGGAGTGGGAATGGCCGTGTTGTCGTAGAGCAGGCCCGCGAACGCACCGGGAGCGCTCACCATCGTCAGCAACAGGAAGCTTGCAAGTCTCATGATCGATCTCCTAGCGCGGACCCGCGCCTAATACACGATGGCTGTAAGTGATGGCTTGCGTCGCGCTGCGTACGAATTCCAGCGGCAGCATGACCTTCGCCCCCGCGGCCAGCGGCCCCAGTTCGCGATACGGGCTGCCTGCCGGCGAAGTCGCAAACGTCGCGCCGTCCGCGGCGGACACCGTCACGCCCACAGGCAGGCCATCCAGCACGTAAGCGGCGGACGCCAGTGCCCCACCGGTATTGGTCACCGTCACGGTCTGCGTGTACGCGCCGGTGAGCCGGTTGAGCGCCACCACCGATTTCACCACCGTCAACTGACCGGTCACGACGGGCGCAGCGCCGGGAATCACCGCGTTTGAGACGGGGGATGCCGGCGAGTCTCCGGTAGCGTTGGAAGCTTTCACAGTGAACGTGTAGCTCAACCCGTTGGTCAGGCCGGGCACGATGATGGGGCTCGCCGAACCCGCAGCCGTAATATTGCCGGGCACCGCGGTCACGGTGTAGCCGGTGATGGGCGATCCGCCATTGGAGAGCGGCGGCACGAACGCCACTCGCGCTTGCCCATTGCCCGCGGTGGCCACCGGCGAGCGGGGTGCAGAGGGCACGGTGAGTCCGGTCCCCAGGCCAACCGTAGGAGTGGGTTCCGGATTGGCATAGTTACGCACGGCCACCCAATCCACGGCGGCAGACCCGTTGAAATTGCCCACCTGAATAGGATACGTATCGAGCGCGGTACTCCAGGAGGGGATGTCCACCACGTTTACGTCATCCACGTCGAAGCGAAGGCTCGGATAGGCCATCTTGATCTCCACCGTGTTGTACTGGTCCGCCGTGTAGAGTGGGCCGGCCACGGTTTGCACGGAGCCGTTCTGGTCGTAATTAAATCGCATGACGCTGTTATTGCGGCCGGCGCACACAGGTTGGCACGACCCGATGACGCTCGCGAAGCCGACAAAACTATCCCAACTATTGCTGTTCGGCTCCGAATTCTTTGAGCGGACTCGGATTGCCGTGTGGGCGCGGCTGAAAGTAGTCCGGCTCTTGAAGGAGTTGGCCCAGCCAAGCACGTTCACGGTGGAAACTGCCTGGCAGTTGGTGATGTGGTGCAGACCCGTGACCGCCCAGCGGGTAAGGTCGAGCGAGGCGTAGCTGCACAGGGTTCGCGCGGTCAGCGGCCCGGAGGCGAACGCGCCCACGTACCCGGTCTGGTACAGGTCCGCCTTGTAATAGAAATCATCGGTGCCGCCGCCGTCGCGCACCTGCAGCGCCTGATAGCCACCCACCTGTTTCCCGGACGTGTCGTACCACAGCCCCATGATGATTTTGCCGCCGTAGAAGGTGGGAATGCTGCTGGCCACGCCGTTCATCAGCTCGATACTGGTGGCCAGGGAGCCGTCCAGCACATTGAGCATCAGCAGCTTGTTGTAATTCTGATCCACGTAATCGTACGTCCCCGCGTACACGTAATTGTCGTCCACCAGAATGGATGAAATTTCGGCGCCGTTATCGATCGCCGTGGTGTTGGTCCACAGAATCGCTCCTGAATTCCCGGTGTTCAGGGCGTACACCTTGGAGCGCCACGGATAACTCTTTTCGCGCGCGGTCACGTACCATACGCCGCTGTGATAGGCGCCGCCACGATTGAAAGTCCAGCCTGTCCCCTCCACCACCTGGGACCACGCCACCGACAGATCGCCGGGCCGGACCGCGAACGCCGTGTGGCCCTGTGCATTGGTCAGGTAGAGCAGGTTTTGCGCCGCGTCGTAGATGATCTGCGAATAGGATTCGAAGGGGTAAGGTCCGGCCGACAGACCGGCTGAGGTTGCGGTGGTGGTCGCGGCCGTGGCGCCCGTGGCGAGTTCAATCTTCAACAATTTTCCGGTGTAATCCTGGAAATAGGCGTACGCTCCTACGATCAGCGGCGGGTCCACTTCGCTGCTGCCCCAGGTCAGATCCACGTCCGTATTCCGCCATAATACCGAGTAGTTGGAGGTGCGTAGCGCGCGCAGGCTGTGGTCGTCTTTGGACCCGACCAGGACGATATCGTTGACCGGGTCGTAGGGGACGGCCTCCCAATCGAGGGCGCTACCCAGGTCGAAAGTCGCCAGAACCGTGCCCGTGTCTTCGTCGAGTTTCTTGATGAACCCGCCGCAATCGTAAATGTGCAAATAGCCGTGGATATCGAACGCGGGAGCCGCCGCCGTACAAAAGCCCCCGATTTTGAAGTGCTTCAAGACCTTGCCATCGGCGGGATTGATCACCACCAGCCCTCCGTTGCTGCCGAAGTCGCTGTCGTAGAGCGGCGCGTAGAGTTTGCCGTTGTGAATGATGGCGTGCTCGCCAATCACATTGTTGGTGTAATTCCAGTCTCCCGGTGTGCCGTTTGCGCCGAAGGTGTCGAACAACGAAAAGGTTGTCTCTCCGCTCGACATACTGACCGCGGCGGGATTCCCGTAATACCCGTAAATCGTGGTGGCGGCAGGAGCCGCCGGTACGGAGGGAACGTTCACCCAGATCACGGCTGTCACACCAGCGATTGAGGACTCCACCCAATAACTGAGGAGCTGCGTGCCACCCGAATCCGTATAGCGCAGATCGCTGAAATCGGTCTTCATGCCGGCGCTCCAGGCGAGATTCAGCTTGACCGGGTAATTGGTCTGCGCACCGGCAGTGGAACCGGCCACAGCGATGGGCTCGCGACTGGTCCAGAGGGGATTGAACCAGAGTGCGGCGGGGGCGGAAGGAATCACCGTATTCGATGCCGCGGACGCAAGCGAAGTCCCGATGGCATTGGCTACCGTCACGGTGAACGTGTAAGTGACGCCGTTCGTGAGCCCGCCGACTACGATGGGAGAAGTGCCGCCGCTGGCGGTGATCGAGCCGGGGTTGGAAGTAACTGTGTAGGACGTGATGGGCGAGCCGCCGTCGGATGCGGGCGCAGTGAAGGCCACAGCTGCGCTCCCGATGCCAGGCGTCGCTAAGGGCAGGCCCGGCGGCGTCGGCGCGCTCGCCGCGCAAGCCAGATATTGGCCAAACAGCAGCGAGAACATGAGACTTCGATGAGCGGTTACTAACATCCGGAACTCGCCTCCAAAATTGAGTTCCTCATGATAGCTAATTTCATCGCAACGCGTGGAAAGCGTCGAGAAGCAGAACATTGAGGATCCTTGTAACAAGGGGGGTATGAGGCAAAACTTGTTCAGCGATCCGGCGGGCAGCATGAGCTGGACCTTGTTCCGGCTATCGGCCCCATCGCGCCTTAGCGGCTTGCGATAGCGCTCCGCTTTCTGGCGGAGCACCGCCGCCCCGCCGCGCCGCCCTTGGCACCACCAGTCGGCCGAGCGCGACCGCTGCTAGAGGCCCTTTCCCGCGCTTTTGTCTGGCAACGGTGATCCGTCCTACTGTTCGCCGATGGCTTGCTTTACCGTGCGGCGCGCGAGCCTAGTAAAGCGGGTTGGCATGGTACCATTACGGCAATGACGGGGACCAAATGCGAAGAGAAGGAAAGACTGATTAACGATTACGCAAAGGCGAGCGCCGAACTCGCGGATTCCATTGCGGCGCTAAAAAAGAGTGAGGGCACCTCTCCGAAGGACGAGTATGATGCGCTAGGCCGCGCCGCTGAGGATGCCCACATGCGCAATGAGCAGGCGCGATTAGCCTTCGAGCGGCACCAGCAAGATCATAAATGCTGAAGGGGCATGCTCGACATTCAAGAATCCATTGGACGGCGAAGGCCGTAAAGTTCAAACTGACCCGCTGCCGCCGGACACGGTGAGTTGCCCCGCCTTCCCGGCCCCCTTTTCCAGCGTCTCCATGCACTCGCCGTCCAAATACCTCGCCGCGTCGCCCATCCACTTACGTAGCGCGACGCCTTAAGAATTCACGCCCGTGGCGAGCATACCGCCATCCACCACAATGCATTCGCCGGCCATATAACTCGCCGCGTCGCTGGCCAGCAGCAGCGCCGCACCCAGCAACTCTTCGGGCTTGCCGAAGCGGCGCGTCGGCGTGCGCACCAGAAATTCCCGCCCGCGTTCCGTGCCGTTCAACAGGCTGGCATTGATCTCCGTGGGGAACACTCCGGGCGCCACCGCATTCACTACGATGCCGTCCTTCGCCCATTCCTGCGACAGGCTGCGCGTCAGCGACAATACGGCCGCCTTCGACGCCGCATAGGCGGCCACTTCCAGCAGGCTCACAAATGAGGTCAGCGATGCGATATTGATCACGCGGGCATGCTTGCTCTGCTTCAGCACCGGATAGAAGGACTGGCACGAACGCAGTGTCCCCGTCACGTTAATGTCCATGATGCGGTTCCAATCGGCCTCGGACACTTCGCTGGTCGGCTTGCGCTGAATCTGTCCCGCCGCGTTGACCAGAATATCCACTTGGCCGAGTTCCTGCAGAATGCGATCGCGGAACTGGTCCACCGACTCGCGGTTCTGCACGTCCACTACGCCGCGGACGCTCCGGCGCCCCTTGGCCTCGATCTCCGCGGCCACTTGCTCCACCAGCTCGGCACGCCGGCCGCCCGCCACCACATCCGCGCCCGCGTCGGCAAAGCCCAGGGCCAGGGCTTTCCCGATACCCGAGGTACCTCCCACGATTACGGCCACCCGTCCGGTCAGGTCAAATAGCTTCGCCACAGAGTTCGACATAGTTCGTGATCCTATTATCCCTAACTCCCTGGGCTCTAACCAATCCGAGACGCGTCGGCGACGAAGCATTGCCGTGACGAAGCGTCGCAGCCCCTGCCGAATTCACGTTCGTGAAAATCGAACGCGCTGACGCCAGGTCCTTACCTGGCCGGGCACTTCGTCAATCCCCCACTCTTAAGTCGCACGTGACACACCACCCTGTACCCGAAGCAGAATCCGCGGACAATGACGCTACACTGTCTGCATGGATTTAGGACTTAAAGGGAAGGTCGCCATGGTCGCGGCCGCCAGCCAGGGGCTGGGCTACGCCATCGCTCAAGCTCTCGCCGCCGAGGGCGCGCACGTTTCGATCGCGGCACGCAAGCCGGACACCATCGCTGCCGCCGCCGGCCGCATCGCCTCGGAGACCGGCGCGCAAGTGGCCGCCTCGGCCGCTGATGTCACTGCGGCGGACTCCATCGAAGCCTGGTACGACGCCACCATCGAGCGCTTCGGCGGCGTCGATATCCTGGTCACCAACTCCGGCGGTCCGCCCGCCGGCCCTGCTTCCGGCTTCGACGATGCGGCCTGGCAGAACGCCTTCGGTCTGCTGGTGATGAGCGTGGTGCGCTCCGTTCGCCTGGTGGCGCCCAGCATGCAGGCGCGCGGCGGAGGCAGTATTCTCATGCTAACTTCGGCGTCAGTCAAGAACCCCATCGCCAACCTCGGTCTGTCCAACGTCATCCGCGCCTCTGTGCAGGCCATCGTCAAGACCTACGCCGATGAACTCGCCCCGCACAAGATCCGCGTCAATCAGCTGATTCCCGGCCGCATCGCCACCGAACGCCTCACCTACCTCGACCAGGCTAACGCCACCAAGGCCGGCATTTCCCTGGAAGAGCAGCGCAAGAAGTCGTTGAGCGCGATCCCGCTGGGCCGCTATGGCGAGCCGGAGGAATTCGCCCGCTCCGCCGCATTTCTGCTCAGCCCCGCCGCCGCCTACATTACCGGAGCCACGCTCCAGGTGGATGGCGGCGCCATCCGCTCCGTCTAGGAAATCAGACCTTCTGCCCGATCGACTTGGCCTGCGTGAACAGATACAAGTAATCCGTTCCGCCGGCCTTCGAATCGGTGCCTGACATGTTAAATCCGCCGAAGGGATTCGCGCCCACTACTGCGCCCGTGCACTTGCGGTTGATATACAGATTGCCCACGTGGAACTCACGCTTGGCACGTTCGATCTTCTCGGGACTGGTGGTATACACCGCGCCCGTCAGACCGTATTCCGTGTTGTTGGCGATGGCGAGCGCGTCATCGTAATCCTTCGCCTTGATCACGGCCAGCACAGGGCCGAAAATCTCTTCCTGCGACAGGCGGGCCATCGGTGCGATGTCGGCAAACACGGTGGGCTCGATGAAGTATCCTTCGCCCGGCGCGCGCCCGCCGCCGGTAATCAGCCGCCCTTCCTGCTTGCCCACCTCGATGTAATTCAGGATGGACTTCATGGCGCCTTCGCTGATCACCGGCCCCATGCGCGTATTGTCCTCCGGCAAACCGATGCCGATGGCCTCCACCGACGCCTTCAGTTTCTCCAGAAACGCATCGTAGAGATCCTGATGGACCACGGCGCGCGAGCAGGCCGAGCACTTCTGGCCCTGGAACCCGAAGGCCGCCGCCGTCACTCCCTGCACGGCGGAATCGAGGTCGGCATCGGCGTCCACCACAATCGTGTCCTTCCCGCCCATTTCGAGCACCGTGCGCTTGATCCAGATCTGGCCCTTTTGCGGCTGCGCGGCGCACGAATGAATATCCAGGCCCACGTCGCGCGATCCGGTGAACGCGATGAAGCGCATCTTGGGATGCGCCACCAGTCCGTTGCCGAATGTGGCGCCGGAACCGGGGCAGAAATTGACCACGCCGGCCGGCATCCCCGCCTCTTCCAGAGCGTCGAAGAACTTCGCCGCGATGGTGGGCGAATCGCTGGAAGGCTTCAGAATTACCGTATTGCCGCAGACCAGGCTGGCGCCCGCCATGCCGAGCGCGATCGCGTTGGGGAAGTTCCACGGCGAAATCACCGCGCCCACCCCCAGCGCGATGTAGCGCAGGAAACCGCGTTCGCCCGGCAGTTGCACCGTCGGTTCGGCGGCATCCAGCACTAGCGCCTGACGCGCGTAAAGTTCCAGGAAATCGATGGCCTCGGCCGTGTCGGCTTCGGCTTCGTCGTAGTTCTTGCCCACCTCAAGCACCAGCCACGCATTGAACTCGAACTTGCGCTTGCGGATGATGTCGGCCGTCCGGAAGAGGACCGCCGTGCGCTGCTGCACCGGCGCGTGCTGCCACGTTTCATAGGCCGCCAGCGCCGCTTGCATGGCGGGTTCCACATGCTCGGGACCGGCCTTCTGGTGAATGCCGATCACCTCGGCGGGGTTGGCCGGATTCAGGGAAATGATCTTCTCCGCCGTCCGGCTGCGCTGGCCCCCGATTACCAGGTCGTATTCGCGCCTGAGTTGGGAGCGGACCAAAGCGATGGCCTCTCTCATCCCCTTTAGGTTCTCTGGCTTACGGTAGTCGGTGAGGGGTTCGTTGACGAACGGCCCGGCGGTTTTCAGCGTGGAAGTTGCCATAAGGATACCTGAAATTCCATTATAAGCGGAGACCGGTTCGCCTCCCGTCCGGACGCCGCCCGGGTGCGTGCCCATCGGGAGAGTGCCGCTGACGTTTGCGTCGCCGCAACCACTCTGGGCAGCCGGAAAATTCGCCCCGGAGCGTGGTTCCACCTCGTCGCATATGCCCCGCATCGCAGTCCGGCTGAGCGCCTCGCGCGCATTTACCGGGGGTTGATAGTACTCCTACCCGGTACTGGGGAGGTACAACTCAGGCGAATTGGCCCTATTTACTTTGGATAACAAATGCGATAAGTAACGCATGGGATACCGCGCCATGCAACTTGCCTGTCAATGTGGACAGGCGCCCGACCGCATCCTCGAAGTGGGCTTTACCAGTGAGGGGAACTTGGTGGTCCACTATTGGTGTGCCGCGTGCAGCCGTGTGCTGTTCACGTCTTTGCCGCTGGAGGACTGCGCGCACTTTTGCCCGCCGCCGGACGCGGAAGCGGACAAGCGGGCATCCGAGGCCGATGCCGTTTTCCTGCAAAGCCTGGGCATCGCCGCCAGCCACTAGCACTCGGGTAAACACCCCGTTTAGCGTGTAAGCCGAGCGCTTCACGTTACCATGAGTCACATGGCATTCCAGTGGCTCCAAATGCGAATTCAAGAGGAGCGCGAACGGCGCGACAAACGCGCCCAACACCTCGCCCGTTTACCCGCCGCTCTGCAGGAACTTCACGACCAGTTGGCGGAGTGCGTGTCGGCGTACACCGGGAGCTTCGGAGCCTCTTCCGCGGATATCGTCATGCTGCCCAACCGCATCCGCGTGACCTCGCGCGAACTCATCGACGGCTCGTGGAAGCCGGCAGCCAAAGTGGAAGTTTCGGTGCTGCTGGAACTGCCCGGATTCCAGATAGAACGCGGCGAGATCAAACTGGAAATCGAGGTGGGACTTCTGCCCAGCGATAAGCTGTTCTACCGCGATAAAGAAGCTGACAAATATATCAACATGGAAGAATTCACCCGCCGCATTCTCGACCGCGTGCTCTTCCCTGGCCTGAAGGAACAGTAACTTCAAGTGGTTCTGCCTTGTGCAGGAGAGCGCAGTTCGCCCTAAACAGACCACGTTGCTCGAGGGTCTGTTCCCCCAAAACTGCGGGGATTGGTCATCGTTGTCTGTCTGCCCTGCAAGCCGCCCCTCCCCCGGGGTGCCCAATTCGGGTTACGATGCCCACATGAGCGTCGTTCTGTGAGTGCAGCACCCAAGTCCGTGGCCTTCGCGCTGATTGTGGGGAGCATCCTCACCTGGACCCTTGCCACCGCGCAGAAGCCGGCGGCGCCCATCCACTTCAAGGGCGATTCCCTGCCCTTCCGTCTCGATAGCGGCGAAACCGAGCGGCGGCATGCGCCGGAAACCATGGCCGGCGGGGTCGCCCTCTTCGACTACAACGGCGACGGCCACCTGGACCTTTTCTTCACCAACGGCGCCGATATCGAATCCCTCAAGAAGTCCGCGCCGAAGTACTCCAACCGCCTGTTGGAGAACGATGGACATGGCAAGTTCACCGACGTCACGGAAAAAGCCGGACTCGCCGGCAGCGGCTTCGACGTCGGCGTTGCCGTGGGCGATTACGATAATGATGGCCGCGAAGACCTCTTCGTCGGCGGCGTCCACGCCAACCATCTCTACCACAACGAGGGAGGGCGCTTCATCGACGTCACGGCTAAAGCGGGCTTCGCGAAGCCCGACGCCGAGTTCGGCCCCTTATGGTCGGTGGGCGGCGCCTGGGTGGATATCAATAACGACGGCAAACTAGACCTCGTCGTGATCAATTACCTGGCGTGGGACGCGTCCAATGAACCCAAGTGCGAGATTGCTCCCGGCAAGCTCGACTACTGCCATCCGAAGCTCTATAAACCCACGCCCAATCAGCTATTCCTCAACAACGGCGATGGCACTTTCAAGGACATCTCCGCCTCCTCGGGCGTGCGCGCTCACCCCGGCAAAGGCATGGGCGTGGGCCTCGCCGATTTCGATGGCGACGGCCTGATGGACCTCTTCATCCCCAACGACAAGATGCACAATTTCCTCTTCCGCAACCTGGGCGGCGGACGCTTCGAAGAGATCGCGTTTGAAGCCGCCGTGGCCTTGGCCGAGGACGGCAAGTTCATTTCGGGAATGGGCGTCGATGCCCGCGACGTGGATAACGACGGGCTGCCTGACATCGCGTTTGTCGCGCTCGATAACGAAACGTTCCCACTGTTCCGCAATCTCGGCAAGCGCATGTTTGCCGACATCACCGCCACCAGCGGCCTGGCGCGCCTCACCCTGCCCATGGCGGGCTACTCCCCCACCATCGCCGACTTCGACAACGACGGCTGGAAGGATATCTTCGTCACCCGCGGTCACGTGCAGGCCCATGCCACCGCATCGAACGTGAAAATCGAGCAGCCCAATTCCGTCTTTCGCAATCTGGGCGGCGCCCGGTTCGTCGCGTCTACCGAAGAGAGCGGACTCGGTGCGCTGCCTCCGAAACGGCACCGCGGATCTGCCGTCGGCGACCTCAATGGCGATGGCCGCATCGACGTGGTGGCCACCGCACTAAGCGCGCCGGCCGAAGTCTGGTGGAACGACAGTCCCGGCGAGGCGCACTGGTTGGACCTGCAACTGGAAGGCACGGCGAGCAATCGCGACGGCATCGGCGCGCGCATCAAAGTCACTACCGCCACAGGCGTGCAGTACAACCACGTTTCGTTCACTACTGGCTACGCCTCGTCGAGTGCCACGCCGGTTCATTTCGGCTTGGGGAGCGCCCGCTCGGCCGGCGCCATCGAGATTCGCTGGCCGTCCGGGATCGTTCAGGAACTGAAGAACGTCGCCGCGGACCAGGTACTGAAGGTCAAGGAAACGAAATAGCGTACGACAGGCCTCCTGGCCTGTCGCCTTCGCGCGAAGCAGCGGGCACCTCTCCAGAAGGGACGCATCTGCCCTGGTGAAACAGGCCATCGTTCTTTTTGGCCTGTTCGCTTTGGAAGCGGCGGGTGGAACAGGCCATCGTTTTTTGTGGCCTGTTCGCTTTCGAAGCTGCGCCGATTGACGGCAAAGACGCCTACTTCGCCAAATGCCGTGCCAGGTAGTCCACCACCGCCTGAATCTCGCTCGCTGTGCCCTGTGCGCCGCGGCCCACCATATTATCAACCTCGGCCTTCCACTGTTCCCGGGTCATGCGCGTGCCCGTGAACGTCTCGGTCCCGTGGCACGGGGTGCAAACGCGCATCACTTCGGCCTTGCCGCTGGCCTCGGGCAAGGGATCGCCGGCAGGAGCGGCGGCCACTGTTCGCGGCGCCGGGATTGCCGTCGTCATCACCGGATCCGCCTGCTTGCCGTTCAGTGAAAAAGCGATCAGACTATCCGCCTTCGGCGCGGAATTGTCGGCGACGTTGCGAAAATGCGCGGGCCCTCCGGCCGCGATCACCACGTATTGCTGGCCGTCGCGCCCGAGGAACGTAATCGGCGTGGCATTCCCGCTGGCTTCCATCCGTGCCGACCAGACCTCCTCGCCGGTCTTGGACGAAAAGGCGCGCAGCCGGGAATCGTTGGTGGCGGCAATGAAGACCAGTCCGCTGGCGGTGGCGATGGCGCCACCGACATTGGGCGCGCCGGTCTTCGTCATCCCCTGTGCCGCTAACTCCTCGTAATTCCCCAACGGCACGCGCCAGGCGATGTCGCCGGTATTGGCATCCACCGCGCTCAGTTCGCCCCATGGCGGCGCCTGACACGGATAGCGGTCCTGATCCACGAACCGCGCGTAGCCGCTCTCATTCCGGTACGGCATGGCGGCGCCCGGCGAGGGCACCAGGTGCCCCATGATTCCCATGTTGGAGGTATTCACGAAGACATAGCCGAGCTTGGGATCGAACGCGACGCTGCCCCAGTTGCCGCCCCCCATGGCGCCGGGCAACACCACCGTGGTCTGTGCGCCGTAGGGCGTGTACAGGCCGCCGCTCTTCACCTTTGCGAACCAGTCTTCGCAGAAGCGCGCGGCCTCGGGAGTCCGATGCGTGAGTTCTTCCTTGCGCAGCGCGGTGATCCGCGCCAGAGGCGGGGGTTTCAACGGGAACGGCTGGGTGGGCCACGCTTCCTCGCCTGGCATATCGCTCTTCGGCGCGGGACGTTCCTCGACGCCGAACAGCGGCTTGCCCGTGAGTCCGTCGAGCAGGAAGAGCAGGCCGGCTTTGGTGATCTGCGCTACTGCCGGCACCTTGCGGCCGGCGCGCGTGATCTCGATCAGTGCCGGACCGCCGGGTAGGTCGAAATCGAAAATATCGTGATGCGTGAGCTGGAAATGCCAGCGGAGTTTGCCGGTGGCGGCGTCGAGCGCTACCACGCAATTGGCATACAGGTTGGTGCCTTTCCGGTCAGCGCCGTACCAACTATCGGCTGGATTACCGGTGGAAAGCAGCACCAGTCCGTTCTTGACGTCGACGTTGATCAGGCCCCACAGGCTGGGTCCGGACCGTTGCCGGGTGCCATCCGTGCCCCACGTGTCGCTGCCCGGTTCGCCGGGTTGTGGCACGGTGTGGAAGCGCCAGACCAGCTTGCCGGTGCGCACGTCGAAGGCGCGCGGATCGCCGCTCGGGCCCTGGCTCGGACCCTCCGGCGTGCTCGGCCCCACAATCACCAGGTCTTTATAAATGGCTGGCGGCGAAGTCAGCGCATACGAAGCGCGCGGAAATCCGCCGGCCACGCCGTCCTTGAGGTCGACCGTTCCGCCGGCGCCGAATTGCGGGACCGGCTTGCCGGTGGCCGCGTCCAGCGCAATCAAGCGGCCGTCGCCCGTTCCCAACAGAATCCGCGCGGGCGTATTGCGATCGCCCGGCCAGTACGAAACGCCGCGATGTTCGCGTGGGCGCTGGACCTTCGGGTCGTAGCTCCAAAGCTCCTTGCCGGTCTCGGGCTCCAGCGCCACCACCCTGGCCGTCTGGGTGGAGAGGTACATCCGATTGCCGGCGACGATCGGTGTGGTCTCGAATTGATTGCCGGCATCGCCGGTGTGATAGGTCCAGGCACGACGCAGTTTAGCGACGTTGTTCTGGTCGATTTTCGTGAGCGGCGAATAGCGCATCCCGCCGGGGTCGTGGCCGTATGTGGGCCAATCGTTCTGCGCGTACGAGCAGGCGCTCGCACAGGCAAACAAGAGCGCGGACCTGACAAATATCTGCACGGGCGTGGATCCTCCTCCCATCCCCGTGATTGTATTGCATCGAGCCGTGAGGCGCCGCTGCTATTTCGCCGGCGGGTTTCGGGGGCTTACGCCAGCGTGTTTCAGGTCGCCCCAGAATGCGTTCATCGGCGGCCCATGGTTCTGCGGCCAGATGCGGCGGCGGCCCCATTCGGCGATGTGCTTCAGCGGCCTATTTCGGTGGCCAGATGCGGAATTCGCCAGCGCAATGCAGCAGCCCCATCATGTACCACATGCCGTCGTAGTAACGATACTGGCCGGATGGGATCTGCGCCTTCCAAAGCGCCTCCACGAACTTCTTGGCGCGCGCCTGATCGGTGGCCGCGAGGCTGGTGATCGCATTGGTCGCCACCAGCGCCGTGGAATGCGAACCGCCCTGCGGAGTACCGTCCAGCGTGTAGCGATTGACGTACTCGTCAATGCCTTTGGATTCGAAGAACGCCTGGATCTTGTCGCTCAACTGCCGTTCGCGCGGGTCGGCGGCCCACCACGACCAGTCCACCGCCCAGTTGGCCGCGGTGCGCCAGGCGTCCGCCGCGAAATTCGCATTGCCGCCGCCGCCGGTAGTGACGGGTGTGCCGTCGTAGTTCGCGTAATTGGGCGTCAGCGCGGTCACCGGGTGGCTGGATTTCTGGAAGTAATCGCGGCTCACGCCGGCGGCGTCTTTCCAGAACGGGCGATCTTTCACGGGTCCCCAAAGCGCCCACAGTTCGTAAAATGCCGGCAGGTGATAGGAAGGGTCCGTGTGATCGGGACGGCGCAGGTTCGGCGTAAAGCGGACCATCTTATGTTCCGGGTGAAACTGGGGACCGCCGGTCTCGGGCGCGCGATTGGTAGGCCCGTCGATGATCGCGCGATTCTTCATGCTGTCCAGCAGGCGGCCGGCCTGCGCCCGGTAGTCGTAAATCCCCTTGCCGTCTCCCCAGCGGTGCCCGGCGAAGTAGAGCGCCGTCGCCCAGTATTCTTCGCCATCGGGCGCGGGCGATTCGCTGTTGGGCGTGCCATCCAACTTCATCGACCACGAGAAATAGCCATACGAAGGATGCGTGGGCTTGCTCTGGTACATGTACGTCATCGACCAGTTCCACAGCGCATCGAACTCCGCCTTCTTATTCATCTGCACGGCGATCATCATGGCGTACGACATACCCTCGGAGCGCACGTCCTTGTTGTTGATGTCGCTCACGTAGCCCAGCGGACCGTTGTCGTTCTTACCCGCTTCGTAATAGACGGTTTGGGTATCTTTGTCGCCGTGAAACAACTGCTGGAAGGCGGCGTCGATCTTCTGCGAGATCTCTTTCTGCGTGTGGCCGTTTTCCAGAAACAGATTGCGGTAGCGCTTCGCAGCCAAAGCGCCGTCCCCGGCGGGCGGGCGTTGCGCCTGCGCGGCGGCCCCCCAAACCAGGCACAACGTCAAGGTGGGCAACAGCAGATGGGAGATTCTCATATATTTGGAGCCTCAACTCTCTAGGCCATGCCAACAGATGGCCTCGGGGAAGTCAAGGGAAGTTGAGCTTTTCAGCGCATCAGGCACGAAAATCGCTTGAATCGCATTCCCGAGGCGATGCAATTCTGATACAGTTTGAGGTACTAATCCCAAGTAAGGAGAGTCACGCGGTGAACAGTCATTCGTTCTCGAGACGCTACTTCTTTTACGGCTCGCTCCTGGCGGGCGCCGTCCCCATGGGCGGATTCGGCAGTACACCGTCCCTTTCCGGGATGGGGTACAAGTCGCCCAACGAAAAGCTCAACATTGGAGGCGTTGGTTTCGGCATCCGCGGTCCTGCCATTATGCAGGGCGCTGCCGCCAGCGAGAACATTGTTGCATTGTGCGATGTGGACGAAGTCCGCTCCGCCAGTGGCTTTGCGCAATATCCGAAAGCCAAGAAGTACAAAGATTATCGCAAGATGTTCGAAACCGAAGGCAAGAACATCGATGCGGTGATGATCGCCACCCCGGACCACATGCACACGCCCGTCGCCCTGCTGGCGATGCAACAGGGCAAGCATGTGTATTGCGAGAAGCCGCTGACGCGCACTCCGTGGGAAGCGCAGTTGCTGGCCGACGCCGCCGTGAAGTACAAGGTCGCCACCCAGATGGGCAACCAGGGCTGGAACCACGAAGGCACCAAGACCGCCTGCGAAATCGTGTGGAGCGGCGAGATCGGCGACGTGAAGGAAGTCCATGGTTTTACCGGCGGCATTTACGGCGGACAGCCGAATCTCCCGGAAACCGGTCCCGAAAACACACCCGTTCCGGGCACGCTCGATTGGGATCTGTGGCTGGGCAATGCGGAGGCGCGCTCGTTCAATCCGCTGATGACCAACCAGTGGCGCGCCTTCCAGGATTTCTCCACCGGCGGATCGCTAGGCGACTGGCTGGTGCACAACCTGGGTCCGACGCATCTGGCGCTGCAACTCGATAAAGCGCCTCCCACCAGCGTCGAATGCGTCTACGTGGAAGGCAAGAGCAAGTGGCTGTGGCCGCTGCGCACGCACGTCGTTTTCGAATTCCCGGCACGCGGCAGTATGCCGCCGGTGACGGTGCACACCTACCAGAATATGCGCGGCGATTTCCAGAATCCTCCGGGCATGGCCGAGGGCGAACCCCTCTTCCCCCAGATGAACAATCTGACCGAAAAGGGCCGTCAGTTCATTCAGGGCGGCGACGGCATGATGCTGGTCAGTACGCAATTGGGTATTGACGGCAAACCCCCGCAGCGCGCGGGCGCTGGCGGCGGCGGACGTGGACCCGGCGGCGGTGGCCGCGGACAGGGTGCTGGCCGCGGACCGGGCGGACCCGGCGGCGCACCGGGCGCACCCGGCGGACCTGGTGGGGCGGCACGCGGCGGCTTCCCGGGCCAGTCCACCGATCCCAAAATGCGCGCGCCCGGCAACGGCGCCGTGTTCGTTGGAACCAAGGGCTACATGTCGACCACCTCACGCGGCGAAGGCGTGATGCTCTTGCCGGCGGCGCGTTGGGCGGAATACAAGCTGCCGTCGCAGGTGCTGCAGCGCGGCGTCAATCATCAGCAGGATTGGGTTCGCGCCTGCAAAGGCGGGGCGCCCGGGGTGTCGGAGTTCGCCGTCTCCACCAAGTACATCGAATGGCTGGCATTGGGCGCCATCGCGGCGCGCGTTCCCGGCAAATTGATGTGGGACGCCAGCAAACGTCGCTTCTCCAACAGCGAAGAGGCCAACAAGCTGCTCAAGCCTTATCTCCGCAAGGGTTGGGAACTGAAGATCTGATTCAGCGCGCGCCGGCTTGCCGGGGCGCGAACATTGGGAATTGGGATCGAGCACCACGGGACGGCCGCGACAAGCGGCCGTCTTTTTCTCAAGGCCGGCCCGGCCCCTTATTCCGGCTGGTCCAAGATTTCAATGGCGTTGACGCACGCCAGTCCGTTCACCGGAACGAAGCTGAGATTGATCTTGCCCTGCGCGGTGGGGCGGATGCCGCTGAAGGTCTTGCTCAGGGGCCGCCCGGCGCCCCCCGCCTCCTTGAAAATGTCGAAATTCCTCAGCAGAGCCACCCCATTGCAGTAGACGTCGAATACACGCGCGCCCACGCCGCCCGCCGCGCCCCCGCCTGGGTTTCCGAGGTGCCCCTCGCAAAATCTCAAGGTAAGGCGGTAATTCCCGCCGGCCACCGGAATGGCGTAGGAAAAATGTCCCCACCGTTCGCTGTCATAGAGCGCCATATCGGGCGCTTTGGAATTGTTCTCCTGCGCGGGATTGGTGCCGCGCACCATCGCGTTGCCGCCCTGAAAATATCCATCGCCCTGCCATTCCTGCCCGGCCTGGTCTCGCCACGAGGAGGTCCACCCCGCACGCATGCGCACCGGCCGCACTTTTCCCGTGGCGACCGGCAGCACTTCGATTCCACTCAACATTGCCGACCCTCGGAGCGGCGAAAACTGGAGGTGCAGAAAACCATCCGCGGCCGGCGAAATGTTGCGGAAGACGCGCTCGTCGGCGACATTCGCGCCCGCGGCATCGGCCACCACGTCGAACGTGTCCAGAATGGGGACGGAATTGGCCGTCACACGGAAGACGCGCTGCCCTTCCCCGCTGGATTCGGAACTGATGGAATCGCCCAGCCCCGTCTCGGCGAAATGCAGGTGGAGTTCGTAAGAGCCCGGTGCCAGGGGAATGTCGTAGCGAAATTCGCCAGAACGCAGCGTGCGGTAGATATCCGGATCGAGCGTGCGCAGAATTCGCTCGGAGGGCCGCACCAGCACCGTGCCCCCCGAGAAGAAGCGGTCGGCGAGCCACTGATGGCCCGCGCGGTCGCCATAAGCATTGGTGGACCCTACGGTCATGCGCAGGCTGGCGGGGGCATGGGTGCTTTCGGCCGGGGGCATGGCATTCGCGGACGGGGGCCCGGCCGCGGCCGCGGGCGGCGACGCGGAAGCACCACGGAACTGCCACCACAGGGCGGCGCTTGCCAGCAGCAGTATCGCCGCAGCCACGGCAGCCCACCGTGCGCGTGACTGGGGGGTGCCCGCTGCGTCATCGGGAGGGTGCGGACTGAGAAGGCCGACTGCCGCCGTCGCGGGCAGCGCAGTTTCTGTGCCGGGGCCGGCTGCCGGTGTTGCGGGCAGCGAAGTTCCCGTGACGCCCACGGCGGCGGGAGGGGCGACAGCGGGTTCGACGCACGCTGGCGATTCCGGCGGGGCCTCGCCTGCCGCCGCATCCCAGCGAAAATCCGCACTGTAAGAGCCGGGTGGAAGATCGATTCTCACCGCGTGGAACGAGCCATTCTGTGCCAGGTAATACTGCGCCAGCCGTTTTCGGACCTCGTTGGCCGTCACTCGAACAATCGAGTGCTGCCCCGCATCGAAGTCGCGCGGAAGCTGGAAATGCGCCACTCCAAGGGAACGTTCTTTCAAGGCGCCCCCGGGTCCGTTCAGGGTATGCTCGACAATGTATTCCAGGAATTCGCGGCAACGCTTGCTGGTGCGAAACGCCGGGCTCTCGCACAGGCGATGGAGTTCCTCGCGAATCGCCTGCTCCCGCTGTTCACGGAGCCCTATGTCCGCTGCCAAATCCAAGTTTAATACCTTCTTGTCGTAATATAACACAGTACCAATGCTGCGTAAATGCGCACCTAACGGGGGAGCTAACCGTTAAACGGCCTGACCGGCAGAAACCGCAAACCTAAGCGGCTCATGGCCTTATACCGTACCAAACCTACCTCGTCCAAGACATTGAAGCTACGATATGGCAGACATGGGAGTTGAATCCTCGAGGTTCGTCCACCTGAACTGGCGGAAGGAACCACATCGAGGAGGGTCACCGTCCTAGTTGCTGGCCAATGCGCCAGCCACGCAAATAAGGAGCCGATATGCAACCTGTAATAAAGCGGCGGTTATTCTCGCTGCTCAGTACCACCGCGCTTGTGGTATTTTCTACCCTTCCCACCTTTGCACAGACCTTCGGTACCATCACCGGACACATCAGCGATAGCAGCGGAGCCGCCATTGGCGACACACGAATCGTTCTTATGAACGTCGCGACCAACGCCGAGCGCACTACGAACTCGACGGAATCCGGCGATTACACTTTTCCGGCCGTGGCGCCGGGCGTGTACAACGTGAAAGCGGAAAAAACATCCTTCAAATCGGCCGCGACGCCGGGCGTGCAAGTTCAGGTGCAGCAGACCGTGCGCCTGGATTTCACCCTCCAGGTGGGGCAGGTCAGCGAATCCATCGAGGTTTCGGCCTCGGCTGGCATGCTGCAGACCGAGAACTCCTCCGTCGGTACTGTAGTCGAAAACAAGAGCATTGTGGAATTGCCGTTGAATGGGCGCAACTATCTGAACCTGGTGGCCCTTTCCGCGAATACGAACACTCTGTCCTCCGGTTCCGGCCAGGCCGGTAGCCGGCAGGGCGGGGACCGCGCGTCGCAGTCGATTTCGGTCGGCGGCAACCGCATCATGTTCGTCAACTATTCGCTTGACGGCGTGACCAATACCGACCCGAATTTCTCGACTTATGTGGCCCTGCCCTCGATTGACGCCATTCAGGAATTTAAGGTCCAGACCGGCGTGTATCCGGCGGAATTCGGGCATCAGTCCACGCAGATCAACGTGTTGACGAAATCGGGCGGCAATGCCTATCACGGCGCGCTCTTCGAATTCGTGCGCAACGATCACATGGACGCCAAGCCCTACTCCTTCACCTCGGCCCACGTCAACAAGTCGCCCTTCAAGTGGAACGACTACGGTTTTGAAGTGGACGGCCCGGTGCGTATCCCGAAAATCGTCGACGGCCGCAACAGGTTGTTCTTCATGGCCAATGACGAGTGGCGAGCCCAGCGTCAGAACAGCCAGGGCACGTATTCGGTGCCTACCGCCGCGATGTTTGGCGGCGATTTCAGGGGCATCTCGAACGTCATCTACGACCCCGGCACGGCCGCTGCCAACGGCGGCAACAAACTGCCTTTCGCCAACAACACCATTCCCACCAACCGGATCGATCCGATTTCGAAGAAGTTCCTCAACTATTACGCGCCTGCCAACCTGCCGGGCGCCACCAGCAACTATACGCAGATGAATTCCGCCCCGAACAACCGGAACGGCTTTACCCTGCGCATGGACTTTGTGGAATCCACCAAATCGCAGTGGACGGGACGCTATAGCTGGGGAGACGAAAACCAGTCGTCCACCGGCATCAGTATTACGGGCAGCAAGATCCTCACCAATTACGAGCAGTATCTGGGCACCAACACGCGAACGCTTTCGCCCACGATGGTGAACGAAGCGCGCTTCGGCTATACCCGGATGTCCAACGCCCTCGGCGCTCGCTCGGCGTTTGAAGTGGATACCGTATCGGCGATTGGGATTCCCAACTTGAGTCCCGGGGAACCGGTCTCCTGGGGCGTTCCCTTTGCCTCTTTTGCGGGCACCAGTTACGTCGCAATCGGCGACGCGCAGGACGGACCGTACGCGATCGATGACAACACGCTGCAACTGGTGGACAACGTTTCCATCACCCACGGCAAGCACAGCCTCCGCTTCGGCGGCGAATACACGCGGCAGAATTTCAACCAGATCGGCAACCAGTTCTCCCGCGGCCAGTTCTCCACCCAGGCCAACACGACCATGAGCACCCAGCGCACGGGCGGCGACGCGTTCGCCGAATTCCTGTTGGGGCACCTGTACCAGACCACGGTCGCCGTCGCCCTGGCGAAGGCGGACTTTCAGCGCAGCACCGGACACTTCTTCATCGACGACACCTACAAGATCACCAACAACCTGACCTTGACGGCCGGGCTCCGCTACGAGATCACCCCACCCTGGGTGAATCAGTTGAACAACACGTTCTCCGTTTCCCTTCCCTACATCCTGCAGGCGGCGGACACGCCGGCCTCGGTGCAGCCTTCCATGATTCGCATGGGCAACTGCACCGATCCCTATGCCGGTCCTCCGGCGTTGAACATCAGGTGGACCACCGTCAGCGCGCATTGCAGCCAGGGAGAACTCCCCGACGCGTTGATGAGGACGTCCTATCGCGATTGGGCGCCGCGCGTCGGCCTCTCGTACTCGCCCGACCAGAAGACCGTCGTCCGTGCCGGTTTCGGCGTTTTCTACAATCAGGACATCGGCAACGCGTATTTCGATCTGGCGCGCAATATCGGCGGCCGCGTGCAGCTCACCGCGGATACCGGCACGCCCAGCCTGTACTTCAGCAACGCCGTCCCCGGCGGCGCCGGTGCGGTGGCCAACGTGCCTTCTCCGTATGCCTATTCGATGGCGCCCACCCACAAGACGTCGTACGTCACGCAGTATCTTTTCAACATCCAGCGTGAAATCAGCGGCAATTGGGCCTTGGAAGCCGGCTTCCTCGGCGGACAGGGCCACCACCTGAACGGCTTCATGGATGCCAACCAGGGCATTCCGGGAACCGTCGGCAGTTCTTCCTCCCGCCGTCCCTACAAAGGCTTCAGCAATGTCCAGTACGTGCACGATAGCGGCAACAGCGCCTATAACGCCTTGAGCTTTAAAGCAACCCACCGCTTCAGCCAGGGCGTCAGCATCATCAGTTCGTATACCTTTGCGAAGTCTCTCGACACCACCAGCGGCATCCGCAACCAGGGCTTCGATACCCTGTACCCGCAGAACAGCTACTGCCTGAAATGCGAACGGGGCATGTCGGCCTTCGATACCCGCCACCGCGTCGTGACTTCCGTGCTGTACGACATCCCGGTCGGCAAGGGCAAGAAGCTGAACATCACTAACTCTGTCGCCAATATTCTGATCGGCGGCTGGAATGCCGGCGGAATCGTGACGCTGCAATCCGGCATGCCGGGCAACGTGGGCATCGGCGGCGTGGACAATGCCAGCACGGCATCGGGCGGTTACGACCGTCCCAACGTGACCGGCGTCAGCCCGTACCTGGACAATCCGACGCCTTCCCGCTACTTCAGCCTGGACGCCTTTACCGAAGCGCCGGCCGGACAGTTCGGCAACGCGGCGCGCAACTACGTCATCGGACCCGGCATCATCGGCTTCGACGGCGAAATTCACAAATCCTTCAAGATGCCGTATCTGGAGAATCACTCGCTGCAGTTCCGGTTCGAGGCGTTCAATATCATGAACCACCCGAACTGGCAAATGCCTTCGTTGAACATCCTGAACGGCGCCACGGTAGCCGGTAAGACCGCCCGCGACTCGCATGCGAGTTTCGGTGTAGTCACCGGAACCCAGGGTGCGATGCGTCAGCTTCAACTGGGGCTCAAGTACTCGTTCTAGCTGTAAGTCAATCTGAATTATCAACGGCCTGTAGCGGTAAATCAATTACCGGTGCAGGCCGTTTTGTCTTCCTGCCCCTCCAAAAATAGCCAAGAGAATCTCAAAATCCACTTCGCTGTTGAACAGCCTGCTGTTCCGCAGCACGCGCATGAACCGTGTCGCGGGCCAGTCGCTTTACCTGAAGGACTTGAACTGCCATTGCTTCGACCCGACCCGGGACCTGACTCTCAATCCGGCGGCGTGGCAGGATGTTCCGGCGAGCGAGTGGGGATACTCCGCCGCGTATTACAACGACTACCGCTTCGCGCGCCGTCCCGACGAACAGTTCAGCCTCGGCCGGTCGTTCGCGATTCGCGAAGACATGGCTTTCTCGGTTCGCGGGGAGGTGTTTAATGCCTTCAACCGGCTGGTGTTGCCCAATCCGTCGTCGGGCAACCCGTTTCGTGACCAAAACCAACGATGCGCAAGGCAATCTGACCAATGGCTTCGGCTTCATCAACGGAATCAATTCCGGAACGCCGAGAAACGGACAGGTGGTCTTCCGCTTGCAATTCTGACGAGGGCGGCGGGGTCCGGTGCAGGCAACTGCCTCCGGACCCGCTGCTTCACTTGTTCACTGCCCGAACTGATTCAGTAAAGCGCTCACCGTTCCCGCCGGCTTGCCGGGCTCCGCACGCTCCACCTTGACGAATCTCAGCAGACCGGGCGCAACCTGTGTCTGGAAGCTCTGCACCGCACCCGTGGTGTAGCCGAGCGTGTACACCTTCATGTTCCAGGTGTCGATCATGTCAACGCGGAAGGTGCCTTCACCGATATGGAACTGCGGGATGCGCGCGGGTGCGAAAGTATTCGTCCCCACCGCTCTTCCGACTGGCTTCGAAGGCGTGCCCGGACCGAAAAACCCAATATTCCAATCGGCCACTTCCTTGGTTTCTCCAAAATGGAAAAGGTAGTACGAGCCGCGCTTGGCGAGCGCGGTGATTAGCGGATTTCCATTGGTCACCAAATCGGGCGCCGGCTCCATTTCCATAAACGGGGCCTCGGACATGATCTTCTTCAGAAAGCCGAGCCTCTGCGGCGCATCGCCCACTAACTCTCCGCCGACCGACCACCAGAGCAGATGCCCCGGATTGACGTACGTCTCGCCGTGGGAGCCGTAAGCGCCCGCCATGGTCAGCGCCCAATGCATCTCGACCGCTTCGCGCGGCCCCAGGTTGCCCCACGCCTGCCCATTGTTGCCTTCGTAGCCATACTCGTCCACCAGTACGGGCTTCCCGATTTTGCGCGCGTCCAGCGCGATGGAACCTTCGTCGCGCGCGGTGGGTGTCCGGCGCTGAAGCGTGATGTCCT
This sequence comes from Candidatus Solibacter sp., assembly GCA_039934035.1. GTDB lineage: Bacteria > Acidobacteriota > Terriglobia > Bryobacterales > Bryobacteraceae > Solibacter. The sequence goes on along the minus strand of JBDTMZ010000060.1, from coordinate 3,685 downwards.
GAATGATGGAATGCGTGATCCACGGCTGCGAGTTGTCGTAGAAGGCGAAGCAGCAATTGTGAATCCCGCGCACGTGGCCGTAGGGGTCCAGCCGGGCCACCGTCTCGCCGAGATGCCGCCAGTCTTTCGGCGTGCGGAAGACATCGAATTCGTTGGCCAGCGTCCACCAGATATTGCGGAAGGAGGAGAATCGCGCCATGACGTACTTCAGGTACGCGTCGTCATGGCCCTGGTCCATGGCGGCGAAGCCCCACTTGTCGTAGGGATGGAAGAGGATGATGTCGGCTTCGATTCCCAGCGCCTGCAGATCGCGGATGCGGGTTTCGTAGTGCGCGAAGAACTCGGGGTCGAAGCGGTCCAGGTCGAACGTGCCGTCCTCCTTTTGCAGGTACGGATAGCGCGGCGGGTCGACGCGATTGAACACCATCCATTTGGGAAAGATCAGGAAGCGCACTTTGTTGAACGGGTTGCGCGACAGCGTGGCCAGGGTGCGAAGTTCGAGATCGCGGTCGCGATTGAGCCAGTTGTAGAGCGTCGTGCCCAGCGGGAAGAAAGGAGACTCGTCGGCGTAGCCGAAGTGATATTGATTGCGAATCACGATGGGACCGTGATTCGCAGGCGCCGGATTGCGGGCGGCGAAGGTGCCGGATTTGCCGTTCAATTCGGGGTCGGAACTGACGGTGGTGAACGTCCACGTTCCGACGGCGCCGGGCATGAAGCGGATCTTCCAGGCGCCGCCTCCATCGTAGAAACCATCGACGGCGACCTCTTTGTCCTGCGAGCGGAAACGGCCCTGAACGGTCACGTCCGTAAAGGGATTGGCGTAGGAATGGGACGAGTGCAGGGTCACCTCCTGCATGCCCCAACGTTCGACGCGAGGGGAGAAAGTTGGCGTATCTCCAGCCGCAAACAGGGAGGGACCGAGCAGTCCCGCGAGAAACAGAAATGGGAGTCGGGCTTTCATGGAATTTGCACCGGACGTCATCATCAGCATCATAATTGATGGCGCGGCGGCGAACGTGCCAGTGCGGCCGGCCGCGGCCGGCATTACACTGATACGAGTATGGAGGGGCGGCAAGCCTCTCGTATTTGCGGGATTATTTGCGGGACGATTTGCGGGACAAGACAAGGAGAGGATTGGAAATGCGTTTCACAGTTACTGGTGTGGCGGCGCTGTGCGCGGCTTCGGCGCTCGCACAGCCTGGAGTTTTGACACCACAACTCCTGATTCAATACACGCCCGAGTGGAAGGGCGAGCGCTTCGCGGATGGCCGGCCGAAGGTTTCGGACAGCATCCTGCTGCGCATGAAAGCAGTGACGCTCGAAGAGGCTTGGGCAGTGCTGCGTACTGCCAACTTCAATCACCAGTACGAAGACGGCTGGTTCACCATCAATCCCGATAAGGTGCTGGTGGGCCGCGCGCTCACCTCGCAGTGGCTGCCCGGACGTCCCGACGTTGAGAAAGTGATCGAGCAGCAGGGCAAGGCGGATAAGCGCATCGGCGGCACCAACGCCTGGCCGGTGGACATGCTGCAACCCGGCGACGTCTACGTTTCCGACCATTTCGGACTCAAGCAGGATGGGCCGTCGATCGGCGATAACGTCGGCAACGCGATCTACGCGAAGACCCACAACGGCATTGTGTACGACGGCGCGGTGCGCGACATCAACGGCCTGAAGGAGCTGGACAATTTCACGGCTTTCGTGCGCTATTACGATCCGTCGCATCACTTCGGCATGACGGCCACGGGCGCGCGCCTGAATTCCACCATGATCGGCATCAATATCCCGATCAAGATCGGCAAGGCCACCGTGATGCCCGGCGACGTGGTGCTGGGGCGCGACGGCGGCGTCCTGTTTATTCCGCCGCAGTTGGCGGAGCAGGTGGTGAAGAGCTCAGAGATCACGCACCTGCGCGACATGTTCGGGCACCAGCGCCTGCGCGAGGCCAAGTACACGGCGGGGCAGATCGATGCCGCCTGGTCACAGCCGATTGAGGCGGACTTTACGGCCTGGCTCAGGGAGAATATCGATAAACTGCCTGTGGGACGGGCGCAAGTCGAAGAGATTCTCAAAGGCAGGCAGTAGGTCAGTTACTCTTCACGCAGGTAACCGTCCATCGTTCGCCTCCCGCGAGTGGTGGCCCGGTTCCACCAACACATTCCAGTTGGTCGTGCACCTCGCGGATTTCCGGTCGGCTCCTCTGGTATAGTAGCTTTCGCAATCGAGGAGGAAGAATGCCCGCAACACCAGTTCCCGCGCCAGCATTTCCGGGCCGCGTAATCAAAGTGGGTTCCGATGACAAAACGAGCATACTCGCGATTCAGGCGCGTCTGAATCTGACGGGGTGCGGACCTGTGCAGGAAGACGGCGTGTTCAGCGCCCAGACCTTCGAAGCGGTGCAGTTATTTCAGGCGAGGTCGCTTGATTTCGAAAACCGGCCGCTGAACGTGGACGGCAGTGTCGGTCCCATGACGTGGGCGTCGCTATTCAAGTCGGCCGCGCTTCCGTCCGTGGTTACTCCAGTGGCCCCTCTGCTGCAGCGCGTACTGGTGACTGCGGGTGGTGAGGTGGGAGTGATGGAACAGCCGCCCGGGTCGAATCGGGGGCCGCAGGTTGACCAGTACCTCATAACAGTAGGACTGAATCCGGCAGGCGGCAGCTTCGCATGGTGCGCGGCGTTTGTCTATTGGTGCTTTAAGAAAGCTTCCGTAGAACTTAATGTGCCGAATCCGGCGGTTAAGACCGCGGGCGCGCTGGACGTTTGGAATTTGGCGGGGTCCAAAGGTTTCCGGCGGATTACGCCCGGCGAGGCGGTGGACCGCCCGGAGGCCGTACAGCCCGGGATGCTCTTCGTACTCTCAACGGGAGGAGGCCACGGCCACGTCGGATTTGTCGAGAGCGTGCAGGGCATGGTCCTCACGACGATCGAAGGTAACACGAACGACGGCGGGTCGAGAGAAGGCGTTGGCGTGTTCCGGCGAAATGGCCGGCGGATTAACGGCATCAATCAAGGATTCGTCGATTACGGCTCGAAGGTATAAGACGCAACTGTTGCCAAGCGGTTTACGACCGCGTCCCGCCTTTGGTCGGGGCGCTTGCTGTCCTGGGCATTCAAAGTCTGGTTCACGCCCCAGCTCTCATATCGTCCAGCCACTTCTCCCCGGTAGCGCGCAGCGCCGTATTCGTGATGCTGGTGATCATCCTCGCCGCATTGGCATCTGCCGTAGTTTCCCTGATTCGGCGCGAGCAGTTGGCAAGTGCCCTACAGGAGAGCGCCCTATCTCCATTTCACGCTGAACGCAACATCCCTTCCATTCTCAATCACTTCCCTACCCTACAAGTCCACCGCGGAGCCATTCCCCGTCATACGTACAGAAGATAGGCCACAAACGCCGTCGAAATCCTGTAGACTTTGCGGAGCGCTTCATAGAGAATATTCGGCAAGCTGCCGCAGGGAGAAATTCGCTCTGCTCGGCCACGAATGAGGAAAGCCGGTAACCACGGGGGTCGCCGGCCATATTGGTTAGTTTCGCAACTGGGTACATTGATCCCAAATGATCTGAAAAATCATCCACGTGGGGGGATGCGATATGCAGAAGACGTTAAGGATATTCGGTTGCATGCTTGTTTTGGCTCGTCAGAAGAAATCGTGGGTGGACTCGGGCTCGGGTAGCTTGCCAAG
>JBDTMZ010000059.1:0-92082 GCA_039934035.1 Candidatus Solibacter sp. | reverse complement strand
GGGGTGGGCCAAATTAGACGATCAAAGTGGGCCAAATTAGATGAGCGAACTCACCGCCTCCAGATGGCGCGTTCTCGATCCAATTTTGTAAAGCTACGCTCGGATACCGTACTGCTGAGCCAAATTTTTTCCATTCGGGTCCGTCTCCAAACAGGCGCCAGCGTTGCAGGGTCTTCACGCTGACGCCCATCATTTCTGCCACCTGTTTTCATTCCAGTACTTCATCGAGATTCTCCCTGCGGAGTGAGGGGCACGCCGATTGCGGAGCATACTATTCGCGGAGGCACGCCTCCCGACTGATGCGATAGAGTTCCCATCCAGTTTGATTGCGCTGCGGTCCCATGGCGTGGTCTGGTTGCCTTTGGACTCCGCGGCAGTGCTATCTCCAGGGATACGCCGCGTTGGTAGTGGCACACAATAGTGGCATTGGCAGTCCCACTAGTGGCATGTAGTGGGACCTCTTGCCAATCGTACGCCACCGTTCATTACTTCTTCGATGGCGGTGGCCTATTAGGCCAGGTTCGCGATCGCAAAACCTGGCTGATGTTCAGTTGGGTTCCTGAGCCGTCACGCAATTCCCCGCTCCGCCAACGATAATACTCCGACGAGGATTCTCCGGCTTGGCCGTAAATCGCTGCGTCCGGTATGACATCTCGGCCAAATCGATCGCGAATGGCGTCGATGCCATACGTCATCAACATGCGGTCTTGGAACTCGGCCAACTCGATCCGCCTTGCCCTTGCTAGCTCGGGGTCTTTTTCTCTGCGACGCTGGCCGGTTCCACCCTCGTAAGGCACCCGAATTCCTTCGCGTTCGACACGGGAATCAGAAGGTGACGTCTCTTTGAGGATGGGCTCGTCGGAGGAAGCCCTCTTTGTCAGTAGGCCTAACCGTTGTAATATCACCGCGAAAACGTCGCCTATTTTTGCAATTTTGCTTTGCAGCACGTGCCACATAGCTCAGGCGTCCTTTCGTCTGGACGACGGACCTTCGGCACTTCAGCCCGCCTTCCCGTTAAGCGCCGTGTTGTGGCACAATTAGTGTCACGACATTAGCCGTTATTGTCGGCCGACTGAGATCAAAGCGCCTTGTCAATCCGTTGTCTGCTAGGGCTAGGGATTGACAAGGTGTCTCGGTCGGTGATTCAATGATCGTCGATGAATCTAGGCCCTCCTCCTATTGACCTTCTTGACGCAGGGGGCGACCCCCAATGGCGGCTTTGGGATTGGGTCTGTTTCCGCGAGACTCCACCCTTCGTGCCGCAGCTTCTGACGAATTTCGGTTGCTGCGCCACTAAAGTCGCATTCCAGGTTCAGCAACAACTGGCCAGGTCGTCGAAGCGCACTGATTGATTCGCCAGCGAGCGGGGTGATCACCACATCGCCTTTTGAAGTCACACTCATAGCGACCGATGCCGGAGATTCAAACCCAGCTTGACGGGTCACGAAAAGAATCCGCGCTAGTGCCCTGCCGGAGATCCCCGCCCGGCGAAGTTTCAAAGCCACTCGAATTGCGGTTAGGTCCTGGAAGCCATAAACTCGTCTGCTGCCGCTTCCCTTCGCGGCTAGCACACTGGGCTTTACCACGCCGATCCGGGCCCAATAGTTTAGGGTCCCGTAGGGGACACCGGTGATCCTGACCACCTGCGCGGCGGTGAAGTGGTCCCCATCCAGTCTCATGGCACCACTATAAATAAAATTAATTTTGTTTGCAAGTTTATGAAAAAACAGAAGTTCGCAGAAATGTTTTAGCCGCAATTTGCAAATGCCTGCACTGGGTCGATTTTGTCGAATTCGGAGACAGGTCACCTCAACCAGAGATTTATGTCCACCCCCGTTTCGAGAGGCGTCCGGGCGCGTTTCGCATGTCCGGCAGGCGTAGTCGCCGAGGGGAATTGTAGATAGCAAGAAAGCTCGACATGTAGTATCGTGGGAATCCAGTGCTGAATGAGAATGGGTAAGCGAAAGCGAGGGCCAGGACGACCGCCGGCCGATGCGGACGCGAACGGTAGGCCTCGAAAGACCAGCGAATACCCGAAGCTCGTAGCATCTATCCGGCCCGAAACGAGAGCGCTGCTCACTCGGCTATCGCGTGAGACAGGCAGGCCGATCTGGCGAATTGTCGATGATGCACTGTGGGCCATTGCACAGGCGGGAGCAAACGTTCCAGATAACGATCCTGCTCTGATTAATAGGAAGGGCGCGGCGAAGCAAAGCAATTTGGCGAAGCGAAAGGAACAGGACTAGGATGTCACTTTACCGTCGCAGCTATATCGACAAGAAGACCGGAGAACAGAAGGAAGCCGCCTTTTGGTGGATTGATTTTACCATTGGCGACAAGCGCGTCCGCGAGTCGGCCCAGACCACTCGAAAGTCGATCGCCGTCGAATACCAGAAGCGGCGGCGCCTGGATCTTGAGCGCACATTCGCCGGCCTTCCGAGCGAGGCGCCATCCAGACGTGTACTGAGCGTGTCAGACGTTGTTGCCGTCTATCTTAGGGACTACCCGATAAACCATCGGCCGAAGTCCGTAGTATTTTCCAACCAGCGACTTGCCCACATAAAGAGACTGCTCGGCAGCTCTCTGTTGCCAGACATTACCGAGGAACGAATCCGCGAGTACATCAAGGCGAGGCTCGCGGAAGGCGCCAGTGGACGCACGATCAACATGGAGGTGGGCGAACTGAGCCGTGCCCTCGGCCATAAATGGTCCACCCTGTGGCCAAAGGTGAGGCACCTGGAAGAGAATCACGACGCCGGCCAGGCACTCTCGCCCGAGGATGAATCGCGGCTGCTCACCGCCGCCGCCACCGACGACTCACCGAACCGAAACCCATCACTGTATCCGTACCTCTGCATAGCGCTCTCAACGGGAATGAGGGCCGGCGAGATAGCTTCCCTAAGATGGCTGAACCTCGATCTCGACAGCTCTGTGCTCACGGTGGGCAAGGCGAAGACGAGGGCAGGTACGCGTCGGCAAATCCCGATCAACGACGATCTGAAGGCAATCCTCGCGGAGCACGCAAGTTGGTACCTTCGGAAATTCGGTCAGATCCGGCCGGAGTGGAGCATGTTCCCAGGGCGCTCAGGAAGACCCTACGAAGGGGCAGCAACGGCCGCTTGATCCTACAACGCCCGTGGGTGATATTACAAGCGCCTGGGAGGCATTGCGCGACCGTTGCGGGGTACAATGCCGGCTGCATGACTTGAGGCACACCGCGGCCACAAAGATGGCGGAGGCGCGGGTCCCAGAAAGTACCATGCTTTGGATCATGGGGCACATGAGCCGCGCGATGCTGGAACGCTACTCCCATATCCGCATGGCTGCCAAGCGTGAAGCCGTGAAATCTTTGAGACTCCCGACGGTAGGCCCGCGGCTAATTTCTTCGGCTACGTCAAAGCGGCGCCAAAGTCCGCAAAAACAGAAGAAACCAAAGTCTGCAAGTGCTTGATTTAAATGGTGAGCGCGGTAGGAATCGAACCTACAACCTACTGATTAAGAGTCAGTTGCTCTGCCAATTGAGCTACGCGCCCGCTAGGGGAATTTACTGCTGCGGCGCGGCAACCGCCCCGCCAAAAATCAGTATACCATTCCGCGCGAAATTGTCACCTTCACGCGCTAAATCCCCTTCGCCAGGAAGCCGCCGTCCACCGGAATCGTCTGCCCCGTGACGAACGACGACGCGTCACTCGCCAGGTAAATCGCCGCGCCTACCAACTCTTCCACCCTGCCCACACGACCCATCGGTGTCCGCTTGATAATCGCCTCCATGCGTTCCGGAATGTCCAGAGCTTTCGTATTCAACGGCGTCCGGAACACCCCCGGCGCGATCGCATTTACGCGCACACCCTGCATTGCCCACTCGCACCCCAGACTCTTCGTCAACATGTGCACCCCCGCCTTGCTCGCCGAGTACACCGCCACATCGCCGAAACTCACAAACGTCGTCATCGAGCACGTATTGATGATCGACCCGCTGCGCTGCTTCAGCATCTGCCGCCCGAAAATCTGGTTGGCGCGGAACGTGCCGTTCAGATTGATGTCCACCACCCGCTCCCATTCCCCGTCCGGCAGTTCGGCCAGCGGCATCTTCGTCCAGGCTCCCGAAGTCACCATCAGGATGTCCACCCGCCCGAACGTTTCCACCACCGCGTCGCACAGGCGCTGCAGACTCGGGCGGTCCTGCACGTCGCTCGTCTCCCGCAGCGTGCGCGAGCCCATCGACTCCAGTACCGCCGCCGTCGCATTCACCTTCTGCTGATCGCGGCTGCTCACAATCGTGGTCGCGCCGGCCTCGGCAAATCCCCGTGCGATCGCCAGGCCAATCCCGCTCGTGCCGCCTAGCACGACCGCTACGCGGTCCTTCAAAGAAAACATTTCCAGTGCGTTCATTAGGCTAAAATCTAATTTTATAACGCGGTTATCTTCAATCGGGAGCTTTGAGTGCAATTCCTTAATCTGCAACGAGATGGCTGGAGCGAACCCGCCGTGTACGCTGAAGGACGCGCCATCGGCCTGCGCAATGCCGGCTTCACCGACATGACCTCGCTCATCGCCGGCGGCGCCGACGCCCTGGACCGCGTCAATCGCTGGCTCCTGGGCGACCCCGCCAGCCAATCCATCGATCTCGCGACCACGCCCCTCCGCGCCCCCCTTCCGCATCCGTCGAAGATCATCTGCATTGGCCTCAACTACCGCGACCATGCCGCCGAAGCCAAGATGACGCTGCCCGAAGTGCCCACCGTCTTCGCCAAATTCGCCAACACCGTCACCGGCCACCTGCACCCCATCGTCCTCCCCAGGAACTCGGCAAAGCCCGATTACGAGGCTGAATTTGCCGTCGTCATCGGGCGCGGCGGACGCCACATTCCCGGCTCCGCGTGGCGCGACCACGTCTTCGGCTACACCATTCTCAACGACGTCAGCGCGCGCGATTTCCAGATGCAGACCAGCCAGTGGACTATGGGCAAGGTCTTCGACACCTTCGCGCCCATGGGCCCCACCATTGTGACCGCCGACGAAATCGAAGATCCGCACAATCTCGCCATCTCGCTCACTCTTAACGGCGAGGTCATGCAGAACTCCAATACCTCCAACCTGGTCTTCGGCATTCCACAACTCATCGAGTTTCTCTCCAGCGTCATGACGCTCTCCCCCGGCGACATCATCTCTACCGGCACGCCGGCGGGCGTCGGCTTCGCCCACAAACCGCCGCGCTGGCTCCGGCCCGGCGACCTTTGTGTGGTCGAAATCCAGGGACTCGGCCGCCTCATCAATCCCGTCGTGGCAGAGAGCTGAGTTCCTGCTAAAATCATCTCTAGTGTGCGCCCGTAGCTCAGTTGGATAGAGTGGCTGACTTCGAATCAGTAGGTCGGGAGTTCGAATCTCTCCGGGCGCACCAAAAAAATCAGTCGTTTAGAATTGGAAACGGCCTGACTTTGGCGTCCCTTTGACGTAGCGATAGAAGGGACCAGCCGCAGCCCCACCTTCGGAAGCTCCAGGCATTTCACCTCGGAACTCAACTGGAGAAGCCTGCCACCGCCGCCGAGGCCATCGAAGCGGCACACCTGGACTGGAAGGTGAGGAAGGTACCGCTGTATGCCTGGGGCGACGGTGTCGCGTACCCGATGGACAACACATTCGCTGTGGTCCGCGAGACACCAGCTTGAGAAGGATTGGCCAGACACTGTCAGCCAATCCGCTTTAGGAATCTCCGGGGTGACGCGAATATCACCGGTCAGTGCCAGGTCAAGGCCGCGGCGCGCATCGACCGCAAATTTCCCTGGATCCCTTTTTTGTCCGATATAGGTGACAAGTAGCGGGTTTCATCGGCTTTCCTCCGGAATGGCGGACTGCACGCCGCCCGCGGGCACCTGCATCCCGCCGGCCCACACAATCGAGTTGAGCATGTACTTACGGTTGTCTTCTATCTGCAGTAAGTTGTGCCAGTCCATGCCGCCGATCGTCACCGAACGGCCGCCGCCGGGCCGCTCGTAGGCCCAGGCGGACACCTGCGGGCCGACGGTGCTTCTGGCGGGCGTGGCGATGATCAGCGGGATCGTCTTCACCTCCGGCGGGAAGAAGAACTTGCAGAAGACCTCTTCACGGTATGTCCAGGGCTTCACTCCCTGAAGGATGGGGTGGTTCTCCGCGCCCGGCGCGGCGGCGTTCGTCCAATCGTCCACCGGGTTGGTGGATTGCCTGGCTTGCCGCACGCCGCCAAACCAGCGCAGCAACATGTTGTGCCCAGCTTCGTTGTCGATCCACGTCGCATAGTGGAAAATCACAAGCCCCATGCCCTTCTGCACCAGTTCATCGAAACCCTTGAGAAACTCCATCTCTTCGGGGCTATACGTCTTGCCGTCGGTCTTCGTGACGAACAGCGAATGCGTCTCCTGGGGGAGCCTGTCGGAACTGCTTTCCATCACAATCACGGCCGCGTCTTTGATTTTGCTCAGATCCCTCGGGACCTGGCCCACAATTACCTCCGTCGTGATGCCCTTCAGGTTCGAAGAGTGCTCCAGGGCGTACGCCAGGGTTCGCAGGTCTTTCTCGTATTCGTGCCGTCCCGGCGCGCCGTGATCCTTCGGCCCGGCCACGAACACAATCTTCTTGGTCTGGGCGGGCAGGGGTTTCGGAGCCGCCAGAAGCCCTAGCAGCGCCATGGCGGCTGCAATGGAAGAAATTCGAATCGATCGCATGTATCTAGCCTTCCTAAGGCTGCAAGTAACGTTGAGCCCGAGCGGCGAGGGTTCACTCCCGCCGACGCTTGTCGGACCGAATTATAGCGCCGCGCGCAGCGAAACCCAGTTCCGGCGGTTTCAGCTGCCTGGCCGGCTGCTCTGGCGGCTTCCCGCCGTTGTCCGCGAGCGGGTCTTCCGCTCCGTGTTCGGAATTCCTGTCCGTCGCGGATTGCGAAGACCTACGTCCGCGGCGCGCATCGCTGGGCGAATTTCCCCGGATACCCCTTTTTTGTGCGACATAGGTACCGAAGCCGATGTGGACTACACCATCGACTGGACGGCTTCGCTGAATGGCGACACCATCGTATCGAGCAAGTGGAGCGTGTCACAGGCCATTCTCCAGTGCGAAAGAGCCCGTGCGCCGCTCACCTCGTCGCTGGGCCATAGCCGCCACATGCCCCTCAAATTGAACCCGCCCTTTCCGCTTGCGACCTCCTGAATCTGCAACGCCTCGCCGCATCATCGCCTTTCCCGAGTTCGTCGACCAATGACGGCATGACTGAGATTAAGCAAGCGAGGCCTGTTGCCCAAGAGCGTTGTGCCGGTCGAAACGAACCATGGAGAGATGAGCTTTACTTCGGGTCGCCGCCAAGGTTCTGCGGGGGACCCCACGACGGGCCTCCATCATCACCCTCGTCAGGGTTCCAACACATCCAGTTTCCGATCCAAACGGCATCAATTTGTTGACTCTCCAGGGATCTCGGCGGCGACGATGTCTCCGTCCTGCAAACCGGAAAGCAGGGCAACGGCTGTGTGGTTCGTCAGGCCGACGTTAAGGCTCCGTCGCGACCATCCCTCGGGCGTTTGCACAAATGCAAATGGCCGGCCATCCGGCGAGTGCTTAAAGACCGCCGCACGTGAAACCAATGGCACGTTATCCGTTTGACCCAACGTAACGTCGACCGTCACCGTAAGACTCGGGAGCAGTCTCGGATCCGAGCCGGTGATCCTGAGGCGAACCGGGACTTCTCTCACGAAGTTCCCTCGGAATCCGCCGCTGACCGCAATCGAGCCGATCGAGATGACTCGCGCCCACAACCTGATGTCAGGAAAAGCCTCGGGAGTGATCTCAGCAGTAGCTCCGATGCGTAATTCGCTCACGTCCACCTGGTTTACGGTAGCATCGACGATCATCGCTCCTGGCGCCACGATGTCCAGATAGGGCTGTCCGGCGTGAAGCTCGTCGCCCGCTCGAATCGTACCGTATTCGCCGTTGCGAACCGTGCTCTTCATGACGGCGATACCGGCGTGCGGTGCGCGAACTACCATCCGTCCGGCATTGACTTCCGCGTGCCGTACCTCGAGATCGGCAGCCTCAAGATTGAGCTGCGCGAAGCGAACCTGTGCCGTCTGCGCACTCTCGAAGTCTTTCGCCTCGGAGACCATCTGGGTATGCGTCGCACGGGACTCCTCCCCGGAAAGGCGAAACATATCGGCCTGGATTGCGGAGCGCACCGGGGCAGTTTTCAGGTCGAGCGCCGCTGCGTCCGCCGCCGCCTTCGCCACCCGGATCTTCTGGTCGCGGACTTCACGGTCCGCGGCGAGCCTGGCTGCCAACACCGTGAGGTTGCCCGTAGCCTGGTCCCTATCCGCCTTTAAGTCGTCGATCCGCTCAAGCATGGACACCTGGTCGAACGTCGCTACGATATCGCCAGCCGCTACCCGGGTACCCTCCGGGATCAATTGCTGGAGCACGAGGTGGAACCGGTCACCGCCTCCACCTCGCGTGCGGCTGCCTTGCAGATACGGCGCCAGGAGCGTCACGCTGTTTTCGCCCGCGGTGGAACCGGTAAGCCGAATGATCCGTTGCAGTGTCCCTGTGCGCACCTGGGTGGTAGCGACGGCAACAGCCAGCCGCGTCCGCCAATGATCAGCGGGTCGGCTGCGAGAGGTGACGGCGAGGGCTACCAGCACCGCGACTGCGCCGGCCCAAAGCCACAGGCGCCGCCACGGGCTTCGGGGCGACGGCAGCTTTGGTGGACTTGCGAGCCCCGGCTGGCTCGGGAGAAGAGTCTCCCGCTCCACACCTGCATCCCGATTCGGGTGAAGAACGTTCATTTCAGTGAAGCCTCCGCGCACTTCTGACCCCGCCCAAAGGGCACTGCGGGCCATTGTGGGTTCGAAACCCCATCAGACGAGGAGTTTCAATTCGAGCTGGGCGATGCGAGGATCGCCCGCGCCCTAATGCTTTGTTACCATTCACAACGTTCCTGCTCTTACCGGCATTGCTGGCGGCGCAAGCAGGCGCCTGTCGAGCTTTTCTGAGCACTTCGAGTTCCTGAATTTGAGGCCGCGACCAGGCGCAGCGCAACCGGGAACGACCCTGAATCCAGAGGGAAAGCCGCTCTGGACTAATTCCAATGCGGCGACACGTGACCGGGTCTGTGACCAAATACCTCGCGTCAACGCGTGACCGGCGTCACGGATTCTTTGCTGGGCTGTCCCCGCCGTTTTGTGAGCTTGAGCAGTTCGAACCACATCACGCACACTGCACCCGCCCCCATGCTAAGCGCCAGGTCACGGGCGCGGAGCGGCGCAAAGTGAAAGAGCTGCTGCGCGACCGGAAGAAACACGATCAGCCCTAGAAAAACAGCCGTTCCGCCGACTACCCACCAAAGCGCCGTATTGGGTACCCGCAGCATTCCGACAATCGTGCGTGTCCATGAGCGGTTGGCGAGGATGAGCACCAGGAACGACATTACCAGCGTGACAAACGTCAACGCACGGGCTACATCCGCTTGCTGATCTGACCTCGAAAACAGGAAGACACCGACGCAAACGGCCAACACACTGAGTCCCTGGAGTACGGCGATTCCGATCGTCCCCAGGGAGAACAACCGCTCCTTGGAACTCCTGGGCGGCCGCATCATGACGTTGTCCTCTGCTTCCTCGGCCTCAAAGATGAGGCTGCACGACGGATCGATGATCAATTCCAGAAAGACGATGTGCACGGGAAAGAGCAGCAGCGGCCAGTCGGTAAGGAAGACGGGCAGCATGGCCAGCCCCGCGATCGGAACATGGACCGCGAAAATGAAAGCGATCGCTTTCTTGATGTTGTCGAAGATACGCCGTCCAAGACGGATCGCCGCCACGATGGAAGAGAAATCGTCGTCGAGGAGGACAAGAGATGCCGCCTCGCGCGCAACGTCCGTGCCCCGGCCTCCCATCGCGATGCCAATATGCGCGGCCTTTAGCGCCGGAGCATCATTCACACCGTCGCCGGTCATGGCGACAATCTCCTGGTTCGCCTTTAGCGCCATTACGATTCGAAGCTTCTGCTCGGGCACGACCCGCGCGAAGACCTGCACGTGCGGGATGCGCGTGGCGAGATCTTCGGCTGACATTCGCTCCAACTCGGGGCCCGTGATGACGGTCTCGGGATTTGCCAGTCCAGCCTGGCGGGCGATGCTCTGGGCGGTGACGGGATAGTCGCCGGTGATCATCACGACCCGGACGCCAGCCGCCTTGCATTCCGCGACGGCCGCGGGCACATTGGAGCGCAAGGGATCTTCGAGGCCCAACAGCCCGACAAACTCCAGTACGAGGTTTCGATGTTCGGAGGGGAGTGCGCCGGCCGTCATCCCGGCCCGGGCCACGCCAAGCACGCGAAGTCCGTGCGAGGCGAGTGCGGCTGCGTCACGAGCCACGGCTGCGCGTTTCTCCGGCGCAAGCCGGCACAACTCCGCAATCGCCTCAGGGGCGCCTTTACTGGCGACCGCCACGTCATCACTCGCGCCGAGTCTCCATGCGTGGCTCACGGCCAGCAACTCCGGCGTCAACGGGTATTCCCGCAGCAGGGACCACTCCGGGTGAAGATGTTCGGTTTGCATCAGCAACCGGTCGCCGGCCTTCTGCAGAGCGAGTTCCATGGGGTCGAAGGGGTCGCGCTTACTGGCCAGGACGGCGTTTTCGACGAGTGCGTGGAACTCCTCGGGAAGAGCGGCCCTTTCCGTGTTCAGGTCGATAGCACGCCCCCCCACGGATAGCTGCCTGAGGGTCATCTGGTTCTGGGTGAGCGTTCCCGTTTTGTCCACGCAGAGAACGGTGGCCGCGCCCAGCGTTTCGATGGCCGGCATGCGCCTCGTCAGCACCCGGCTGCGAGATATTCGCCACGCTCCCAGGGCGAGAAAAATGGTCAGCACTACCGGAAACTCCTCCGGCAGAATCGCCATCGCCATCGCAATACCGGCCAGCAGGCCCTCTTTCCACGCCTGTAGTGCGCCACCTCGTGTCAGCGCATAGACCACCACGACAGCGGAGCAGGCCGCCAGGCCGACCAGCGCTAGCGAGCGCACCAACCGCGCCGTCTCTTTCTGCAATGACGTCTGCTCCGGTTGGATTTGCTGCAGAGCGTTGCCGATCTTGCCGAGTTCGGTGCGTCCTCCTGTGTTCACCACCTCGGCGATCCCTTGCCCAGCGGTGACGAGAGTTCCCGAGTATACGGACGGGAGATCGTCCCCGCCCGCCGGGTCCAGACCTTGCGCGCTTGCGGAGGAAGTCTTCCGGACCGGCACCGATTCTCCGGTGAGCAGAGATTCGTCCACGCTGAGATTGATTGAGCGTCTCAGAATGGCGTCGGCCGGCACGCGGTCTCCCTCGGAGAGCACGAGGATGTCACCGCGAACGACCTCCCTTCCCGGGATGCGGCGATGGAACCCATCGCGGACGACGAGGGCGCGCGGGCTGGACAGGTCACGGAGGGCGTCAAGGGCGCGCTCCGTGCGGCGCTCCTGAATGATTGTGATCCCCATCACGACAAAGACGAACCCGAGTAGCATCAGCGCGTCGCCTGGCGATCCCATGACGAGATAAAGGCCGCCCGCCGCGACCAGCATCAGGAACATCGGCTCGCGGATTACTTCGAGCGCAATGGCGAAGAGCCCGCGGTTCTTTTGGGAGGGCAGTTCGTTAGGTCCATCCAGTTCGAGCTTTCGGCGGGCGTCTTCTTCGCTGACGCCCGCGAACCCGCCCAGGTCGAGGCTGGCGCCGCCGCGTTTGGGGGCGGTCTCCGTGATCACTGTTTCAAGCATTCTGACGAGCACTCCTCGGGAATATGCTTCCACCCAGCTCTGCTTCCGGCATTGCGCCGTTGAGCACTCTAGCGGAACGCAATCGACAATCTGCCGAGGAAACCCGACTCTTCCTGTTTGATGACCTCAAGCTCACCCCTGTCCAGCCAGATGCCCTGGCAGCCGGAGCACTTGTCGAGGTGCACATCGCCGGCGGTGATTTCTTCCAGCTGCATTCCGCACTTCGGATACTTCATAAAGTGCAGGGATCTGTCTCGCTCGCGTTGTTCCTCTGCCAGCTTCGCCTCCCGCGCCTCTAAGCCTTGCCGGCTAAGTTCTGCCTCCTGCCGGGCGAAGTACTCGTGTTCACGTAGTGTGGCTTTCATGGAAGTCTCCTCGGTAACGGTGTGATGTACAGCAATCTGCTGGCCGTATCGGTTTAGCGAGGACCGCTGCAACGCGCCGCCCCTACTACGAAACTGTGACCGACGGCGTACAGGTCCACGGGCATCCAGCTGACATGATGAAGTCCGCTGTGCGGCCGCCTGCTGACCCCGTCAAGCGATACCAGCTTCCAACAAACACATCCGGACCAAGGCCCATAGGTCCGGGAACACGGTCCAGACGGCAAAGCAAGCCACCCCGGCCTTCGCTACCTTTCGATTTGCCGCCCTGGCGGCGGCAGTGGCCCACAGCGCGTGCGCGACAATTTCCATTACGCTCCTCTCACCCTGCCGTCATGGTGCCCGATCGAAGGATCGTCCTCGCGTCCTCCCGGCGTTTTGGATGGGCTCAACACGCAAGCTGCGTCGTCGGACGCGCAAGATTTTCGTAAGGGTGACTGGGCACCATCATCACGACTGGCGTTGCGCGCCTCTAACGTGAAACGGACCGGGTTCAATAGAGCACTTATCGCACCAACCTGTCTCGCTCACCCCAGTGAATGACTGCGTAGAGGTAAAAAGATCCTGGTGTCCCAAATAGGACAAGCGGCGACCAGTGCGTTCCAAAACGGCCAATCATGCCCGAGTGCGACGACCCGCGTTTCCCCGCTTGATCGCAATCCGAATCGCTTATAAGCCTTCGGCCGTCGGTCGTGCGAAGTTTCCGGTGGTTGCTGGTGTGATCGTGGGCGGCGTGCTCGCGATTCCCGGAGTACCCGGTCCGGGAATCCCCATCATAGTGGTTGCGCCGCTCCTGTTAAGCGACCATTTCATGCGGGCCAGAAGAACCCTGGCCTGGCCCAAGGAGAAGCCTGCTGCCTTGTGGAAAGCGAAAGCTCCGAAGGATGGGAGTGGCCAGCGGCGTGCTCCAACAGGAGTGAAAGGAATCGAAACGTGCTGACCAGTCTTATCGCTGCCGGCAACACGCGGGCCATCTCGGAACCTTTCGGAAGGGCCGTGCGTCTGATCCGTCGATTGCTCTCGGATGCAGGCCTCAGCGTCGTGGAATCGTTCGACGTTTCCAGCGATCCGTTCTTTCAGCGGGGAATCGGCAGGCGTTCCTGTGTCGTGCTGCTGGTGGATACACCCGGCCTCCTGTTCGAGGCGATCGCTCTCGACCGCGCCGCGGCTGTCTTCCTTCCGGTTCACGTGGTCATCAGCGGTGATCGCGACACGTCTTACGTTCATTGGGCGAACCCCATGGCGAGCTCCGGTCTGCGGCCGCCTGCGCCCGCTAAAGCACCACTGGAGGAGCTTTGTTTGCGGGTCACCAGAGCGCTGTCGGATCTCCCACAGGTCGCGGAATTCGCCTTGCAGGAGCAGGCGCACCAGGGTTTTTGAGGAGGATCAAATGTTCAACAGCCTGGAAGAAATCGAGAAAAGCGATCAGAGCACGGGCACGCCAAAGGAGCGATGGCTCCGGAACGCGGCGGTGCTGCTGCTGACCGTCGTCCTGTTTGGCGGCTTGTATGCCGGTATCAAGTTCCTGGAATAAACGTCCTGAGAAAGAAGCACGGCAAGGAGCAAAAGTGGAGTTCACGCAATTGCAGAACCATGTACGAGCATTGGCTACCGTAGACGAGGCCGATGCGCCAATGATCAGTTGCTACCTCGATCTGAGCAGAGGCGCGGCTGTCTGCCGGAATGAGATGGAATCGCGTTTTCAAACCCTCAAGAAATCTCTCCCGGCTGCGGCCTCCGACAAGTTCGGTGAGGCCGCCCGTGGCATCGAGGCCTTTGTGGCTGGCGCCATTTCGTCACACACCCTCGGGCTGGCAATCTTTTCACGCGCAGGGGAGAAACCTTTCTGGCTGCCAATGGAGTTCGATGTCCCACTGCCGACCTGGATCGCGGTCGGCCCGACGCCGAACATCTACCACCTGGTGGAACTGAAGGATAACTATGACCGTTACGTGATCCTGTTGACGACGGAGACCAGCGCCCGAATTATCGGTGTGAACCTCGGTTCGGTAACGGAGCAGTTGTGGCGGTCGCGGCCCGAACTGCGACGCCGGGTAGGGCATGAGTGGACCAAGGAGCACTTCCAGGACCACCGCCAGGAAAGGACCAGGCAGTTCATTCACGATCAAATCCGTAGTCTGGAGCAGGTGATCTCCGCGGGCGGCTACGGCCACTTGATACTGGCGGGAAGCGCCCGCATGATCGCCGCGGTCAGGAAAGAACTACCGAAGAGGCTGGTGGAGAAACTGGTGGATTCCGTCCCAGCGGGCCCCACCGATCGAGTCTCGGACATTGTTGCGTCCACTCTCGAGACCTTTTTGGAACACGAGGAAATGGACTCGCAGGCCTTGGCCGAAAAGCTGATTACCCAGATTCGCACCCATGGACTGGCGGTTGCCGGCACTCACGCGACCATGGAAGCACTCACAGCCGGACAAGCGGACTATCTCGTTGTGGCCAAGAGCTATGCTCCGGGATACGGTTGGCAGTGCCGTAATTGCGGGAAGGCGGAACTGGAATTGCCCTCTCCTAACACATGTCCTGACTGCAACGGCGCAGGGATCCGCAACTTCGATATCCGCGAGGAGTTCGTGCGGATTGCGGAACAACAGCAGATCGGGGTCGAGGTAGTGGAGTACAGTGACGTCCTGATGGCGCTCGGTGGAGTAGGTTGCCTGTTGCGGTATCTTGCGCCGGCAAACTATTTGTTCCCGGCCGCCTGAAACCTCTCCTGCACTTATGCCGGGTGGTGCGTTAGTCAGCCTGTTCAGCACTCACCCGCGGACCGATGCCCGCATTCAACGGCTTCAAGCTCTTCAGCGGGCCCACCCAGTCCGTTGTATCTTCGCCGCTCCCATGCTACCCGCCTGTAAGTTGTCTGTCCCGTATCGAAAGCACCGCGCCCCACCCTCCGGCAGCGGGCTCGCCGGCTACGCGAGCCGAGCTTCCCGGCGCCATTCGACTGTATCAGTGACCCACAGATTCCTCTGACGAGGCTAACTTAATGGGGGACGCCTTCTCCATCTCCGACCGGACTGGAACGTTGGCACGGCTTCCGTCGAAGAAGCCCTCTTCGCCGTCCGCTGGATTTCTATTGCACGATGTCGCCGTGCGGCTTCTTCTGGACGATCTCTTCCCACGTGTCCTTAACCTGCGTGGCCAGGCCGTTCCCGACCCAATTCTTATCGTCCTTGGGTAGCGTGATGGTGGTCTTACCGGGTTCCGGCAGGACCTCTTCAAACTTCTTACCCGACTTGATCGCATTATCCACTGCCCGGCGCAGGTCGTTTAAAAAGCGAACCTGTCCTTCCAGTAACTCGGGGCCGCCGGACGGGCCGTGCCCAGGCAGCACATGCACCGGATTCAACAGCTGCGCCTGGCGGATTACCTTAGGCCAGTTGCCAAGATTGGCGTCGGCGGTCCAATTGTGCGGGCCGTTGACTACTGTATCGCCCGTGATCAG
This sequence comes from Candidatus Solibacter sp., assembly GCA_039934035.1. Taxonomy (GTDB): domain Bacteria; phylum Acidobacteriota; class Terriglobia; order Bryobacterales; family Bryobacteraceae; genus Solibacter. The sequence goes on along the minus strand of JBDTMZ010000059.1, from coordinate 76,463 downwards.
CAGCTTGTCTTGCGGCAGATACACAAAGCCGTCGCCGCGCGTATGGCCCCAGCCGAAATGATAGAACCGAACTTCCCGGGTGCCGTCTTTCAGTACCAACGGACTCTTGTCGATGAGTTGCTGTGGTGGTTCGGGCCCCGCCTGATGCATATCGGCGACGTCTTTGCGCTCCTTTGATGCCTCCCGCCAGCGCCCCGGTTCCAGCCGCTTCATCTCATCGGCCACTCCCGGGAAGGCAAGCGTAGTGGCGCCTTCTTTGGTCCACAGCGCATTGGCGTAGGCATGGTCGCCGTGATGATGCGTGTCGAACACATATTTCACGGGCTTCGGAGAAATGCGCTTCACCGTCTCCATCACCAGCCGGGCGCCGCTTGGGAAGTTCGCGTCCACCACGATCAGATAGTCCTTCATCTCGATAATCGTGTTGTTGCAGTGGCCCAGGTTCTCAATATCGCCCTCGCGGAACCACACTCCCTGTACCACGAGTTTGACCTGCCCGGGCTCCGCCGCGGAACGCGTGGTGAAGAACGACATGGCGGCGAGAAGAACGAAACCGGATAACGTGAGCCAGCGTAGCTTCTGCAATGGTAAACTCCTTCACAACTCCAGCGCAGTATACCCCAATTACTGCCCCTGTGTATGGCCATCTTTCGTCTTCACGTAGCCGGTAGATAACTTGCGCCTAACTGCGCGCCGGCTTATGCCCGGCCGGAAACTCGCGCCTGCTTCAGGGCTTCAATCGCGGCCCCTCGCGCTCCCGCGGTATCGCCTTGGGGCATGATCAAAATCGGAATATCCGCCTGCTCTTCGCGCTGTGGCGGCATGCCCTTGCGGATCTCTTCGAGGAACCAGCGCTGGAATTCTTCGCCGGTTTCGATCGCCCCGCCCCCCACCATCAGCGCGTCCGGGTCGAAGGTGTTCACCATTTCGTCGAAAAACAGCCCCAGCGCGCGCGCCTGTACCCGGAAGATATCCACGCACATGGCGTCACCCTTCTCCGCCAGTCCGCGCACCAGTTTGGCCGCCTGGTGCAGGTCGCCAGGCTTGCCCAAGTCGTGCCCCGGGTATCGCGCCAGGAAGTAAGGCAGGAAGCTGCGCTCGATGGCCGTCAGGGAACACACCGCTTCCAGGCACCCCGTGCGGCCGCAATTGCACTCCGGTTCCAGGCCCTGAATCGCCCGCAGACTCTGGTAGGGAAGCAGCACGTGGCCCAGTTCGCCACCGAAGCCTTTCCGCCCCTTGACTACATTGCCCTCCACAATCACTCCGCCGCCCAGTCCCGTGCCGATGATGGCGGAAATCGAGGTGTGCCGGCTGCCCTCGCCGAAAAGCGCGAAGTGTCCCCACAGCGCGCCCGCATTGCCGTCGTTGAGATAGCTTACCGGCTTGCCCAGCCGGCTTTCCAGGCTGCCCCGTATGTCGTAGCCCTTCCACTCCTCATGCACGAAATTGGTAGACCCCTTGGCGGACAACACGCCCGCGCTGGTCGCTGGACCCGGTGTGTCGAGGCCCACCGCCACGATATCGGCAAGTGCGATGCCCGCCACGCCGGCAGCCATCGCGAGTCCCTCTTCGATCTGCCGCAGGCAGGCCGCGGGGCCCTGTGTGGAATGCGCTGGATGCTCGCACAGTCCCTCAATCAGAAACTGCCCTTCCTCCGTGAGAAACGTGTAATTGACGGCGGTTCCGCCCAGATCCACTCCAGCCACGATATGCACGTGATTCGTCTCCGTTCCGTGATGACTGCCGAACGTTCCAGCATACCGCCTCGCTCGCCGGACGGCGGTTACGTGGGGAAAAGTTACACTGGGAGAACATGCAGAACGAGAGGATCGGAATTGTGGTGCACGCCCGCGGCGGCACGGGTGTCTTGCACCAGTTGACCGGCGTCATCGCGCGCCATCAGGGAGATATTACTTCGGTGGAAATCCTGGCCAACCGCCCGGAAGAGGCGCGCACTTACTTTGAAGTGATCCCGGTGGGCCCCGTGGACGAACTGGTCGCCGATCTGCGCGCACTCGAAATCGTGCGCGAGGTCGAAGCCGTAAAAACCCTGCAGGCCATCTATGGCAAGCGCATCATCATCATGGGTGGCGGCGCCCAGGTCGGCCAGGTGGCGATTGGCGCGGTCAGCGAGGCGGACCGCCACAATATCCGCGGCGAACATATCTCAGTCGATACCATTCCGCTGGTCGGCGAACAGAAACTTGCCGACGCCGTGCGCGCCGTCGCCCGCCTGCCGCGTGCCAAAGCGCTCGTATTGGCCGGCTCGCTGATGGGCGGCGACATCGAAACCGCCGTGCGCGAAGTGCGGCAGCAGGGCCTCGTCGTCATCAGTCTGAATATGGCCGGCAGTGTGCCGGACGCCGCCGATCTCGTGATCAGCGACCCCGTCCAGGCCGGAGTCATGGCCGTGATGATCGTGGCCGATACCGCCAAGTTCACGCTCGAACGCTTGAAGCGCCGCGTCTTCTGATCCGGCCGCGATTTCTACCCAACTTACTTGCCCGGAAGTTGCTTGTAAGTCAAAACGAAGTTTTTATTCGCCATGAAATCAATATCTTGCGAATAACTGCCTGAGAAAGCCGTTGGCCTGGATGTTATTCCTGTAAGTGAAAAGAGTTGCTCGCTCGCCAAGAAGCAACCCGATCGGTACTCTATGCGGGAGCCCACACACCTCGAGGGGGCCTTCGATAATCCCGAGCCCATAGTTTAAGCGTCGAATAGGCGGCCAACAGCGGCAGCTGTATCCTTCCTTAAAGAGAAGGAAAAAGGGATCGATTCCTTTTGCTGTCCCGGCTCACCCGGGACAGTATTTAGCAAGGCAAAGTTCTTTGACAATCAATTCGACGCGACCAATCCGAGACGAAGCGTTCCATCCCATACCCAAGTGAACTTCGTGTCACCCACCTCCTTCCCCAAGGTGCCCACCACCCTGACGGAGTGTGAGTACACTGGAAGTTCGGAGGGCTCGGTGGCCACGAAAATCACCAGTCAGGGGCCGGCTCAAAGCGAGCGTTATGCGGGGTTGGCGGCGGAAGATCTTCTGCGCGCCTTTCGCATCATGCACACTTCGCGGCGGTTGGACGATCGCGAGGTGACTCTCAAGCGGCAAAACCGTATCTACTTCCAGATCTCCGGCGCCGGACACGAGGCCGTACAGGTGGCCGCGGGTATGGCGCTGCGCAGCGCATCCGACTGGTTCTATCCTTATTACCGCGATCGCGCCCTGTGTCTCACCCTCGGTGTCACGCCCCACGAAATGCTGCAACAGGCGGTCGGCGCCACAGCCGATCCGGCCTCCGGCGGCCGCCAGATGCCTTCTCATTGGGGACATCGCGCCTATCATATCGTGAGTTCCTCTTCGCCCACCGGCACCCAGTTCTTGCAGGCCGTGGGCTGCGCCGAAGCCTCGCGCTTCCGCGATCCCGGGAGCAGGGAAGTCACCCTCGTCTGCTCGGGCGAAGGCGCCACCAGCGAGGGCGAATTCTGGGAGGCGGTGAACTACGCTTCGCTCGCCAGACTGCCCGTCCTCTTCCTCATCGAAGACAACGGGTACGCCATCTCCGTGCCCATCGAAGCCCAGACTCCCGGCGGCAGCATTTCCGCCTTGACCGCCAGCGTCCCCGGCCTGCTCCGTCAGACCGTGGATGGCACCGATTTTCTGGCCAGCTATCGCGCCCTGCGCGAGGCGGTGGACTATTGCCGCGATGGCCGCGGCCCCGCCTTGGTGCACGCCCGCTGCATCCGCCCCTATTCGCATTCGCTCTCCGACGACGAGCGCCTCTACCGTCCCGCCGCCGAGCGCGCCGCCGAAGCCGAGCGCGATCCCGTCCTCCAGTTCCCCAAATTCCTGCTCGATGAGGGCGTGATGGACCGCCGCATCCTCGCCAACATCACCCACGAAATCGACGAAGAGATCGAGGCCGCCACCCGCCAGGCCATGCGCGACGAACCGCCGCCCGCGGCCAGCGCGCTCGCCCATCTCTATTCCGATTCGTTCGACCCCACTTCCTCCGAACTGGCCGTGGCGCCGCAATTTGACGGTCCGCCGCTCACCATGGTGGATCTGATCAATGCCACGCTGCGCGAAGAGATGCGGCGCAATCCCGAAATCCTGGTCTTCGGCGAAGACGTGGCCGATTGCACACGGGAAGCGGCGCGCTGCGAAGTGAAGGGCAAAGGCGGCGTCTTCAAAGTCACGCACGGCCTACAGTCCGAATTCGGCGCGCGGCGCGTTTTCAATACCCCGCTGGCCGAAGCCGCCATCGTCGGGCGCGCCATCGGCATGGCCACCCGCGGCCTCAAGCCGGTCGCCGAAATTCAGTTCTTCGATTACATCTGGCCCGCCATGATGCAGCTGCGCAACGAACTCGCCACCCTGCGCTGGCGCAGCAATGGCAGCTTCTCCTGCCCCGTCGTGATTCGCGTCGCCATCGGAGGCTATCTGAACGGCGGCGCCATTTATCACAGCCAGTGCGGCGAATCCATCTTCACCCATATTCCCGGCCTGCGTGTCGTCTTCCCGAGCAATGCCGCGGAGGCGTGCGGTCTGCTCCGCACCGCCCTCCGCGCGGACGATCCCGTCCTGTTCCTCGAGCACAAGCGCCTCTATCGCGAGCCCTACAACCGCTCGCCCCATCCGGGCGTGGACTACACCATACCCCTCGGTAAGGCGAACGTCGTCAAGCCAGGCCAGAGCCTCACCATCATTACCTATGGCGCCCTCGTGCAGAAAGCGCTGCTCGCCGCCACCCAGGTGGAGCGGCGCAATCCCGAAGTCAGCGTCGAAATTCTCAATCTGCGCTCCCTGGCCCCTTACGACTGGCCGGCCATCCAGGCCAGCGTCGAGAAGACCAATCGCGTGATCGTCGCGCACGAGGACACCCTCTCGTGGGGTTATGGCGCGGAACTCGCCGCGCGCATCGCCGACCAGTTGTTCACCAGCCTCGACGCGCCCGTCCGCCGCGTGGCCGCGCTCGATACCTGGGTGGGCTACCATCCCCGGTTAGAGCAGGCGATCCTGCCGCAGACCGAGACTCTGGTGGACGAAATCACCCGTCTGCTCGCTTACTGAAACGTTATATAATCTCGTCATGTCTGAAAATGATGTCCCCCGAAGGGCATTCCTAGGCGGCGTCACCGCCATGACTGCCCTCTCCTACTCCCGCGTCTACGGAGCCAACGAACGTGTGCAGCTCGGCCTGATTGGCGCGGGCGATCGTGGGCGCAGCGACATGGGAAAATTCGTCAAGGCGGGAACCGTGGATGTCAACGCGGTGTGCGACGTCTATGCCCCGAAAATCGACGAAGCGCAAAAGATCGCGCCGAAGGCGAAGGGCTTCAGCGACCACCGGAAGCTGCTCGAGCAGAAGGACGTGGACGCGGTATTGATCGCCGTGCCCGACCACTGGCACGCGTCCATCGCCATCGACGCGCTCAATGCCGGCAAAGATGTGTATGTCGAGAAGCCGCTCACCCTGCGGATTGAAGAGGGCCCGCCCATTGTCAAAGCGGCGCGCGTCAACAATCGCATCTGCCAGGTGGGCATGCAGCAGCGCTCCGGCAAACACTATCTCCAGGCCAAGGCGGAATACTTCGACACCGAGAAACTCGGCAAGATCACGCTCGCCCGTACCTGGTGGCACGGCAACGGCTACCACCTCCGCAAGGCCCCGCAATCCTTGCAGACCCAGCCCTCGAATCTGGACTGGGCCCACTTCCTCGGTCCGCTGAAATGGCGCGATTACGATCCGCAGCAGTATTACAACTGGCGCGCCTATCTGGATTTCGGCGGCGGCCAGGTCACCGATCTCTTTACCCACTGGATCGACGTCGTCCACATGTTCATGGGAGCCGACATTCCCATCGCGGCGTCCGCCATCGGCGGCGTCTATAACTATAAGGACGGACGCACCGCGCCCGACACCATCAACGTCCTGCTGGAATACCCGCAGCAGTTCACGGCGACGTTCGAAGCCACCCTGGCGCCCGGCGTCACCGGTGAAGGCATCGAGTTCATCGGCACCAAAGGCCGCATGTATATCGACCGCCAGAAATTCGATTTCACTCCGGCCGGCCGCAATCAGCAGACCACCACGGTGCGCGCTTCCACGGACCTGGATCAGGATCACATTCAGAATTTCCTGGACTGCGTCAAGAGCCGAAAACTGCCCAACGGCGATGTACTGATCGGCCACCGCTCCGCGCAGGCGTCGCACCTCGGCAACCTCAGCTACATGCAGAAGCGGCGGCTCGATTTCGACCCCATCCGCGAAGAAATTCTGCCGTTCTAAATTCAGCACTGCAACGCAAATGTTGCGGATCAAACCAGGGGCGGGTCAGTGATGACCCGCCCCCTTGCTATACTGGGACTTCCGTAGGGTCAAGTTCACAATCGAGGAGTTTCATGATTTCAGCAACACAGATGCGTCCGGGCATGGTGATCAAGTACAACAACGAGTTGTACACCGTATTCAGCGTGAGTCACCGGACGCCGGGCAATCTGCGCGGGTTTGTTCAGGCCAAGATGCGCAGCCTGCGTACCGGTACCATGGCCGAGAATCGCTTCTCTTCCGAAGACAAGGTGGATAAGGCAATCCTGGAAGAAATTGCCATGGAGTATTTGTACGACGACGGCGAATACTACTACTTCATGAACGTCGAAACCTACGAACAGATGCACCTCATGAAAGACCTGCTCGGTGACGTGGTGAACTACCTGATCCCGCAGCAGAAGGTGTTTGTCGAATTCTACGAAGGCAAGGCGATTTCGGTCGAGCTTCCGGCCACGGTCGATATGCTGGTGGTGGAGACGGAGCCCAGTTTGAAGGGCGCTACCGTCAGCAACGTGACCAAGCCCGCGAAGCTCGAAACCGGTCTCATCGTGCAGGTCCCCGCCTTCATCACCGAAGGCGAAAAAATCCGCGTCAATACCGCCGAAGGCACCTACCAGGAACGCGCCAACTAGTCCCTCGAGCGCGTAGACTTATTTCCTTTTGCGCGAGGACGCTGACTGACTCACCGTGTCTGATCCGAGCCGCGACGGTAACGGGGCGCCCTCTCAAAAGCACGAAATCAAGCGGTCAAGGCACCAGTCTGCGAGGCAGGGGGTGCTTTGTGCCTCCCGAGTGCAGTCAGCGCGCGTAAGAGGCAATCTTCCTCCCACGGCAGAACGGTTCGCAGATCCAGAATCAGGCGTCCGCCTTCAATGCGGGCCACTACGGGGTCCTCGCGCGTGCGCAGTGACCGCTCGGCCTCCACCACGTTGGCGCATTCGATGGCGATCAACCAGGTGGGTATAGCTTGGTCCGGTGTCGCGCCGCCGCCGATCACGGATTCGCCGGCGATCACTTCGGCACTCAGTCCGTCCACATGCGCCAGCAGCGCCATCGCACGCTCGCGGATACGCTCCGCGGGCAGGCGGATCATCGCCAGCGCCGGCACCTCATCCCAGCGCTCCAGCAGCAGGCTGCGCAGCGTATTCCCCAGCACCTCATAGGTCAATTTATCCAGGCGTAAAGCGCGGAACAGCGGATTGCGGCGCAGGCGTGCCACCAGTTCGGCACGGCCCGCCAGAATGCCCGCCTGCGGACCGCCCAGCAGTTTGTCGCCGCTGAAACTGACCAGGTCCACGCCCGCGCCGAGGCTGTCCGATACCAGGGGTTCCTCAATGCCGAACGCACGCAGATCCACGATGCAGCCGCTGCCCAGATCCTCGTAGACCGGAATGCCGCGTTCGTGGCCGAGCGCTGCCAGTTCGCGCAACTCAGGGCGGGCGGTGAAGCCGGTGATACGGAAATTGCTGGGATGCACGCGCATCAGCAGGCGCGTGCGGTCGTTGATGGCGTCGCGGTAATCCTCAATGCGCGTGCGATTGGTCGTGCCCACCTCGCGCAGCGTGGCGCCGGAGCGAGCCATGATGTCGGGGATGCGGAAGCCGTCGCCGATCTCGATCAACTCACCGCGCGACACGATGGCCTCGCCGCCGGACGCGAGTTCATGCAGGGCGAGGAACACGGCGGCGGCGTTATTGTTGACCGCGATCGCCGCCGCGCCGGTGAGCCGTTCCAGCAGCGGACCGGCATGCACGTCGCGTTTCCCGCGGCGCCCCGTGGCCAGATCGTACTCCAGATTCGTGTAGCCCAGCGGGACCACGGAGGAAATCAGCGGCGCGCGTCCCAGGTTGGTGTGCAGTACGACTCCGGTGGCGTTGATCACCGTGCGCAGGGACGGGTTCTTGAGCCCGGAGAGCGCCTTGCGGACATCGCGGGCGATATCGGGATCGAAGGTTTTTCCAGCCAGCACGGTGGCACGCGCAGCCTCGAGCGCCCGCCGGATCTCGCTGATTATCAGGGCCCTGGGATACTCCGCCAGCAGGGGCGCCAACTCGTCGAGAACTTCGTGAACCGCCGGAAGATCGCGAAGCTTTTGCGAATGACTCACGAATTCGATGGTAGTGCTTGTGCGCAGGGGGTGCAACAGACTAAAATAGAAAGTTCGGGGCGTGGCTCAGCCTGGTAGAGCGCCTGGTTCGGGACCAGGAGGCCGGTGGTTCGAATCCACTCGCCCCGACCAAATCCCCTCAAAGACTTACAGACACTGGCTCTCTGCCAACAGGCTCTCCGTCTCTACGCTCATTCACCCGGCGCTTTTTCTCCTGTTAGCTTCGCATCCGGGTTCCCCGCCTGTGCCGCTGCATTCTCGAGGATCGAATTCAGCTCTCCGCCGACCAGAATCGCAATTCCGAACAAATAGAACCAGAGCATGAGAATCATCAAAGCTCCGAGCGAGCCGTACACGGTGGAATACGTGTCGAAGAATTTCAGGTACACCCGCAGTCCGAGCGAAGCTACCAGCCACAGGAGGAACGCGGCCATCGCGCCCGGAAGAATCCATCGCAATTTTTGCTCGCGCACGTTGGGGGCAAAGCGATAGGTGAGCGAAAGGGCGAGCAGCACAAACAGAAAAACCAGCGGCCATTGAACCACCCGCCATGCGGTTATGAACAATGGCTTGAAACCGAAATGTGTGGCGACGAAAGTGCCGAGCTGGTTGCCGTACAGGAAGATCGCCAGCGCCGCAATAATAAATAGCGCAAGCGCCAGCGTAAGTAGGATCGCGACGGATCGACGGAGCAACCAGCTTCTGCCTTCCTTCACTCTGTAGGCTGTATTCAACCCCTCAATCACTGCAACCATACCCGCGGCGGCCGACGCGATGCTGACAGCCAGTCCCAGTGATAACTTTCCTCCGCCGGTGGTTGAGGCAATTTCCTCGAGGGTCGTGTCCACCAGTTGGTATGCCGGCCAAGGCAGGGCTGTTCGGAAGTACCGGAGCAGTTCACCGCGGATCTCCGCGCCTCCGGACACCAGGCCCAACAGTGACGTGAGCACAATCAGCAGCGGAAAAACTGAGAAAAGAAAGAAGTAGGCCAGTTCCGCAGCTCGCCCAAAAACATTGTCCACCTGGATTCGGTCCCAAACGCGGCGGCCCAGTTCCGGCCATGTCAGATCCGGCGGAAGCCCCAGGCCGCGATTCAGTGAATTGCACATTGCCAGGATGTTCATGCGGTCCCGTCCGGAGAGGGCTCTGTCTGAAAAAGGCAAGAGCTCTGCTTCGACACTCGGCCTCCAGGTTGGCCGTCTGGATTCACTGGCTCAGTCCGGCTTCCAATTGATGCGGAAATTCTTTCCTGGTCTCGCGCGCCTGGCCTGCTTGCGCGGTATTTCCGCCCAAGGAGCTGAATTCCGCTGTGCGCCAAAGCACACCCGGCGGCGGCGCAAGAACCTGGCTCATTGGGTTGCTGAGACAATTTTTACCGGGATCCACATACTCATTCTATCTCTGCCTTGATTCCGAGCCGTTTAGAGTCAAGGGCGGGTTGGCTTTACAGAATTACCCGGTCTCGCATACCGCATGCTCGGGTCGATGGCTGACGCCGAAGACGCGGTGCGGGAGACATACTTACGCTGGCATGCGGCGGCAAACAGATTCAAATGGAAGATCCCGATGGCAATCCGATTGAGCTGTTCGAGCCTGCTCCCCATTGAGGAGTCGCAAGCAACCCGTACGCCATGCCGGCTCTCTCCAATTTCGGGTGAACAGTCTGTGGGGGGCCGCGGTGAGAGCGTTTGGGCAAATCTCGCGGAGCACCGTGACAACGGCGCTCCGCGAGAGGCTTCGGTAGAGTTACTTCTTCACCAGGGCGTCCGCGGCGTTACCCACGATCACCCAGGCAGCGGAATCGGCGACCACCGCTTCATGTTCGAACCACAGGAAGCCGAAGTCCTCGATGCACTCGGGGAAGTCCGGCCGGATGATGACATAGCCCGGAATCACCGCGCCCGGAATAAAGGTATTGTCCGCGCGATTGTTACCGTACATCGTCATCTTCGATTGCGTGCCCAGGGCAGTCACATACGACGTGCTCGACACCGGGTGCGTGCCCACGATGTAGTTGACCGCGCGCAGCGTGTATTCCGGGCTCACCAGATCCGGAAACGCCTTGTGCAGGAAATACATGCGGATGCCGAAATCGACCACGCTGCCGGAGCCACCCCAGGTGCCGCGGCTGGGAGGAACGCCGAACGGCGTGGCGTCCATTTCCTTATCGATGCCGGCCATGTACTTCTGGACGGCTTCGCGGGCCTGCGCCTTGGCGCTTGCATCGAGGTAGGGCAGCGCGAACACGACGTTGTAATTGCGGCCGGTCATCTGTTGCAGCATCGAGGGGAACAACTCTTTGACGCGCGATTTATAAGGCTCCGCGCCGTTGGTGGCGATCAGCAGTTCGAGCGAGGCATTCCAATCCTGCGCGCCCTGTCCGCCCCGTCCGCCCGCTCCGCCAAATCCCGCCGGGGGAGTCGCGGGTGCGCCGGGTGCGCCGGGAGCGGCCTGTCCGGCAGGAGTAATCTGCGCCGCCGCCGCACCCGGAGTCCCAGGAGCCGCCGGTGCTGGGGGAGGGCCGCCGAAGCCACCGCGTCCGCCGCCCGGAGTCGGGTTGGCCTTCTCGTCTTTGTAAATCTTCTCGGCGGCATCCAGGCATTCCTTAGCCAGTTTGTCGTCGAAGCCCTTCAGCACACCAGCGGCCGCCGCCAGCGAGGCAGCAGCGCCCCACTGATTGTTGGCGCTCTTATTGGTGAATGCCCAACGATCGTCCGGCTTGCCGGAGTAGTCGCCCTTCACTTCGTTCGGACCCAGCTTGGGATCGTAAATGCGGCCGTCCGTCTTGGTGGAGCCATCGCCCAGGTGGGTGTACTGCCGCAAATTCGGCTCGTTGATCCCGGGGATGGGGTGACCGAGGGTCTTGATCTGCGCGAGGATTTGCAGCACGCCCTGTTTCACCTGCTGTTGCGCGTCGGGAATTCCGTCCGGACGGTGCATCTCCACTTCCCGCGCGTCCCAATCCACCGAGAGATCGTCATACTTCAGATTGAACTCGCGATAGGCGAGGGCGAGGCGTTGGATGACGCTGAACTGGCTGCCTTCCTGAATGTCGAAGTCGCCGGCATCGTACCAGCCGCCCACGTTCAGGCCTTCGATGTGGTCGCCGGGCTTGAAGGAGGTATCGGTAGTCGCGCCCTGTCTCCAGCCATCGAAGTGATTTTCGCTGACGGGAGCCTGGCGCGCGTCGTCCAGATGCGAAGCGCCGTGCCAGATGCGGTAGCCTTCACGCACGGACATGTGGTCCATCTGCACGGCAAGGTGGCCGGACAGACTGTTCTGCCAAGTCTTGCTGTAGACATCCTTGGCGATGGGGAAGGGCGCGGTGCGCTGTCCGGCGTATTCGATCACGTACAGGCCGGGGGCCTTCACCGACGAGAAATCGAATTTCGAATAGACGTAGCGGGTGAAGGGCTCGGCCGCCGAAATGGGACCTTCCAGCGCCTGCTTGAAGGTACCGTCGTCATTCAGGCGAAGCAGTTTGGCGGTTTTCGGCGCATTGAACTTGGGATCGAGTTCGATGACGGCGACCTTCTTGAAGTCGGGGGCGTAACCCACCTGGCTGTGCGCGATCATCGGGGGACGTGTCCAGTTGGGGATCACGTCGGGGCGGATGTGCCAGACGATGGCGCCCGCGGTTTTGCCCGTAGGGATCATGGTGCGCAGCACGAACCAGCCGTTCTGCGCGCGATTGCGGCCATCGTACATGGCGACATTTCCGGTATCCGATTTGACGGTAATGCGCGACCGCGCATCGTCCACGCCCAAGGTGATGCTCTTGCCTTCGGCGAAGGGCAGCGGCTGCGTGTAGCCTTTCGCCTTGTCCCAATCTTCCTGGTAGTAGAGCTTCTTGGGCTCGCCGGGGATGGGCATGACCTTGATCATCGGGTCGCGCGGAACTCGCGGCATGACGCCGAAGGAGGTGTTGTCCACCGAGTACGTCTTGCCCATGTAGAGGGAGGGCAGGAATTCGAGATTGAAGCCCGCGCGGCCGGCCAGTTGCTCCGGGAGCGGTTTAGCGAGGTTGACGCTAACCTTGACGCCGCCCGGCTCGGGAGTCACTTCGAGCGTATAGTCCATGCCGAAAGTGGGGAACGAAAGATCGGCGGTGAGGGCGTTCTTTTCCTTGTCTGGTTTGCGGCCTTTGAGAGTGGCGACCAGATCCCACTGTTCGGGGGTGGGCATGAGACGTACGTCCCCGTTGGTGGCGATGCGCTGGCCGTGGAGGATCATTTCCATGGCCGTATTCTTCTGATCCACAAAAGTGGGGTGATAAGTGCTTTGGTAAAGAATTACGCTAAAGCCTTGGGTATCGAGGTAACCGGTGTCGGTCACCTTCATATTGAAATCCGCTGCCGGCGAGGGCAGCACGGAAAGCGCCAGCGCAAGCAGAACCGCATGCGGGCGGGCTGAAGAAAATCGACTTACCATGCAAAAAAGACCTTTCCAGGAAATCCGAGACTGTCGAGGAGCTCAAGACCTTTATATCAGGTATCACCTGGAATCGTAAGGGAGGGGAAGAAGGTGAGCCGCCGATGATGCACGCCGATAAGAAAAGCGCAGATAAGAAAACCCAGATAAGAAAGTGCTGTGTTCATCGGCGTTTATCTGCGTTCATCTGCGGCCAAATCGTTTTGGTTGTCGGCATATCTCAAGACGCGGGGCAATCGGAAGACGGTGGGCCGCCGATGAACGCCGATGCACGCCGATAGGAAAACGCGGATATTCAAGAAAGATACTTAGTCGAGGGTGGCCGCTTTCACCGCCAGGCCGCGGGCGACCGACGTGAACTCGTTGCCGGTGCGAATGCGCTGCGCGCCGAAACGCGATTCGAAAATACGGCGCACCGCGGGGACGAACGAGGTCCCGCCCGTCAAGAACACCATATCGATATCTCCGCAAGCGGCGCCGGCGGACGCCAGCAGCGCATCCACGCAGTGTTCGATGCGCGCCAGTTCTTCGGCGATCCACTCTTCGAAATCGGAGCGCAGGACGGTGGCGCGAATGTCGAGTCCGCCATCGGAAAAGCGGAAGGCCGCGCCCAGCGAAGAGGAGAGTTCGACCTTCACCTGTTGCACCGAGCGGTGCAGGTGGTAGCCAAGGTCCTCTTTGATGAGGTGGATCAAGGCCTCGATGCGCTGCGGTTCGAGCGCCTCCGCGAGCGTGGTGCCCAGCATATTGAGCACGCTATTGGTGCGCAGGAACGAGAGGTGGTGCCAGTGTTCCAGCCTGGCGTAAACCCAGTTGGGGACGGCCGGCAGCAGCTTGCCCATGGAGCGCGCCTGCGAGCCGCGGCCCAGGGCGGGGGAGACCAGGTGGCGCACGATTTTGGCGTCGAACGCGTCGCCGGCGAGCCCGAGTCCGCTGTTGCCCAACAGGTCGGCGGGAGTGCGTCCGCGGCGGCGGATTCCGGGGCCGACGCGCAGCAGGGAAAAGTCGCTTGTGCCGCCGCCGAAATCGCCGATCAGGATCAGTTCGTCGTGGTCGAGGGTGGATTCGTAATAGTGCGCGGCGGCCACGGGTTCGAGCTCGAAGTGCACGTTGCGGTAGCCCGCGATGTGGAACGCCTCGCGCAGGCGGTCCTCGGCGAAGGTGTCGTCTTCCGGCTTCTCGGCGCCGACGAAACGCACCGGGCGTCCGGCGACCACGGTACGGGCCGGGCCGCCGAACTGCGCTTCGGCCTTCTCGCGGAGATCGCGCAGAATGCGAGCGATCAACTCTTCCAGCTTCATGGGACGGCCGAAGACATCGGTGCTGGTGAGGCTGCGGCTGGTGAGGAAGGATTTCAGCGATTGAATGAGGCGGCCCTTGGTCTCCGCGGCCAGATACTGCTCGATGGCAGCGGGCCCGCTCCACGATTTAAGATGGCGTACGCCGCGTTCGCGGAGCTGTTCCAGGTAGAGGATGGAGCGATAGGCTTCGGTGAAATCGCGGGCCGCGGGAAAGCGCGCCAGCGCGATCTCGCCCGCCGCATCGAGGCGCGCGAGAGAACTGTTGGTGGTGCCGAAATCGATACCCAGTGCGAGTGTGGACATTGGAATGAGGTGGCGGCGGGTGTTCCTCTATTTTACGAAAATGTCCGCCGCATCCGGCGGGTGGTATCATGCATCAAACGGGTTATTAGGGGTTTTCCGTATTTCCAGGCGGCGCACGTCCTGCCGCCGGACTCACCAAGTTGTGAACGATCAAACTGCATTTCCTAACAGGAGTTTGCTATGCAAATCGTTCGCTCATCGAGCATTTTCAGGCTCGGCTTTGCCATCGGTATTTTCGCCGCGGCAGCCGCGGCCCAATCCTTTCGCGGCAGCATTACCGGGATGGTCACTGACAGTTCCGGCGCTGCCATCGCCGGCGCCGCCGTCAAACTGGACAGCACGGCGACCGGGCTTGCGCGCTCGGCGCTGACCAACGCACAAGGCCAGTACCTGTTTGCCGACCTGGCAGTGGGCGAGTACGCGATCACCGTCACGCAGGCGGGTTTTGAAGCGCGCAAAGTCGACAAGATCGAGGTCGCGGTTTCGAAAACCACCAACCTCAATCTACAACTGGGCATCGCCCAGCAGCAGCAACTGGTGGAGGTATCGGCCAGCGCCGCGACCATTGAGACTTCGTCCACCGCGCTGGTCTCGGTGGTGGATACGAAGACCGTGGCCGACCTGCCGATGAACGGCAGGGACTTCCGCCAGATGATCAAACTGGCGCCCGGAGTCTCGCCGGCCAGCACGTCGGTGAACGGCATGCGGACCAGCGGGAACAACTATCAGATCGACGGCGCGGATAATAACGACGCCTTCCAGAATGCCGCGGCCGTCAATCAGGGCGGGGTGGCGGGCATCGCCGGCACGCTGCTGCCCATCGAAGCCATCGATCAATTCTCGGTGCAGAGCAATGCGGGCGCGGACACGGGGCGCAATGGCGGTTCGGCGGTGAACGTGGTGATCAAGTCGGGCACCAACACCCTGCACGGCAGCGCGTATTACTTCAATCGCAACGAGGCCCTGGCCTCGCGCTCGCCGTTTCAAAGCGCGACCAGCCCCAAGCAGGTGATCCGCAACAATCAGTTCGGGTTCTCGCTGGGGGGGCCGGTGATCCACAACCAGACGTTCTTCTTCGTGAACGGCGAATCGCAGCTTTCCAATGCCAACAATTCGCTGCTGGACACGATTCCGAGCGACGAGTGGGCGGCCTCGGCGAAGAACGTTCTGACCAGCTATGGCGTGCCGGTGAATCCGGTTTCGACCAATCTGCTGACCATCTGGCCGGCATCGACGCGCGCGGGCGGGGCCACCACCCCCAACTATCTTTCCAACGGGCGCAATGATTACAACAGCTATAACGGCATCATCAAGATGGACCACCATTTCAATGCCAGCCACTCGCTTTCGGCGCGTTATTTCGGCGGTACGGGCACGCAGACGGCGGATGTCGGTTCGCATATCCGCGACTTCTTCCAGGTGGCGCCGAGCCACATGCACAACTTCTCGGTAGTGGAGAACGCGGTACTGACGCCGTCGCTGGTCAACCAGCTCACGCTGGGCGTGAACTACTTCCTGCAGACCTTCAACGACGCCAATACGAGCTTCAATCCGCTGGCCCTCGGCCTCAATACCGGGGTCACGGACCCGACCCTCGTCGGTTCTCCGAAGATCACCATCAGCGGCTTCGACTATGTGGGCGCGACGCAGCCGTTGGGCCGCATCGATACTACCGGTCACATCACGGACAACCTCACCTGGTCGCACGGCCGGCATCAATTGCGGGCGGGCGGAGAATACCGGCGCGCGCGGTTGGACGTGTTCTACCAGATCAATAAACGCGGCACCTTCGTCTTTGACGGGACGCGCGGACCGTGGTCGGCGGACGCCTCGCTGGGCGGCAACCTGCGGTCGATGGCCGATTTTATGGCCGGCTACCCCAGCAATTCGAGCGGCGCGGTGATCGTACTGGGCGCGCTGCAGCGCGATTATTACCAGAATTCGTTCGACTGGTGGGCGCACGACACGGTGCGCCTCACGCCCAAGCTCACGCTCAATTTCGGCGTGCGCTATACCTACCATGGCGTGCTGCACGATGCCAAACAGAACGTGACCGGCTTCGTGCCCGGGCAGGGCTTCGTGGGGCCGGGCAACGGGGCCGACACGCTCTACCCGAAGGACTGGAACAATTTCGCCCCGCGCTTCGGCTTTGCTTATACGCCGGCGCGCAACGGCAAGACCGTGATTCGCGGCGCGTACGGCGTGTTCTTCGACGTGCCGGCGCTGAATTTCTTCGTGGCCAATACGGGACTGCCGAATGGCGGCGCCGCGGGCATCAACGCCAACCCCGGCGGGCCCAATCCGGTGTACACGGTGACGGCGCGCAATGTGGTGCTACAGCCCGGCGTCCCGGTGTTCGGCAGCGCCGGACCGGTGCCGCCGTTCGGCGCGTTCGGTATCGACCAGAATTTCCGTACGCCCTACGTGCAGAATTTTAATGTGAACGTGCAACGCCAGCTAAGCTCGGCGACCCTGTTGCAGGTGGGTTACGTGGGCAGCCTGGGCCACAAACTGCCGGTGCTGCGCGACATCAACCAACCGATTGGCGGCGTGCGTCCGTTCGGCGCGGCGTATCCGACGCTGGCCACCATCGACACGGCCTTCTCGATGACCAACTCCAACTACAGCTCGCTACAGACGCAGTTGCGCCAGTCGCTGTGGAAGGGCCTGGCGGCGACCCTCAATTACACCTACGGGCACGCCATCGATAACACCAGCGATGTACGCAATACCGTGCCGACCAACAGTTACGATTTGCGCAACGAGCGCGGCAACAGCACGTTCGACATCCGGCAGATTGTCACCGGGTTCGTGAGCTATCAGTTGCCGGGCTCGAAGTTCGCGCCGCGGCTGACCAAGGGCTGGCAGGTGAATTCGCTGGTGACGCTGCACGGCGGCACGCCGCTGAATATTCTGGCGGGCACCAATCGCAGCGGCAGCGGGCAGAATCGCGACCGCGTGGACCTGGTGGGCGACCCGTTCTCCGGTTTCACTTCCACGATTCCGAACTCGCTCGCCATCCAGTACATCACCAAGGCGGCGTTCGCCAATCCGGCGACCGGCACCTTCGGCAATATCGGCCGCAACGCGATCTACGGTCCCGGGTTCGGGTCGGTGGATTTCTCCGTCTTCAAAAATACGCTGGTGACGGAGCGGGTGCATGCCGAATTCCGGGTGGAGATTTTCAATCTCTTCAACCGGACCAATTACGCCAACCCGAATGCCACCTATTCGTCGGGCAGCTTCGGGCAGATCACCGCGACGCGCAATGGCGGGTCGGCGCCTGGGTTGGGCTTTGGCGAGCCGCGTAATACGCAATTAGGGCTCCGCTTAGTCTTTTAACTGTTAACTGCGACTGCTTACCGCCCGGTCCCATAACCCCGGCGGTACAGGGGGGAATTCCCGGGGGCGGTTTGCTTTTGGCATACTGTCCTCGAGGATATTTGGCATACCCCGCAAGGCTTATTAACTTTCGTTGTCAATTGGTACCTTACTGGTACTCTGCTAACTTTCTATCTGACCCTACCGTGACTCACACTGGGGTCAATGACGCTGCAGGCACTTACTGCTACAGCTGTACTTCTCATGCTCAGCTTATGCGTACTTTACCTGGTGCGCCGGCTGGGCGTCGAGATACAGATGCTGCCCGTGACCACGGACTGGCTCAGCGAGCTTTCCGTTGACCGCTACCGACCGATGATGCGCCTTTTGGACGCTAGTGATTTTCTTTACCTCCGGCAACAAAAAGGCTTCACCCCGGAAATGGGCCGGCGCCTGCGCAAGCAGCGGGCCGCCGCGTTCGAAGGCTACCTGCGCCTGTTGCAGGTCGACTTCAAAAGAGTCGCGACCGCCTTGGACCTGATTCTGGCGCAGTCGGGCCATGACCGTCCGGAGCTTGCCAGCGTGCTGCTGCACCGGCGCTTCGTGTTTGCGTGCCGCGTCGTGGAGGCGCAGGTACGCCTGACGCTGTTCCGGTTTGGCTGGGACGGTTTGGACGGTGCGGAGCTGATCCGCATGTTCGACGGCATGCGCCTCGAACTCCGCGAACTGGTTCCGGCATCGGCTTTTGCGATGGCCTAAGAGGTCCAGCGAACCGCGCACGGAAGCGGCTGCCGCTGTCGGCGAACCTATACTGGTAAGAGTGAACAGCGCCGCGCCCTACAAGTATCTTCTTTCTCTTCCCGAACGGGCCCTTCGTTCGCTGGGCGCGATTTCCGGCGGTCTGCTGCACGAGTTCAGTAATGTCGCGCTGCCCGCCAGCGTGCGCCGCACCACGCTGTACCGCACCATGGTGGAAGTGGCGCTACGCTTCCTGATCGAAGAAGTCGGTCAGGTGGAGGGCGTGTTTCCCTCTGGGGGCGAACTGGCGGACAACTTCATTCTCAAGCGTACGGCGAGCCACGGGATTGAATTACTGGGCATTCTGGCCTTCCACGCATCGCCGGTCTGGGTGCTGGCGGCGCTGGCCGACGCAACCGGCGGCGGACGCAAACTCATTCAGGAAATTGGCGACGCGCTGAAGGAAGAGGGGCTGCTGGAGCCCGACGCGCGCTTCGAGACCATGGAGCAAGTGCTGGGCGGCCTGGAGAAGACCAGCGATCACATGGCGACCACGCTCAATATGCCTCCCGTGGATATCGCGGGCTTGCGGCGCGAGTGGGAGAAGTTCAAGGAAGAGGTCGCCAACATCCCGCCCAAAAACGTTCCGAACCTGGAGCGCATCGAGAACGTCTGGGAGAATCTACGGAGTACGGCGAAAGCGCAGGGGCGGACGGTGTTTGGACTTTCCAGCCTGCTGGCGGTGTCGACCATCGCCCATGTTCCGGAGAATGTGCTGTGGCTCTCGCGGGCGGCGCGGTCGGCAGTCCGGCGCACGGGTCGGGTGCTGGGCGATGCGGTGCTGGATCATTACACAGAGGCGTTGCAGGAGATCGCGGAGACGGGATTTTTCGCCTATTGGTCGCGGGAATTCCGGCCGTATCTGAAGGGCGCCGCGGAGCAGTTCGCGCCGGGACACGTGACGCTCACCGAACGGTTGTGGAAGCGCGATTCGAACGCCGGTTAAGGTGGTGTGCTCCGCGAGGGCGCCGGCGTCCGAACTGCGCTGGGATTTTCCGAACTGCGGTCGGATGGACAAGGCAGAGCCATATCCCACCAAAAACGATGGCCACCCGGAATTGCCGCCCCCACAAAGCCCCCTGGCGCGTGAGTTGATTTACACTAGTGCGCAAGGGTGAATTCCTGGAAAAGGTAGAACCAATGAAGCCAATGAGTTTGCGTTTTCTCGCAATCGGGTTTGTGGCGGCTACGTCGCTGGTTTGGGCACAGGAGCCGGTCACGATTCAGGTGGATGGCACGGCCAAGGTCGGTCCGTTCAAACCGATCTATTCGTATTTCGGGTACGACGAGCCGAACTACACGTACATGAAGTACGGCACCAAACTGGTGGGCGAACTGGCGAATCTGAGTCCGGTGCCGACCTACATCCGGACGCACTTCTTGCTGTGCACCGGAGACGGAAAGGCGACTTTGAAGTGGGGTTCGAGTAACGCGTACACGGAAGACGCCAACGGCAAGGCGGTCTACGACTGGACGATCACCGATCGGATTTTCGATACCTACCTCAAGGCGGGCGCCAAGCCGTTCGTGGAAATCGGCTTCATGCCGGAGGCCCTCTCCACCAAGCCGCAGCCCTACAAAGGCCTTTGGGAAATGGGCGCGCGCAACGAGCAGTACAGCGTGGGCTGGACGTATCCTCCGAAGGATTACGACAAGTGGGGCGAACTGGTCTACCAGTGGGTGAAGCACACGGTGGAAAAGTACGGCAGGGCCGAGGTCAACACCTGGTATTGGGAAGTGTGGAACGAGCCGGATATCAGCTACTGGCACGGCACGCCCGAGGAATACAACAAGGTGTACGCGTATGCCGTGGCCGGCGTGCGCAAGGCGCTGCCGACGGCGAAAGTGGGCGGTCCGGCGACCACCGGTCCGCGCGGCGCAAAGGCGGCGGAGTATTTGCGCCAGTTCCTGGAATATTGCCAGAAGAATAAGACGCCGCTCGATTTCGTGACGTACCACGCGAAGGGGCAGCCGCGGGTGACCGGCGATCACGTGCAGATGAACATCAGCGTGGAAATGAACGACGTCAATCGCGGCATGGAAGTGATGAAGCAGTTCCCGCAATATGCCAAGCTGCCGATCATTTTGAGCGAGGCCGATCCGGAAGGCTGCGCCGCGTGTTCGGCGCGCGTGTATCCGAATAACAAGTACCGCAACGGCACGCTCTATCCGGTGTACACGGCGGCCGCGATCAGCAACATCTTAAAGATCACGGACCGCAATCAGGCCAACATGGAAGGCGTGATGACGTGGGCATTCGAGTTTGAAGACCAGCCGTATTTCGACGGCTTCCGCTCGCTGGCCACCAACGGCATCGATAAGCCCGTGCTGAATGTGTTCCGCATGTACGGAATGATGAGCGGCGACCGGGTGAAGACGGAATCGAGCGGCGCGGTGGGGCTGGACACGTACTTGAAGACGGGAGTGCGCGAGAAGGCGGACATCGACGCGCTGGCGACGCGGAGCGATCGCGACATTTCGACGATGGTGTGGAACTATCATGATGACGATTTGCCGGCGCCCGGGTCTGGAGTGACGCTGACCATCGGAGGGATTCCGGCGGCGGCAAAGCGCGTGCTGGTGAAACATTACCGGATCGATCAGGAGCACAGCAACGCGTACACGGCGTGGCAGGCGATGGGGTCGCCGCAGAATCCGACGCCGGAACAGTACGCCAAACTGGAGGCCGCGGGACAATTGGAACTGCTCGATTCGCCGACATGGGTGACGCCGCAGGCCGGCAAAATCACGCGGACGTTTTCGCTGCCTCGCCAGGGCGTCTCCCTGGTGCAGGTGAGCTGGTAGCGTCATACATGCCGGGGCGCAGACTACCAGAAGTGCGCCAGCACGACGGTTGGAGGCCCCGGCGTCTCGCCCACGACCTGTGTGTGGAGCAGTACTTGCAGGTTCTTCTTCTGCCAGCCGGCGGGCGCGCTACGTTCGAACGCAGTCATCCATTGGGGAGATGTCAGGAACTCCCCCGCGGCGCGCGTGCCGTACTGGGTGATGCCGGCCGCTGCGATGAGAAGCTCTCCGGTCTTGGAGTCGAACACTCGGGAAACGACCGCATAGTCCTCGGACGTGCGGCCATCCGGACCAAGATCGGGTAGGGTGTATAGCCTGTTGTCGGACCGGTCGCGGATGGTCGGGTGCTTCTCAAAAACGAAGCGCAGATCGGCCGTCGTCTGCAGAGTCCAGGCATTGTTAAACGCTCCAATTAAAATGGAGGGCTGGTATCGTAAGTCGCCGAAACTCAGATCGCTGCCATATCGGATCTGGAACAGCTTTCCTCTGTGAGTTAACAACGAGCTCAGCACGACGCTGGTGTAGGCATCCCCAATGCACAGGTACTGGCCCCGGACCGCGACCATATCGTCAGTGGAATCGGTCAGATCGCGCGGCCGAAAAACGTTCGCGCTGGCGTTATAGATAAGAATGGGTTTTGGGCTTGCCAAAGCCGGCGCCCAGAACTGATCCAGTGCGGTGGGTGTAGTGTGCAATCCGCGCGCAGCGACCAGGCTGACTGCTGCCAGTAAAACGGTAAGCGAAATCCAGCTCCAGCGCGGTGGCCTCCAAGATTTCTTGATTATCGCCTGCGGCAGTGGGGGTGGAGTCCACAAAAAAACAGCCCGGTAAGAACCAGGTGGGATGTCGATGTGTACGCGGCTTTCCGGACAGTTCTGATAATACTGCGCCAGCCGTTTGCGAACCTCTGCCGCCCGTACCCGAACGATGGGATCGGAGCCGGGATCATAATCGATGCCGCGGCCGAACACCTCACTACCGATCACGCGCTCTTTCAGGAGATCGTTCTCTCCGGCAAGCGTGCGCTCCACAACCCAAGTCAGCAAAGCTTGACACTGGTGAGTGGTCCGAAAAGGCACACTCTGGAGAACCTCGCGAAGGCCTTCCCGGATCTGGATGGCCTCCGCATGCGACATGGCAACCGAAACCTGACCTATACCCACGGAGGTACTTTACTCCCTCAATAGAACCTTTGCAAGCTTATGAGCCGATTCCCCTGGAGTGGGTACAATACCGCAAAGCACCTTCCGGAACGCGGTGGAAACAAAGAGACTGCTTGCACCGACGTTCGCAGAAACTCTGTGGGCGTCAAACTCTCTGGGCGTCAATGAAGGAGTTCCACCATGTCTCAGTTGCGATCCTCTCGTAACATCTTGCTCGCGAGTGTCTTTCTGGCAATCGCGCTTCTTACCGGGCGTGCCGGCGCTCAATCGGCTTCCGGAGTGGTTATCGGCAGCGTGGTCGACCCCGGTGGGGCCGCCGTGCCAGGAGCATCCATCGCCTTGCTCAACCAGAACACAGGCGACAAGCAAACGACCGCCACGCAAGCCGACGGTGCATTTGTGTTTCCGGCCGTACTGCCGGGCCGGTACACCGTCTCCATCGAGAAGCAAGGCTTCAAACGCCTGGAGCAGAAGGACCTCGCTGTGACTGCCACCGAAAGAGTAGCGGCCGGGAGGCTGGTGCTGGAGATTGGCGCCGTCACCGAATCAGTGGAGGTTGCGGCCACGGCCGCGCCCGTCCAGACCGAGAGCGGCGATCGCTCGACTTTGATAACCAGCTCACAAATTGCAACTCAATCGAGCCTCTCTCGTAACATATTCTCCGATATGAGGCTGCTCCCCGGCGTCATTGAAGCTTCGCAGGGTGGCACTGAGCAAGGCGCCACAGGTTACGGGACGCTGCGCGATCTCCCGGTGTTCGGCGGTCAGAGGTGGGGATTCACCAGCCTCCGAATGGATGGCGGTGTCGATGGAAGGGACCCCGACAATGCCTATTCCTCCGTGTCGTACATGAGCCTGGACGCAATCGAGGAAGTGCGTGTTCAGATGAACACATACCAAGCCGAATACGGCGGCTCGCCCGCCGCTGCGATCAATGTGGTCACCAAGAGCGGCGCCCAGGATTTTCACGGATCGGCGTATTACTATATGCGGAACGAGGCCCTGAACGCCAACGACTTTTTCAACAATAAAAATAGACTTCCCAAGCCTCGTTACCGGTTCAATACGATCGGGGGCAACATTGGCGGGCCGGTCTACTGGCCAGGAAAATTCAACCAGAGCAAGAACAAGCTGTTCTTTTTCTTCTCGCAGGAAGCTTTGCGCGTCAAGAACCCGACGAATATCGCCTACACGACCATGCCCACTGCATTGGAGCGAAAGGGCGACTTCTCCCAGACTCTGCAACCAAATGGCACGCTGATACCGATTACGGATACGACCACGGGCAAGCCGTTTCCGAACAACTTCATTCCCGAGTCGCGCATCGACGCGAACGGGCAGAAGTTGCTGAGCTTGTTTCCGCTGCCCAACGCCACCAACCGCGCGATTTCCCTGGGTAACTACAACTACACCTTCCAGGAGGTGAAGCCCGATCCCCTGGACCAAACCACGTTCCGGGTGGATTACAATGTCACATCCAGACTCCGCGCGTACCTGCGGGGATCCATTTGGAGGGATAAACAGACCGGCTACAGTGTACCGGCAGGTGCAGCGGGCTCCTGGCCGATGATCCGGGCGGGCTACTTCACGGGCGACACTTCGGGAGTGTTCAATTTAACCTATACGGTCAGCCCCACAATCGTGAATGAGTTCATCTTTGGGGCCCACAAGAACTTCGAAAGCGCGGACGGCGTAAACTCGGACGATCTGGACAAATTCAACCGGGCGAATGCGGGCATTACTATCCCGCAACTGTATCCCGGGAAGAACCCGTACAACATCATCCCGCAGGCGAACTTCGGAGGGGTGCCCATGGCTCCGGCCTTCAGCTATGACGGGCGCTTCCCAATTCGGGGCTCGGGCCCTGTCTTCTCCATGACCGACAACATCAGCAAGGTCTGGTCGAACCACATTGTGAAGGCTGGTTTCTCCGGTGAGCGGGTGAAAGACTACAAGGGGGAGCAGGCCAATTTCGCGGGCACCGTGGCTTTCGCCAAAGACGTCAACAATCCCCTGGACTCGAACTATGCGTACTCGAATGCCATGCTGGGCACGGTCACTACCTACACGGAGGCGTCCACCAGGCTCCGCAACGAGTCGCTGCACACGCTGGTGGAGTGGTACGGCCAGGACACCTGGAAGATCGCCAAGAAGTTGACCCTCGAGTACGGTGTCCGCTTCACATATTTCCAGCAACCCTACAATCCCTATGACGAGATGAGTAACTTCCAGCCAAGCCTATATGACCGCAGCAAGGCGCCGGTGCTTTTCCGGCCGGCATTGGACGCGAGCGGCAAGCGGGTCGCTGTTAACCCGATCACGGGCCAACAGGGTCCGGTTGGCCTGGTGGGCGCACTGGTGCCCAACAGCGGGAACCTGCTCAACGGAATCGTACTGCCCAATGCCGCGGGCATTCCAAGAGGGTTCATGAAGAACCAGTTTGTTCTTGGGCCGCGCGTGGGATTTGCCTATGATCCCTTCGGAGACGGAAAGACCGCCATCCGCGGTGGGTTCGGGATTTCATACGACGGACGCCCGGCCAACGTTGTGGCGGCGACCAAAGGAAACCCGCCATATACCTACAACGTGACCGTCTACTACCCGACCCTGAGCACCCTTTCCAGTTCCACCGGTTACCTGTTCCCATCCGGATTGACGGCCATGGATCCGAGCGGCAATCTCGCCGGCGCTTACAACTGGAGTCTCGGCGTTCAGCGTAATATCGGTTTCAACACGGTGGTTGATGTGTCGTATGTCGGAAACGTGGGCCGGCACCTGCAAATTGCGCAGAACCTGAACACGCTGCCTTACGGCACCCGCTTCCTGCCCCAGAATCAGGATTCGACGACCGGCAAGCCTTTGCCGGACAGTTTCCTGGCGCCATACTCCGGCTACGGTTCGGTCGGGCTAAACCAATTCGTTGCCAATTCGAACTACAATTCGATGCAGACGCAGGTGAATCGCCGGCTCTCGCGCGGATTCCGCTTTGGAGCAACCTGGACGTGGTCTAAGCTCATGGGCTACACCGGCAACCTCTCGGCGAACATGCCGTTGTACCTGCCATGGCGGGTGTGGTCCTACGGCAGAACCGATTACGACCGCACGCATAACCTCGGGATCAACTATCTGTGGGAGGTGCCGAAGGCCAGCAAAATTTGGGATACCAAATTCGTCAGAGGCGTTTTCGACCAGTGGCAGATATCGGGCTTCACGACGTTCCTGAGTGGACAGGGCGACCTCGGGATTAGCTACACGACCGTTTCGGGAGCCGACACCACCGGGGGCGGGGACGGCTCGCGCGTGATTATGGTCGGCAACCCGGCCATCCCGAAGAGCGAGCGCACGGTAGATCGATTCTTTAATACGGCCTCGGTTGCTCCGCCGCCGTTCCTGTCGCCGGGGAATGCTCCGCGCGACGTCTTCCGCGGTCCGGGCACGAACAACTGGGATCTTACGATCTTCAAGGGCATCCCTGTGAAAGAGAAGAGCAAGCTCGAATTTCGCTGGGAGCTGTATAACGTCTTCAATCATGTTTCGTTCACGGCCGTGAACACTGCCGCGCAGTTCGACAACAGCAACAAGCAGATCAATCCGCTGTTCGGAGCTTTGACCAGAGACAGGGCTCCGCGGCAGATGCAGCTCTCGCTGCGACTTTCCTTCTGACGGAATCGCGGATCAATAGAATCGCGGACCATAGGTGCGGTGCGGGATGTCCTCCCGCACCTTAACCAGCGAACTGCTACAACCAGGGAGAAACCTTCAATGAGTCAGTTTGGTCTATGTGGAACGCGCCGGCAGTTCGTCCAGGCCGCATGCTTAGCGGGCCCCGCCATCCTGTTGCCTCAGGGTGGCCGCAGTCAGACCGAGTTCGCCTGGAAACGGCGCTTTTATCAGCGGGAAGTCTCCCTGCCGGCCGCTGCTGACGAAACCATCGAGCAAGTCCGCAAACGCGCCGCGAACGTGAAGCCGACGGCGGAGAAACTCGCCTGGATGAATCTGGAGTTCATCTCGTTCCCCCATTTCGGAATGAGCACTTTTTCGGGCGTTCAGCAGGGCGACGGCAAACAGAATCCTGCGATTTTCAATCCCGAAAAGTTCGAGGCCGCGCAATGGGTGCGCGTTCACAAGGATGCCGGCATCAAGATGATGGTCTTCGTTGCTAAGCATCACGACGGGTTTTCCCTGTGGCCGACGAAGGCCAATGACTATTCCGTAAAGAGTTCACCCTGGCGAGATGGACAAGGCGACATGGTCAAGGAGATGGCCGACGCCTGCCGCAAGGAGGGGTTGAAATTCGGGATCTACCATTCTCTGTGGGACCAACATGACCCGCGCTGTAATACCCGGGTACCCACGTTTTCGGCCGAGGCATACAACCGCTTTATCGTGGATCAGCTGACTGAGCTTTTCACCAACTATGGCGAGATCACCGAACTCTGGTTCGACGGGGCGGGAACCCGCGGCCGTGAGGACTGGGATGGGATCTTCGACCTGATCAATAATCTTCAGCCGCGCGCGCTGGTCTCGATGTGCGGATATGGCATCCGGTGGTGCGGCAACGAAGCAGCGACCGGAGATGCGACCGAGTGGAATGTGCAGCCGATTTATCCCGACCAGGATGCGCATCGATGGACGGCGTGGCATCGGAACGTTCTGATTCCCAAGAAGGCAGATAAAACGGCCAACGATCTCGAG
Organism: Candidatus Solibacter sp.; assembly: GCA_039934035.1. Classification (GTDB taxonomy): domain Bacteria; phylum Acidobacteriota; class Terriglobia; order Bryobacterales; family Bryobacteraceae; genus Solibacter. The sequence goes on along the minus strand of JBDTMZ010000059.1, from coordinate 49,201 downwards.
GCGCTGAGGGGGAAGCCGCTCTTCTGGTTCCCGGTGGAATGCAACACGGCGTATTTGCGCCCCTGGCATTTCGTCGCCGGGCAGCCGCCGAAGACGCTACCGGTAATGATCGAGAAATACTACTCCTCGATCGGAGCGGGCGGCGTTTTGATTCTGGGGATCGCGCCGGACAAGACGGGACTTATCCCCGACGACCAAGCCCAAGGGCTGCACGAATTCCGGCAGTGGATCGACGCCGCTTTCAAGACCAACCTGCTGGAGAACGCGGCGTTTACGGCCAGCACGAGCGCCAGGGGCACAGGCCCGGAATATCTCCGCGGCAAGCAACCGGGCCGTTACTGGATGGCGGGAAGCGGCGCGACGAAGGCGGAAATCACCGCCAGCCTGCCGCGAGAGGTCGAATTCAATAACATCGTCCTCGAAGAGCACATCGAGATCGGCCAGCGCGTCGCTGCGTTCACGGTTGACGTCTGGGACGGGTCGAGTTGGAACACGGCCGCACGAGGCACCACGATCGGACGCAGGCGGGTTCTGCCCTTGGTTCCCGTCCGGGGAAGCAAGATTCGCCTTACATTGTCAGACTGCCGCGACACGCCAGCGCTGCGTTTATTCGGGCTCTACATGGCGCAGCAACTACCTCCGATCAAGCCCCTCGCGGACGGCGGCCCGGGCCATAGCCTTACGGGAGAGACGAACGCCTGACGATCGGCGCCGGGGGCTGCGGCATTGAGCGCTCGCGCCGTCCGTCATGCCGGACCTGGATCACGCCGGCGGACGTCTGTTGTAACGGGCGCAGCCCCAAGCGTCCCGGCCGACCGCGCCGCCATGGCGCAAACGCTAACGGCAAGGCCCCTGGTTTGCGCCCCTTGGTTGCCATTTTCCGAAGCTTCCTACATTCCCTCCAGGGCCCAAATGATAACCTGCCATACTGACAGGGGAACGGGGAGGGTTGTATGGGCCGCTTAATCAAACAAGGCTTGAAAGGCGAGGATGTGCGCGCCGTTCAGGATGTTCTGAATTTCCACGTCCGGCGGTTTGCGCCATTAAAGGTGGACGGCAACTTCGGACCTCTGACCCATGCTCGAGTGATGGAGTTTCAGAAGTCGAACAACCTGAAAGCGGACGGTATCGTCGGACCGAATACGATGCCCAAGCTCTTTGAAGAGGAGCAGGTGCCGGTCACACTGCTGCTGTCGCCCCGAGCAACGGTTAGCGGCTCACGGCTCGGCATTCAACCGCCGCGCCTGATTCCACCGTTGACGCTACAGCCGCTGGTCACTCCATTTTTCCTTCCGCCCGACTCGTTCTTGAGGATTCCGGCCCTGCCCCCCGCCGGGCAGACGATCAGTTTTATGGTTACCTCCCCGGTGCGGAGTGATCCGGTAGATCCGAAGACGGCCAGTTTCCTCGAGATCATGAGGCTCCTCGACCGCCTGCCGCAGACGTTCCCGTTTCGGGCCTCGATCCTGGGCGCGGTGCCGAAGCCGGTCAAGAAGGTAGGAGTGCTCGAGTTAGATCCCGTCTCACCGATGAGATTTGGGTTCCAGTGGGGCGTCAAGCCGGAATTCGATTTCAAATCCTTCGGCCCGCCCATCCAGTTCGCGGTTGGCGCCTCAGCCAGCGCGCGCTACGTTCTGCAATTGATAGACAAACCCGGGTCTGCGGTGCCCCAACTCGGCATCTTCGGCCAGGGCGATTTCAAAGGCACGATCGATTGGACAAGCCAGTCCGCCGAATCGCGCCCACAAATCGACCTAAGAGGATCGTTCATCGGCGGCATAGAGGGTCGTTTCTAAGTCCACCTAAAGAACCTCGCGAGGAATTGTGGTGAGGTTCCGCGCCTGCGCTGCTGACGAGATTCAAGTGCGCAAACCGTGCGCAAACCGCTACCCCCGAATGCGGCGCTATGATAAACTTTCTAAAAGATTTCGACCCGGGAACTGTGACGGCAGTGAGGCTGTAAACGTCGCGCGAGATTCGGCGAGATGCGAACTTCGCGTGGCGACGGGAAAAGCATCGAGGTGCCTGCGGGCACGCGCTGGTCACAGGGTACGCTCCAGGTCAGAGCAGAGGGAGATGCGATGAGGCGGATGGCAATTCTGGCGCTGGGCGGGCTGGCGCTACTGGGCGGGATTACCGGATCCATTTCCCTGATCGCACAGACGGGCGCAACGAAGTCGCAGGCCGTGTCCAAAACGCCGGTTCCGGCACTTGCGGCGGCAGCCACAAGCGTTGGGTACGAGAAGCAGGTTGCGCCGCTGCTCAACAAATATTGCGCGGGTTGCCACGGCGGCAAGACGCCTCCGGCCGGCATCCGGCTCTCATTCGCGAACGAAGACGAGGCTCGCAAGTTCGCCGCCACCGAACGCGATTATTGGGCGCGCGTGGGGCGGGAGATCTCCTCGAAATCGATGCCGCCGGCCAATGTGCGCAATCAGCCTGCGGATGCGGAGCGGGCGCTGCTCAATCAGTGGGTGGAACAGAACCTGAGCGCGATGGAACCCGATCCGGGGCCGTTCATGGTCCACCGGCTGAACAATCGCGAGTATGCGAACTCGGTCCGCGAACTGGTGTATCTACCTGCCGATTACAACGCGTCGGCGGATTTTCCGGCGGACGAGCGCGGCGATGGTTTCGACAACAACGCCGGCACGCTGACCATTTCTCCCCTGCTGATCGAGCGGTATCTGGATGCGGCCGAGAAGGCGGTGGTGGAAAGTCTGAGCCTGGACCCGAAGAAGTTGGCGCAAGCGAAGGATGCCACGCTGGCCTCCAAGAACAAGCTCAACGAACCCAGTGCGGGGCTGCGGGTGGATTTTGCCGATCGCCAGCAGAAGATCCGCCTCAACATGGAAGTCTTCGCGCCCCGGGCCTTCCGCCGGCCGGTATCGAAAGAAGAGATCGATGGGCTGATGAAGTTCGCGGCGCTGTCGTTCGCGCACGCCGGCGAATCCTTCGACGAGGCCACGGCATTGGCTGTTCGCGCGGCGTTGATGTCGCCGGAATTTCTGTTCCGCATGGAGCGCGATCCGGAGCCCGACGGGACGGGCAAGGTGTTCGAGATTACGGAGTATCAGTTGGCCAGCCGCATGTCGTACTTCCTGTGGAGCACGATGCCGGACAACGACCTGTACATCGCGGCCCGCGACCATAAACTGCGCGCTGATCTCGACGGGCAGATTCGGCGCATGCTGCAAGATCCGAAGTCGATCTCGTTGACCAAGGATTTCCTGGGACAGTGGCTCGAAATCCGCGGCTTGCACGAAGTGACGAACGCGCCGAAATCCCTACTGGCGTCCATGCAGGGCGAGACGGAGCACTTCTTCGACTACATCGTGCGCAACGATCGCAGCCTGATGGAGTTTCTGGATTCCGACTACACGTTCGTGAACGAAGAACTGGCCAAGCTATACGGCATCCCGGGCGTGACCGGTCCGGAATTCCGCAAGGTGAAGGTGAACCCGACAGAGCGCGGCGGAATCTTCACGCAGGCGGGCTTTCTCACCTTGACGTCGAAGCCGCTGGGCGATGCGCGGCGCACCTCGCCGGTGTTGCGCGGCAAGTGGATATTGGAAAACATCTTCATGGTGCCGATTCCGCCGCCTCCGCCCGACGTGCCGGCGTTGAAACTGGATACCAATAAGGAACTGAAGGGGACGGTGCGGCAGATTTTCGAGCAGCACCGGGTGGACCCGAGTTGCGCGGGCTGCCATGCGCGCATGGACCCCTACGGATTCGCGCTGGAAAACTACGATGGGTACGGTGCGTGGCGCAATAAGGACAACGGCGAACCGATCGATGCGTCGGGCGAAATCATGGGCAGGAAATTCCGCACTCCAGTGGAGTTCCGGGCGATTCTGATGGGGCGGAAGGACGAGTTCCGCCGGGCGATTGTGAGCAAACTGGTCAGCTACTCCCTGGGACGCGGCCTGCAGCCGTACGACCGTCGCGTGATCGATGGGATCTGCGCGAAGGTGAAGGCGGAGGGCGACCGGTTGTCGAGCGTGGTCACGGAAGTGATCAAGAGTTATCCGTTTCAGCACGCACGCGGTATGAAGGGACAGATGCCGGATACCAATACGGCGACCACCTGGTATCATCCGGTGCCCGATCATCCGTACTTTGTGTCGCCGCCGGCGCCGCCTCGCCCGGGTCGTGGGCAAGGCGGGTTTGGTGGATTTGGCGGAGGCGCTGGCCGGGGCGGTTTGGGAACGCCGGGCGGACAGGTTCCGCCGGGGGCACCGAATACACAGGCGCCGGCAGTAGGAGTTCCTGGCTCGGTCCCGAATGGGGCGCCGGCGGCAGTTCCGAACGGGGCGCCGGCAGCAGTTCCGAAAGGTGCGCCGGCGGCAGTTCCGAATGGGGCGCCGGCAGCAGTTCCGAATGGCGCGCCGGCAGCAGTTCCGAATGGCGGCAGGGGCAAGTAGTCGTAGGCGGCAGGCTGGGTTTGAACGAGGAGGCATACGATGCGTAAGGCACTGGGGCGGCGAACATTTTTGAGGGGAATTGGTACGGGGGCCGGAATTGCAATCGGCCTGCCTTTGCTGGAAGCGATGATTCCCACCAGCCTGATCGGTTCCACCGAGGCTACGGCGGCAGCCGAGGCGGTACAGGTGAAGAACCGCTTTATTCTGCTTTACTACCCTAACGGGATTCACACTCCGAACTGGTATCCGCAGGTGCCGGAAGATTTCATTGGAACCGGCGCAACACCCGCGCAGATGGTGGATTGGCCGCTGACGCCGGCGATGGAGCCTCTGGAACGTCACAGGAAGGACATGCTGCTGGTCGGCGGACTAGACGTACCGCTGGCCAGGATGGATCGCAACGGCGATCACGCGAAGGCGATGGGGTGTTACCTGACCGGGGTACGGATTCGCATGACTTCGAGCGATGACATACAGGCGGGGATTTCGGCCGACCAGTTGATGGCGAACAAGATCGGCGGACAGACGCGCTTTCCTTCCCTCGAAATGGGCATGGATTACGGCCGCATGGAAGGCGGCTGCGACCCGGGTTACGCCTGCATTTATTCGAACAACGCGTCGTGGAAGAACGAAACCACGCCGGCTATCAAGGAAGTGAATCCGCGCATCGTGTTCGACCGGTTGTTCGGCAATATGCAGCATTCCGATCACGATGGCGAGAAGAAGGACCAGCAGGAAACCTACAATCGCAGCATCCTCGACTACACGCGCGAGAATCTGAGCAAGATCAACAAGCAACTGGGCACGGCCGACCGCTTACGCGTGGATGAGTATCTGACTTCGATTCGCGAAATCGAACGCCGTCTGGACGCGCCGCCTTCGGACGTGAAACTGCCGCCGGGAGTGGTGCGCCCCACCCGCGTGCCGGATACGTTCAGAGAGCACTTCCACCTGATGGCCGATCTGCAGATCCTGGCGATCCAGCAGGACCTGACGCGCATCAGCACGCTACTGCTGGGCGTGGAGCAGAGCCGGCGGACTTACAACGAGATTGGCATTCCGGAGGAGCACCACGGGCTGACGCACCACGCGGGAGACCCCGCGAAGATTGCCAAGATGTGCAGGATCGATAACTACTGCACGCAGCAGTTCGCGATCTACCTGGATAAAATGAAGGCCGCCAAAGAGGGCGACAAGCCGCTGCTGGACAACTGCACGGTGCTGCTCGGCAACGGCAATGGCGACGCGGCGCGGCACGACCACGCCAGTTGCATGACGGTGATCGCGGGCAAGGGTGGCGGGACTCTGACTCCTGGCCGCTACCTGAAGTACGACGCCCAGAACTTGTCCAATTTATGGCTTTCGCTGATGGACCGTATGGGAGTCCATGAGGAGCGTTTCGGTGACAGCACCGGCCGCCTGGAAGGCCTGAGTATCTAAAGATAGGTAGTTACCCCCTGTTCTCCCGCGGCGGCTTTGCGGCACCGCGGGCTTCCTTACTGAGCCTCCCTTTCGCCCTCCCTGGCAGTCTGTGCCATTTGAAATACATACTTGTAGATCTTATTATCTTGACAATCCACGCGATAGGTTATATCCGTTAAGCAAGCCCTTTTCACGCGTACTCGCCCGGGGTGGGGGTGGCGTGATCTTCCGAGGTCAACCCGGAGAACACCGAGATATGAGGTTAGTCGACGATGCGAATACCCATTTTGGCGGCCCTGTTGGCCGTCGCTGTGCCACTGCTGGCACAGATAGATAACGGCAATATTACGGGCCGCGTAACCGATCCGACGGGGGCCGCGATTGCGGGCGCCCAGGTGAACGTGACCCAAATTGAGATGAATTTTGAAACCAATATAACCACGAATGAAGAGGGGTTGTATCGTGCAATGAATCTGCGTCCGGGACCCTACCGGGTGACGGTCACGGCAGCAGGCTTCAAGAAAATGGTCCGCGATGCCGTCGAACTACGGGTCGGACAAACGCTGGCGGTAAACGCCGCGATGGAAATGGGGGCGGTTTCCGAATCAGTGGAAGTCTCGGCGAGCGCGGCTTTGCTGGATACGGAGACGTCCGCGGCGGGCGCGACGCTGGCGGGCGATTACTTTTACAGCCTGCCCAATTACCAGAAGCACGCGCAAGCGGTTCTGTTCTTTACGCCGGGCATCACCTACGGTTCGAATGCATTTACGGGCCGGGTGGATGGCATGTCGGTGGACGGGCTGAGTTACGGCGCGCTGGGGTACTTCGAAGACGGCGCGATCGGGACGATGGGCACGCGCGGCGGCGGCAATGTTGCCGAGACCATCGCCAACAGCATTGAAGACATGAAGGTATTGACGTCCGCGCTGCCGGCCGAATACGGCCATTCCACGGGCGCGGTGATCAGCGTGGTGAAGAAGAGCGGCACCAACACGCTGCACGGAATCGTGGCGGAGCAGCTCCGCACGCGGCGCATGCAGCACCGGCGTTTCTTCGAGTCGTACCGCAACTCGCAAGTGCAGCCCGGTTGGGAAAAGGCGCCGGGTCTGTTCGTGCAGAATCCGGATGCCAACCTGAATGGCCCGGTGTTTATTCCGAAAATCTATGATGGCCGCAACAAGACGTTCTTCATGTTCGGCTGGCAGATGATGATTGAAAAGCAGAGCAAGCAGCAGGTAGCCACGGTACCCACGGAAGCGATGCTGCGCGGCGATTTCGCATATCCGGGCGTCGCCTACAACCAGATCTTCGATCCGGTCAGCACGCGTCAGGTGAATGGCCAGTGGTTCCGCGACCCGTTCCCGGGCAACCAGATACCAGTCAATCGCTGGAGCAATGTAGCGAAGACGATGCTGGGGATGAACCCCTTGCGCGCACCCAACACGGCCGGTTCCATGAACACCAGCGGGCCGATCAACAATGTGGCGCTCGCGCCGATGAAGGTTGTGAAGTGGGACAACTACACGGGCCGCCTCGACCACCAGTTCAATTCGTCGTTGAAGGCCTATGCGACGTGGACGGGGAACAGCCGCTGGGAGCGGAATCCGCCGTATACGATCATAAATCCGCTATTCGACAGCACGATGAACAAATCATGGGCGCCGAAGCAGAATACGGCGTCGGCCGGAGCGACGTGGATTCCCTCGTCGACCGTGGTGAACGATTTCCGAGCGACGTATTACGGCTATTCGCAGCTGGTGGATTCGATCGCGAAGGATCAGGATTACGCCACGCTCATCGGCATGGGCGGGATGGGTCTGCCGAAGACCTGCATGCCGGGCGTATGGCCGACGGGCATCATTACGGAGCCCTCCGGGACCGTGCAGGTTGGCTGCGGCAGCACCGACGTGCAGGAAACGCTCACCATGAAAGACGACCTGAACAAGGCGAGCGGCAAGCACTCTTTCAAGATGGGCTACGAACTGTTGCGCTGGCGCAGGAACCAGTACGACATGGGCAATCCGGACGGCACGTTCACCTACGCCTCGACGAGCGGAATCACCACCACCGGCGGCAGCGTAGCCAATACCGGCAATACGCTGGCGGCCTTTATGATCGGCGCGATCAGCAACTACAGTTTCAGTTCCCGTCTTTATAGCGACCTGCCGCGTTTGTGGCAGCACAGCTGGTACTTTCAGGACGACTGGAAGATTTCGCCCAGCCTGACCCTGAACCTGGGCATACGCTACAACATCGAAACCCCGAAGAAACAGAAGTACGGGTATATCAGCCTTTACGATCCCAATGCGATCGACAATGCTACGTATAGCAACAAGCCGTACACCTGCCCGGCGGGCGGCTGCCTGGGCGCGTGGACGCATCCCAATGGCGCGGACCCGTATCGCCAAGATATGTTGCGCTTCGACCCGAGCGTGGGCCTGGCATGGCACCCCCTGCGGCGCTTTGTGGTGCGCGGCGGCTTCCGCCTGGCGCACATCGATATCCGCACGGATTCCACCAGCCTGCTGTATTCCGACGAGATGCTGAGCAATTCGTACAGCGCCTCGCAGGTGTCCGGCAACTTCAAGCCATTGTTCATGCTGGACCAGGGCATACCGTCGTGGGCCTACCCCACGCAGCGCGCCGATGGTTCGGTGCCGTATGTGAATACCAATGCCGGCACTCGCACCATGAACATCGTCCAGAGCGACCTGAAGACGCCGTACGTCATGACCTGGAACTTCGGCGTGCAGACCGAGTTGAGCAGGAATTACCTTCTCGAGACGCGGTATGACGGCTCCGCGCAAGCGAAGGGGCTGGGCACGTACGATTCCAATACGCGGCCGTGGGGCATCATTCCGAATCCGAACGGCAGCGGGATGATGGACTTGAACGACCCGGCGAACGCCGCTTTCCGGCTGAGCTGGGCGACCGGCGGACAGACGCAGTATTCGCGCCCGCTGCCCAATCAGGGCACGGTTAACATCGTGGGCAACGTGTATCATCTGTCGCACCATGCGGCTTTGGTGCGCATTGAAAAGCGCTTCTCCAAGGGGCTGAACTTCCAGGCCTTCTACACCATCGCGAAGACGCTGGCGGGCGGCGCCGGCAATCCGTACCTGGATTGGGGTCTGCTGAAGGCGCGCACGAACCTGGATCAGAGGCACAACTTCACCGGGACCATGAATTACGAAATCCCGGTCGGCAAGGGACGCAAGTTCATGAATCGCGGGGGCTGGGTGAACACCCTGCTAGGCGATTACAACATGATGTTCACGTACACGATCGCCAGCGGCGCGCCCGCCGGCATGAGTATCACGGGCGGCCCGACCACCAACAACTACCCGGGCTACATGCCGACTTACGGCGGCGTGATGCTGAAGGAACGTCCGTCGCTACGCGACAACTGGCAGGATCTGGGGGGCGACCGCTTCAACGCGGCCAACCAGAACAGCATGATCGATTGCGGCGCGGTGCAGGTAGGCTCGGGCAACGATTGCTTCAGCTACGTACCGAGTTTCACCCGCGGGACCAACGGCAGCAACGTGTGGGACAACCAGCGGCAGGTCATTGCCAACGCGGCGTTCTCCAAGGAAGTGCCAATCAAAGAGCGCCTCAAATTCGTGCTCCGGCTGGATATCCAGAATCCTTTCAAGTGGTACAACTGGGGCGGGCCGAACACGCAGCTCAATATTCAGAGCGTGCAGAACGCCAAGACCTATGGCACGAATACCGGATCGGGAGAAGCCTCCAGCGGTACGGCGGGTTACGGCGGAACGCCTTTGATGAATCTGACGCTCGCGTTCAAGTGGTAATTGCATAGTGCGGGGCAGGTCCTGGTGTAGTTTGCCAGGGCCTGCCCCTTTCCTTTTTGTGGGGCCCGAAGGTGGACGAAGGTCAAGTGCATGGGCCGCCGATGAACGCCGATCAACGCCGATCAACGCCGATGAACACAGCATGTTTCTCATCTACGTGTTCTTGTTTGCGTTTTCCTATCGGCGTGCATCGGCGTTTATCGGCGGCCCGCACCGTCTTCCCTTGCCAATATATCGGCCGCCGATGAACGCCGATAGGAATTCTAACGACGTTATCGAACGTGTTCACGCATCGATGCTGGGAGGACGGACGACGGACGACGACCGTCCAGATTGCGCCGCCTAAAGGCGGCGGCAGGCTGAAGCCTGCCCCACAGGAAACTGGCTCTCAGCGTAGGGGCAGATACGGATCGGGTCCCGAGCCCTTCGGGGTGGAGATGACCCGCTCGATTTTTCGCGTGGCCAGGGGAATGACGAAAATCTTATCCTCGGCCTGCACTGCGGAGTAAACATACTTGCGGTCGGCGGAGAAAGTCACCGACACGGGCTGCCCCGTCAATTTCACCTGCCCCTCTTCCTGGCGCGTTTCGAGGTTGGCAAAGCCCACCGCCTCGCCGGTTTGCAAGGCGTAAATTGCGGTCTTGCCGTCGGGGCTGAGGATGACGCGCACGGGACCCTTGCCGGTGGGAATGCTGCCGATTTGCGTCCTGGATTGCGTGTCTACGATGCTGAGGGAGTTGCTGTTCAGATTGGTGACATAGAGCCGCTTGCCGTCCTGTGAGAACGCCAGGCCCTGCGGCCGTTCGCCCACCGGGATGAGTTTGATTTCCCCCGTCTGCAGGTTCACCGCTGAGAGGTTCCCGGTGTCGGTATTGCTGGTATAGGCCCAAACCCCGTCCGGGGCGATTTTGACCAGGTGCGGCGCCTTGCCTTTAATGTCGTATTCCTTGATCACTTTGCGCGTGCGCGGATCGGCGACCAGCAGCATGCTGGGAAGTTCGGTGGTGACCAGAATGTTGCCGGTTTTGGGATCGGTATCGATGCCATGCGGACGGCGGTATTTGCCGAGATCGATGGTGCCCACCAGCGCTTGCGCGGCGATATCGACGATGGAGACGGTGTTGCCGCCGGCCGCCGCCTCGGTCATCCAAAGGACACCATTGTCGGTGCAATAGACGTAGCGTCCATCGGGAGAGAAGGCCAACTCGTGGGGATGGCCTCCGACGCTCACGTCTTTGATCAGCTTGCCGCCTGCGTCGAAGAAGCCGACGTGGCCCGAGACCTTCAAAGCGGCCACGTAGGCCGGTTTGTCCGCGGCGATTGCCAGGGTCGCCAATAAGAGGCACGCGTAACGCATGTCAGTTGGTTCCTTTCTGTGCGGTGATCTTGGCCGCCCAATCCGTGTCCGCGATGGTGGCGCCGCCGGGGAACTCGGGGAGTTGCAGGTCTCCGTTGGCGCCGGCGCGCAGGGTGACCGCTGGCTGCCACTCGCCGGTCTGGGTGTGGAACCACGCGAAGCGATACGAGGAATTGGGAGTCCAGCCGGTGGTGCGGGTCTGACGGGCTTTGTTTTCGAAGTAGAGCAGGGCGAAATCCCTGGAGGGCGTGCGCATCATGAAGCTCCAGCCGTCGAGGCCGGCGTCGCTGCTGCCGTCGGTCTTACGAGGCTGCAAGGCATCCGCTGCCAATTCGAGATCGCGATATTTGGCGCCTTCCGACATGACGAATTTGGCCAGTGGATGCATATACCCGGCCGACCGGTAACGCAGCGCCTGCCAGAAGTACGGCCGCGTTCCCGCCGGTTCGGTGTCCACCGAGACATCATACGCCGCCGTGCCGTGGACGTGGCCCGCGAGTCCGCCGGACAGCACGCAGCCGTACATTTGCGCACGCGAGAAGTAGTTGTCGCGGTCGGTATCGGGCTGCGGGCGTTCGCCGGCGACCACGTTGTTCTGGTGCATCCAGCCGGTATAGTAAGGCTCGAGATCGATGGCGGGGTAGGGCGGGGAAAGCCGGAAAAGCGCTTCGATGGCGGCATAGATTCCGTGGTCGCGCGGCTTGTTGCCGGTGGCATGCATGTTGATCCACGGAGCCTTGTCCCCGTGGCCGAAGGTGACGGCGGTGGAGTGATCGATCAGCGCCGTGACAGGCTGCCCGAAAGGCATGGGCCCGTACTTTTTGAAGTGATAGTTGAGGGCTTCGTTAAACTCCTCGCCGGTGATGGAGTAGTTCTTCAAATAGATATCGAAGTGGACTTTGCTGAAGACGAAATTGTACGCGCCATAGCGGGCCACCATGTACTGCACGAAGCGCGAGAAGGATTCGTTGAACTTGAAGTATTTCAGCCACGGGGGAGCGACATCGCGCCGGATGGTTTCGAGCATGGGGACGAAGCCCTGCTCGCTGAGGTGCTGCATCTTGCGGTCGAGGCTTTGGAAATAGTGCGGCACGATGCGGTCGAAATCGGCCAGTCCATCGCGATTGGGCAGGACCTCAAAGGAGCGATAGCCCTGTTCGTCATGCATGGCCTTGGCGGTAGGGGTTTTGCCGTCCACCGTCATGCCGAAGGCTTCCCAGGCATTGCGCAGGTAGACGCCGTTGCGGTCGGCGTAAGTGTTGGCGTACTGGTCGGAGGCCCAGGTGGGGAAGGCGGCGATCATGCTGACGGAGTTGAAGCCCTGGCGCTTGCGATAAGCGACGGCCGCTTCGAAGGTCACACCGGGACCGGGCTGGTAGTTGGGATCGACCGCGGCGCCGGTGAGGGGAAGGCGCCAGGTGGCGGCGCCGAGCCAGGTGTCGCCGACCATAAAGTAAGGAGTGCCATCGGCGTATTGCAGGGCGTGGCCGTTGGGAGTGGAGCGCAGGAAGCCGCGGCGGTTGGGGTTGACCTGCATTTCCGCCTCGCTCCACGCGCGTGCCGTGAAACTGCCGGTCTTGCGATTGAGGCCTGTGTCGGAGGCTTGGTTGGAGCCGCTGGTCCAGGTCCAGGCGCCCGGCGCGGTGGCGACCACGCGCACGCGGAAGGTATCGCCGCCGTCCCAGAATCCGTAGACCCGCTTGGCGAAGCCGGGGCCTTTCAACTCCACCCAGCATTCGACGTCCGCGTAAGGATTGGTGTACTTACCGGAGGCGCGAAGTTCGATTTCCTTTGCCTCCCAGGTGTGAAGGGCATTCTGAGCCGGCAGCGCGGCGCAGCAAAGCGCGAGGAGAAGGGTCACCCGAAACATAGTGATAGCGTACCGCCGTTACGCCGCACAGACCATCGGGTGGCACAAACCATCGCGTTTGATTGTGTGCCGCCGGGCGACCGTGTCTTTAAACGGCCGCGGCGCGCGCACTCATGTGAGCACACGCGCCGCCCGAGGTCACGTGAAATTCAGCCTGACGAGTGAGGTTCAACTTCTCACGGGAAGCCGTTTTCGGCGAAGCCGGAACATGGCGAAGAGTCCAGGTGCTATGAGCAAGAGGGAAGCCGGTTCGGGCGTGGCAAACACCGAAACGGGAGCGGAGAGCTGGGCATCGGCTACCAGCAGGTCCGTGTCCGGATCGAAGTTGGGATCATTTGGGTCCACGGAGAACAGCGCGTAATCGACGATGAGCTGCCCGTCGAGCCGTCCGGCAGCGGTGGCTGCGATATGGAACGCGCCCACGCCGGTCCCCAGCGAAAGATTAAACAGCTCGGTGAGAGTCTGGGGCTCGGGACTTGGTCCGAGCACGATCAGTGGGCCGGTGCCGATTAAGTCCTGGTAGCTGCCGAAGAAGGCAAATGGCGCCGGGGAGAACTGCGAGCCGGTGACCACCAGGTAATCTGTGGTGTTGGTGATGGTGAATCCCCAGCCAACCGTGGTGCCGGGGAAATCGCCGACGGTTCCACCGGGGAGGACTTGGAATACGGGACCGGCATGAGCCGCGACGGCCATGCCGGCCATGAGGAGTATCGTGAGGGCACGTTTGGATTGCATGTCTGGTGCTCCATTAATCAACGGAATTGGTTGGTGCGGGCGATCTCGCCGGTGTTCGCGCCGCTCGATGAGCTGAACGGGATAGTGACTTTGAACGCGGCCAGGGCCGGGCAGCCGGTAAAATCGATGGTGACGGCCCTACTGGCAGACGAGCCGGAAACGATATCGCCCACCGTGATGGGAAAAGTTCCAGTGACCACGGGCGTGCAGGCCGCGCCGCTGGTCTGCGTAAGGACGGGCTTTGAAATTTGCGCGCCAAAGGCGGTCCCCAAACCGGGGTTGCTAAGCATGATGGTCCAGACGCGCGCGTTTTGCGGACCGGACTTGGAGTCCAGCGAGCCGGTAAGGCTGGCGCCCGGCAAGCGCGTAGGATCGACGATGCCCCAGTAGGCGGGTTTGGCGTGCATGTAGACATCGAACAGCAGAGGCGCGTCGATTTTGGTGGCACTGGTAAGCCAGGTATGGTCGTCGGACCTGCCCCAGAAAGTCACGGTGGAGAGTTTCCCCTGCAACTGGCGAAAGGCATTGAAGGTGTTACGGACGACGTAGCCCTGCCGCGCGAGCACGGATTCTGGAATATCGTTGTAGTTAGTGTATGAGCCACCCACGCCGATATCCAACTCAGTGACCTGCTGATCGATATTCAGCGGCGCCAAGAGGTTGAAGGTATCCAGAATGGCTTGGGGCGTGGGGGAGGTCAAGCTATTGTGCATTTGGTGACCGACGCCATCGATGGGGATTCCGCGCGACTTGAGGTCGGCTACAAGGTTGTAAATGCAGGTGCGCTTGGAGGTACTGGTGGAGCTGTAGTCGTTGTAAATGAGTTTGGCGTGGGGAGCATACTGGCGTGCCGTCTGGAACGCCACGTCGATGAAGTCTTTCCCGGTGATGGTATACCAGGTACTGCGCCGCAGGCAATTGGCCTGGCCTTCGTCGATCGCCTCGTTGACTACGTCATAGGTATAAATATCAGTTCCGAAGTGAGTCACTACGCCCTGAATGTGATTACGGAGCCGGTTCAAAAGGAGCGTCTTGTTTTCGGGTGAGGGCAGCATGGTGACGCCGGTGTTGGGATCGATAAACACCCATGCCGGGATTTGGCTATGCCACACCAGGGTATGGCCGCGGACGACGCTTCCGTTTGCCTTGGCCCAGGCTACTTGCGCATCCATATTGGTAAATCTGAAAGTGCCCTCGGAAGGTTCGGTGGCGTCCCACTTCATGTCATTTTCGGAGGTAATACTGTTGAAGTGCTTGGAGGCCAACTCGCTTGAGGGGCCGGTAAGTCCGGAGCCGTAGGAGATAGCGCCGACGTAAAAGTAAGGGGCGAGCACGTCTTTCACACTCAAGAGATTGGTTTCCACGCTGGGAGGCGCCGCGTAAGTGACCTGAACATCGTCGATGTAAAACGAGGGGGTGCCGGTGGCGGATTGCACAAACAGACTGAGGGATGTGTTTGCCAAGGACAGTGTGTAGATCGGAGTCGTAAAGAGCTTGACCCAGCTGCCGCTGGTAACTGCTTTGCTGGCGACGACCGTGCTGGTGCTGACAATGGTGCCGGCGGTGCGCTGCAGGGTAACGATCAAATTCGTGCTGGGTTCACCGGGGGCGAGTCTTGCCCACAGGGAAACGAAATAGCGGGAGCCGTTGAACATTTTATCGGTTACGTCGAGTGCCGGGCCCGCGCCAGCGGTGGTCCGGTTGGTGGTCAGGAGGCTGTGGGTACCGCTGTGAAAGGCCGCGGTACTGTTGGTGAGAACCTCGCTGCCCAGTCTGGGCAGCCAGCCCTCGGCGCCGCCGGACTCAAATGTACTAGATAG
This sequence comes from Candidatus Solibacter sp., assembly GCA_039934035.1. Lineage (GTDB taxonomy): Bacteria > Acidobacteriota > Terriglobia > Bryobacterales > Bryobacteraceae > Solibacter. Next base: position 33,755 of record JBDTMZ010000059.1, on the reverse strand, counting down.
TCCGGTGGTATTAGGCGGAGGACCAGCCGGATCCGCGATGAAGTCAATGCTGAAGTCGTCCACATAATACGAGGCAGTCGCACTGCTCGAGCCGATATAGAGGAAGAGCCCGGTTGGGTTGGTTCCGGTAAAGGAATAGAGACCGGTGAGTTGCGTCCAGCCGCTGTCTGTTACTCCGGTGGCGGAACTGGAGGCAATTGAGTCGGTGATCGGGGAGCCACTTACCGTTCGCTCCACCCTCATTAGTAATTGCGTGGCGGGCGTACCGGCCGTCAAGCGCACCCATGCGCTCACCTGGTACGTGGCGCCGAGGGTCAGCGTGCCGAGCACGTTCAGGCTGGGTCCATTGTCGCCTGCCACGCGGCCTGTAGTCAGGAGGCTATGAGAGCCGCCGTGGGCAACGTCCGTGGAGTTCGAGAGGGCGACTGGTCCGCGTGGAATCCAGCCTTGAAGAGTACCGTCCTCCCAGCCATGCTGCACGATATTGGTGGGCGGGGCGGCCAGGGCCAAGCTGCCGGTAAGTGCCAGTACCAGGAGCGCCGCATGGGTCTGTAAGTGGGTGCCGCAGAACATAGTTATCTCCTCAGAGCACATGAATACATCCGCGAAGCGGCCGGAGCAGCCTGCTGGCGTGAGTCGAGCGGCTTCGACTGTACCTTGTGTTCCGGTACTACTCTAGTTCAGCAAGGCAAGTGAGTCAATAACAATTCACATGTGAAAACAAAAAGAAGTCTGCCAACGCGCGGATCGATCCACATTCGGACTATCGCGAGTATGGAGGTGCACATGGTCTCAGCCGAATGACTCGAAAGAGCAGCGCCGGACTCCGAGTTACACCGCCAGGAAACGCAGATACTGTAAGCAGCGGAAGAGCAGTCATCGGGACATACAGGTTGGGGTGCAGGAACGGGCATGGCGGCACGACCTCCGCGTGTATCGCTTACTACGCCGGTCTGCACCCCTGTCTGCACCCCAGGTTTGACCCGCAATGCGCGCTCTGTTACCATCCGGCTTCCGTACTGCATGGAGGTCCGATGAGAGCTGCGATATTGACACTGACTCTGCTGCCCGCGTTGTGGTGCCAGGCACCACCCCAAACGCCCAGGCCGCCAGTCGAAATCATGAAAACTCCGCCGGTGGAGGATTTCAAACCTTCGGCTAACAATCAACAGAACAAACAGTACCCGGAGGTCAACTCGGAGCGCCGGGTCCGCACGCGGCTGGTTGCGCCGCAAGCGCAGACAGTCCAACTCGACATCGGCGGTGTCCGGTATCCGATGACGAAGGGCGAGGACGGCGCGTGGATGGGTGTGTCGAATCCGCAGGACGAAGGCTTCCACTACTATCAGCTTCAGGTGGACGGAGTGGCGGTGCCGGACCCGGGCAGCGTGATGTTCTATGGCTCCAGCCGCTGGGGCAGCGGAATTGAAATTCCCGCCCAGGATCAGGACTTTTACCAGGTGAAGAATGTGCCCCACGGGCAGGTGCGCGAAATTCGCTACCCCACCAAGGCGGCGCCGAACACGTTCCTGCGCGCCTTTGTCTATACGCCCGCCGAGTATGAGAAGGGCACCAAGAAATACCCGGTGCTCTACCTTCAGCACGGCGCAGGCGAGGACGAGAATGGCTGGGCCAGCCAGGGTAAGACGGCGACCATCATGGACAACCTGATCGCTGCCGGCAAGGCGAAGCCGTTCCTGGTCGTAATCGCCAACAGCTACGTTCCCGGCGCGAGTATGGGTCGTGGACCGGCTCCTGCCGGTGCGGCTCGCGGCGGCGCGGCTCCGGCGGGTCAGCCTCCGGCGGCTCCTCCGGCTGGTGCTGTGGCTGGCGCCGCTGGTGCGGCTCCGGGTGCAGGTCGTGGTCCGGGCGGCGGACGCGGCGGCATGAATTTCACGGCGTTCGAGCGCGTACTGATCGATGATCTGATTCCTTACGTCGATGCCAACTTCCGGACCGTGGCGGACCAGCCGCACCGGGCAATGTCCGGTCTCTCGATGGGCGGCATGCAGACGCGCGGGATCACGATGGCGAACCTCGATAAGTTCTCGCACATCGGAATCTTCAGCGGCGGCAGCATCGCTCCCGACGAGGTCAAGGATGCCGCGGCCTTCAAGAAGAAGGTCAAGCTGGTGTTCGTGAGCTATGGCGGCCGCGAGAACGGCGCCGCCGCGAAGAAGAATGTGGACGCGCTGAAGGAGTCTGGCGTTAACGCCGTCTTCTACGAGTCTCCGCAGACTGCGCACGAGTGGCAGAGCTGGCGGCGTGCCCTGTATCAGTTTGCTCCGCTGCTGTTCCAGAACTAGTGTTTTGAAAGCGTGATTCAGCGTTCTCCTGTAGATAGAAAGATGCTGTGTTCACCGGCGTTCATCGGCGTTCATCGGCGGCAAAACGATTTGGTTGTCGGCGTGTCTCAAGACGCGGGGGCATTCTAATAAGGCAGAGGAACGCCGATATGAGAGCTGATGAAACCTAATTAACCAGGATCTCTGTAAAAGGAAACAGTCTACGCGGTCGATGAACTAGTTGCTCTCGTTCAAATCCCCTTTTTGCGGGCGGTTCCCGGCTGGGACCGAAGCCTGCGGCACTGAAATACACTGGTATCGAAAGCGCTCCCCTCACTCACCATGCCTGCGAATTTCAAAGCGGAATTAGTCGCGTGTTTCGGACGCCCGGTAGCGGAAAATCCCACCGGCGCGATGCAAGAAGCTGCGTTTCAGTCGCTGGGACTGAACTGGCGATACCTGACCGTCGAGGTGAGTCCCGAGAGCCTTCGCGATGCCATTGCCGGAGTGCGTGCTTTCGGCATGCGGGGAATCAATCTGACGATTCCGCACAAGGTAGCGGTGATCGAGCATCTGGATGAGATCGCGCCGGACGCCGCAATCATCGGCGCGGTGAACACGGTACGGCGCGAAGGCGACCGTCTGATCGGCGAGAATACGGACGGCAAGGGCTTCCTGCGAGGGCTGCGGCAGGACGGCGGAATCGAACCGAAGGGCAAGCGCATGGTGGTGCTGGGCGCCGGCGGAGCTTCCCGTGCGATCGTGACCGAACTAGCGCTGGCGGGCGCGGCGGACATCCTTGTGGTGAACCGGTCGATCGACCGTGGGCGGCAGATGGTGGATGACCTGACTGCCAAGACCAAGGCAAGCATCCGGTTTCAGGCGTGGCCCATGATGTACGCGGTCCCTGGCGACGTGGATGTACTGGTGAACGCCACGTCGATCGGGCTCTACCCGGATATCGACGCCATGCCGGCGGTGGACCTGGCGAGTGCCGGCGCCGGAATGCTGGTTTGCGACGCGGTGATCAATCCGCCGGACACACGGCTGCTGCAGGCTGCGAGGCAGCAGGGCTTGCCGGTGCTCGATGGCCTCTCGATGCTGGTCTACCAGGGCGTGATCGGGTTCGAACTTTGGACCGGGCAGAAGGCCCCGGAGGCGGTGATGAAGGCGGCGCTGCGGCGGGCGTTGGAGATCGACTGAAGGCTGGCGCGTAGACGCAAGTCCAGGAGGCGCTATTTCTTCGTGTCGGGCGGCGGCTCGGCGGGCAGATCGGAATTGAACATATCGACGATGCACTTCCACTTCCCGTCCGCCTGCCGCTTCCAGACCTCCAGAAATTTTCCGATGTCGTGAACCGGCGCTCCGCCCTTGGGATCCTGGATGGCCAGGTTGTAAGTGCCGTGGACGTAGCCAAGATCGCCAGACGCGTCGGCTTTGGAGACTTTCCAGGATATGGCCATGCCGGCCCCGAGCATGGCCGCCCAGGAATCGCGAATCGCTTTGCGGCCGCCGGCAAGCGGAGCGTTGGGCGGCAGCACCACGGCATCGTCGGCATAGAACGCCACCGTGCCGTCGACGTCGTGTTTGGCTGCGGTATTCGACCATTCTTCGTCGAGGTTCTTCAATGCCGCGATGTCCGCGGCGCGCGTGTCGGGCGGCGCCGAGGGGGAGCAGGAAGTGGTGGCCAGCACGCACAGGAGTGCGGCCGGTAGGAGCGTCGTACGGAGTTTCATTGGCGGATATCCTTTGGGTTCCGTTCTGGCGGCAAGACCGACAGGGATCTGATCCTACCACAGGTGCGGCGTATTTTCGCTGTCCCGGCACGCGTGGCACGACTGGTGCTTAGCGGTGTCCGGTATTTCGCTTGAGCGTGCGCGGTGTTAAGGTAGAACCAACCTCGCACTTATAAGATAACGGAGCCGTAATAGCCGAAAACGGCAAGGGCCAGGTAAGACCAGGAGAACACATGCCAATCAACCGACGTGAGCTTCTAAAGGCTTCGGTGGCGGGCGCCGCCATGATGCAGCAGGGGAGGAACGCTTACGCGGCTCCCCCGGAGACCATTCAAGTCGCGATCGATGCCGCCAAGCTAGGCGAGCCGATCACTCCGCTGATTTTCGGAGGGTACATGGAACCGGCCACCACCCGTGTCTGGTCGGAGATGTTGACGGACCGCAAATTCGCCAACGCGGTAGAGCCCGCTCCGCCGCCTGCCCAAAATGCCCCCGCGGGCGGTGGCGGCGGTATGCGGCGCTTCCGCGGAGAGCCCTTCCGGCCGGTTGGTCCGGCGGCCACCGTGACCATGGACAAGGCGAAGGCGTTCACGGGCAATCATAGTCCGCAGGTCAAGCTGGAAGGTTCCGAACCGCGCGGCGTTCAACAATCCAAAATTCGTGTGGCGAAAGGAAAGGCGTATACGGGCCGTGTCTGGCTGGCGGGCGATTCCGGCGCGAAAGTGGTGGTGCGGCTGGCCTGGGGAACGGGCGCGAGCGATTCGCAGACCATCACCATTCCGTCCCTGTCGCACGAGTATAAGAAGTTCCCGCTGAAGTTCACGGCGGCGGCGGATTCCGAAGAGGGGCGGCTGGAAATTGTCGGTACCGGCAGCGGCACGTTCCACATCGGCGCGGTATCGTTGATGCCTGCGGATAATGTACAGGGCTTCCACGCCGGCATGATCAAGCTCATTAAGGAAGCCGGCTTCAAGATGGCGAAGTGGCCGGGCGGCAACTTTGTTTCGGCCTACGATTTCTACGATGGCCTGGGCGATCCGGACAAGCGTCCGCCGCGCGCGCAGGCGATGTGGAGTGCGGCAATCGAATCGAACGACGTCGGACTGCATGAGTTCGTCGCCTTCTGCCGCTTGCTGGGCGCGGAGCCGGATCTGACCGTCAACAGCGGATTCGGAGATCATCGCATGGCGGCCGACGAGGTGGAATATTGCAATGGCTCCACCGACACCCGGCTGGGCAAACTGCGCGCGCAGAACGGCCATGCGGAGCCCTTCAACATCAAGCTGTGGACGATCGGCAACGAGATGTACGGCCCCTGGCAGTTCGGCCACATGCCGCTAGAGCAGTACTGGTGGAAGCATAACTACATGGTCGAAGCCATGCGCAAGGTGGATCCTAAAATCAAGGTGACCTTGTCCGGAGCAACGCCTTGCGAGCGCAGCGTCGGCGGCGCGGAAAAGATCGGCAATTTCTTCCCGTCTGAATGGGAACCGCCGATCACGGCGAAGCTGCCGCACGAGTTTGGTAGTCACGAGGACTGGACCGGATGGCTGCTGGCCAACTGCGCGGAGAACGTTGACAACGTCGATTACGTCTCCGAGCACACGTACGCCTATCCTCGGCTGGCTTTCGATGTCCAGAAGCAGAAGTTTGTCGATGCATCGAAAGATCCGTTGGAAGTGCAGGCACGCAGGCTGTCCAACCGGGCAGGGGAGGCTTTCGAGGCATGGCAGAAGTATGTCGCGAAGATGCCCAAGTTGAAGGCTAAGAACATCAAGTTCATCTTCGACGAATGGGGCTGCCGCCATCGGAATCCGGACGGTACTTCCTACCAGCCGGCGGGCATGTTGACGCCGCTTTCGTACGCGCTGTTCTTCAACGAAGTGTTCCGCCGTTCCGATATGGTGGGCGCGAGCTGCGCCACAGGCGGGCTGGGGACCGTGCTGGTGGACAACGCCGGCGAGCCCGCGGGCTACACCGCGGAGGGCCTGGTGATGAAGCTCATGCACAATCACTTCGGCAACGCTCTGCCGGCACAGGTGAGCGGCAATTCTCCGCAGCAGGCGGTGCCGGGCACGCCGTATGTGGACACTCCCAGCGTCCCCATCGGAACGTCCACCTTCCCGCTGGATTTCTGTGCGGCGCTTTCCAGCGATAAGAAGAAGTTGATTCTGTCGGTGATCAATCCCACGGAAACTGCCCGGCAGTTCACGCCCAAAATCACGGGAGTGACTCTGCGCGGCGCGGGCAAACTATGGCAGATCGCGGCTCCGAACGTGAATGCCTCGAACCAGGCGGGCAGGCCGCCGGCGGTACAGATTGTCGAGCAGGCGCAGAGCGGCTTGACGGGTACGGTACAGGTGCCCGCCATCAGCGTCAGCGTCTACGAATTCGATGTCGCGTAGTTAGTGGTTCACGGGGACAGGCCACCGTTTTTGCGGCGGCCTGTCTCTTCCTCATTTCTTTCCTCACTGACGATGGCGGGCTGGCGCAGCGCCGGGTCGTACCCTGGACGCTTCGCACGCAAACCCAAATTGCGATACCGTAAGACGCCATGAGGCTCTTTTTTCTTGCCATGGCCGCCTTCGCCTGTCACGCGCAGGACAATCCCGTCTACATCCAGTTCTCGCCGTCGACCACCAAGGGCGCGTTGTACCGTCCGAACGCGGGACCGGCGCCGAAGGTGGCGGTGATTCTGACCCACCGTACGGCCAATTTTCTGTCGCACATCGCCACGCGTGAGTTGTCGCGCCGGGGCTTCCTGGTGCTGGCAATGAATCCACGCTTTGAGAATAACGAGGCGGAAGTCAATTGGGACGAGATTGCGCTGGATATCAAGTCGGGCATGGAGTTTCTGCGCAAGCAGCCCGGCATCGAAAAGGTGATCTTGTTCGGGCACAGCGGCGGGGGCACCTCGATGAGTTACTACCAGGCGGTGGCGGAGAAGGGGCCGGGCATTTGCCAGGACGCCGCCAAACTGGTGCCGTGCACCAACCGCCTGGCTGGCTTGCCGCCCGCCGACGGAGCTGTTTTCATGGACGCCCATCCCGGCAATTCGATTAACGGCTTGCGGAGTCTCAACCCGGCCGTGATCGGCAACGATCCTACGAAGATCGACCCCGCGCTCGATCCGTTCAGCGTCAAGAACGGGTTCAATCCGAACGGTGCTTCGAACTATCCGGCGGAATTCAAGCAGCGCTACTTCAAGGCACAGGCGGAGCGTATGAACCGCCTGATTGACGACGCGCTCGGCCGCGTTAAGCAGATGGACGAAGGCAAGTACCCATATAAAGACGACGATGTGTTTGTGATCACGCAGGGGCAGGGGGCGCGCCTGATTTCGCTGGACCCGAGCCTGCGCGACCATACGGCGCAACCGCGCAAACTACTCAAGAACGACGGGACGATTGCGACGCAGATTGTGGAGAGCGCCATGCATTACGGCGCGCCGGCGCGTTCGGCGGGGAGTTTTCGCCAGACGGCCCGCGTGCTGACGGTCCGGTCGTTTCTGAGCACCAATGCGATTCGCGCCACTAATTCGCAGGACGGCATCGATTGGTGCTCGACGAACAACTCCGTCTCCTGCGCGGTGAAGAATATTTCGGTGCCGGTGCTGTTCTCTGCCATGGGTGGCTACATCTTTATCCGCGACAACGAACGGCACTACGAGCAGGCCGCCAGCAAGGATAAGGACTTCATCGTGCTTGAGGGCGCCGAGCACGGGGCGACCCCCTGCAAGGCTTGCGAGAAGACGCCGGGCCAGTACTCCAACAGCGTGAAGAATTATTTCGACTACGTGGCGCAGTGGATCAACTCGCGATTCGCGAAATAGAGAGTTACGCGCGGCGAATGCGGCGTGCCCCAGCGACTTACTGTTTGGCGGGGATGGCGGAGTGCAGCGCCAGCGTTCGCGGCTCGTGGTAAGGATCGCTCCGTTACCGTCGCGGCTCGGATTGGGTGCCATGGCCAGGATCGCTCCGTCACGGTCGCGGCTCGGATTGGAGCAAGGTGTAGGAGAATGCAGAATACGCGCGGTGTTGTGGGGACGTTGCCGAGCAGTGCTGACGCCCGCGGACTACGACGCCTGATGGCGATGACTGTTTTGACCGGAATAGAACGATGCCCCAGAAGAAATGGCTGATCCTGGTCGCGGGTGCGGTGCTGGCGGCCGCCGTGTATTTCCTGCCCGCGCGGAAAGCGCCGCAGAGTTCCACCGCTGAAACGGCATCGGACTATATCGACCCCGCGGCCTGTGCGGGCTGCCACCAGGCGATCGCGAAGACTTATCGCCTGACGGGCATGGCACGCTCCATGTATCGTCCAAGGCCCGGCGCGCCGGTGGAAGACTTCACGTCCCGCAACAGCTTCTATCACCAAGCGTCGGACCGTTATTACACGATGAGCGAGCGCGAGGGCAAGGTTTTTCAGACCCGGCATCAGGTTGGCTTCGGCGGGAAGCCGACGAATGCCGTCGAGAAGCAGGTGGATTTCGTGATCGGTTCGGGAAACCACGCGCGCAGCTACGTGTACCGCAATGCGGAGGGCAAACTTCTCGAAATGCCGGTGACCTGGTACGCGGAGCGGGGCGGCTATTGGGGCATGAGTCCGGGCTATGACCGCGCCGATCATCTTGATTTTCGCCGTGCGATTGGCGCGGACTGCCTCTTCTGTCACAACGGCTTTCCGACACGCAGCGACCAGGTGCCGGAGGGCATCGACTGCCAGCGGTGTCACGGTCCTGGACGGCGGCACGCCGAGGTCGCCGGCACCGGCAAGGCTTCGCCGGATGCGATCCGGCGCGCCATCGTCAATCCGGCCAGGCTGAGCCGCGAACAGCAGCTCGAGACGTGCATGCAATGCCATCTGGAGACCACCAGCAGTCCGCTGCCGCATATTGTTCCCCGCTACGAGCGGGCGGCATTTGCCTTCCGGCCGGGGCAGGTGCTGAGTGACTCGTTCCTCTTTTTCGACCACCAGTCGGGCACCGGGCATGACGACAAGTTCGAGATCGCTCATGCGGCGTACCGTCTGCGGAAGTCGGCCTGCTTCCAGGCCAGCCAAATGACTTGTACGACCTGTCACAATCCGCACGACATCCCGCGCGGGCCGGAGGCGGCGGCGCAGTATGTTGCCGCTTGTAAGACTTGCCACCCGGCTGGGCACACTAAAGCCGCGGCCGCCGGCGAAAACTGTATCGATTGTCACATGCCGCGGCGGCGCGCGGAGGATGCCGTGCATGTCGTGATGACCGACCATTACATCCAACGCCGCAAACCTTCGCGCGACCTGCTGGCGCCGCTGGCGGAAGCCAAGACCATCTATGCGGGTGAGGTGGTTCCTTACTATGGCGAGCGGGCCGCGCAGACCCCCGGGTACGAACTGTACACGGCGGTCGCCCAGGTGCAGGATGGAGCGAACCTGCCCGCGGGCATTCCCCGCCTGCGCGCTGCCATCGAAAAGAGCAGGCCCGCGGAGCCCGAGTTTTATTTCGAATTGGGCAAGGCCTATTCGAAAGCGGGGAATCCGGTGGAAGCGATTTCATGGTTCGAGCAGGCGCTTGCGCATCGGGCCGATTTCACGCGCGCGGCGAAAGAACTCTCCGGCGCGTTAATCGCGGCGGGCCAGGTGGCGCGTGCGGCGGAGATACTGGAAAAGCTGCCACCCGATTCCGGAGTCCTGGCGGATCTGGGGAATGTGTACCTGCGCCAGGGGCGGGACGATGCGGCGCTGCAGGTGCTTCAAAACGCCTTAAACAAAGACCCGGACGCTCCCGGGGCCAACAATCTTCTGGCCATGGCGTGGTCGCGAAAGGGCGATGGAGCGGCGGCGGAAAAGTATTTTCGACAAGCTATCGCGATGCAGCCGGATTTCGCGGAAGCGCACAACAATCTCGCGAATCTGCTGGCGGCGTCCAAGGATTATGCGCAGGCGGCGTATCACTTCGAGAAAGCGCTGGGGAGCAACCCGGCGTACGCCGAAGCGCATCACAGTTTCGGGCTGCTGCTGATTCTGTCGCACGACTACGACAGGGCGTTGCAAGAGTTACGTGAGAGTGTGCGGCTGGCTCCCAATGCCGCGCAGGCTCATGCCGATCTGGCCGACGTGCTGCTGGCGAAGGGACAAGTCCCTCAGGCCGCGAACGAGTACCGGCTCGCCATCGGGCTAAGACCGGATTTTTACGAAGCACATCTCTCGCTGGGCGTGCTACTGCTGCGGCTGGGCCAGGCGGCGGAGGCGCGAACTCACCTCGAGAAGGCAGCACAAAGTCCTGATGCGGACCTCCGTATGGAAGTTTCGAAAGTTTTGCGTTGATGTACAATGCGCAATTCTACTTGCGCACTTAGCAACTTTCGATATATGATCTTTCCAATCTAGAGCCGTTGCAATCCGCGAGGAACCTGTCTGTCTGAGTACTTGAGTTCACGCGAAATGAGAGCATCGGCGGGAGGGGAGACCACGTGAGTCGTTTACGTTCGTTACTTTTCGCGGCGCCAATTTTCGTAACATTGTGCGCCACACTCTTCAGCCAAGCATTTAATGGATCGCTCGTCGGCACAGTTACCGACGCCAGTTCCGCCGCCGTCACCGGCGCGTCGGTGACCGCAACCAGCAACAGCACCGGGGAACGCCGTACGGCTTCCACAGACTCCGACGGAAGCTACCGGTTCGTCAACCTGATTCCCGGTCGTTACAAGCTCGAAGTTGAGCACGCAGGATTCAAGCGCTACTCGCGGGACCAGATCGAGGTTAACGTGGACTCGACGATCCGCGCCGACGTCGGCCTCGCGGTGGGCGAAGTGACGCAATCCGTGGAAGTGACCGCTCAGGCGGCGCTGCTGCAAAGCGAAAACGCGGCCCTCGGCCAGGTGGTATCGACGCGATCGGTAGAAGACCTGCCGTTGAACGGGCGCAACGTTCTGAACCTGATTAATACCGCTCCGGGCGTCGTCCCGCAGGGTAGTTCGGAAGGCAGCCTCACGGGAAAGAACGTGTTCGCCGCGGGCAATTATCAGATTGGCGGCGGCACGGCCAACCAGAGCGCGACGTACTACGATGGCGTGGCGGTGAATATCCCGTACGGCAACCTGGTCGCCCTGGTGCCGAGCGCCGATACGGTAGCGGAATTCCGCGTGCAGACCAGCAGTTTGAGCGCTGAGTTTGGGCGGTACACCGGCGGCGTCGTGAACATGGCGTCCAAGAGCGGCACCAACGAGTTTCACGGTTCCGCGTACGAATACCTTCGCAACAAAGTTCTGAACGCCGGCACCTTTTTTGCCAACTCGACCGGGGCAGGCAAACCAGCGTTCGTGCAGAATCAGTTCGGCGCCGCGGTCGGAGGCCCGATCAAGAAGAACAAGATTTTCTTCTTTGCGGGATACGAAGGCTATCGCCAACGGCAAGCAGTGCTGTTCCTCAATACGGTACCGTCGCTCGAGAAGTTGAGAGGCGACTTCTCGAACTACCGCAACGCGGCAGGCGCCGTGATTCCGATTTACGATCCGCAGACTCAGTGCGGCACTGCGGGCAACCCTGCCTGTCCGGCCACCGGCCCGCAGCGTTCCGTATTTCCCAACAACAAGATTCCCGACAACCGCATCAACGCGATTGCGAGGAACTATGTGAACTTCCCCTATTGGGGCGCTCCCAATGTTCCCGGCCAGAACTTCACGCAGTTGTTCAACTTCTCGCGCAACGTTTCCACCGGTGGCGATAACGACCAGGTGAATGTGCGCGGCGATTACAGCGTGACCGACAAGAATCGCCTGCTGCTCCGCTACACGCGGTGGAAGTCGGTGGGCTCGCGGGTCGACGTTTACAACAACGGTTTGTACAACGGCGACCCCTACTCTCCGGAGCGCTTCGTCACCACACAAGCCGTGCTGGGCGATACCTACATGATCAGTCCGAACACGGTACTGGATGTCCGCCTGGGCTTCACCCGCTGGTTCTACGATCGTACCCCCGGCACGCTGGGCCTCGACATTCCGAAAGTGACGGGCCTGCCCTCGTACTACAATACGCTGGACTCTTTGAATGGTCTGAGCCCCTCGGTGACCATCCCGCAGATGAATGTGACGGGCTACAACACCATCGCGACCGGCCTGCTGTACGGCGTCACCAACAACTATACGGCGAGCCCGAGTCTCACCTGGATCAAGGGACGGCACACGCTGAAATTCGGGATGGAATTCCGCAACCTGCAGCTGAATTACTACCAGAACAATAACGCCGGCGGGTTCTTCACCTTCAGCAACCTTTTCACCTCGCAGAACGCAGTGAGCTCTGGAGCCACGGGCGAGGCGTTCGCTTCGTTCCTGCTCGGGCTGCCCGCGAGCGGCACCGTGCAGACCTCGTTGTTTACCGCAACCGGGCTGCGCTATCAGGGCTACTACGTCAACGATTCGTTCCAGGTCACCAATCGTCTGACCTTGAACATGGGCGTCCGCTGGGAGATCCCGGGCACCTACACCGAGCGGTTCGACCGCCAGGCGACGTTTGACCGCGACCTGATCAACCCGGTACTGGCGAAGGCCGGCGTCACCGTCAACGGCCAGCCCGTGAAGGGCGCGTTCGTACTGGTGGGGACCGAGGGGCACCCCGAGCGCGGTCTCCGGCCGGAGCGCTACAAACTGTTTGCGCCTCGTATCGGTATTGCTTACCGTCTCTCGGAGCGAACGGTGCTTCGGACCGGCGGCGGCATCTTCTATATCCCCGCCGATTCGTCTTTCCCCGAAGCTCCCCTGCAGTCGGCCGTGAACTATATCAACAACGATATGGTGGCCTCGATCGACAACCAGGTCACGCCGTTGAATACGCTGACCAACCCGTACCCGAACGGTTTCACTCCTCCTCCGCAGCGCGGCACGAACTTCCAGCAGTTGATCCTCGGCACCGGTTCGCCCCGCTCTCCGCAGCGCTCTGAGCGTTACGGCTACACGGGCCAGTGGAACCTGGCGGTGCAGCACCAGCTTCCGCATAGCATCGCTCTCGAAGCGACCTACGCAGGTCTGCGCGGTGTACACCTGCCGCGCGGCAACCCGTCGCGCCAGCTATCGGCGATCGACGGCAAGATTGTACAGCAACTGGGCAGCAAATTGTCCGAGCAGGTGGAAAACCCGTTCTACGGCATCATCACTGCGGGCGCGCTCGCGCAGAAGACCGTACAGCGCGGGCAGTTGCTGCGTCCGTTCCCGCAATATCTTTCGAACATCGATTTCGGCGGATACATCGGCAACAGCATCTACCATTCGCTGCAGACGAAGGTGGAGAAGCGGTTTGGCAGTGGCGGCACGCTGCTGGCAGCCTACACCTTCTCCAAGCTCATCAGCGACACGGAGACCATCACCAGCTGGCTGGAAGGCGGGACTGGCGGCACGGGCGCCGCGGGAGTCCAGGACTATACCAACCTGCGTGCCGAGCGGGCGCTATCGAGCTTCGATTCGCGCCGCCGCTTCACCCTCAGCTACGTAATCGATCTGCCGTTCGGGCGGGGCAAGCACTTCATGTCCAGCTCGAAGGGTTTCGCGGGCAAAGTGGTTGGCGGATGGGCCTTCAACGGCCTGTTTACCTTCCAGGACGGCTTCCCGCTGGCACTCACCGCCACGCCGAACCTGACGGGGCTGGACACCGGCTTGCGTCCCAACGTGATTGCGGGTTGTGATCCGGTGATCGACGGACCCGTGCAGGCGCGGCTCAGCCGCGCGTTTAATACCAGTTGTTACTCGGTGCCAGCGTCCTATACCTTCGGGGGAGAGAGTCGTACCGATCCTGTTTTGCGCGGCAATGGCACAAACAATATCGATATGGCGGTCACCAAGAGGACGTCGATCACGGAGCGCGTGAACATGGAATTCCGCCTGGAGGCGTTTAACGCCACGAACCGGGTGAAATTCTCGAATCCCAATACCGCTGCCACGACAGCGGCCAACGGCACATTCGGTGTCATCTCTTCGCAGGCGAATTCCCCGCGCCTCTTACAGATGGCATTGCGGCTGCGATTCTAAAGGGCCGCGTTCTGCAATCCGGCAATGTACCGCCCGGCAATACCCATTGCCGGGCGGTGCTGCGTTTTCAGCGGGCACTGGCCGCCGGCGAACTTTTAGAAAGTGATCGCGCCGATGCAGAGGGCGGACGCCGCCCAATAAATCGATCGCCGGTAATCGCCTGTCAGCGCACAGCAGATGGCAGCCCCCACATTGCAGACGAGTAACACCAGGGGAAAAAATCTGGCTACGTTTGTCAACGGAAAAGTCCTGAAGCGAAGCCTCATCGTAACCCACCTCACCCATCACGACAAGGTAAACGGGGAGCGATTCGAGGGACCGCGGCGCGCCTCGCTCGCGGGCGCGATTCCACGCCTGCGCGGCTCACGCGACTGTTACCACGGGCTGCTAGCGGTAAAACCTGTTAGCCTAACTACGAAATGCATCGTTTCCTGATCTTCACGCTCTCGGCGAGCGCACTGTTCGCTCAGCTTTCCGCCCCGAACCAGAACGGGGTTTCGATGGGGCACTTCCACATTTTTGTGGCGGATCCTCAGGCTCAAAAGAAGATCTGGGTAGAGGCTTTTGGCGCTGAGGTGACGAAGGTGGGAGGTCTCGAACTGCTCCGCCTCCCCGGCGCCTTCGTCGTGGTGGGCAAGGCCCGCACGGCGCCCACGGAGGGGTCGGAAGGCTCGACGCTCAATCACGTGGGGATCGCCGTGAAAGATCTGGCGGCTATGAAGGCGAAGCTGGCAGCGGTGCAGGTGGAGACGGTGCCGGTACCCGGGAATCCCAAACAGGTCACCGCGAAATTTCCCGACAAGGTGGACGTTGAACTGATCGAAGACGCCGCCCTGCCCACCGCCGTGGCCATGCACCACTTCCACCTCTCCACGACCGAGCCGGAAAAATTGCGCGGGTGGTACGTGAAGACATTCGGCGCCAAGGCGGGCACCCGCGGTAATTTTCTGGCGGCCTTCCTGCCGGGCGGCGAAGTGGACACACGCAAGACGCAGGCTGCCCAGGCGCCTACGAAAGGCCGCTCGCTCGATCACATTGGCTTCGAAGTAAAGAATCTGGAAGCGTTCTGCAAGCAACTGGCGGCGGATGGTGTGCAGGTGGAGACGCCCTACACCAACATGAAAGATATCGGCTTGGCCTGGGCTTTCGTGATCGATCCGGACGGCACCCGGATCGAATTGACCGAGGGCTTCGCGGGCCGCTAAGAGCATGTGGTGGAGATTGCTCCCTCACGGTCGCGGCTCTGAAAGTTATCGAATCAGCAGGCCTACGGCTGCCGGAAATTCCAGCGGCCCAGGTCGCTCTTGGGGTCGAATTTGGCCAGTGTCGGCGTGCTGTGTCCCACGGCGACCAGGGCCAACGGCTGCCTGGCATCCGGCGCGGCCTTGGGCATGATGCGGTACGTGCCATCGGTCAACTGATCGATGCGCCACAACTGTTCGGGAGCGCCGGTGAAGGTGGGTACGGCCACCACTTCAGCGTCCGCCGTGGCGGCCAATGCGCGTTCGGTGCCGGCGATGGTGATTTTGAAATACGGCGAGCCGGGATAACCTCCGGCACTGGCGACCGGCGTGACGGTCCACTTCTGATGGGGCCGGGACAGGAAATCGCCGATGCGGATTTCGAGGTTGCCGGCCGGCCAATCCTTCGCCACTTGAGCGAGTTCCTGGGCGGGCACCGGAGTGACGGGACCGGCAGGGGCGCCGCGTCCACCGCCGCGTCCGCCGCGGTCCATGCGCACGAAATCCACACCCAGCTCCAGGGCAAAGCCGCTGCGTTCGGATTGAATTTCGTAAGTGCCTTCCGGCAAATTATCGCCCGCCACCGGCCAGCCATTGTTCCAGAGCAAGGGACGTATGTCCAGAACGCTGCGGCCGGAGCGGTCGAGGTCGGCCTCGTAGTGGCAGGAGAATTTCTGTACTCCGTCACCCAGGTCCATCAGGCCGAAGTGCCCGACGCCCACGAAGCGGCCACTGGCACCGACCACGAGTTTGCCGCCGCCTTTCAGCGCCTGGATGCCGACGTTATCCACGAAGGGGCCGGTGACTTTCCGGGAGCGCGACACGCGGATGTTATAGGTTGAGTTGGCACCGTCGCAGCAGGTGCCGTGAGTGCCCAGCAGATAGTACCAGCCCTCGCGATACATCATCACCGTGGCTTCCATGTCGATGCCGATGTTAATCGCTTGATTGCCGGCCACGCGCTTGCCGGTCTTCGGGTCGAGTTCCACGAGGCGGATGAAGCCGAAGTAGGTGCCATAAGTGAGCCAGAGTTTTCCGTCGTTGGGATCGAGCAGGAACGACGGATCGATGGCATCGCAGTCTTCGACGCCGTCGGTCGAGGCCACGACGCTGTCGTCGTGAAAGCCGAAATCGGGAGACTTCGGGTCGAGGCTCTTGGACCACATGGTGTTGATCGCACCGGCGTGGCCGCCGGACATGCCACCGCCCTTGGAGGCGTAGGCGATGTAATAGCGATCTCCGATCTTGATGGCGTCCGGAGCCAGGCCGCCGCCGGGGCGCACGGCCCCGCTGTGCCAGGTCCAGCCGTCTTCGGACATCAGACCGCCACTACCGGTGCCGAAGGTGAAGTACTTGCCATCGGAAAACATGATGGTCGAAGGATCGTGGATATAGGGTTCACCGGCCAGGGCCGGCGCCGGACGGGACTGCGCGAATAAGAGCAGGGCGGAACCCGCGGCAGTCAGCAGGACCGCGGCGGCTAGAAAATGGGATCTCATAAAAGCTCCAGGAACAAAGGTTGGAAACCAATAAACAGGGCGCTAATTCTCAAACTTCGTGGTGAGGTCTTTGATCGGGCCACCGTTCTCATCGACGAAGCGGACGCAAAAGTCGCTGAGGCCCGGACCGTTGATGACGGCGCCGCGAATCACGTTGCGGCCCTTGTTGAGGGTGAGCCGTTTGGAGACGCAGTCATCCATCACCATGCGCCGGTCGCCGAACAGGCTGACCGCCTCCTTGCCGTTGAGCCACCACATAGACGCGGAATTGGAACCCACGGCCATACGCGCATTCTTGATTTCACGCGGGCTATCGACCACGGTTACGGCCCAGAACAGAACGCCGTAAGTGGTCTTGTTGAGCCCATGGGCAAGACGGAACAGTTTGACGTTGAAGTTGGCGGAATCGAGCGCGTGCCAGGCGAGTTCCTGATCACCCACCTTCACCTTGTCGCCATTGCGTGGGACGACGGTGAACTGATTGGGAAAATATTCGGTGTTCATGGCCGCCCGCACATAGGTGTCGGTGAACACCGTGTTGGTGCGGTTTGGCTTATTGATTGGTTCGAGAAGCAGCCAGCGTTGCAGGAAGCCATCGGCGTCCGGCACTTTGGGGGACGAGTTCGCCAGAGTGAAGTAAGGCGCGATGCTGCGAGGCGGATCGTCGGCGGGTGCGGCTTGGGTGGGCGCGGGGGAAAAAGTTTGAAACGCCAGGACGGCCAGGACGCCCATCGCCGGCAGGACAATCTTGCGGTACGTATGCATAGTAGGCCCTTTGCGGAGCTTTCGAGTTTGGTACTTGAAACTCCTGATCAGAAGGGCTTAATGTAGCATGTGGCAGTAGCGCCGGTGGCGGATCCAAGGCGGGGGCTGGGCGACATAAAAGCGGGTATTCACTGAAGGCCGGGACTAGGGAGAGGGCTGGCGTGGGCGCGCTCGAGTCTCACGAACGCTACTTCGGCATGGGGCGGAATGCTTCCTGGCGGTCGCGTCTCGGATTGAGTTACGCGGCTACTTCGGTCTCCGAATTCACCGTAATGCGCAGGGGGGCGATGCCCGCGACATCCTTCCCATCGATATCCAGAAGTTCGCGGAAGCTGCCATCGGCAATTCGCACCGCGTTGCTCATTTCATGCAGCCAGCCGCTCCAGAACTGCTCGATCGAAGGGACCTGTCCGCTCTTGCGGATTTCGCGCTGAAGATCTTTGCGGAACGTGGGGAGATCGAAACCGCGCAGCATGGCGGCCCCGACGTCGGTCAGGTTGATGCGGTCGTTCAGCGCCAGGCAGAAAAGATCTTTGCGGAAGCTGAATTCGTTGCCCTTCTCCGTGGTGACCGAGCCTCTCTCCTGCCAGGTGAGCGCGCCGCCCGAGATGGTGGCCTGCCTGGTGATTTGAAGCAACGTGGTGGCGGTTGCCGGCGTTTTGATGGGGATCGACGGTGTGGTGTCGTGAAGCCGGATTTGCGCGGGGCCGGCGATGCCGACCCACAGGTCGCTGGGCAGTTGCGTCATCGAAAAGAAACGAGTCACGATGGACTCCATTTCACGGTCTTCGAGCCGCTCGAGTTCGTTGGGGCCGAAGCGGGTGGCGTCCTCGGCGCGGGCATTGAACTCGGCGCGATATTGCGTATTTTCGTGAAGCCCATCGAGAATCGTGGAGGGCCAGTTGGGGCGGTTGTACGTCCACGCCACGGGAAGAATGCCGGCGCCCAGCCGTCCCAGCGCGCCGATGATCATGGCGATCACCTTCTTGTTGCTGCTCTCGACGTAGACCCGGCCTTCGTGGAAATCCAACAGCACGGGGATCTGCCTGCGCACCGCGGCGGTGACGCCGGGCGTGTTCTCGTCCACCGTATTCTTATCGGTGGGCTGGAGGAAGCGGTAGGGGCGCTCTAACAGGACGTAGGCACGCTGCTCCTTGATGGAGGCAAGGTCGCCGACGTCCTTCAGTTCGTTGGTGACCGCCCACAGGCCGAACCAGGGCAGTTCCTGGTGCAGCAGGAAGGGCTGCGCGGTCACTGCATGCCCTTCGCCGGCGAGGATTTCGGGGGGCAGGGAAGCGCCGGCGTACTCCTCCGGCGGCAGGGTCGCGAACTGCGCGAGCTCCTCCTCCTGCGCGCCGAGCAGGGGATGGTCCTCATCGAGGCGGGGAGTGCGGAAGGGATTGATGCCCACTGTTTCGGCGTGAAAATGCCGGATGATGGCGGCGGCCGCCAATTGCGAAGACGTCAGCATGAGCGTGCGATCTTCCAGGCTGGTTTTGAAGGCGTCCAGCGAATCTTTTGCCAGCCCGAGGATGGCCCAACTACCACGTCCAAACATGTGAGTTCCTAGTGTGAATTGCCGGTCCGTGAGCACCGGGTGCTGCCAGCGTAAACGGGTCGGCCGCAAGGCTGGAACGTCAGCCCGGACTTCCGGACATGGCCCCCAAAACGGCGTGGCGCGGCTGGTGCTTGACCTCTCCATCTCTTGTACCACGGCGCGCCTTCGCCGCGCCGTATGTGTTCCGAGCGAGTCCGATGGCCCCATAGGCGATGGCGAACGGATAATGGGTACCATACGTCTGGATCAGTCCCAGCGGAGTGAGCGCGTCGGCCGGGGGGTGTCGGGGGGATTGCCATTATCGTCGAGACCGGAGACCATGCGGCGGACGTCGTCCGGGAAACCACTAACTCGGCTCCGCCCGGCCTGCGCACTGAGGCGCAGACGCTGGCATTGGGAACGCAGTACTCCGGACTACCGAGGGGTCTGGAGTAACCTCCGCACGATGCCGGACTCACCCGTCGCGATGTGGGCCGCCGTACTCTGGGCCAAGGATTCCGGCCCAACCTGCGAGTCATCCGTTGCCGGTGCGACGCCGGGCGTGTCAAGCCGCCCTCTCAGTGCGGCATCGTCTGGCAATTTGTGGGGCAGGCGGCGCGCGAAATTTCCGGGGCCTTGTAAGAAATCGCTTGCAGCTGTATCTAATAGGTTGAAGCGATGACTCAGACGGAGCGGAAACGAATCTTCGAAGAATTGTTCCAGCGGCATAAAGCACCGCTCGAACGCCTCTGCTTTGCCTACCTGAATTCCGCCGGCGAAGTGGAAGATCTCTTTCAGGAGATCATGAGCAACGTCTGGAACGCGCTGCCGAAGTTTCGCGGCGAGGCGCAGGCGGGCACCTGGCTCTACCGCATCGCGGTCAATACCGCGCTGTTGCATCGCCGCAAGTGGCGCCCTTCCGAAGCCCTGCCGGAGATGGTCGACCCCGCCGCCGGGGCGCATCAAACCATGGAAGACCGGGAGCGACTGGCGGCGCTGCACCGCGCTATTGCGGTGTTGCCGGACCAGGAGCGCCTGGTCATCACGCTGCTTCTGGAAGGGTTGAGTTACAAGGAAATCGCCGAAGTTACGGGGTTGACGGTCAACCATGTCGGCGTCAAGATCTCTCGCATCAAGCAGGCCATTGAACAGCGCCTGACCGAGGAATGCCATGGCAGGATTTGAAGACCTCCAACAACTCTGGCAGCAGCAGGACCAGCACTGCTTCCCGCGCCGCGACGCAGCCGCGCTGACGGATGCCTTCCGCCGCTACGGGCGCCGCAACGACCTGATCGGGCTCGCCAAAATCCTGGTCATCGCGACCCAACTATGTTTCATCGTCAGCGTGTTCCGCCACCGTCCCGTGACCATGTTCGGCATGTGCCTGCTCGATTTCAGCGCACTCTATTTCATGATCTGGGACTGGCGGAATCAGCGCGCCATCGCGCGCCTCGATTTCGCCTCCCCCTCCATGAAGTTCGTGGAGGGCGCCATTGCCCAGCTGATGGCGCAGCGGAATCCCTTTAGCTCGCGCCAGTTTCTCACCGCGCTGGCCGGCTTCTGGACCGGCGGCATCGTCATCGTGGCCGGTCAGTGGCACCGCTTCCAGCGCCCCTGGATTTATGCTTTGGTGGTTCTCGGCATGCCCTTTCTCGGCTTCGCATTTGGCCGCTGGATCCGCCGGGTGCGCTTCCGTAAGGAGTGCCAGCCGCTGATCGACCGTTTGGAAAAGGTACTTGCCACGATGCAGGAATCCACGGATTCGAAACTATGAACCCTGTACTGATCGGACATCTCGTCCGGCTGCGCTACCGGCTGCTCTGGGCCAAGACGCGCTCGCGCAATGGACGGATCGCCTTGTTCCTGGCGGGCTATCTGCTGCTGGTGTTGCTGATCTCCCTGCTGGCCAGCGGCGGCTTCGGCGCGGCGCTGATTGCCGTGCGCAGCGGGAAGGCCGAAAGGGTCGCGCAGGCCCTGCTGGGCGCCCTCTTCCTGGAAGGCGTGCTGGCGGCCAACATTCTGGGCTTCGGCATGAGCGCCGTGTTCGCGGACAGCGAATTGCGCCGCTATCCTCTGAATGCCCAGGACCGCCGGTTCGCGCGCCACCTCACCGGCATCCTCGATCCCTTCTGGTTCCTGTTCCTGGCGCTGGAACTCGGCCTGGCAATCGGGTTGTACGGAATGGGCCAAGGGAGCTTCTGGTTCGGCTTCCTCGGCGTGCTGCTGCTCTTCGTTTCCAATTATCTGCTGGCGCGCGTGGTGGGCCAGTTCATCGATCAACTGATGCAGCGCAAAGGCGGCGCTCCCATCCTGCTGCTGGGTATCATGCTGCTCGGCATCCTGCCCTCCGTGGTGGGTCCGTCGCTCGGCAAGAAGCCGGAGTTGGTCGCGGCGCTGATGCGGCCACTGCGCTACACTCCGCCTTTTGGCGCCGCCGCCGCCATGATCCATCCCGATGCGGCGGGCGTGTACGGCCTGGGCATCATCGCCATCTGGATTCTGGGCTTGGGCGGCCTGCTGGTCTGGCTGGAGAAACATCCGCCGCGGGCACACGTAGCCGCCAACGTCAAAGTGGAATGGGAAAGCGCGTTCGAGCGCGTGGGCGCGTGGTACGGCCCGCGCATGGCTCCCCTGGTCGCGCACTGGCTGCGCTTCTACGCACGCAATCCGCGCATGCGCACGCTCTTTCTGATGGCCTTTCCGCTGCTCTGTTTCCTGACCTATCAATCGGGCCGCAAGATGGGTCCGCACAGTCTGTTCATCGCGGCCCTGGGGACCGTTCCCATGGGCACCTTCCTTGGGACCTCGCGGTTCTCGGTCAACCAGTTCGGCTACGTCGGCGGGGCCTTCCGCCGCTTCTTTCTGTTCCCGGTGGACGCCGCGGCCACGCTGCGCGCCGCGAGCTATGCCGCGCTGACTTACGGCGCTTGCGCCATCCCGGTGGCGCTGCTCGCCTGGGTGGTGCTCTCGCCTTATCCGTTCGATGCGCGGATGCCCGTGATGCTGCTTTGCACCGGACTCACCGGGTTGTTCGTGCTCAACGCGCTCGGACTCTGGGTGACGCTCTACAATCCGCGCAAGGGGAACTACAACAGCAATTTCGGTAACGACCTTTCGTTGGGCGGGAATCTCGTTCTGATCGGCGGGATGATGGCGGCGATGCTTTTGCCGCGCCTGCTGTACAAGTTCCTGCCGTGGGTGGTGGAGCCGCGAGCCTGGTGGACCTACCTGGCGCTGCCCCCGTTGGCCATTGCGTTCTATGCGATGTCGCTGCGCATGGCCGGCCCCATTTTTGTCTCCCGCCGCGAATATCTGCTGGCGGTGGTGGAAGGAAGACTTTAATCCATGGACGCGATTCGGATTACCAATCTGGTGAAGAAGTACGGCACAAAACTGGCCGTCGAGAAGCTCTCGCTGACCGTGCCGAAAGGCACGATGTTCGGATTCCTGGGGCCCAACGGCTCAGGCAAGAGCACCACCATCGGCTGCATGACCGGCCTGCTGGACGTCACGTCGGGAGAGATCGAAATCCTGGGCCAGCGGATGACGCCCGATAACGCCGACATCAAGCGCCGCATCGGCGTGATGCCGGAGACGCTCGGGCTGTTCGAGCCGCTTTATGCGCACGAGTTCCTGGCCTTCGTGGCGCGCATGTTCGGCCTCGACGAGGCGACCACGCGGGCACGCGTCACTGAACTGCTGGCCGCGCTCGAACTCACCGACAGTTCGAAGACACTCTCGGAATATTCCACCGGAATGCGGAAACGCGTGGCGTTTGCGGCCAGCGTGATTCATGCGCCGGACGTGTTGTTCCTGGACGAGCCGTTCGAATCGATCGACCCCGCCGGCGTTTCGTTGATGAAGCAGTGGCTGCGGCGCTTCACCGAACAGGGGCGCACGGTGTTCATCACCAGCCATGTGCTGGAAACCGTGGAGCGGGTTTGCCAGGAGGTGGCGATTGTCACCCAGCCCGGCAAACTGGTCTGGCAGGGCGATATTCGCGCGCTGGCCCATGACGGCACGGTAGAATGCAACGGCCGGACGTTCGATGCGCTGGAGCCGCTGTTCCTCCATCTGACAGGGGAACGCTCGGCCGATCTAAAATGGCTCTAGCCGTTATGAAACTCTATCTCAAGCCCTCTTGAACCACCTGCCGCAACGCGAAGAGTTCACTTCGCGAGAAGAACGTCCAGTTTGAGGAGATCGATCTCAATAAAGGACTGACGGTCGAGGAGCTCGACCGGCTGATAGGAAAGCGCGATTACCGGGAGTTTCTGAATTCGCGCAACGAGTTATTCCGCGAGCGGAACATGAAGATCTCACCACCCGCGAGGGCCGAAGCCCTGGAACTGATGTCGCAACATCCGAACCTGATCAAGCGCCCCATTCTGGTGGATGGCGCGCGGATCGTTTTGGGCAGCGACGTGTCGAATTACGAGAAATAATGGCGGCGGCCAGCGTACAGATATTCGGCGTCAAGAACTCGCAGGAGACGCGCGCCGCCGAGCGCTTTTTCAAAGAGCGGCAGGTGACCATCCACATGGTGGATCTGAAACAGAAACCCATGTCGCCCGGTGAGATCCGGCGTTTCATCGAGCGTTTTACGCTGGCCGGGCTGGTGGATCGCGAGAGTAAGGCGTTCGTCGATGCAGGGCTGAAATATCTCAAGATGAGCGATGTCGAACTGCTGGCGCGCATCGAGAAGGAGCCCAAGCTGTTGCGCCTGCCTTTGGTGCGCGGCGGCAAGACCATCAGTGTGGGCCACGACGAAGCTTCGTGGAAAGCGATGCTCAACGGGTGAAGTCGCGGATCAATTGGGCGGCCCTGGCGGCGCCGCCGGCGCTTTCGAAACTTTGACGGACACGGGCGGCGCCCTCCCGGAATTGCGGCTCTGCCCACAGCCTGCGCACGGCATGGCGCAGGCGCTCCGGCGTGGCCTTCGCATTCGGCAGTAGCAGGCCTGCGCCGAGTTCCTCGACGCGCTTCCCGTTGATGTGTTGTTCGCCCATTTGCGGAATGGTGAGCAGCGGGACGGAGTGAGCGAGACTTTCGTTGACGGAGTTCATGCCGCCATGGCTGACGAAAGCTCCGGCGCGCGCCAGCACGTCGAGCTGCGGCACATAGGGCTGCACGATGAAGTTGGCGGGCGGCGGACCGAGCGACTCGATGGCGACGTTGGCGCCGGTAGAGAGAACCACCTGGCACGGTTCGTCGCGTAGCGCGTCGAAGCAGGCGCGATAGAACGCCACGTCACTGTTGAACAGCGTGCCCATGGAGATGTAGACGAGCTTTCCCTCGCCCACGCGCTCCCAAGGGAATGGCACGGTCTCGCGGCGGTCCGCGGCTGACGGGCCGACGAACTGGAACGTCTCATCGAAGCTCCCGGCGCAGGGTTGAAAGTAGCGCGATGTGTACACGATATTTAGTTGCGAGCGGCCGCACAGCGAGCCGATCACGCCGGGGCCGTCCACGCGGTACCGCCGTTTGACCAGGCCGCGGATCTTCGACGCCTGCACCAGGCAGCGCAATTTGGCGAAGAATAGGGAGGCGCTGCGCGGACGTACTCCGCGCGCAATGCCGTAGGACAGCACCCGGCGGTTGAGCGCGAGCGTGGGCACGGAAGTGACCAACGGCAGTGCCAGCAGTTTAGCGGCCCAGTGACCCCAGGGCGCGACCGAATCCGCAATGAGGTAATCGGGCCGGGCGTCGCGCCATTCGGCGAGCTGCCTGTCCAGACTCTCGAGCGTAGCTTGCATGAGCAGGACCGTGATTTGCTCCATGCGTTCGGGCAGACCCTTCAGGTCTGCGAGCCCTGACTGGCGATACGGGCGGTATTGCGCGCCGGCCTGTTCGATGCGCTCCGCCAAGTGGGCATTGGAGTAGTAGATCACCTCGTCGCCGTGCGCAATCAGCTCCCGCACGAGGGGCAGGGAAGGGTTGGTGTGCCCGTGCAGAGGCAAGCTGAAGAAGAGGGCTCGCACCCCAGGTACTTTACACTGCTGGCAAGGCACGCGGGAGAGGGAGCACGAACGGGGTGCTCAGCGTGTGCGGCGGATCAAGCCGAGGACTGTCAGCGCCAAACCGGAAAGCACTAACTGGCCGGGGGTCGGCTCGGGGACGACGGCGCCTGCGAGCGAAAAGGCAAGATTGAAAGTGGGCGCGGGGGCGCCTCCCACGATATCCGTGCCGGCGCGCATAAAATCGTCTGCCGCTTCGATCTCAAAGATACCCGGCGAGTCCGGGCGGCTGGCAACGGCGATCAGGTCATTCGGTGTCAGGTTATTGTAGATGACACTTGCATGAAGGGTCACGCCGAATGTGATGCTACAAGCCAGCAGAGTTCCAAATGTAATCATCTGCCGCATAGGCTTAATTGTCAGATGCTACGGCGATTGGGAGATCAATACAAGACTCCGTGGGAGCGCCAGGATGGGGGTACGTAACGCCGGGTACGTATGGTATCCGGTTTAAGCGGGCTGGCGCACAAATGCCGTGCCGTAGGGCGCACGCTGTGGACGGGTGAGGTGCCGGTTGGCTTCCTCGTCGTTCACAAAGCGCTCCATCGCCGGGTCCCACTGCAGGCTTCGTCCCAGGTGCATGGCGACTTGCGCCAGCAGGCAGGCGGAGCAGGAGCGATGGCTGACTTCGGCGGGCGAGGCGGGTTCTTTCCGGGTGTGAATGCTGGTGAGCCAGTCCAAGTGATGGTCGTTCTGCGGACTGGTGTGCAGGTGCAACTCGTTGTCCTTGATGCCTTCGGTGATGATGCGGCGGTCGCTGGCATCGAAGGCTTGCGGACCCGGGAGGGTGGCGACGGGGCGGCCCGGAGCGCTGGCGCCGCGGGTGACCCAGATCCAACCCTTTTCGCCGACGAAGCGCAGTCCGGTGGGATACTTCTCACTGATATAGACGGTGGCGCCATTGGCGTATTTCTGGCGCACGTGATAGGGGCCGTGGACATCCCACAGGCCCTTTTGCGGGAACTGCGCCGTGGCGGAAATCTCGATGGGGCCGGTGAGTTCGGTATCCATGGCCCAGTGCGCGATATCGATGTGGTGGGCTCCCCATCCGGTGATCATGCCCGCGCCGAACTGTTCGCAGCGCAGCCAGCCGGGACGGGCGTAGCGTTTGCGAATGTCGGGTGTTTGGGGGTGCACGCGATTTTCCGTGTAGTAGGCGAGAGGCGTGGAGCCGAGCCACATTTCGTAATTCAGGTTGGCGGGCACGGGCATTTCCGGTTCCACGACGCCGGCGGGATCTTCGGGCAGGCCGATGAAGACGTCCTGAATTTTGCCCAGGCGCCCATTGCGGATCAATTCGCAGGCGAGGCGGAATTGCACGTCGGAGCGCTGCTGGCTGCCGACCTGGAGAATACGCCCGGTGCGCTTCAGAACGCCGGCCATCTGACGTCCCTCGGCGATGGTCAGAGAGGCCGGCTTCTGGAGATAGATGTCTTTGCCCGCCAGCGCGGCTTCCATAGCGGGTTGCGCGTGCCAGTGATCGGGCGTGCTGATGCAGACCGCGTCGATGCTTTTGTCCGCGAGCAGTTCTTTGTAGTTGGCGTGAGTGGCGACCCTATCGTATTTGCCGGCGCCGAGGGACCGTTCGTAGGAGGCTTCGATCAACTGCCTGGCGTCAGCGGCGCGGACGGAATCGAGATCGCAGACGGCGACGTAGCGGGCCAGGGCGTGATGCCGCAGGAGGCCGGCAAACTCGGAGTCGCGTGCGATGCGTCCACAGCCGATTTGTGCGATGCGGAGGGTATTGCTGGGCGCACTCTGCCCGAAGACCGTGGAGGGCAGGATGCTGAAGGAGGCGGCGCCAACGAAGGCTCTTCGCGATATCGACATAACCTATGCAAACACTGTACTCCGAAATGGGCCTCGGAGTGGGCAGCGGGACAGCGAAGCGTGTACGAGCGGAATGAAGAACCGGACGAGCGTGTGGAGGTCATCAGAAAAACTCCGGAATTCCTGAATAGCGAGTGTAGCTTGGACACGTGACCGGTGGTTCCGTAATACTCCTGACACCCATTGACAAATTAATTTGTCAATGGTCAAATGTATCCGTGCTCGATGTGGAAGTGATCCGATCTCCGCAGGCCGCGGCGGTGGCTCTGGACCCGGTGCGTTCGCGCTTGTTGGCGGAACTGGGCGAGCCGGCGTCGGCGGCAACCCTGGCGGCGCGTTTGAAGCTGCCGCGGCAGAAAGTCAACTATCATCTGCGCGCGCTGGAGATGCACGAACTGGTGCGACCGGCATCGGAACGCAAATGGGGCGGGCTTACGGAGCGGCTGGTAGTGGCGACGGCGGCATCGTACGTGGTGTCGCCAGAGGCCCTGGGGCCGGCGGGCAGCGACCCGGCGCGCACGCGCGACCGATTGTCGGGCGGGTACCTGATTTCGCTGGCCGCGCGAGCGGTGCGGGAAGTCGGGCAGTTGCTGGCGCGTGCCCGGGAGACCGGTAAGCGTCTCGCCACGATGTCGGTGGATACCGAGATACGTTTCCGCTCGGCTGCCGAGCGCGCGCAATTCAGCGGAGAACTGACGGCGGCGATCGCGCAACTTGCCGCCCGATATCACGACGAGCACGCACCGGGAGGACGCTCGCACCGCCTGGTGCTGGTGGTGCACCCGATACCTAAACAGACGAAGGAGTCCACATCATGAGCATCAAAAGAGAAGCGAACGGCCGCCGGTCGGTACAGGTGGAAGTGGAAGTTCCCGGCACGCCGGAGGAGGTATGGCAGGCGATTGCGACCGGGCCGGGCATTGCGGCCTGGTTTGTGCCGTGCGAAGTGGAAGGGGGCGTCGGGGGCACGGTGACGTCGCACTTCGGCGCCGGGATGGATTCGGTGGCGACCATTACGGCGTGGAATCCGCCGCACGGTTTCGCCGCGGACGCGCAGATGGGGCCGGGCGTGCCGGTGATGGCGACGGAGTGGCAGGTAGAAGCACGCGACGGGGGCAAGTGCCTGGTGCGGGTAGTGCAGTCCCTGGTGGCGGAGACCGACGAGTGGGACAACCAGCTCGACGGCCTGGAAAACGGCTGGCCGGCCTTCTTCCGGATTCTGCGGCTCCAGTTGGAACATTTTCCCGGACAACCGAGCGCGTGTTTTCAACTGACCGCAATGCCGCCCGCGGGGGGCGACTCGTGGACCAAACTGACGACCAAACTTCACCTGGCGGGAGCGTTGAAGGGGGAGCGGCGCAATGCAGGCGATGGCGCACCGCCGTTGAGCGGCATTGTGGAATCGATTGAGGAAGGCGCGCATGCTCACGTGTTGCTGCGGCTCGATTTGCCGGCTCCGGGAGCGGTGTTCGCGGGATCGTGTCCGGCGGGCGAGGTGGATTTTATTTCGGTGAGCTTCTATCTGTACGGCGACAGTGCCGCTGCGATGGTCGCGCGCGATGAAGGCGCGTGGACGGCGTGGATGGCGAAGCTGTTTCCGCAGGCGTAGCGGCAGCGGCGGTCAGGAAGGCTGCGGGTTCGGCCGCACCTGGCCGCGCGGGGAGTGCTTCGCCGCTGTGGAAAGCGCCGCAGGCGCGCTGGAGTAGCATGCAGCCGTCACGCTGAGGGAGCGTGACGGCCTCTGCGGTTGGCCGGGCAGAGCAACTCCCGTGGGGTGAGAGTGGCTCTGCGGGGTTACCCGCGCATGAAGAACACCGGATACAAAACTAACCTCTACCGACTTCTAAAAGATTGGCCCGATTGTTCGAAGATATGCTGCCGGCGCGTGCGCGTCAAGGCATATAATCTAAATCATTCCTTTAGTTTTACTAAAAGAACATGGAACTCGGACAATTGCGGATTTTTCTGGCCGTGATGGATACGACCAGCGTGACCCGGGGCGCGGAAGCGGCGGGCCTGACTCCGGGGGCGGTGAGCCAGCAGTTGCGCGCGCTCAGCACCAGGCTGGGGGTGGAACTTTTCGTGCGCAGCGGCCGCAACATCACGCCGACTGCCGACGCGATGCGCCTGGCCCAACATGCCCGCGCCATCCTCCATCAGGTGGGCCAGTTGGAGCACGAATTCACGCGCGACGCGGCGGCCGATCGCCGTCCGTTTCAGTTTGCGACGGGAGCGACCGCGCTGATTTACCGGTTGGGCAAGCCGCTGCGCATGCTGCGGCGGAAATTTCCGAACAACGAAATTCTGGTGACGGTGGCGGCCACGGAAGAGATCGTGGCAGGTTTACTCTCGCGGCGATTTGACCTCGGATTGCTTTCCATGCCGGTAGCGGAAGATAAGCTGCACATCCTGCCGCTGTTCGAAGAAGAGCTGCTCGGCCTGCGTCCCGCGCCGGCGGAAAGTGTTCGCTCCAAGATTGTCCGGCTGCAGCCGGAGGAGCTGAAAGGTGCGCCTTTCCTGCTGTATCCGGAGCGCAGCAACATGCGCCTGAGTATCAACAGTTTCTTCCAGGGGTTGGGGATCACGCCGCGGGTGATCATGGAAGCGGACGATACGGAGGCGATCAAACGGCTGGTGGAATCGGGATTCGGGTATTCGATTTTACCGGAGTTTTCGCTGCGAGGACAGAGCCGCTTTATTGAACTCTTTCGGGTGGCGGGACATCGCCTGGTGCGGCGGCAGGCGCTCGCCATGGCGCATACGGAATATCCTCGTCCGCTGACGCAATCGATTGCCAGCCTGATCCACAGCGCGCTGGTGACGAAGTAGGAGGTCCAGGAGTCTCCGGATTCGACACTCTGCATTCTGGAGAAACTGCGTTCTGCTGTGGAAAGGACAGGCCAGGAGGCCTGTCCTACAATGAAAGCGATGGGATCCCGCCGCGTACGTCCTTTGCTTGTTTCCGGCACTCCAGCGCCGGATTTCCGGCTGGCCCGGCTCTCTGGGGGAGAGGCCACGCTGGCGGAACTGACAGCCGGTTCCCGTGTGCTGCTGTGCTTCTTCAAAATCAGCTGCCCGGTTTGCCAGATGGCCCTGCCGTTTCTGGAGCGCCTGCACGCATCGGGCGGCCTGGCGATTTACGGCATCTCGCAAAACGATGCGGACGCCACGCGGGAGTTCCACGAATATTACCAACTGACCCTGCCTACGCTGCTGGATGACGAGGATGAGGGTTATCTGGCAAGCAACGCCTACGGCATTTCGAGTGTGCCCACGATGTTCCTGGTGGAGCCGGACGGAGTGGTGTCGCGGGTGCTGGAAGGCTGGAACCGGATAGATATGGAAACGCTGGGCGCGGAGGCCGGCATCATGCTGTTTCAGCCCGGCGACAACGTTCCTGCGTGGAAAGCCGGCTGAGGGTCGCGCAATTAGGTTCCCGTGCGGAGCCCGGCGATTTCAAAAAAGTCGCGCTAAACTGGTAGCAGACCGATGGCAAACACAATCGAGGAGATTCTGGGCACCGCTGCATCTATCGCCAAGGGGTTGGGCATCACTTTCAAAGAGATGATGGGCCCGACGGTCACGGACGATTATCCCGATGCGCCGCCCAAATTCGAAGAACGCTTTCGCGGCGTCCATGTGCTGCAGCGCGATCCCAATGGAATGGAAAAGTGCGTGGCGTGTTTTTTGTGCGCGGCTGCCTGTCCTTCCAACTGTATTTACATCGAGGCGGCGGAGAATACCGCGACCACGCGTATTTCGGGCGGAGAGCGCTACGCCAAAGTCTATAACATCGATTACAACCGCTGTATCTTCTGCGGCTACTGTGTGGAAGCCTGCCCGACCGACGCGATCACGCACGGCCACGGATTCGAAGCTGCCAGCTACAACACGTCGACGCTGGTGAAACGCAAAGAGGACATGCTGGCCGCCATGCCACCAGGTGCCACACCGCCCGTCATGGCTCACGACGCCCCGGCCGGGGCGCACTAGGCCAGCCGTGTTCCGCGAACTCCGCGAACAGATCGACACCATCTTCCGGGAAGATCCTGCGGCCAAGAGCCACGTGGAAATCTTCCTGTGCTACCCGGGCTTTCACGCGATCCTGGCGCACCGCCTGGCGCACCGCCTGTATCTCTGGGGCGTGCCGCTGCTGCCGCGGTTGATTTCGCAGATCAGCCGCTTCATCACGCAGATCGAGATCCACCCGGGCGCCACCATCGGGCGGCGCTTCTTTATCGATCACGGGTCGGGTGTGGTGATTGGCGAAACCACGGAGATCGGCGACGACGTGCTGCTGTACCAGGGCGTGACGCTGGGCGGCACGGGTAACGAGAAGGGCAAGCGCCATCCGACCATCGGCAACAAAGTGGTTGTAGGCACGGGTGCGAAGGTGCTGGGCAACATACGCATCGGCGACAACGTGAAGGTGGGCGCGGGGTCGGTGGTGGTGCACCCGGTGCCGGACAATTCGACCGTGGTCGGCATTCCAGGACGCGTGGTGCGCATACGTCCGGAGGAAGGCACGCTGGAGCATGGCCGGCTTCCCGATCCGGAGGGTCAGGCGATTGACGACCTGGCGCGCCGCGTGAAGGAACTGGAAGACGTGTTGCGCAAGATGATCGCGGAGCACGAACTCGAGCACCACGGACAGTAGGCGGCGCCCGGCTTCCACGGATCGCCGTGGCGCTTCACTTGGCGGCGCGGTGCCGGCGCGACAGCGGAATATCCCGCTCCTTGTCAGAACACCAATTTCAAGCCGAACTGAATTTGCCGCGAAGCCGTGGCGGTGGAGGTAATCAGGCCGGCCGAAGAACTGAATGTGGCACCGGTGAACACGATGGGGTTCGGTGTGCCGAAATTCGCGTGATTCAGGGTATTGAAGAATTCGGCGCGAAATTGGAGTTGGACGCGTTCGTTGAGCGCGGTGTTCTTGGAGAGCGAGAGATCGAGATTGGCCAGCCCGGGTCCGGTGAGAACGCCGCGTCCTACATTGCCCCAGGTGCCGACCGTGGGGAGGGTGAAGGCCTGCGGATTGAACCACTGGGTCTGACGTTCGAGCAGCACGGGACCGCTGAACGAGGGATTCCAGGAGGGCCGGTCGGGATTGCGTGTGTCGCCATCGCCAGAGCGATTGGCGCCGATCTGGGGCGTGATGGGGAAACCGCTGAGCAGGGTGGCGATGCCGCTCAGATTCCAGCCGCCGAGTACTTTTTGGGACAGAGCGGAATCGTGCAGGGTCCAGCGGCGTCCATGTCCGAAGGGCAATTCATAGCGGCCGGAGATGCTCGATTGATGCGTCACGTTGAGCGCCGAGGGCCCCCAGTCGCGGTGGATATCATTGCGGTTCATGACCATCTGCGGCTGGTTGTTGGCCTGCGCGCCGGTGAGGGCGGAGTTGATGTCGAGGTTCTTCGACCAAGTGAAGTTGGCGCGCAATTGCAGGCCAGCGGCAAGGCGGCGATTCCAATCCAACTGCAGGGCGTGGTAGCTGGCGTTGCCTTCGGTGAACCAGAAGAAGCCGGCGCCCAGATAGGGATTGGGGCGTGACGGGCTGACGGGAATGTACTCCGCGCCCTGGGCCACGGTGCCCCGCGCGGCTCCGGTTCCGCCGGTCTGACAGCCGGCCGCGGAGGCGCAGATTTGCGCCGGCACGGTATTGGGGTCGACACTCAGAAACCCGTGGGTGGCGAACGACCCGGCATAGGCGACGCGGATGGCGGAACTGTGTCCGAGCTGCTGCTCGATGGAGAAATTCCATTCCTGCACGGTAGGGGTTTTGGCATCCGACTGTATGCCCTGCGGCGCGTAGGTAGTGCAGGGCGCGGGCACTCCGGGACCGCAGGAGGGGGGCACGGGCGCGCCGGGGATGATGGGCGTGAAGGAGAAGAGAGAGGCGTTGGAGAAGGCGATCGAGCCGTTGTAAGGCGGCAGGGAATTAAGCAGGAAGCTGAGCGCGTCGATCATCGAGAAGTGCGTGCCGAAGCCGGCGCGGATGGACGTCTTGCCTTTGCCGAACGGGTCCCACGCCAGCGAGACTCTGGGAGCAAACAGGAGGCGCGCGTTGTTCTTCGTGAAGGTGTGGTCGCCGAGTTGCACGTTGGTCTGAAGCACGCCGTCTGGCCCGGTCACGTAATTGGCGGCGCGTCCGGCCACCTCGTTCCAACCGTCGCTGAATTCGTGGCGCAGACCGAACTGGAGGGTGAAATTGCGATGCAACTGGACGGTGTCCTGCACATACCATGCGCCGTACCAGCTACGCCAGCCGAGGGCGGTCGGGTTAGGCACAACCTGGAAGGAACTGACCGTGCTTTGCAGGAAGGTGGTGAGTGTGGTGAAACTGGCTTGGCCGACGCGCCGCGATGCGGTGTTCTCGTTATCGCGCAGGCGCTGGAACCAGACGCCGGCGCCGATCTGGTGGCGGCCTTTGATGATTTGCAGGCCGTCGGAGTAGGTGAAGAGATTGCGCCGGTTCCAGACGTTGGCGGCGTTATTCGGTCCGGCCGCGGTGATGGCGGCGAGTCCGGTGGTGGTGGTGCCGCCGCCCACGACGATGCCGCCAGGGCCGCCGCCGGCGACGAAGGAGAGGTTGGCGGGGAAGTCCGCCAGCGGGTAGGAATCGTAATTGAAGGCGGCGCGGGAGAATCCGGCGATGAAGGTGTTGAGGACGTGCGGGGTGAAGATGTGCGTGTGCTGCAGGCTTGCGACGTGCGCGCGCAAACCGACGGCGGAACCGAAGAGCGGGTCGGCCAGCGGGATGATGCTGTTGCCGTCGTCGATGGTATAGGAGAAGGAGAACGAATCGTGGCGGCCGGCGGTGTAATCGGAGCGCACGGTGCCG
>JBDTMZ010000058.1:0-12492 GCA_039934035.1 Candidatus Solibacter sp. | reverse complement strand
CGAGGCGTGGGGCCGGACGGCGTGGGGACATCCGCAAGCTGAGTCAAGAGTTTGTCGAAAGCCGCGACGCCATCGTCGATCGCGGCCAGCTCCGCTTCTTTCAGGGGGATTTCCTGACGCATGCGTAACAAATTCGCCTTGCCCTCGAGCAAGAGGCTTTGCGTCGTGTTCTTCGGGATATAGAAGCTACACTTCGCGCAGGCCATTCGGTGCGGGCATTGGTCGAAGAAATCATACGAACAGTAGCCGTGGCCCAGGTCATAATACCTCCAGGGCTCCCGATTGGCTTTCCCGTTCAGCACGACATCCCGATCGATCAGAACCTCAATCGCCCGGATGTTCCGCGCAAAGTACTCGGCGTTGCGGTAAGAGTCAGCCAATTTGGTCGCACTCGTTCTCAGATAATATTCAGTCGAATAGGCCCACTTGTGCCCAAGCCACTTCTGAAGCTCGAACAGCGACATTGGCTCCTTCGAGTTGAAAAGTTGCGACGCGATCGTCGAGCGTGCGCGGTGGCTGGTGATGTTACCCGTGGCGTCCGCGTTTGGGATGCCGGCCTTCTGGCACAGAATAGGGATCAAAGTCGCATTGATATAGCGCTCCGCGATTTTCCTGCCCCGGAACATGAATAGGAAATCGACCAGTTCCCCGGTCTTCTCGTCGAGTGCCAACGGCTGTGGAGGGCGGACGGCCTCCCACGTCTTCACGGCCTCACCGACGAGTTGGTCCACGGGTTTGGTGAAGGCCGGGGTAGTTTTGTTTGCCGGGACCGCAACCGTACAAACGGCAACAGGGCTGTCCGGGGCCTTCGACGACAGGACGCAGCCGACCTGTAGGCGACGGATTTCGTCCATACGGAGACCGCAGAAGAGCCATACGATGGTCACGGCCTTGACCATTTCCAGTGAATAGTAGTGGCATTTCTGCTTAGGCTTGACGGGCAAGTCCGAAGCCGCCAGGTTCAAGCCGGCCCACAACAGCTTTGCCCATACATCGTCAGCGATGATTCTGGGATTCGGGGCCAACAGGGCACGAACGCTACGAGGGATGCCGAAACACCGGCGAGGGTCGAACCGACGGGGAATCCATTCCCACTCCTGACAGTCTCGAAAAAACGCGCTCACGGAACTGAGATGGGTGCCTCTTGTCGCGGCCCCAAGCGGCTTACCTATGCGTGAGCGCTGATATTTGGCGTCGGCCTGCATCCAATCGCCGACCTTCATTCGGCATACCGCAGCAACCCAATCCGCAGCGATCTCGCGGGTCCAAGCCCCCGGCGATGAGCATTCAGGATGCACTATTGCCAACCAGCGGCCGGCCTTAAACAGGTACTGGCAGCAGACGCGGCGGGTCTTGGGTTGGAGCGTGGATGTCGCTCGCCACCGTTCGACCCACTGGACCCACTCAGGCGAAACGCCCTTGCGGACGTCGCCGACGGGCTTAGGCTTATTGGTTTCCGGGAGGAACGGCAGGGCGGACCCCGTTAATCCAAGTGTCAGGAGAACTCGTGAGAGGTTGAGGATGCTCGCGCTACGGCGGCTGTTGGCGGCAAGGCGCCTCTGCTGCTCCAGGAACGTCACCGTGATGTCCCGAAGGTTTGGACTCCGATTGGCCAGCACAAGGACTCCGATTGTGGTCCGAAGGTCGCCGGCCACGCATTTCCCGAAGCCCCAGGCCGTGGTCATGTCGACAACCTGTCGGATGGCTGCGTTTACCCGCGCGGCGCTGAATACGTGACGTGCGAGATTGACGTGATTGATGGTTCCAAGCGCAGAGATTTCCTGAAAGCGCTCCAGGAGGTAGGCTACCGCCGCGAGGTATGGGCGGACCGTGTCGTCGATCAAGGAGTGGCGCGCGCAGAATGCGGATGGCGAAGTGCCAATTGTTTCGATCCACTGGCTGTCGGTCCATCCCCAAAAGCTTGTCTGACGATGATGCATATCGAGCAAAAGCACCGTGGTAGCAGTGCACCAATGCCCTGGCCGAGCCTCGATGATCTTCAACACATCGTAGACGGGTGTTCGCAATCGGGAGAGGTTCTCCTGAGCGCTTTGCGACCAGCATCCGAAGCGGTTGCGACGCACAAGCCTAGCGAGTTCGCCTGTCTCGTGCGGATACAGGCTCGCAGTGCGATCGTAGACGGATGCGTCAATCGGCCAGCGCCACCGCTGCGTCGCCTCTTCCACGGGCGCCTTGCATGCCACCTCATGCATGGAGGACCTCGGCAATCGTCCGAACTCGCCAATCGTGGATCGTTGCCATTCCACGCGCCAACTTGGCTGCCAAGTCACGCCCGCTGAGGTGGATGTACAGGAGCGTGGACTCGATGCTCCGGTGGCCGGCGAAAGTTGCGATCTCGTGGATGTCCCAGTTGGCTCGTGCGAGGTCTGTCAGACAGAGATGTCTCGACGTGTGCGTCGTAAACTCCGGCACCCCGGACCGCGCAGAGATGCCTTCAACGACCTTGGACCACGTCCAGATGGTGATCGGGCGAGCCCGGTTGCGGCGGGACTCGGAGAGAAACAGCAGACCCCGTTCTGTGCTGAGCGCGCGCCGTTCCCGCAGGTATGCCCCATATAACTTGGATGTCGCCTCCGAGTACGGAACGACCCTCGCCCTGCGGTTCTTGGTGTTTTCTGCCCGAATGCTGACGGTCCGCCGCGATGGATCGATATCGCCGGTTTGAAGGGAACAGATCTCCTCACGCCGAAGGGCTGCATCATAAGACAGCGCGAGCATGACACGATTGCGCAGAGGTTCCTGCTTGGCTGCTTCGATGACAGCGCGCCACTGGTCGTCGTTAGGAATCCAGGGGAGCTTCTTGAAACGCGGAATGAGGCCGCGCTCACGTGCACCGCCAAAGCAACGGCTCGGCGTATACCTGCCACGGCCCACTGGATTGCTAGTGCGGAAGCCCTCCTCAATCAGGTAGTCGTAAAACAGGCGGATTGCCGTAAGCCGTAGTTGCAGCGTGGCATTCGCCAATCCAACGCCGGAATCGATGACGACAACATTCGGTGGCTTGGGATTCCGCCGCGCGGCCAAATGGTGCACGTACGCGGCGATGTGTTCACGATTCGCATTCGAGATATCGACCGGCGGAGTGGCGCTGAAGGCGAGATAGTCCTCAAGCGCCCGGCCATAAGCATCAATGGTGTTTGCCGCCAATCCAAGGTTGGCCCCGATCCCTAGCCATTTCCGGGCCGTGCCGTAGCCGGCGAGTCGTGGATATCGTTCCCATCGGAGTTCCACAGTGCTGCGCTCAGTTGCGAATTAGACGACAGCGGTGGGCGAAAGTCGCGCAACAGGTCGGGGACAAAAACATCTCCAGCGTGATCTTTCGTCCAACCGTAAGGTGCCGACTGAAGTGGCGCCACCAAACTCAACATCGAAAAGGGAGTTTTCTCCATGTCGGTTCCAGAATCAATTCACGATTACCTCCGCACGTTTGCGGGCGAATTGGGAGAGCGCATTCTGAATAGCTATCCGGCCCTTCAAAAGGCGGATGATCCGCTATCCCCGAGGCTTGCCACCTTGCTTCGAAAACCGTTTCCGGCGCAAGCGGTTGCCGCGATGGGCGTCGCCAAGAAATGGGAGAGGGACCGCAGCGCCGCGGTGATCGCGGAATGCGGGACGGGAAAAACTCTGATATCGCTTGCGGCCCTGCACGTTCATAGCGCTGGCCGGCCATTTACAGCGATTGTGATGGCGCCCGGTCACATCACATTGAAATGGTGCAAAGAGGCGTTGGAGACGATTCCCCGACTGAGGGTGTTTCTGATAGACGGTCTGAGGGATCGAGTCCGGGATCGGAGCACGCCATGCGGGGTCAACGAGGTAAAGCTGCGCCGCGGGCAGATCGTCCGAGAGGGACTGCACACCACGCTCACTGACCTTCGGCTACGCAAGAACCACAAGACCGCCCGAGCGCGCTGGCAGCAGGAAATCTGTTCGGGACCGGCGGTATTCGTGGTCGGGCGGGACAAGGGAAAGCTGTCCCACTTTTGGCGCCATGCGTACCGAATTGCGCGCTCCGGGCGGTACCTGGGGAGCGTGGTCAACCCGGACACGGGCATGCGGGTGGAGTCGGGCGAGCGCTGGCTGATCGCCTCCGACTTTCGGAAGGCGCGTCTTGGTGAGGTCATCGGCCGCGCCAGCGAGAAGGAAGATGGCACCGATTTGAAACCCCGACGGCAGATATATAGCCCGCTATGGCAAGCCGATGGCAAGAGAATCCGTCGTGTCGCGCCGCTCGATTTCATTGGGCGTTTCATGCCGCACTGGTTCGACTATGCCATCTGCGATGAGGCTCATCAGTTGGCGAATGACACGGCACAGGGGAACGGTTTGGCTACGCTGGCGGCCTGCGCGGATCACACAGTGATCCTCACCGGCACGCTACTGGGCGGTTACGCCAGCGACGTCTACAATCTCCTGTATCGAATCGAGGCTGGCAAAATGGTCGCACACGGCTATGAATGGGGCGAACCCGGGCTGCGTTCCTTCGCCGAAACCTACGGTGTGTTGGAAAGGGTCACGACCATCGAGCCGGCAGACAACAGTTGCTCGAAAGCGCGCGTCACCAAGCAGATCAAGCGCAGGCCTGGCGCCTCGCCATTGCTGTTCAGCGAGTTTCTGATGAGCCTTGCGGCCTTCGTTTCATTAGAGGATATTTCGGCGGAACTGCCGCCGTTCACCGAACAAGTCGTCGGTGTCCCCATGGACGCACCGCTCCAGGCAGCATATCAGGCGCTTGAGGAGCAGATCAAGGATGCCATCAAGCAGCACCACATGAACCATTCAGTAGTGAGCGTCGGGCTGAATGCACTGCTTCTATACCCGGACCACCCGTGGAATATCGGAGATCTGTATGGTTACGAGTACGATCCCGAGACGCAGCGCAGGGAGCGATTCTTGATCGCCCAACCTGCGGACTTGGATCAGAAGCTTGTGTACGCCAAGGAAAGGCGCCTGGTAGAGGTTGTGAAGGCGGAGCTGCAGGCTGGCAGCCGTTGCTGCCACGTGTACGCTGTCTTTACTAGGAAGCGGGATGTGACGCAGCGGCTCGCAGCGATTCTGGGGCGGGAGGGACTCCGTGTCGCTGTGCTGACATCTGACGTGCCACCCGAGAAACGTGAGGCTTGGATCGCGCAGAGGGTGCGCGAAGGCGTGCAAGTTACGATCAGCCATCCGAAGATTATCGAGACGGGGATCGATCTTCTGAACCACGCCAGCCTGATCTTCTTTGAGTCTGGCTACTCGCTGCACACTCTCCGGCAGGCCAGCAGGCGCTCATGGAGAATCGGGCAACGACAACCCGTCCGCGTCTTCCATCTGCACTATGAGGAGACAATGCAGTCGAGCTGTCTGCGCCTTATGGGTAGAAAGCTACTGGTTTCGCTCGCCATGGAAGGCAAGTTCAGCCGGGAAGGGCTGCAATCACTCAATGAAGACGACGATATGCTGACCGCGATGGCGCGCGAACTCGTCATCGAAAACGGCGTCGGCGAGTCGGCCGCTGCGGTCTGGCGTCAGATCCAGGCGGAGAATAGCTCCATTCTCACTTCCGCCACTATCCCGCCGGAGCCAACCGCGGATGCGCTGCTTACAACGCCGTTGGTCACGCCGACTCTGACCGTTGACGCGGCCGTCAAAGCTCTGAAGTTCGGAATGCGCCCGCCATCGGTGCGCCCCATCCGCCGAATGGAAGAATCGCAATCGGATGTTCAGTTCCCGCTGTTTTAGAGGAAGCCTCCGACTCCCGAGATCTACGCGACAAGGCTTCCAGGGGGAAGTCCACTAGTGTTCCGGGAAGCCATACCAGAAGCAGGTCCGCGAAATCTACAGCGCTTGTGGAGAAGTCAGCGTGTCCGTGGGCGCGTATTCGCTCGGGCAGAAGGCCGGGGCGGGTGCGCCTCCCAGTTCAATGCGACCGGGTCGGGCGGATGGCACACGACACTCTGAGCCATTGCCCACCGTTCCTCGGCCGAGCGCCCGTGCCGGCCGGGGAGCTTGTATCTGCCGCTTGGACCCGGATGCGTGGCGTTGAACGCCGGTTTCGTCCGCGTGCCGCAACCATCATTTTCGTCAGGTTCCGACGATGTAGTCAGCGAGGTAGCCGTGGCTCGGAGCAGCGGTGAGCAGATTATCGAGGAAGGCGCCGGCCGACAGCGCCCGTTCCCGGTTCGAGGGATCGACTTTCCGCAGCCAGCGCGAGCGGTCCGAT
Organism: Candidatus Solibacter sp.; assembly: GCA_039934035.1. GTDB lineage: Bacteria > Acidobacteriota > Terriglobia > Bryobacterales > Bryobacteraceae > Solibacter. Next base: position 6,266 of record JBDTMZ010000058.1, on the reverse strand, counting down.
GCGATGCGCAATTCCCCGTCACCCACGCGGACCGTCCATGGCTGCGCGTTATGACCGCTGGGGGCAAGAGACGCGTACTCGAGGATCGCGCGAATCTCCGGGGAGAGGAACTGCGAACCGGGATCGCGCGGCGGCTGCCCAGCGCCAAGGTCGGCCCCAGCGAGATCTGCCCTGGTGAGCCCGCGCCGCGCGATTGGAGCGTGAGACGGGCGCGATGGGCAAGGTGAGGAGTCCGTAGGGGGCAACCGTCTCATCGCGCGGCGTCGAGGGTAGCGGTCGCGTGCGGCCGGTGAATAGGATCCGAATCAGAAGCCCACAGATTCCTTTACCGCTCCGGGTTTGTTGTCAGCGCCGGAATAAAACCTTTTCCGCCGCCACCGACAGCCGGCGGAGTAACAGGGACAAGCAATTTTGCAATCCGGATGTCCAAACTGGAGGAACCCGCGTCGGGCACTAGTCCGCTTAGCCTGCTTGAAGTGATGATGAACCTCGCCGTACACAACGCATATCACTTGGGCCGCATCGTGCAAATCCGGCGGATGCTGGGGTGTTGGCCCCCTCCGGCTGGCGGCGATGCCTGGTAGCGCTCGCCACTCCCACTAGCGATTCTGGAACTGCGCGTAGGGGCAACCGCTCCAATAGACTGGCGCGTCTTCGATGTTCTCGCCCATGACGCGGGCATGGCAGACTCGGCAATAGTTCGTCCGCTTCAACGAATCTCCGACAGGAGAAACCTGCACCAATTCTTCGAACACGCACAGCTTCTGACCGTGCGCCTTCACTTCGGTAAGTCCCAACAGCGGGCCATCCTGAGCTTGGCGCTGCACGAGAGCGGAGTAGATCCTCGATTTGAGGCGCGAGGGAGCGCGATGTTCGTCACTCATTCGGTCCACCTCCTTCGAAATTCATCGCGGGCGCGCGAGAGCAGGCGTTCGATCCCTTTCTCGGTGCGTCCAGTGGCTTCGGCCATTTGCCGCGCGCTCCGCTTTTCCCAGTAGCGCCATTGTAACGCTGCGCTATATTGCTCTGGCAGATCCTCAAGCACCGCCCGGGCCCGCTGCTCGGTCCGCTCCTGATCCGCGATCTGTTCTAAATCGACCTTCGCCGCAGGCAGCACTTCAACGACTTCGGTGTCGAGTTGATCGGCGGCGCGCAGGAGTTTCCGATAGTGGTCTTCCACCTTGTGCCGCGCGATTCCCAGTAACCATGCTTTCAGAGGGGACGTGCCTCGAAACTTGGAGAGGCTTTCCCACGCTGCTAGAAAGACGTCCTGGACCACGTCGTCCACCAGATCGTATCGAGGAGTCAAACGCCGGCGAACGAATGCGTAGATAGCATCCGCGTAAGACTCGACAAATTCCGCGGTGGCTTTGCGATCGCGCTGCAAAACCGCCGTCACCAGCGCCAAATCGGCGGCTACTGACGGATCGCAACCCGGCATCGTCTCGTGCGTGCTATCCACCGTCCACCTGTAACCAGTATGATGCTTTCCGATGAGGCCGGATATCGTGTTCGCTAAACCTGCTGCTCCAGCGCACATACTTGTGTCCTGCTTGGAGTGTCGGATGCATGGCGCAAGGCCCCCCTTTAGACGCCCTTAGACGTGGCCTACTACATGCTGGGCGGTCCCGTTGTCACCCGGAACCAAAACCACACCGCCCGGCCGAGGAACGAACTCCGGGACTCGGGCGGTGCAATGAAGAAGTACAGGACTACCTTTCGGGTGCGGGAGTGATGGTGACTCCAGCCAGCGTGCCTCCCAGCGGAGTATGGATTACCGGGCAGTTCACCACGATGTTGGTTTTGGCTACGGTGACATTGCCGCTCGCGGCCGCCGCCATCACGTCGGCCTCCGATTTCAGTGTGGATGGCGTGATGCCTTGCTTCCATGTAACGGCGTTAACCTGCCATAGGGGCGTATAGCCTCGGGCCGTGCTTTGCGGTCCGGTAGGAATCGGAGCGGAAGGAATGACGTTGCCCTGTTTGAAATTCGTGACGACGTAGATCGGATCGACGGCGTTGGTATTGGCTGCCGAGCCCAGCAGCACACTGAGATTCGCGTCCGGGCCGCCTGCCGCTGCGTCGGATGCTTCCGGCGAAAGGTACAGCACGTGTTGGCCGTTAAACCATCCTTGCGTCACAGGCATGCTGGCCATGGCTTGGATGGAACCCGGCTTGGTCCCCGCCGCAATGCTGACCACGCTTCCCGGCAGCACGCCACCTTGCGGTGTCCAAAGAATGGAACAGTTCACGACGATGTTGGTTCTCATAATGGTCACCATTCCTGCCTGCTGCATTGCCATCACATCGGCCTCAGAACGGAGCACGACTGGCGTCGCGCCGGGATTCCAGGTCACCGTGTTCACCAGCCATAGCGGCGAATATCCACGGTCTGTATTAGTGGGACCTTGCGGAGCCGGAGCAGTTGGGACAATATTGCCCTGACTGAAATTCGTGACGGCGTAGATGGCTCGGGTGGCGCGGTCGGCCGAGCCGGTAAGCTGAGGTGCATAGTTGGCGCCAAAGGCTTTCGCGACGTCAGCATCGGATGCGTCGGTGGAAGTGTACAGGCATGGCAGGCCATTAAACCAACCCACCGCGAGCGGCATCGCGGCGCGGGTCATTTGGTTAGAGCCCGGATTGGAACCGCGATGTTGGCCGAGCGCCATGGATTGGCCGGCGATCAGAGTGGCAGCGATGGCGAAGATCCGCGCGAACGCGGCTTGCCGGGTAGAAACGATCATGCGAAAGACTCTCCTTGAATGAAATCTGGTTTTCGCAGACGTAGTCGAGCGGGAAACCAAATCCCCCTCCGATACAGCCCGAAAAGTTTCATGGAATTACGAGACGACTTGATGCGGCCTCGGCTAGAATGAAGGCTTGCGACGCATGACAGAAGTAATCCGCAAGGTGTTGCCGCTTACGGCCGTGGTATTGTTTCTCGCGCCCTCGATTTGCCTGGGGCAGCCACAGGCGTACGCAGGTGTGCTCGGCGGCGTATCCACCTTATCGGCAGACGCACGGACCGTTTTCAGTTCGAACGGTGCAGCTGCGTCGTCCTACGGTCCGGAAAACGGCGCCACCGTAGATTTGTTTGGCGGCGTGCATTGGAACGACTACTTCAGTATTCAGCTTGACTATCTGTGGAACAGGAATGCATTGACGTTGGACGCCGTTCGGTCCACTGCGCCAAGCGATGAGCGAAGTTTCTCTAGTCATCAGCATGCTGTGTCGGGGAACGCGCTGCTGTACTTTCGTCCGCGAGATTCCAAAGTGCGTCCGTATCTTTCCGTGGGAGCCGGAGCCGTTCATCTGTCGGCGCAATCGGCTTCAGGAAGCGTAATGAACGGATTCGGCGCGACGAAGCCCACCCTCCAGGTTGCGGTCGGCATCGACTTGCGAATCCGGAAGGCGTGGGCATTTCGATACTCCTTTTCGGAGACCGTCAGTGGCAACCCAATCAGTGCGCAGCTTACGCCTTCCGGTACGCGCATGCTCATGAACTTCCGCAATCTGTTCGGGATTGTGAAGACATTTTGACATCTGCAGGGGGGATTCTGCAAGCCGCGCGACATGACTTGTGAGCCGGAGCCGAGTTAGGTTCACGGCATCTCAAATCGATAGGGGATCAAGTTTATGTTGCGTAGGAATGGTGTTGCCATAGTCTTGCTTGCAGCGACCGCCTCATGCGTCTCGACGTTCGCCTCTGAAGATCGTGATCGTGGTGCGGATAGTGCGGTCTACACAATGACCAACGCCGTTGCCGGGAATGGCGTCGTGGTCTTCGACCGGATGCGCGATGGCAGCTTGAAGGCGGGACCGACGATATCGACCGGCGGCCTCGGCACAGGTGCGGGCCTCGGTAGTCAAGGCGCAATCGCGCTGAGCGACAGCCACCGCTGGCTGCTGGTGGCCAACGCGGGCAGCAACGACGTAACGGTGTTCAACGTGGATGACGACCGGCTTACGAAGACCGGCAAGTTCCCATCGGGTGGCGCGACGCCGATTAGCATTACGGTTCACGGAAGATTGGTCTATGTGTTGAACGCCGGATCGCCGAACAACATTTCGGGATTCTTTTTGGGGTTTCAGGGTACGCTCACTCCCATCTCGAATTCGACGCGAGCATTGAGCGCCGCCGCGACCGGACCTGCGCAGGTACAGTTCAGTCCCGATGGCGACATGCTCGTCGTCACAGAGAAGGCCACGAATCGCATTGATGTATTCAACGTCGGCCCGAGTGGCGTTCCTGGAGCGCTCGTTTCCAATGCGTCGCACGGCATGACACCCTTTGGCTTCGCCTTCGGCCGGGGCAATCAGATCTTGGTCTCTGAAGCATTCGGCGGAGCCGCCAGCGCCAGCGCGGTGTCGTCCTATATCGTACGCGACAACGGGACTCTGATGCTCGAAACCGGCTCGGCGGCGACGCACCAGACTGCGGCCTGTTGGGTTGTCGTGACTCCGTACGGCCGCTTCGCCTACACGACCAACACCGGCAGCGGCTCCGTCACGGGCTTTCGAGTCGGAGTCCATGGCGAGTTGTCGGGACTCAACGCAGATGGGCGCACCGGCCTGACCCCCGCGGGCCCCATCGATGCGTCTTTCAGCAACGGCGGCCAGTTCCTTTATGTCTTGACGTCTACCGGGATCTCGGAGTTTCGAGTCGACCCCGATGGGGGCCTCTGGTCTATTGGGTTAGTGCCGGTTCCATTCGGATCCGTTGGATTAGCGGCGCAGTAGTAGTCCGAAAACCTCGCAGGCGGCCCGCGCAGTATTCCGGCCGTCTGCGAGCCCTGATCTCCCGGTCACCCCTTCCATCCCTCGCATGTTCCGACGTCATCCAACGGCGGAATGCTTGCTGGCGGTCGCTCTGGCAATCCTAATCGCGTCGGCCATCAACCCGGTCCACGGCCTACCGTGACCCGGGAGCATAGTAACGGCTCCCAATTCCCGCATCCGGTCTAGCGATCTTCGCGCGAGTTTGTCATCGGCATTCAAGAGTCTGTGTGGGGAAGTTGGGGCTCCCCTTTCTTCCCGCTGAATAAATCCAGAGTAACCAGCGTGTCTCCGCTGATAAGCACCTTGCGGTCAGGCAAGTACAACGCCGATTCGCCCGGCGTGTGGCCAGGCACGTGAAGAACATGGGGCCTTCCGGGAACATCCAATACATCGCCATCTTTGAAGGACCGGGCGTTGCTGATGGATGGCATCGCAAACACGCCATTGACGATCGCGCGCCCCAGCATCCCTCCGGTGAACGGCCTCCACGCGTTCGATAGCAGTCCAACCCAAGGCAATTGCAGCACCCGCGCCGCCATCCCCAAATCGTCCCGATGAATGAAAACGGGTGCGTTCGTCTCCCTTCGCAAGCGCTTCGCAAACCCCGTGTGGTCGGCATGGGCATGTGTGATGGCGATTGCCTCCACATCCTTGCGTGCTGCGGCCTATACTTCGAAGGCCCTCCACGAAGACCCGATAATGTCCGGGAAAGCCGGCGTCCACCAGCGTGAATCGGCCAGCATCTTCCACTACGTACCAGTTAAATGGGCCGGTGGGGAAGTGGTGAATGCCCTTGGTCAGTTCCATTGCTTTGAGATCCTCCCCACTCTGCTTGTCCGCCTGTTGGCGGAAGCGCTAGACTCAACGGTAGAGGGATAGGCGCGTTTAATCAAGTACGCACCTTTTGGTAACTATGCAAGCTAAAGAAGCAGCGAGACAAATTCCAGACCCTTGGAACGGGCGCTGCCCCTCCCGCGCAGTGCTCAATCTGATTGGCGACAAATGGGCGATGCTCATCTTCCCCTTGCTGAAGCAGCGGCCGCGCCGGAATTCGGAACTCCTTCGCGAGGTCGGCGGCATCTCCCAAAAAGTACTGACGGAGACGTTGCGGGATTTTGAAGGGCACGGACTGGTCCTCCGCAAGGACTACGGAACCATGCCGCCGAAGGTGGACTACCGGCTCACCGATCTTGGCCACACGCTTGCGGAAGTGATGAGTATGCTCGATCAGTGGTTAGTGGATCACTATCACGAGGTCGCTCGCGCCCGGGAACGTTATTTGCGGCGGAGCCGGCGGAAGAATGCCGTGGCCGCTCCCATCGGACACAGTGCGGAATGACGGCATCCGCTAGTTGGGTTCTGCCTCGCGTCACGAATCAGCGGCCTATCTGGTCTTAACGTGTATGAAACAGTCAAGCGCTGAACCCGTAAGGGGTGTACGTCACCAGAATGGGCAAGGCGTAAGGGGCTGATTTTTTTCATGTTGT
>JBDTMZ010000057.1:0-16704 GCA_039934035.1 Candidatus Solibacter sp. | reverse complement strand
CGCATGAGCACAGCGGAATCGTTGGCCACAAAAAAGCCGGAGAGGTAGCCGGCGAGTTTATTGCCCAGGCTGGTGGCGAAGAACCACGCGCCCATCATCAATCCGACGAAGCGGGCGGGCGCGACCTTGGTGACCGTACTGAGTCCCACGGGACTGAGGCAGACTTCGCCCACGACATCGAGGAAGTACACCGCGGCGAGCCACAACGGACTGATTTTGCCGGAAGCGGTGAGCGCGGAAGCCGGAACCAGGAGGCAGAAGGCGCAGCCGATGGAGGCCAGCCCCAGGGCGAATTTCGTGGAACTGGCAGGCTGTCGGTCACCGAGACGCACCCACAGGCGGGCGAACAGCGGGGCCAACAGGATCACGTAAAATGGCGTGAGCGATTGCAGCCAGCTGGCCGGAAAATCCCAGCCGAAAAGTTTGGTGCTGACCAGTTGTTTGGCGAATAGATTAAGGCTCGCGCCCTTCTGTTCATAGGCAGCCCAGAAGAAGATTGTGAAAGTGAACAGGATGAAGATGGCGCCGATGCGGCTCCATTCGCGCGCGGTGAGCGGCGGCGCAGGTTCACTGCCGGCCTTCTGCGCGCGAGAGAGCGGACGGTGGCCGACGGTGGCGAGCGTGTCCCGGCGCAGCAAATAGACGATGAGTCCCGCGATCATGCCGACCCCGGCGGCGCCGAAGCCCCAGTGCCAGCTCGCGGTAGGGTCGAAACCACGCGCGGTCAGCCAGGCTTTGAAAGATGCGCTCTCGGCCAGGTAGCCGCAGGCGAGGGGCGCCATGACCGCGCCCACATTGATGCCCATGTAGAACAGCGAAAAGCCGCTGTCCCGGCGAGGATCTTTTTCGCCGTAGAGTCCGCCCACCATGATCGAGATGTTCGGTTTGAGCAGCCCGGTGCCAATGGCGATCAGCGAGAGTCCCGCGTAGAAGAAGGTCAGCGACGACACCGTGAGGCAGAACTGCCCGCACACAATCACGATGCCGCCCAACAGCACGGCGAGGCGCGCTCCCAGCAGGCGGTCCGCAATCAACCCGCCCGGCACCGAGAGCAGGTAGACCGCCATCGTGTAGCTGCCATACAAGGAGGCAGCCTCCTTGGTGTCGAAGCCGAGGCCGCCGTTGGCCGGCAGCGCCACCGCGTAGAGAACGAGGATGGCACGCATGCCGTAGTAGCTGAAGCGCTCCCACATCTCGACGAAGAAGAGCGTGGCGAGTCCGGGAGGATGGGCGGCGAGAGTGGCGGACATGGATGCCATGATAGCTTGTGGCGTTGCCGGGGGGCGTCGAAAATTGTCAATATCGCGGGCTGCGAAGAATTACGATGGGAGTTATGGCGAACCTGCTGGAACATCTGGAGCCCACGTCGTTGTGGCGGCATTTTGAGGCGCTCTCGGCCATCCCGCGCGCTTCGGGCAACGAAGAAGGCGCCCGCCGCTACGTGCTGGCGCAGGCCGCGCGGTTGAAGCTGGAAGCCGTTTCCGATTCGGTAGGGAACATTGTGGTGCGCAAACCCGCGCGCACCGGACGCGAGGGCGCGATTCCCGCCGTGCTGCAGGGCCACCTCGATATGGTCTGCGAAAAGAACGAAGGCACCGTGCACGATTTCGATCGCGACCCGATTCGCCTGGTGCTCGAGGGCGACTGGCTGAAGGCCGACGGCACCACTCTGGGCGCGGACAACGGCGCAGGCGCGGCGGCTGCCCTGGCCGTGATGGAGAGTGAGAATGTCGCGCACGGTCCGCTGGAGTTTCTTTTCACGGTGGACGAAGAGAGCGGCCTGACGGGCGCCTCGGAATTCCCCCCAGGCCTGCTGCGTGCGCGCTACTTCCTCAATCTCGATGGGGAAGAGGAAGGCACGCTCTGCATCGGCTGCGCGGGCGGACTGAATACTGTGGCGCGCCGCGAAATGTCGTGGCAGAAAACCGGCGCGGGCACAGCGTGGCGGATTAAAGTGTCCGGCCTGCAGGGCGGGCACTCGGGCATCGATATTCATCGCGGGCGCGGCAACGCGATCCGCATTCTCGGACGCGTGCTCGAGACGCTGCTGCGCAGTGTGCCGGTGGGCATCGCCGCGGTGGACGGAGGCAGCAAGCGCAATGCGATTCCGCGTGAAGCGTACGCCGTCATTGTCGTGGAGCAGGCGTACGAAAACGATTTGCGCGAGGTGGTGAGCGCGGTGGAAGAGGCATCGCGCGTGGCGCTGGGCGCGTTCGACCCCGGCCTGCGCATCGCGGTGGAAAGCGCGGAACGCCCGGACATCGTGCTCACGGACGACGATGCCGCGGGGCTGGCGCGCCTGCTCGCCTGCCAGCATCATGGCGTACTGGAAATGAGTCCGGACATCGCGGGCCTGGTGCAGACGTCGACGAATCTGGCGACAGTGGCGACAAAGGGCGAATCGGTGGAGATCGCGACTACGCAGCGCAGTGCGATCGCCACCGCGAAGTTGGCCGCGGGAGCCATGGTGAGCGGAGTCTTCGGCATGGCGGGCTTCGCGGTGGGGCACACCGGCAGCTACCCGGGATGGAAGCCGGAACCGGACAGCGATATCGTGCGCACGTCGAAAGCGGTGCACCAGGAGTTGCTGGGCGCGGTGCCGGAACTCGCCGCCATGCACGCGGGCCTGGAATGCGGCGTGATCGGCGAGAAGTATCCGGGCATGCAGATGATCGCGTTCGGGCCGCACATCGTGGACGTGCACAGTCCGGGCGAGCGCATCAAAATCTCGTCAGTGCCGCCGTTCTGGAAGTTCCTGACGGGATTGCTAGAGAGGCTCTGAGGCTTACCGAAGCTGCAACTTCCGGCCGCAGATGAACTACTCATAGCGTTATCGGCGTGCATCGGCGTTCATCGGCGGCCGATAGTTTTTTTCTTTATTAATACGAGCATTTTGAGAAGAAGAATTGGCCGCCGATGAACGCCGATGCACGCCGATAAAACTTCCGATTAACCTCTGCATTCGTCGGCGGGGAGGCCTTTTCGCGCACCGCTTGCGGCCCGCTTATGCGTGATCGAATTCGGTGTGGCCGGAAATCAGCAGCAGGAGGTTGCCGTTCACGGTGTGAATTTCGGGGTGGTGCGTTCCCTTCCCCATCACGATGAAGTCGCCTTCTTCGTAAACGATATCGCCCCAGGCGATGTCGCCCTTCAGCACCAGGCACTGCTCCGCATCGTGGTGGACATGCGCCGGCAGGCGGCAGCCGGGCTCCATGCGCAGCAAGTACGTGGTGCGCCCGGTTTCGGACTCTTTGAAGAGTTGCTTGATATCGATTCCCGGCATGCCCGAGTGCGCCCAGAAATCTTCGTTGCGGCGCACGTCGGCCAGCGGCTTGAGCTGTTCGAATTGCGCGACACGCGTCATCAGGCGTTCCTTCAATGCGGGCGGGGGTGCCACGGCGTCCACTGACTCTGCCAGTTGCCAGGCGCTCTCGCGCAGTTCCTTCACCATGCGCCGGGGCACGGATGCCGCTTCGGTGGGCGATGCGAGATCGAGAGCCGCCAGCGCCGCGATCTCCTGCTGCTCGTCCGGCGTGAGCGCCACGGTGTCTTTCTGGCGGCTCATATTCCGGGCTCCTCGATCAAACCGCGCAGGCGAATCAGCCCCATGCGGATGCGGCTCTTGATGGTCCCGAGCGGTTCGCCGAGACGCTCGGCGAGTTCGGCGTGCGTCAAGCCGCTGAAGAATGCCAGTTCCACCACTTCCCGCTGCTCAGCCGGCAACTCCCGTAACATCTGTTGGACGCGGCGGCGGCGCTGCTCGTCGGCCGTCTGGTCTTCCGGCGATGCCTCGCTCGATTCGGGCTCGGGCGTGACCGCGGGTTCGAACGCCAGCGTCTTCGGTTGTGCCCGCTTCTGGCGGATGCGGTCGATGGCGGCGTTGCGCGCCATGATCATCAGCCAGGCCGGAACGCTGCCGCGCTGTCCTGTGTAGCGCGAGGCATATTTCCACGCCTTCATGTAAACGTCCAGTAGTACCTCCTCGGCGTCCTCGCGGCGTTCCAGAATTCGCAGCAACAGTCCGTTGACCATCGGCGAGGTCTGGTCGTAGAGGCTGGAAAGTGCCTCCTGCCGCCCCTGCGCCATCTGTCCGACCAAATCCGCAAGGCTCTCCGCCAGCGCTTCCCGGCGACAGGGAGCGGCGCCCGCGGACGATACCGGTGGCAGGAATTCGTCGTTCATCAGGGGTATGGCTGAAGTTGCTAGCATAGCTCAGGCAGAAAGGCGATCGCCACCGGCTCCCACCTTCTATCAATAAATACGCTGCTGGCGGGCGCCTTGGATCGGTGCGCGGTACATTTTGTCCGGTCCCCCGTCCAAGCGGGGTATGGTTCGTCTCCTATTGACTGTCCTGCTCGCATTGCCGGCCGGCGCACAAAGCGTTCCAGGGCTGCAGCTTCCGCCCAGCGGCAACAATCAAAAGGCCTCCGTGACCCAGTTCATCGGGCCGGTGCGCATCCATATCGACTATTCGAGCCCCGCGGTGCACGGTCCCGACGGTAAAGACCGGCGCGGGCAGATCTGGGGCAAGCTAGTGCCCTACGGCCTCACCGACCTCGGCTTCGGCAACGGCAAGCCCGGTCCGTGGCGCGCCGGTGCGAATGAGAACACTGTGTTCACGGTGAGTGAAGACGTGTCGATCGAAGGCAAACGACTGCCGGCCGGACGCTACGGCCTGCATATGATCGCCGGTCCGGAGGAGTGGACGATTATCTTCTCCAAGGATGCCAATGCCTGGGGCAGTTTCTATTACGAAGCGGAGCACGACGCCCTGCGTGTCGCGGTGAAGCCTCACAAACACGAGTACCGCGAGTATCTGACGTATGAGTTCCCCGTGCGCAAGCCCGGCGAGGCGGTCGCGGAGTTGCAGTGGGAAGAATTGGCGGTGCCGTGGTCCATCAAGGTGGACGACATCACCTCGCTCCACATTTCCAAGATCAAAGAGAATCTCACCAACATGCAGGGCTTCGGCTGGCGCGGTTGGGTGGAAGCGTCGCAATACCTGGTAGGCACTGGTACGCATTTGGATCAGGCGCTGGAATGGGCCGAGATCGCGGTGAGCAAGCCGCAGATTGGCCAGGCCAACTTCACTACGCTCGCCAATAAGGCCATGGTGCTCGACAAGATGGGCCGCAAGGACGATGCCGCCAAGACCATGCAACTGGCCGTCGCGGATCCGTCCGCCGGTCCCCTGGACCTGCACCAGTACGGGCGGCGGCTGATCGCGGAGAAGAAGCCGAAGGAAGCGCTGGAGGTTTTCCAGTTGAACGCCAAGCGCAATGGAGACGCGTGGCCGATCCACGTTGGACTGGCGCGCGGCTACGCGGCAATCGGCGACAACAAACAGGCGCTTGAGCACGCGAAGAAAGCGCTCACGCAAGCGCCCGACGACTTGAATCGCAACAGCCTGAAAGCGATGGTCGAGACGCTGGAATCGGGCAAGTCGCTGGTGCAGTAGGGGACGCTTCACCGGAAGCGTCATCATCCCCGCGCAGCAGCCCGTTCTACAGCCTCACGATTGCCTTCACCAGCGAGGCCTCGACGCTCTGCGCGAACGCTTGATTGATGCCCTCGAGGGGGAACGTCCATTCAGGACGCGTCATCGCGGCGCCCCGCACTTTGCCGCTCGCGATCAATTGCGCCGACACCTCGCATTGCCTGCGGGTGTAAGCGTACATCGTACGCAGTTGCACACTGCGCGCCAGCCATTCCATGGGGTGCACGGCCACCGGGTCCCAGCTCATGCCCACCAGCACGACGCGCCCGTGCGCCCGCACGGCGGTCAGCGCCTGATCCAGAGTGCGCGGGGCGGCGGCGCAATCGAAGACCACTTCCGGCGCACCGCCGGGCAGCGCTTCGAGTACTTCGACGGCGTCAACCTCGCGGGGATCGTAGACGGCGTCGATGCCGAGGTCGCGCGCGGCCTGCCGGCGAACTGGAGACGGATCGAAGCCGTGCACCTCCTGCGCGCCGGCGGCCTTCGCCACCTGAAGCACCAGCAGACCGATGCACCCGAGGCCGAGAATACCCACGCGGTCGCCCACCGCGATCTGCGCGCGCTCGACGGCGTGGACGGCAATCGCCGTGGGCTCGATCAGAGACGCCGTGAAATCGTCGACGGATGGCGGTATGGCAAGCAGATTGGACGCAGCGAGGCGTTTGTATTCGGCAAACGCGCCCTGGTGCAGGCTGCCCGGTTCGCCGGTGCGCGCTACCATTTTCGGCGTGAAGCGCGGCCGCGAGTGAACGTCCGGCGTGACGCTGGCACAGGTCACGCGATCGCCCTCCTTCCAGCCGGAAACACCCGCGCCCACCGCGGCAATGGCGCCGCAGTACTCGTGCCCGATGACGACGCCCGGAGAAATCTCGCCATGCGTGCAGGCACGGTGAATGTCGCTGCCACAGACGCCGCAGTACGCGACCCGGAGGACGACTTCCCCCGTGCCGGGCGCGGGGTCCGCCGCCTCGACGATTTCAAATCGGCCTTTCTCTCTCCATACGGCTGCCTTCACGGCGTAGTACCTCCCTGGGAACGGAAACCTCCCCGATTATAGCGGCGCGCAACCCCGGGCACGCCCGCGCACCACATCGCCGCGCCACTTGCCCGGAAGCGGCCGCACACGCGGAATTTCGCGCCCGGGCGCGATTCGGGCGGGACGCGAAAATATGGCCAGCCCGCACGACTTCCCCGGTTGGCCCGAGCGTTCGTTCCGCTTGTCGACGCGTGCTACACTCACCTCTAGCCGGGCCCCTTCGGGCCTAAAGCGCTGCAACACATAACGGAGTCCACACCGTGATACTAGGCAAATTCTGGAGCGCGATTCGCGCTCAAATCAATAAGATAGCCAACGTGTTCTGGGAGGCCGATCCGATCGCGCAAATGCAACTGGAGCACGATCAGGCGCTCGAACAGCTCAAGGAAGGGCGCAAGGGACTGGAAATGTACCGCGGTCTGGTGGAGCGTTTGACGCGCCAAGTGGCCTCGACTACGGACCACGTCAAGAAGCTCGAAGCGGAGACCAAGGCATACCTGCGCGCGGGCAATCGCGAAACGGCGGCCAAGTTCGCGCTGGAGTTACAGAAGGCCAAGAAGGAACTGGAAGGGCATCAGGAGCAGCTGAGGCTTCATGAGGTTTCCTATGAGAACAACCTCAAGAAGATCAAGCACGCCAGCGGCAAACTCGCACAGGTGCGCGAGAACATCCAGAAGTACGATGCCGAACTGAAGATGAGTTCCGCCGAGGCCGAAATCGCGGCACTTTCGGAGACCTTCAATCTCAGTGTGACCACCGATTTCGGGCAGATCGAGCGCGTCGTGCAGGAGCGGATTGACCGCAATCGCGGCAAGGCACGGGTGTCGGCGGACCTCTCTGGCGAGGGTCTGGCGAGCATTCAAGCCGAAGAGCAGATGGAAAAGTCGATGGCGGAGGACGCCCTCACCCAGTTCGAGACGGAACTGGGCCTGCGGTCGCCCGAAACCACCAAAATGCCCGAAACCGCGAAGGACCTGGGGCCCGCGCTGGAAGCGCCCAAGGTAACCGGAACGGAACAGGCTTAATCCGGTTTTCTGAACCGGACGGCCGGCGATGTCGTAATCCTCTTTGAGGTGGAGAACAACAGATGGCTCAACCGAAACCTGCATTTTATCTCGCAGTATTTGCCGTGGTGGCAGGGCTAGTAGGATACGGGCTGTGGCGCTTCAAGTCCGGCCCCGGCAAGCCCGGCCTTTTCAGCAAGGACGAAGTCAGCACAGGCGTGGAAGCTCCGGACTCGAAGAGCGTCACCACGGCCAAGGAGTACAACTACGTCCCCGCCCAAAAACTGCCGCCGGTGCAGGGTATTTCCAGCTACAAGCCGATGACCGACCGCACGGTCCGCTTCGCGCTGAACGTTTGGGCCGGTTGGGCGCCCATCATTTTCGCCAACAACGGCATGAAGCCGGGCAAACTGTGGAAGACGCCTTCGGGGAAGGATTTCAAAGTCGAATTGACGCTGATTGACGATCCGGTGGCGATGCGCGACGCTTATGCCGCCGGCAACGTGCATATCGGCTGGGGCACGCTCGACATGGTGCCGCTGCTACTGGATAGCTTGCGGCGCGATTCGCGCGTGATGCCCAGAATCTACCAGCAGGTGGATTTCTCTAACGGCGGCGACGGCATTGTGGTGCGTCAGGAAATCAAGACGGTGGGCGATCTGCGGGGCAAGACCGTGGTGCTCGCACAGAACTCGCCTTCACATTACTTCGTGCTGAACGCCCTGATCAATGCCGGCGTGCAACCTTCCGAGGTGAAATTCAAGTTCACGCAGGATGCGTTCCAGGCGGCGGCAGCCTTCAATGCCGATAAGTCGATCTCGGCCGCGGTATCCTGGGCGCCCGATATTTATAACCTGTCAAAGGTGAAGGGAAATCGCCTGCTGGTATCGACGTCGACAGCCAATAAGCTGATCGCCGACGTCTGGTTCGCGCGCGCCGATTTCGCCAAGGACAACCCCGACGTGGTCGAAGGGCTGGCCCGCGGAATCTTCGACGCCATGGAATCCCTGAAGGAGCAGACCAACAAGCAAACCGTGGCCAAACTGATGGCTGCGGGGTATTCCATCCCGGAGACCGACGCCTTAAGCATGCTGGGCGATGCCCATAGTACCAATCACGCGGAAAACCGGGAGTTCTTCCTCAACCAGAACAACCCCACCAACTTCGAGCGCACCTGGAACACCGCCTACTACCTCTACAAGCGGATCGGCGTGACCGGGGACAAGGTCGATTTCGACCAGGTCATGGATTTCTCGGTGATCGCCAAGTTGGGGAAGGAACCCAAATACGCCAACCAGAAGGATGAGTATGTGGCCCAGTTCGTGCCGGCCACCGCATCTTCGATCAAGGGCGAGAGCGAAGAGATCCTGACCAAGACCATCGTCATTCACTTCTACCCGAACTCTTTTGAGTTGATGAAGAAGGTGGAGAAAACGGAGAACGGGAAGACGGTGGAAGAGTTGTACGACCCCAACGTCAACTTCGTGGTGGAAGAGGTGGCCAAGTTGGCGGGCCAGTTCGGCGCGGCCCGCATTATCGTGGAAGGCCACACGGATGCTTCGATGAAGGGGCGGGTGCCCGAGTCGTCGGTGCAGGAGCTTTCCTTCAACCGCGCGAATTCGGTGAAAGAGGCGCTGGTGCGCAAATACCCCACCCTGCAGCCCAACCAGTTCACCGCCAGCGGAATGGGATGGGAGCGCCCGGCGGACTCGAACGACCCCGACAACAACGCGAAGAACCGGCGCGTCGAAATCAAAGTCTATCCGCTGGAATCTGTGAAATAGGTATGGCGAGCGGCAATACGGGCGGGTCTCCCGCGTTGTTCCAGCTTCGTGTGGTACCGTCGCCGCTTGCCGGAAAGGTGCTCGGCCTGAGCACGGTGGCCTTAGTGTTCGTGGTGTGGTGGCTGGCCACGCGCGGCGCCACGCCCGAGACCCGACTGATTTCGCCGGTGATTCTGCCCTCTCCTACCGAGGTGGCCCGTAGTTTTCCTTCCCTGTGGAACGAACGGGGACTACTGGCGTCGATCGCAGCGACCTTGCAGCGCGTGCTGCTGGGCTTCGGACTGGCGGCGGTAGTTGGCGTACCGCTGGGCATCCTGGCCGGCTCGTGGAGGGTGTTGGATGCCGCCAGCGCTCCGCTGGCGATTTTTGGACGCAACATACCGGTTGCCGCGCTGATCCCGCTCACCATTTTGTGGTTTGGCATTGAAGAGACACAGAAGGTAATGTTCCTTTTTGTGGCATGCGTCCCGTTTGTCTTCACCGGGGCCGTATCGGCAGTCACGTCCGTGCCGGACCGCTACGTGGAGACTGCGCAGACGCTGGGCGCTTCGCAATGGCAGATCGTCACCAAGGTGTTGATCGCGCTGGCGCTGCCGGGCATCTATTCCACCCTGCGCGCGCTTTTCGGCATGGCCTTCGGCTACATCATGCTGGCGGAACTCATCAACGCCGAGCACGGGCTGGGCTACCTGCTCTCCACCAGCCAGCGGCGCGGCCTCTCGGAACACATCATCCTGATCCTGTTCATCATCGGACTGATCGCGTTTCTGATCGATCGCTTTCTGATGTGGATGCAGAGGGGTCTGTTCCCTCACATGACGGAGACGGAATGAGCGGCCCCGCGGAGCAGCCGGTGGTGGTCGATTTCCGCAAGGTGACCAAGACTTTTAACGCGGGCACGCCGGCGGCGTACACCGCCATCAAAGACGTCACCTTTGCCGTGGAAGACTGCCCGAACAAGGGCGAATTCATCGGCATGCTGGGCCCTTCCGGCTGTGGCAAGTCCACCGTATTGCGCCTGATCGCGGGTTTAAGTCCCCACTTCCCCGCCACCTCGGGCGCGGTGACGGTGTTCGGCAAACCCGTCGCAGGGCCGGCCTCGGACCGCGGCATGGTCTTCCAGGACTACACTTCTTTCGACAATCGCACGGTACTCGACAACGTGGCCTTCGGCCTGGAGTGCGCGGGCGTACCGCGCCGCCAGCGGGAGGAGCAGGCCCGGGAGTGGATCGGCAAGGTCGGCTTGAATGTGACTCGCGATGCCTGCAAGTACCCGCACCAGCTTTCGGGCGGGATGCGGCAGAGGGTGGCCATCGCGCGAACCCTGATTTTGAGGCCGCGTATCATTCTCATGGACGAACCTTTCGGCGCCCTGGACCCGGCCACGAGACTCAACATGCAGGACCTGCTGGTCGGCCTTTGGCGCGAACTGCAGGCGACCGTTTTCTTTGTCACCCACGATATTAATGAGGCGGTCTATCTCGGGGACCGGGTTCTAATTTTCTCGCCGGCTCCGGGAACGATTCTTCACCAGTTGGAAGTGCCGCCGCCGGACCGTCCGGCGCGGGCCATGCAGCGAGAAGCCGAGTTTAACCGGATTGCAATGGAGATCCGTGACATCATTGAAAAACTCGAAGCTCGCGCGCATCCCGAGGGAGCCTGACCGATGGCCACTCCACCATTAGGCAACTCCCCCATCATCAAGCGGCCCGGCCCCCTCGTTTATGTGAAGCGCGCGTTCCTCTATCGCTGGAACTTGCTGGCCTTCCTGGGCGCCACCGGTGCGGCGTTTTTGAGTCCCTTCCCCGACGCCATGATGGCGCTGGTGGCGGCGGGCGAGTTGGTGTATTTGACGGGGCTGGTCTCGCACCCTAAATTCCGCGACGCCATCGATGCGCAATTCCACCAGGAGACGCGCACCCAGGCACAGGTGTCGGGCCAGCGCAGCGTGCAGCAGATTGTGGCGCAATTCCCGCCGGAGCAGCGCGTGCGGTTTGAAAAGTTGCGCGCCCGCTGCCTGGAAATGCGGAGCATCGCGCAGGGCGTACGCGGCAAGCAGGAAGTGGAGGCGGAAGACCCGAACACCGCCGCGCTCGACCGCCTGCTGTGGGTATTTCTCCGCCTGCTGGTGTCGCAGGAGGCGATGACGCGTTTCCTGCAAAGGACCGATGTCCGCGATATCCAGATGCGCCTGGAAGCCGCCCAGCAACGGACCGCGCAGGCGGGCGGCGACGAGCGCATTCTCCGCTCCCTGCAGGATTCCGTGACGGTGCAGCAACAGAGGCTGGACAACTACAACCGTGCGCGGCAGAATGCCGAGTTCGTGCGCGTGGAACTGGACCGTATCGAGGCCAAGATTCAAGCCATCACCGAGGCGGCAGTGAACCGCCAGGATCCCAACTTCCTGACTAGCCAGATCGATTCGGTGACGGCGAGTATGCACTCCACGGAAAAGGCCATCAGCGAGTTGCAGGAACTCACCGGGTTCGTCGATGAGATGAGCGAGCCGCCCGTCATTCTGGGCGCCGATTTCCCCGAGGTCCGCCAGCAATGACACCTCCCGTCCGCCAGCCCGCACGTCAGACCGAAGGATTGCCCGCCTGGGCGGCGCGCCTTTCCGAACTCTACTTCTCCGGCACCACGTCGCTATTCGCGCTGCACGGCAATGTGCAGGATCTGGTGCCGTGCGGCGAGTCCTACGGCGCGCTGGCGGAGTTTCTCACCGAGCAGATTTTCGGCCGCTGGGACCTGGTGCTCCATTTCGACCTGGCCCGCGGCTTACGCGCGTTCGCCGGTTCCGATGGCGAGCGTCTCAAGGAAATGGTGGTGCGCGCCAACCGCAGGGTGGGCGACCTGACGGCGGCGCGGCGCGATCCGGCCATGGCCTTTGCCATGCTCGACCGCTTCGTGCAGAACAACATCATGGCGGCCGAGGGCGACCGAGTGTCGGCGGCCATTGTCATCGATCACGCCGGTTTTTTGCTGCCCGCGGGCGAACCAGGGCGCCTTTCGCTGGCGGCCTCCACGCAGATTGTGACGCTGCTGAACTGGGCCTCCAGCCCGCACCTCAAGCGACTCAACATGGCGTTTGTGTTGATCGAGGAAAAGCTCTCCGCGCTGAGCGAGC
The DNA here is from genome assembly GCA_039934035.1 of Candidatus Solibacter sp. Taxonomy (GTDB): domain Bacteria; phylum Acidobacteriota; class Terriglobia; order Bryobacterales; family Bryobacteraceae; genus Solibacter. The sequence continues at coordinate 4,256 of JBDTMZ010000057.1, read as the reverse complement.
GGCTGGTGGCGAGCCCGCACACAGCGTCCATTGAGATTCCGCTGCCGGACGAAGAACAACGACTCAAGTACATCGGGGTCACCCTCGCAGAGCGCCCGCTGGAGCAGATTTCCGACTACACAGCGCCCCAACTGGCAGCGAACACCGCCGGCATTTCGCTGATCGATCTGAACGTGATGCTGCGCTCGGCGCTGGAGGGCCGGCAACGGTTGGATCCTCCGCGCCTGGGGAAACTCAAGAAGGAACTGATCGAGCGCCAGTCGCAGGGCCTGCTGGAGTTTATCGAGCCGCGCTGGAACATGGACATGTGGATCGGCCATCCGCCCATCAAGCAGCGCCTGCGCGATGACGCGCTGCTGCTCAAGCGCGGCGAGTTGCGGACTCTGCCGATGGGCTACCTGGTCTGCGGACCGGTGGGCACCGGGAAGAGTTTTCTGGCTCAGTGCGTCGCCGGCGAGATCGGCATTCCCTGCGTGGTGCTGCGCAATTTCCGTTCGAAATACGTCGGCGAAACCGAGGGGAATCTGGAGCGGCTGCTGAATCTCCTGCGCGCGCTGGGGCCGGTTGTGGTGGTGGTGGACGAGGCCGATGCGGCGTTGGGCGATCGCGACCAGCAGGGCGATTCCGGCACGTCCAGCCGCGTCTTCTCGATGATCGCGACGCAGATGGGAGATACCCGCTACCGGGGGAAGATTCTGTGGATGCTGCTGACCGCGCGCCCCGACCTCTTGCCGATCGATCTGAAGCGCCAGGGCCGCGCCGAGGTGCACATCCCGTTGTTTTATCCCTCGGACCCGGGTGAGATTCGCTCCATGTTTCTGGCCATGGCGCGCAAGAGCGGCGCCAGTCTGACGGCGGAGAACATCCCGGAGGTCCCGTTCGCGGGACTGCTGTCGGGAGCCGATGTCGAAGGCATTGTCGGCAGGGCGCAGCGGCAGTCGCTGCTGGCCGGGTCGGCGGAGATTACGCGGGAACGGCTGGCGGACGCGATCGCGCAATTCCTGCCTTCGACTGGCGGTATGGAGAAGGAGCTTCAGGAGATCGCGGCCATCCTGGAGTGCACGGACCGCGAGTTTCTGACGCCCGCGGTACAGGAACGCATTGATACGGCCGGGGGCCGGCCGGCGTTGCAGGAGCGGTACACGGCCCTGCTGCGCCTACTCAAATAGACTGGAGAACCGATGCCACGCTTAAACTGGTTTGACGAGAACACCAAGCACCCGGTGATTGATGAGCAGGTAGAAAAGTTGGAGTCCTTTGCCCAGGCCATGGCTGACGGCATCATCGATCGCGGAGAACTGGAAACGCAGGAGCGCTCGCTGGTCGCCGCCATGCGGGAAGTGGAAGGTTCGCTCTCTGACGAGCAGCACGATAAGGTCACGCGCCTGCTGGTGGAGTTGAGCGCCTACAATGTCATGCGCACTCTGCATGAGTTGCAGGCGAACCGGCTACAGAACGCGTTGGATCGGAAGTAGCGCGCAGCTGCCGGGGCGTTCCGCGCATGTGCGGTGAATTCCGAACTGCACCGTTGCGCGCAAGAGTTCTACAGTTGCAGAACCGTACGCAGGCCTTCATCGACAGCCCGTTGCATCCGCGGCGGCAGCGTGCCTGCGTGTTCGGTGAGGTAAGTCCGATCGAGGGTCAGAACCTGGGAGACGTTTACTACTGAGTCACGGGGGAGACCGGAGGAACGCGCCGGCAAGAGAACATTTCCCGGAGCGAGTGCGAGATCCAGGTTGGTGGAGATTGCGGCGACAATTACAGTTTGAATGCGGCTTCGGTTGAACGCGTCCGCCTGGACCACCAGCACCGGCCGCCGGTACCCAGGCTCGGAACCCCGGGGTTCGGGGAGATCCGCCCACCAGATTTCGCCTCTTTGAATTCCGACCTTGTCTACCAATCGTCCCTTTCGAGTGAGTTCAGTTGAGCTCGCTGCAACCCCTCGTCCAACTTCGCGGGAACGCGGGTATAGAGGTCATCGAGACGTTCGGTGATCGCGCTTTGATCCTTCAATTTCAAGTACTCCGAGATGGCTTTCGCATACAATTCGCTTCGCGAAACCCGGAGGCGACGCGCGGTGGCTTCCGCGAGCCGAAAAAGGTCGTCAGGCAGGGAGACAGCGGTCTTCATAATCTCAGTATAACTCAGGTTATACCCAGGAGCGCACGAACGATCCGGCATACGCGGTAAATCCCACCACTTGTTTTCACCCACCCTGGGTGCGCAATTTCCCTCGTTTGCGCTCCCTCCAATGCCCCTTCTCGCGCCAACTCCTTCAATTCCGCGTTGGCCCGCAAAATGCAGAGCACGGTAACCGGACAAAGAGACTCCAATTTATTTTTATGCAGCTAACCAGAGCCGCTGACTATGCCGTGCGAGTGATGATTCATCTCGCCGGACTCCCGCCCGGGACCCGGGTGAGCCGCGCCGATCTCTCCACCGCCGCGGAATGTCCTGAGCAGTTCCTCTGCAAGGTGTTGCAGAATCTGACACGTGCCGGCCTCGTCGTCTCCCATCGCGGCAATACTGGCGGCTTCGAACTCGAAGACCTCTGCCGCAATGCCTCCATCCTGCAAATCGTCGAGGCGGTGGAAGGTCCCATCCGCCTCAACATCTGCCTGACCAGCGACCACGGGTGTACCCGCCAATCCTGGTGTCCCGCCCACTGCGTCTGGAAAGAAGCGCAGGAAGCGATGATCTCCGTGCTGCGTGAGACGAACATCAGCCACCTGGCGGAAAAAGTCGCGGATTCGCGGCCTTCCCCCGTCGTTGTCATCGGCGAAACGCGATGGAACTGACCTGGATTGCGATCCTGGCCAGCGTCTGCATGGCACTGGCCGCGGTCTGCATCTTCATCTTCGCCGTTAAGAAGGACTATTTCCACAACATCGAAGACGCCAAATATCAGGTCTTCTGGAGCGACCTGGAAGAACTGGTGGATTCCCCCAAGGAGAAAACCCGTAATGCCAGTGGCCACCACCCACCCCGATAGCCACACCGCCCCGGAATCGCATCTGCCGCGCCGCCGATTGCTGGCGTGGCTCACCAGCGTGGGCCTGTTCGGCTCCGCCGTGCTTTCCGCCGTGTCCAATCTGGTGTTCATCAAACCGCGCGCCACCTACGGGCAGCCCGGCCGGTTTGCCATCGGGAAGCCCGACGATTTTCCCTCCGGCACGCGCGTCTCGCTGGATGTCAAACGCGTCTGCATCGTCCGTGAGGGCGCAAAAATGGCCGCCATCTCCACCACGTGCACCCACCTCGGCTGCATCGTCGGCATCAGCGATACCGGCTTCGCTTGCCCCTGCCACGGCTCGCGCTTCGATCAGGACGGCAATGTGACCGGCGGGCCCGCCCCCAAAGCGCTTCCCTGGTTCAAGCTCAGCCTCGCGCCCAACGGAGATCTCGAAGTCGATAAGAACACCACGGTCGCCCCGGGGAGCTATTTGAATCTATGAGCGCCCAGACTCCCTCCAAAGGTGCGTGGAGCGCCCTGAAGGAGATGCCCTCCAACGTCTGGAGTTCCATCTTCCGCAATCCCCTGCCCTCCAACGACCTGGAGCGCGCGTCCACGAGCTTCACCAATTTCTTTCTGCACATCCATCCGGTCAAGGTCCACAAGAACACGCTGCGCCCCGCCTACACGCTGGGGCTGGGCCTGATCTCGACGTTCCTGTTCTTCATCCTTGTGGCGACAGGCGTGCTTCTTATGTTCTACTACGTGCCCTCCACGACGCAGGCGTACGACCGCATGCTCGACCTGCGCGGCACGGTCGCCTTCGGCATCTTCCTGCGCAACATGCATCGCTGGAGCGCGCACGGCATGGTGGCCATGGTCTTCCTCCACATGTGCCGCGTCTATCTCACAGGCGCCTACAAGAAGCCGCGCGAATTCAATTGGGTGATCGGGGTGATCCTGCTGCTGGTGACCCTGTTCCTCAGTTTCACGGGCTACCTCCTGCCTTGGGATCAACTCGCCTTCTGGGCCATCACCGTTGGCACCGCAATCGCCGGCTACGCGCCCGTGATCGGCAAACAGCTTCAATTCATCCTGCTCGGCGATAGCACCGTCGGACAGGAAGCGCTGCTCCGCTTCTACGTGCTGCATGTGGCGGTGCTGCCCGTCGTGCTCGTGCTGCTGATGGCCATTCACTTCTGGCGCATTCGCAAGGATGGCGGCCTCTCGCGTCCCGAGACGCCCGTTGCTAAGCGATTGTAATGAAATAAGTGTTGCATTTAGGAGCGAGGTGTGATGGTGT
>JBDTMZ010000056.1:0-16497 GCA_039934035.1 Candidatus Solibacter sp. | reverse complement strand
AACAGAAACGTGCAAGTGATTTAGATTCAACAAACGGATAGATTCCCAAGCTGGACGTCGCGGGTTCGAACCCCGTCTCCCGCTCCATCGTTTCATAGACTTACAGGCCATTTGGGAAGCTCACCAATTCCTCGTTTACTCCGTTTACTCCATTAAGCCCGGTTCGCTCACGCTGACCGGCGTTCGGGTTGCGGTTTTCGAAGCACGGCGGCTTCGAGTTTCTTCAGTGCGGCTCGCTTCTGTTCCATGTCGGAAGTAGTGTAGACCTCCAGACTGACGCCGATACCGTGGCCCCTCTGGTCGGAGGCGACCTTCGGATCGACGCCCGCCTTCTTCGACAGGCTGGCGTTGGTCTTGCGCAGCACCTGAAATGTCGCCCACTCCAGGCCGATGTCCACCAACTTCGGATACATATACCGCCGCCACAGGTTGTCCAGCGACAGCGGCGTGATGATTTTCTCCGAGGGAAATACGAACCCATCTGGCGACGGGTCCTGCGCCAGTCCTGCCCACTCGTTTAGCAACTCGAGCGTGCCGTCGGAGATCGCGCCCTCGCGGGTCTTGCCGTTCTTCGGCGTGTTGAACACCCGCTTGTAGACGCGCTCCTCCACCCGGATGATTTCTCCGGCGACCGATTTCCACCGGAGCGCCAGGATCTCGCCCGGGCGCATGCCCTCGAAGATCGCGAGCCTTACGATCAACTTCTCCCGAAGGTCGAATACCTCCAGGTACGTGTTCACCTCCTCTTCTGCCAGCGGGCGCATCGCCCGGCCCGGCTGGCATTTTCTCGGAATCTTCAACTCGGCCGCCGGATTGTTCGGCATCAGCCCGTCCGATGCTGCCAGCTTGAAGATCGCATTCAGGAACCACCGCAGATGGGACACCGGGCTGGAGGAAAGGGCCAGCGCCTTCCGGTCGAGGAAGTCTTGCAGTTCTTCCCGGCGGATCGCATGGAGCAGTTGCTTCCCGAACTCCGGGATCAGATGCGATTTGACGATCTGCTCCGAGGTGCCCGCCGTCGATTCCTTCCAACTGCGACGGCCGAACGGCAAGTACACCCCGTTGATGAACTGCTCGACGGTGTACACCGGCTTCGCCATCTGGGTCACGCCGCTGTTGATGTCCCTGAGCATCCCGGATAAAACTGATTCCGCTTCCGCCTTGGACATCTGTGAACAGCACCCCAGTACTTTGGATCGCCGGCTGCCGTCCTCCCACCAGGCGGCAACCCACACACGATGACGCCCGTGTTTGCGGGCTTGCAGGCTGCCTTTCTGGAAACGCTTTCGACGCATTTTCTTGCCTCTTTCCTGCGTCAAAGGCGTTGACTCTTGGCATGACCCGGATATTACCATCACCGGACGGCCCCAAGGTGGGCGGATTCCATCCACTCGTCCACCCACTCGCGTTTGATGAGAATACGGCGGCCCATCCTGAAACTGCGGACCGGCGGCACGCCCGGGACTTTGCCGTTGATCACGTTCGAAAGGTGCGCCTTCGAGACCCGCAAGTAGGCGGCTGCCTGCGTCAGCGTCATCACCGGCGTTGATTCTTTCGTGTCGATCATGTTGCCTCCGAGTGTTCCGGCCCAAAATGAAACGGCCACTCCAAAACTTTTGAAATGGCCACCCAGTTGTGCAAACTCCGCTTGATTCGCGGCGCCGTCCGATCAATGAATCGAGGTGCCATGAACCTCGAACGCGGCAGTATCCTGTTCAACCGGACCATCGACCAGTGCCGGAGCATCGGTCGCTGTGGTGGTCGCGCCCGTGCCCGAAATCTGCGCGCACGTAAGACGTCACGTGTGGCGCCGGTCCCCGCTGGCAGCCAACCGGAGGACGAGACGGCCCGCCAAGCTATCGAACGTATTGATGCTCGGTGCCCGTGGCTCAAAGGCTGCGAGGGTCGCACTGTAGGTCGGATCGAATAGCACCGACCGCCACAAAGGCCACGGTTGGCGCACACGGGCGCGACGGCGCTCCTGGACGTTACCCGGGTGGTAGCGAACTCGCGGGCGGAAAGGCCACTCCAAAAGATTTGGAGTGGCCGTGTGCGTTCCGCCGGCCCCAGCATCGAGACCGCGACCATCTATAAAAGATTTAAAGATAGCTGCCCGTCTACGCCGGTCCGGTCTGGCCCGTCGGCATCAACAGGCAGTTCACCGTAGTGACGCCGTTTCCGGCCGCCGCAGTAGCGACGCCCACCATGGGCTTGCCTCCCGTGCCCGCCGTCTTCGTGAGCTTCGTCTGGCCGGAGTCCCAGTACAGCTTGTCGCCCTGCGCGATCACGTCGGTGGTGACCTTGGGCAACTCGAAGACGCCCTCCACCGTGACTTCCACGTCGGCTCCCGATGCGGCGTCGAACGCAGCCACGCCGTTGATGGAGCCGACCACTACCAACTGCCCACTGGTCACGATGGCCGGCGCCGTCACCGTGACGGTGTTCCCTTCCTGCACGTAGTTCTTCATGTTCAGATTCCTTTCGGTGTAATCACAATCTGGCGGGGCGACGTGGTGCCGCCGCCCGCCTGTTCGATTTCCTTGTTGATGGTCGGGAGGGCCGCCTGCATCTCTACCACGCTGCGGTAGGTAATGCCGCGGCTCTCGAAATCGACGCGCAACGTGCCCCCCGCGATGGCGGTGACGATGGTGTCGCGCATGCCCTGCAACTGGTCCAGAGTCAGCGCCATGTTTACGCTCCGGGATTGGCGTACACGCCGCGATAGTCGAGGGCGCCTGCGCCGAAGTCCAGCCGCGCCCGGATCTGGAGGCCATCGACCTCGAAGCCCGCGCGGCTCTCCACCTGGACGCCTTCATTGCCGGCCAAGTAGGCGTACTCCACGCTGGGGAACAGCACGGGATCGGCGGCGACGTACCAGCGGGTGGCCGACTTCGGATCGAGACGCGGATCGACGATCAGGATCAGTTTGCCAGCGAACGGATTTACGTTCGCGGCCTGCGCTGGGTAGATGCTGGCCAGATACTTCTCGGCCGTGCTTTCGAGCGCCGCCGGCACCACCAGAAACTTGCTGGCGATATCGAGAGGCGTTTTCCCATCGAGGCCCTTCTGCGACCGGAGCGCCAGGCGCGCGGCGGCCAGCGTGGTGTCGGAGATGGCGGCGCCGCTGGCCGCGAGGTTGCCGTGCGCTGCGTCGAACAACTTCTTGTTGTCCGACATCGCCGGACCGATACCGTTGTTCGCTGTGAGCAGGTCCACCAGGAACTGCGCCTCGAACTGAGCGGAGGCGGAAGCGAACAGCCTGCCGATGTCGGAGAAGGCGGCCAAGTTGTCGTTCACGATGGACTGACGGTTGATGGCGAAGATGCGGCCATAGGTGTCCAGCTTGTACGACTCGCGGCCTTCGGCGGTGCTGCCGCTCTTGAACTCGCCGTTTTCGTTCACCTTCACCAGCGTGGGCGCCTGGCCAAGCTGGAGCGAATAGCGGTTGCGGAAATCGGGGATGGTCGTCTGGCGGCAGATCTGCTTGATGGCGGCCGGCGCGGCGGCCATCTGCTCGCGCAGCACCTTGTTCGCCACGTCGCCCAGCAACAACGGGAAATCGCTGGTGCTGTGGAGCGCACGGTCCACGATGCCGCCATCGGAGAGGCCGATGATCTCGATGCCCCGAAGCCGGAGCACTTCTTCAGCCAGGCGCACCATGCTGCGCCCGATGAAGGGCCGGGCTGCATCGCCGGGCTGGTGGGCCGGATTCATGCGGGTGTAGATCGCGTCGGCCATGGCGGTGCGCAGGAAGACAGGGTCGTCGTCACCCGCTGCCAACGCCACCGGCTGGGCTGTGCGGATCGGAGGACCGGCGCGGCGCTTCATGGCGTCGAACGCTTCGGCGCGGGCCTGGTCCAGGTTGAGGTTGCGGGCGATTAAGTCGTCGGCCTGGAGGCCGGCGATCTGGGCAATCACCCGGATTTCGTTTTCGTTAGTCTGTTCCATCATTTCTCCTCTCACCTTCGCCGCCGAATCCGCGGGGATGGCAACGAAGCTGATTTCTTTGGGCGTCCAGCGGGTCGCCGTCACGGTGCGCATGCTGGTGGCGGCGCCCTTCTCCAAGCGCCGCTGGTTGATCACGTAGCCGACGGACACGTTGCGCAGAATGCCCTGGCGCACGTCGCTCATGATGGCCATGGCACGCTCGCTGAACCGGATGGTGGCGGTGGCGAACTCGCCGTCCACCTGAGCGGACTCCACCACGCCCAGCACCGCGTTCACATCGGAGCGGTTGTGGGAATTGAGGACCGGGCCGCCGATCAATTCAGAGAGATCGACGGCCGCCTGGTTCATATCGAGCCGCTCCTCATATGCGCCGTCGAGGTCCAAGCGGCGGACGGGCGCGTTCGATGCGAACACTACTGAGACCGTCCTGTCCTCCGCGTTGAAAGTGGCCGGTTCCAATGCCGCGTTTCGAATGTTGAGTTCGTCCATATACCTCCTGAAAATGCAAACCCCGCCCTGGTAGAGCGGGGTTCGTCGTCGAAGATTGTGCGGACTGGGGAAGTTCCCCAGTCACTCGACTTGGTAATTCGCAAGTCAGCTCACCGCGGAAAATCCGCAGTCGGCATCTTAGGAATTTCCTAAGATGATTGCCGGATTGCCCTGCTGGGTGACCCTGCGCGGGTCGGAGTCCAGCACGATGCCCGCCGCGTCGGCCGCCGTGTTGCCTGCCGCGATCTGCGCGTCCACCTCGGCCAAGTCGTACCCGAGCGAGGCGACCGCCATCTCCCTCGACATCAGTCCGGCGCGGATGGCGCGCACCATAGCGTCCACCTCGCGTTGCGGGTCAGTCATCTGCATCGCGGGCGGCGCCCAGGAAACGTTCCGGATGTACTGGGTGGTGCCGGTGTCGTCCACCGGGAGCGTGCCGCGCAGAACTTCGAGTTCAATCCACCGTTTGAATACCGGACGGCAGAACATATGGATAAACTGCCACTGCAGCGCGTCGATATATTTCCTGAACTCGATCAGGCCCACCCGCGCCGAGGAGTAACTGGTGTCCGACAGATCGCCACTCAATATGTTGTACGGCAGCCCGAGGCCGCTGGCGATCAGTCGCAACTGCGTCTTGGCGTATTCAGAGTAGCCGCCAGTCTCTGGCGGGTCGGAAAACTCCAGAGACTCACCAGGGGAGAGCCGCTGGATTGTTCCCGGCTCAAGGCTGGCGGTCCAAGCGCCGTCATCCGCTTTCGCCGCACCCAGCGGGTTCTCGTTGGGCGTCGTGATAAACCCCGTGAGCAGCGCCCCCGTCTTCTGCTTCACCAGCGTGGCGCGGTCGAATTGATCGAGGTCATTCAACTTCTGCATAATCGGCAGCAGGGCCGAGACGCCCCTGATCTGGCCGGGAATCACCGGCCGGAAGATTTGCAGCACCTCGGTGGCCGGCACGCGGTTGCTCTTTGGGAGCCGGAGCAGATTGCCGGGATGCCATTCGTAAATGTAATAAGCGGCGCGGCAGCCCACTTCGTCGAATTCGACGCCCGCGATCACGTGGTCCCTGGTGATAGTGGTGTCGATGAACTCGGCCGGCAACAGTTGGAGACGCATCGAGCCTGCGTCGTCGTTGGTGAACCGGATGAACACCTCGCCATCGATAAACATCATTCTGACGGCGAGAGCTTGGAGTCCGTAGAGGTTGTGAAGTCCGTCTATGTCGGCGGCATCGGTCCAGGCATTCCAGTTGTCGAGCAGTACGGCCTTCAACTCCTGGCTGCTGATCTTCGGCAACAGCGCGATGCCCGGCCCGACGACGTTATCGACGAACGCCTGCACAGCCCGCGCGGCCACGGCGCTGTTGGCCGCCAGGTAGCGCGCGCGGTTACGAATCATTGGGCCTGGCGCGGTCCTGCTGTAGTCGGGCACGGGATCGTTCCACAACCCGATGTTGCGGCGTTCCCCCACAGCTTCTGCGGCCGAGCGCACGGCGTCCTCACGCTCGGCCGGGCGGTTACGAAACAAGCGTTTGAACATTTTCTATTTCCGGTGTTCTACAACCCAGTCGGGGGCGAAGATCACGCCACGAGCATCCCTCGGGCGGACGGTAGTATGGCTGGCCTGATGCAACTGACCAATCGTCATGTTGCCATCGAGAGGGCGGATTGCGCGAATACGTTTCGGATTGCCGATGCCGACGTACGACCCCAACTCCAAAAGCCGGAGCGCCGTCGTGGGCTTCACCGTGCCACGGGGATAGCTCCGGGAATCGTAGACTTCCACCTCGCGCTGCTGCCGTTCAAGGATGCTCTTCAGTTGGTTACCGATAAACTGCAAAAGAACGTCTCCTTTCGGCCCTGAAGGCCCGCTTCAATCGTGTTCAGACTGTGGTGACTATTTGTTGGACTTCTGGGCCGAACGGCTTGCCTTGAGGTCGCCGATCTTGCCGAAGAGGGTCAGCGTAAGGCTGACGATATTGAGAAGAGTGGCTGAGTGGATGTTCAGAGCCCGCATCCACTGTTCGATGCCACCGGGCGGAATGGTGGGGATGGCCTCGCCTTCCTTGCTCGTGAACAACTCGAACCTGGTTTGGCCAGCATCGTCTTCGTATGCGACGAGGACGAGGGACGGCAGGGCATCAATCTCGTCGGCATTCTCCGTGTACCGGAGCATCATGAAAGTACCGAGAATCAGCGGGACGGCATTGACTGCGGCCATGCCGGCCATCAGCAGCGGCATCTTTCCGGAGAGCTGCTTGAGCACTAGGAGGTATGCCAGGTGCATCGCGCTGTATTTGCGGCGGTGGCCTCGGCCGCCCTGGTCACGATCGCCGATATTCGGCACGACGCCGCGCTTGTGCCAGGTGAGCAGCGTGTCCGCCGTCAATCCGGTTATCTGGAGCGTCTCGCTATGAGAGAACTCCGGTTCCTCCAATTTTTCGAGGCTGATTCGTGGAAGAGCTTCTCGCATTATTGCCTACACTGGTGGCGTTCCCCCCGAGGTACCGGCTTCAGGGATAGCCATGATGGGCGCGCGCCCATCAAAAATATTATGGGCAGATGCCATTCAATTCGTCAAGGAGTCTATTCTTTTTGTTTAGAATGCCTTGCACAGCCAGAACAGCATTGAGCAACGGTTCGGGATCCTCCCGCCCTGAAATGCTTCGGCCCCGGCTGACACGTGTCCATCACGGTTGATGTCACTTTCGATTTGCGGGCCCCGGTCAATACGGACTCCACTCTTCCGTCAAGGGTGTAACCCGTTGCCGAGAGGCGCGTGACACGCTCGGAATTCAGTCGACAAGGGCGACGACCGCGGTGAGAATGTCAGTGCTGAAGCGATGGCCCGGTCAACAACTGCGGCCTGCGGGAAGATAGAACAACAAGAACAACAAGAAGGGATTGTGCTGGCCGGCGCATCCCGCTAACATCTCGGTGTATGTCGAAGAGCTGGACTCTCCTGCTACTCCTAAGCGCCACGTCCTGGGCGCAGGAGGCGCAACTCGAAGGCGTAACCGTGGACCTCGCCACTGGACATCCGCTGGCGGGCGTCCAGGTGCGGGCCTTCAGCATCCCGGACGGTACGGAAAGCCGTGCCTACGGTGCGCTCAGCGATCACGATGGCCGCTTCTCGATCGGCCGCATGCAGGCCGGGACTTACGTGTGTCTGGGCGAGAAACCCGGCTACGTAGCCGTGCGCAAGAACTCCAATGCGGTCCCAAACGTGATCGTGAAGGCAGGCGAGCACAAGACAGACCTCAAGCTTGAACTGATGCCGCGTTCGACTATATCCGGCCGCGTGCTCGACGAGTACGGCGACCCAATGCAGAACATCAACGTGCAGGTCAAGCCGGTCTCAGCGGAAGCTCCCGCCGCGCTGCTCCTCACGGGGGAATCGACCTCGACCGACGATCGCGGCGAGTATCGTCTGCTGGTCGGCCCCGGGCGCTTTCGGGTACAGGCCACCTTTAATGGCATGACCCGCAGTGAAACCCGGACGGACGGCACCGCGCCCATCACTTATACACCGACCTTCTATCCGGGGACGCCGGTCGCTGATCGGGCGACGCCGGTGGAAGTGGCGGCGGGCGCGGATGTGCGCGGCATCGACATACGGATGTCCGCAGCGGCGGCAGGACCGGGCAGCAGCGGTCCCGCGGTCGATGGCATCGTGACCGGACTCCCCGAAGGCGTTCCCACGCCTTCGGTCTACCTCGAGTTCACCGAGCCCGGGCAAGGGCCGCGCAGCACCCAGTCGGGGACGAACAGCAAATTCCGCTTCGCCATTCCGTTTTCGCCGCGCGGCGCGTACAAGCTATTCGCCCGCGCCTATGAAAACGGACGCCCGCTAAAGAGTCAGATCGTCGAGTTCAGCGAGAGCGCGCCGCCGTCGGGTGTGGAACTGCGCCTGACCGCTGGATTCGAAGTCACCGGCACGCTCACCGGCCTCGGTGGCAAGCACGCCATTCGGCTACAGGGAGGCGAGCCTCTGTCCGGAGACGCCGACGTTGAGGGCGCCTTCAAACTCACGGGTGTTTTCCCCGGCAAGTACCAACTACTGGTGGATTCGGTTCCCGAGAACGGGTACGTGAAGTCGGTGGAAGTGGACGGTGCCGCCTTCGCGGCGGACGCCGTCACCCTTGCGCGCCCGGCACAATTGAAAGTGACGGTCGCAACCGATGGCGGCCAGATCTCGGGGTCGTTGCTTGGCGCGGACGGCGAGAAACAGGCGAACCACTACGCCATGGTCATCATCAGCGATGCCAAGGGCGAGTTTACGATCACCGACGAGCGCCATTCGGCGCGCGCCTCCCCCGACGGAATGTACACGCTCCGCGGCGTCTCGCCCGGCAAGTACAAGCTGCTCGGGCTCGACCTCCTGCGGCTTGGGAGCGGCGATTCGGAACTGCTGAAAAAGCTCTCGGTGCTCGCCGAGGAGGTTGGGAAGTGAAAGCGAACGACCCGCCTTCGCAAGGACATACGCGCCGTCTCGCGGGAGGACCTCGATGCCAAGAAGTAGCGCGATCCTGATTCTGGCGGCGGCTGCAACCGTGTGGGCGCAGTCTGCCGAGGACAAACTCGCCGCCGTCTCCGGCACTGTGGTTGATGCGGCCACCGGCGCGCCGATCGTCCGCGCGCACGTGACGTGCGACGGATACCTGGCCGGCAAGGCGCAGCAGTTCGGAGCCCTGACCAACGCCGAGGGCAAATTCTCCATCTCCGCCCTGCCGGCCGGCAGCTACCAACTCGGCGCCGAGAGAATCGGGGGTACGTGGCGCCGATCGAAGGCGGCACGCCGGGGCTGCGGACCACGCTGCGGGAGGGAGAGAAGAAATCTGGCGTAAAGCTGAAACTCGAACAGACAGGCGCCATTCTCGGCCGAGTGCTCGACGGCGACGACAATCCCTTGGAAGGCGTGCGGGTGATCACTGAGACCGGCGCGCGGGCCAGCTCAATGAGCGTGCCGGTCAGCGCGACCACCGACGAGAAGGGGCAGTACCGCCTCGGCGGGCTCGGCGCCGGGAAGTACCGCGTCCGCGCCATGCCGACGGCATTGCCGTTCCCGCCCGAAGTCCGGGCCGACGGCAGCGAGGAACCCCGTTCCGTAGCGACCTACCATCCGGAGTCGCTCACCGCTTCGGGGGCGACGCGCGTCGAGGTGCGGTCCGCGATCGATCTGACCGACATCGACATCCGCCTGCAGCGGATCCCGAAGACGCGGGTCTCGGGCGTGGTTTACGGGCATTCCGGACGGCGTTCGGCCGCAGACCGTCAGCATTTCGTTTCTCTCCAACGGCGCTGGCAGCCAGACGTTCAACGGCGTTGACGCGAAGGGCGCCTTCCAGTTCTGGAATGTGACGCCGGGCAAGTACGCCGTCAGCGCCAGGGTGTCGATGCAGGGACGCCAAATCCAGAGCGCGCCTGTCGAGGTCGAGATCGCGCGGGACCACGTCGATGGTCTCGAACTGCGGCTGGTCCCGGCGTTCGAGGTCATGGGCAAGATCGAATTCGAGGGCGACAGCGCGCGACCGAAGCCGCCCGCGAACGGCGGTCCGACGCCGCGGTTCAATCTCCAAATGGCCTCCCAGATTGGCCCGTCGACCGGCGGCATGCCGATGACGGTGACAGAAGATGCGTCGTTCCGTTTCGCCAACCTCCAACCGGGCAAGTACCGCTTCGTCTATGGCTGGCGCGCCAGCGTTCGCTCGATCCGGCTGGGGACGGTCGAGATGGAGGGCAACCTAATCGACCTGACGAACGGAACAGGCGGCGCGCCGTTGACCGTGGTACTCGGCCCGGCGGAAGCCGAGATCACCGGGATCGTTCGCGACGAGAAAGGTCCGGTGGCCGGAGCTTCGGTGAGACTGGTCAACGCAGGGATTTCGCTGACGACGAGCAATGCGACGTTCGCAGCAGTGACCGGCGCAGATGGCCGATTCCGCCTGGCCAACGTGCCGGCCGCCAAATACGTCCTGTTCTCGCCCGACGAAGACGACCGAACCTTGTTGGCGGGGAACTTCGAGGACTATGCGGACGTCCTGGCCGAAGTGGAGGTCGGGATCAAGGGAATAATCGAAAAGGATCTGAAACGGCGCCCGAAGAAGTAGCCGCCGTGTACTGGATCATCTCAGCCAGAGGCAAAATAGCAAACGCAGCAAAGCGGTTCCGACCAGTTCTCTGCAATCCGGAAGCGTCGCATCGGGCTGCGTAGTCGCCATGACGGAGAAGTTCTTGGGCGTGGTAAGCGGGGTTGCGGAAAATAGCCCTACGGCTCGGTTATCCAGCGACTCCGAACGACTCGAGGAATAGGCGAGGGTTCGTGAAACATCGCGTGCGCGTCGATCCGGTCCGCCTCGGCGTCCAATGCCAGTCCCATCGAAACGAGCGCACGTAGCGCGGTATAGGCGTAAACGCGGGCGTCCAGGGCCTCGTGGCGGACGCCTTTCTTCGGCCGCCACTCGCGGACGGGTTGTCCCTTGCTGTACGTGGTCACCAGCACCTCACCGAGGAGTTGCTCGAAGTACGGCTGCTGGCGGTCTGCCGGGAAGTGCGAATATCCGGGCGTGCCTGGTTGTGCGTTCCTGAGGCGGCCCATAATCGTGGCCTTGGCCGAATCCGTGCCCACCATCCAGGGGCGTTCGCCACGGATGTTTTTCGCGGTCGGCTTCCTGGGCCAGACCGGATACGGCCCGCCCTGGCCTTTCACTGCAAACACGCGCCGGTGGTAACGGGTTCGGCAGAAGTCGTACACGGCTTGAGATTCGTAGCCGCTATCGATGCAGCACGCCGCGAACGGAAACATGTTGCCGTTCTCGTGCCGCCACTGGCGCTGGAGGTATTCGTCCAGTTCGGCCCATACCGCCACGCCGGTAGGATCGCCGGGAAGGACGCGGTACTCCAGACTCCAGCTTTCCTCGCCTCGGCCCCAACCAACCAGTTCTAATTCAAGCCGGTCGGACTGCACGTCCACGCCGCACGTCAGGATGGCGGCGCCGACCGGGACGGAGGCACGGTATTGTTCCCGGCGAGTCATCAGTTCCACCAGATCCACGCTGGTCTGGGCTTCGTCGTCCCACGGTTCCGCGAGCACCGTGTTGACGAATTCCCGGAGCATCTCGGGCGACTTCTTATCCACCAAGAACTTCCGCGCAATTGCGCGCCAGTTACGCCAGGGCGAATACAGGCTATTGATCCAGAATCCGGCGATATCGCTGGCGGGGCGTGCGGCACGCCACTCGCCGCGTGCCAGCATCCAGGACTTCTGGTGCTCGCCGATCATCTGGCCGCAATGCTCGCAGCGATACTGCGCCTTCTCCG
Organism: Candidatus Solibacter sp.; assembly: GCA_039934035.1. Lineage (GTDB taxonomy): Bacteria > Acidobacteriota > Terriglobia > Bryobacterales > Bryobacteraceae > Solibacter. The sequence goes on along the minus strand of JBDTMZ010000056.1, from coordinate 4,741 downwards.
GGGCACCTTCGGGCCATTCCACATTGGCCCAGCGCAGCACCTGGTGTGTGCCGCAGTGCGGGCACGGCACCCAGTAGCTTTGCTGGTTCGACTCCAGCCAGGCAGACTCGATCCTCGATGCGCCCTTGATGGTGGGTGTGGAACACAGCACGATCTTACGGTTCCAGAAGTTGGCAGTGTGGGTGACGGCCAGGTTCACCGGATCGCCCTCACTCCCTGCGCTGGCAGGGTAGCGGTCCACCTCGTCCAGCAGACAGTACCGGATGCTACGCATGGCGAGTCCGGCCGGCGAACTGGCGGCAGACATGGTGATGCTGCCGCCGCTGAACTTCTTGTGCAGGATCGTGTTGTTAGAATCGCGGCTGCGCGCCTCGGCGATCTTTCCCCGAAGGCCGGCGCAATCCCGGATCATGGGTGCCAGGCGGTCCTTGCTGAACGCCTCCGCATCGGCTTCGCGCGGCTGCACCAGCAGGATCGGCCCCGGATCGAGGTCGATGATGAATCCGATGAAGTTCTCAAGCATGCTGGACTTGCCCAACTGCGCTCCGCTCATCAGCACGACCTGCTCGCAGGGGTGGGAGGGACTCAGCGCGTCCATGATGGCCCGCTGGTAGGGCGCGCGGTCGGTGCGCCACTCGCCACGCTCGGCGGCCGATTCGGAACTGAGGCGGCGGTTCTCATCGGCCCACTGCGACACCGTGATGTCCGGAGGGGGCAGAACGACGTCGGCCACCAGCACCTGGATTTCTTCAACGCGCATATTGGATGTCGTCGTGGATGGCCTTCAAGATGCCGTGCACCTCGCGCTTCAGGGCGTCGCGCACCTGGCGCTCGTCGGTGAGGGCGGTTAGTTCCGGCGCGAGTTTGTCGGGCACGGCCAGGATTCGTTCCTTGAGGACCACCAGGATGGCCGCCCACCGCTCCTTCACGAGGGCGGCCTCGATGAGTTTGCCCTGCCGGGTATCGAACTCCAGGCGGCGCAGTTTCGCGCGGAATACCATGTCGGCCAGCTTCGCCTGGGCATAACTCGTGGGCGGCTGGCCATCGGGCGCCGTCCGCTCCGCAGGCTTGTCGTCGAGCACGGCGTCCGAGGCGACAGCGTCCACCATGCGGCCGCGCATGACGAGGACACCGGCCTTGGCCAGTTTGCCGATGTACTGCGGGCTTTTATTGCGATGGCGCGCGTACTGCGCCTGGGTCATCGGAATCTGGTTTTCGCTCATGGGTTCAAGTCTCGTTGGTATAATCGGGATGACGAGGTGATCCAGTGGCCCAAGTGAATCGCGAGCAACGGGAAGGTAAGCCGGTCAACCTTCCGGCGACGGTCCCCTATGCCGCCTCGGGGCACCCTTCCATCGAACAACTGATGGCCGAGCAGGGCACAGGGCCTATCACCGACGTTTCCTTGCTGCACGGTGACTTCTGGCCGGAAGAAGAGTCTGTTGAAGAGTTCGTGGCGACGATCCGCGAATGGCGCGGCCACAAGCGAACTGACCCGCCCGCATGACCACAGTCGTCGCCGATACGGACGTCGTTTCGTACATTTTCAAGAACCATCCTTTCGGCTCTCGTTATGATGCGGAACTCGCCGGGCACATCCCGCTGATTTCCTTCATGACCGTCGCCGAGATCGAGCGGTGGGTTCTCCAATACCACTGGGGCGACCAGCGAATCCATTTGCTCCGCACGTTCCTCCAACGGTTCACCGTCGTGCCGTCAAGTCCGGACCTCTGCCGCAAGTGGGCCGAGGTGATGGTGGTGGCACAAGCCGCCGGCCGCAGGATCGAAACGGCCGATGCCTGGATCGCCGCCACAGCCTTGCAGCACGACGCGCCGCTGCTCACCAACAACAGGAACGACTATCTTGGCGTGGCCGGCTTGACGCTGATTTCCCACGCCCCGTAAGGCTCCCATCAACCCATCAACCTGTTTTTCGGCGCTGTGGCTGCGCCCAGCGTGCCATCCTGTTACCCGCGGCCCGGAGCGCGAAAAGGGTACCAACGCCACCGGTCTCCCACTCACACGGTTCACGGAGTTCACGCGGTTGCGCCTATCTTGTTCTTCGCTTCCTGACACCTCATCTCCGGCCATGGGCTGCCTGCCTGTCGTGCGATTAGTAGTGCACAACAAGATAGGGCAAACCGCGTGAACCGTGTGAACCGCACGAAGCCGGTCGCGGGTCACATTTCCTCCTTGGCGAGCATGCCGATCCCGATATAACACCAAGCCAGCACGCCGTTTACCATCCTCTGGTAGTCCGGAACGGTGGGCCGCAGCTTCTTCATCGCGCGGCCGAAGGCTGTCTTGCTGATCGTGGGCCGTCCGGCATCGGAACAGTTGCGGCAGTAGTCGCGGTAGAGGCGGTCCTGCGTCGTCACCGCGTCTGGATGCAGGATGGTATTGCGGTCCAGCCAGACGGCCAGGGGATCGGTTGCCTGACGGAACTCGTCCATGGCGCGCCTGGTCGAGTCGCTCTGGCTCAGCCCGCGCGTCCGGATGGCGGCGACGGCCTCCAGCGCCTTGTTGAGGACACCGCTCAATTCCTCGGGATCGGCGAGCATTGCATCCAGACGGTCGCGCGGGATTGTGCCCGGCGCTCCATCGGCGAAGGTACGCTCAAACGGCACGACCATCCAGCGCCGGAAGAACGCGGGCGAGGCATCCTGGCTCTTGGGTGGATGGTTGGCCGAGAAGATCAAACGCGCGTACGGGACGAAATCGAACGAGTCCCTGAACTTGTACTCGGCCATCAGAGCGTCGCCGCCGGTGATGGCTTTGAACACGGAGGTGCCGGTCAGGTCGGTGCTCGGAAGGTCCGGGCAGATGTTCGCGAGCCTGCCGATGAGGCGCGCGGCCGAGAATCGGTCGTTCTCCAATTTGTGCAGACTGACCGCCGCGGCATTGTGCTTGCCGATGAAGGCCAGGACCGCCCGGAGGTACGTCGATTTCCCGTTGGCACCGTCGCCGGTGAGCAGGATCGCTTTCTGGATGGAAGTGTCGGGCGTCATCAACCAGGCCGGCATTTCCCAGGCGATGGCTTCCGCATCCTCCGGGAACACCTCGGCGATGAAGTTGTCCCATGCCGGGCAGCGCGCCGCCGGATCGTACTTCACCGGGATCTGGACCGGCGACAGAAATTCGGGCGAGTGCGGCGCCAGCACGCGCTTGCGCACGTCGAGCAGGCCGTTCTCGACATTGACAATGTTCGCGTCGGGCCGCTCCCACAACTCCGGAGCATCCACGGCGATATACTTCACCACCTCCTCACCTTTCCGGCTGCTCCACTGCTGAGGCACGTCCAGCGCGCCCAGGATCGCCTTGACACGCCTTTTGATGTAGCTCTCGCCCGTCGGCTTGTAGACGCCTTTCTGGAACACGTACAGCTTGCCGCCCGAGTCAACCGCGAAGCGCGAGTCCGCAGTGATCATGTCCGCCAATTGATTGGTCGTCAGCCGGTCGTCATCATCACCGCCGCTGGCGGACGCGCCGCGCCCGTTGCCCTTATCGTGACGGCACGCGGATTCCACCAGCGTCTTCACTTCTTCCGCGTCCAGCGGTGGCTTACATCTGCTCCGGTTGACGGCCAGGACGGCATCGAGGATCTCGGCGAGCTCGAGTCCGCCACCCGAGCCGCGCAAGGAGCAGGCGTACCGGTGCAGCGTCTCGTTGCGTTCGCCCTCTGCGAGTTCCGCCGGCAGTTCGAACCTTGCCTTGTCTCCGTTGGCCCGCTTGCCGTTGACCAACTCCAGCAACCAGTCCGGTGCCGGAAGGATGGGCATGTCCGCGAATTCTTCCAGCCCGTCCCACTCATACCGCTGGCCCGAAAAATGGATTGACGGAGGCGCGACCACCAGCCCACCGTCGCCGCGGATATCCAGTCCGGGCAGAAGAGCGACGCCGTTCTTGACCGGCTTGCCGGGGTGGGCGAAATAGAAGTGCTTGCCCCGGCTGCCGGTGAGAGCCTGAAGCGTGTCGATGCGGCCGTGTTTCATCACGAGGGCATCGATGGATTCCTGACCGCCATTTTTCGGATCGACGTCGAGGACGAACACGCCCGACTCCGCGCCGGTGGCGATGCCGACGTTGGAACCTTTGTGGTTCCACCAGAACTCCTCAATGGTGTCCGAATCGCACGTGGCACGCTCCTGCCAGTTCCGGAAGCGAGGATGTTTGCCAGGCGTAGGGCACGCGCCCTTATCGTTTTTGTTGCGCCATTCCTGGCAGGTGCATACGCTGTCGCGGACGGAGTGCAGCGGGAACACCCGGAAGCCACGCCTCGCATATTCCAATGCTGCAGAGAGGCAATTCACGGCTTCTCCTTCACAACGTCGCGGATGGTCCGCCGCTGGACGCGCATCATCACGAGCATCGTGGTCTCAACCTCCGGATCACCGCGCCGGTCCTGATCGGCCAGGCGCAGCAGGTGGTCAATGATTTTCTGCGTAGTGGCGCTCGGCGTCCCGCGCTTGGGGACACGAATCCTCTTCTGTTTCACGTTGGGGTTTCCTCACGGCCGCCGCTGGGGAAGCGGCGCGATTATGCCGTCAGGTGGGGAAGGACAAATGGAAACCGCCGTTACTCCATTTACTCCATTAAGGACGGCGGCGACGGACGGGTACGAGGAATCAGTGAGTTACGTTGCCAAGAATCAACGCCTTGGACGCATAAGTCTTTAGTTTTCAAACGCCAATTAATTTCCCAAGCTGGACGTCGCCGGTTCGAATCCGGTCTCCCGCTCCAT
>JBDTMZ010000055.1:0-29951 GCA_039934035.1 Candidatus Solibacter sp. | reverse complement strand
ACACCATCACACCTCGCTCCTAAATGCAACACTTATTTCATTACAATCGCTAAGGCATACGCAAGCGATACCGCCAGCGCGGCGGTGCGCCACCGCCCGCGGGGCCACACGCAGGCGACGGCGTGTCCCAGGGCTGCGAGGTAGAACGCGCCTACATTGATTTTGGTGAATAGCAGCGCGGCACCGACTGCGCCGGCCAAGCAGAATCGGCGCGCACCGGGACGCTCGCAGGCGACGCACGCCAGCGCCAGAAGTACGGCCACAACCTGCTGCGGATGCCCCGGTTCCTGGCCCACGACGCTGAGCACGCGGACGCTGGCCAACGTCGCGCTGGCTGCCAGCAGGACATTGTGCGAGACACGCCACACGAACCAACCGGCGAGGCCGCCTGCCGCCAGCCAGCACCACAGAGCCGCGGCGCGTTCGGCGTCGTGCGTAACCGACGCCCCCACCAGCAGGCTGTGCACGAAATAGTAGAAGGGGCCGTAGTGCGAAAAGCGCCAGGCCTCGCCGGCCCCGGAGCCCGCCTGCCGGAAACGCTCCAGCGCCAACAGGAAATAGCCTTCGTCGTCGTAGGTGGAGAACCAGGTTGCGAGCACGAAGCGCGCGAACAGCACGGCCACTGCCAGCGCGCCCACGGCCAGCGCGGCATAGGCCAGCCACCCGGACGATCTCCAGAGCTTGAGCATGGAATGCCCATGATAAGTCACTACGCGGAGCCATCATCTACACTGAAAGTTGGTCCTGGTTCAAAACGTTTCCAAACTCTATCGCCTTTACCGCCGTCCCAGCGATCGCCTGCGCGAGATGCTGCCCGGCGCCGCCCCGCACCATAGCGATTTCTGGGCGCTGAAGGACATCGATTTCGAAGTCGAGAAGGGGCAGGTGCTCAGTCTGGTGGGACCCAATGGCTGCGGCAAGAGCACCTTGCTGCAAATCGTCAGCGGGATTATCCAGCCGACTACAGGGCGCGTGGTGACCCGCGGACGCATCGCCGCGCTGCTCGAACTGGGCGCCGGTTTCAATCCCGAATTCTCCGGACGCGAAAACGTCTACCTCAATGGCGAGATCATGGGACTGAGCCGCGGCGAGATCGATCGCGCCATGCCCTCGATCGAAGCTTTCGCCGAAATCGGCGAATTCATCGAGCGTCCCGTCAAAGAGTATTCGAGCGGCATGTACGTGCGCCTGGCTTTCTCCACGGCCATCCATGTGGATCCCGAAATCCTGATCGTGGATGAAGCGCTCGCAGTCGGAGACGCGGTCTTCGCCAACCGCTGCGTGCGCAAATTCGAGGAACTGCGCGAGCGCAAAATCACCGTGCTGTTCGTCTCGCACGACCTGGGACTTGTCAAGGCGCTTTCCGATCGCGCCATCCTCCTGCTGAATGGCCGCATCGAAGCTCAGGGCACTCCCAACGACGTGATCAATCGTTATATCGGCCTGGTGCTGGAACGTCAGAAGGCGCGCGCCCGCACGGACGATCGCGTGCGCGGCAGCTTCCGCCATGGCGACGGCACCAGCGAGATTGTTTCCGCCGAGCTGCTGAACTCGCGCGGCGAGGCGGTTGCCTCCATCGCTTCCGGCGAACCCGTCACCATTCGTGTGCGCGCGAGGTTCCACGCGGCGACGAGCGACCCCATGGTCGGCATCCTGCTGCGCACCCGCATTGGCACCGATGTGTACGGCACCAACACTAAAATCGAGCAGATCCCGTTGGGAGATCGGAAGGCCGGCGACGAACTGACGGTCGATTTCAAGCTGGAATGCTGGCTGACGCCGCAGCAATACACGCTGACCGTCGCGACACAGGGTCCCGACGGCTCTTCCCACGACTGGCTGGACGACACCATCGCGTTTGAGGTGGTCGATACGCGCGTCGCCGCGGGTGTCGCCAACCTGAGGGCGAAAATTGAATGGCGCGTCTCTCCGTAAAGGTGCATCCGCGGGCCAAACGCACAGCCCTTGCCGGCAAACTTGGCGAGGCGTGGAAACTGTCGCTCGCCGCCCCGCCCGTGGACGGCAAGGCCAACGACGAATGCGTCCGCTTCTTCGCCGAATTCGCCGGGGTGCCGCGCTCGCGCGTGCGCATCGTCAACGGAATTACCAGCCGTAGCAAGCTGGTCGAAATCGAAGGGATCTCCGACGCCGCGCTGCAGGCACTGCTGGCGCGCGCGCAATAGTTACCGCGGCACGACGCCAGCCGGTGCGGGCGGGGGGCTGTCATGCTCGCGCGCCGTATCCTGAATTTTCTTGAGGATGTTGGAGAGCGTCTTCATCATTTTGCCGAGGCGATCCATCTGCATCATAATTGAGGGAGCTTTGGAAGGCGACGAGCGTAAATCCCATGAACCTCGCTGATATTCAACAGGAACTTCGCAAACAGAATCTGGACGGGTGGCTTTTCTTCGATCACCACATGCGGGATCCGCTGGCTTACCGGATACTCGGCATTCCCACTGGAAAAGTGACGCGGCGCTGGTATTACATGATCCCGGCGCACGGCGACCCGACCGGGATGGAGCATCGCATTGAGCGCAACACGCTCGCGGGACTCCCCGGCGAAAAGATCGCCTACTCTACCTGGGCCGAACAGATTGCGGCGCTCGGCCGCCTGACCGCCGGCATGAAGCGCGTGGCGATGGCCTATTCGCCGATGTGCGCGGTGCCGTACGTGGCCAACGTGGACGCCGGCACCGTCGAACTGGTGCGCTCCACCGGTGTCGAAGTGGTGACGGCCGCGGAACTGATCCAGATCTTCGAAGCCCGCTGGACGCCGGCCGCATTGGAAAGTCATCTGGAGGCAGGACGCCGCGTCGATACGGTGCGCGCCGCGGCGTTCGACCTGATTCGCGAACGCACGCGGAATGGCGCGCTGCTCCAGGAAGTGGAAGTGATGCACTTCGTTCGCAAGGGTTTTGCCGATGCCGGTTTGTTGACCGATAGCGGCCCGATCGTGGGCTGCAACGCCAACGCGAGCAACCCGCACTATGAACCCAGCGAGACCGTGACTTCACCCATCAAATGGGGCGACTGGGTGCTGCTCGATATGTGGGCGAAGCTCGATCAGCCGGACGCCGTGTACTATGACATCACGTGGACGGCTTTTTGCGGCGACACTCCGAGCGAAGAGCACTATAAGGTGTTCAACACGGTGAGGGATGCCCGCGATGCAGCGATTGCGCGCGTACAGCATGGGGTGTCCAAAGGCGAAGACCTGCGCGGATTCCAGGTGGACGATGCCGCCCGGGCAGTCATCGTCAACGCGGGGTACGGAGAATACTTTACGCATCGCACGGGACATTCCATCGGCGTCGAAGTCCACGGCAACGGCGCGAACATGGATAATTTCGAGACGCATGACGAACGCCGCGTGATGCCTTGGAGTTGCTTTTCGATAGAGCCCGGCATCTACCTGCCGCACTTCGGCGTGCGCTCGGAAATCAACATGTTCATCGGCGAAGGCGTGGCGCGCGTGACCGGCGATATACAGCGGGAACTGGTTCGCCTCTGATGCCGCCGCAGGCGATCGCCGCGCTGGCCGCGCTGCTGGCGCTGGTGCCGCACGGCAACCGTTTCGAAATACAACTGGACCGCGGTAGTGCGGAACTGGTCTGGATCTCCCCCAGTTCGTTTCATTTCCGGCGGACGCTGGACGGTCCGCTACGTCCCAATGAAGAGGCGGCGCACGACTCCGTGGCCGTCATCACCGAAGACACCCCTGCGTTCGTCCGCTTGCGGACGCGCAATCTGGACGTGACCATCGAGAAGCAGGGTCTGAAACTCGCTGTGCGGAAGCGAGACGGCGCGCCGCTGATGATGGATCACAGCACGGCGCATGCCGAAGGCGGCGGCGTGAAGTGGGACCGGCAGTCCCCGGCGGGCGCTGCGTTTTACGGCCTCGGGCCGCGGACCGAGGCGTCCTTCGACCTGCGTGGCAAGTCGCTGCGCGTCGAAATTCCCTTCCTGGTAACTACGGCCGGATACGGTGAGTATTATCCCGGCGGCGGCACTTACCATTTCGATTTTACGAATTCGGCGAGTTACTCCATACAGGGCCCCGAAATCGATTACTACTTCTATTACGGACCTACCCCCAAAGAAATCTTCGAGGAGCACAACCTGACGGGGCTGCACCCCGACCAGTGGAGCGTCGCCGCCGAGCGTTTCGGGAGTTGGGCGACATTGAAGGCTTCCCTGCTCCGGCTGGTGACCGGCGCGATGTCGGCGGCCACCACACCGCTTTTCAATCTCGCCGCCTACAACACCGCGCCCGAGGAATTGCAGTCCCGCGCCCGTCAATTGGGCTCGCTGGTGGCTCGCGTGACGCCAGGCACGGTCGGGCTGAGCGGCTTCCGCAAACAGCTCGATACGTTCTACGGGAGCTACATTGCCGAGTTGCAGGATCGCGGCTTTCCCCTGTTCCATCCGCTGCCCTTCCAGGTGCCGGACGATCCAGAGGGCGTCCGTCGCACCGATGAGTTCCTTCTCGGCGACGAAATGTTGGTGGCGCCGATCTACGAGCCCGGCGACAAACGCAGCGTCTATCTTCCACGTGGCACCTGGACCAACCTGGAGACCAACGAAGTAACCACCGGGCCGAAAACGGTGGACGTCGAAACCAAGTCGCTGCCGGTGTTCGCGAAGAACGGGGCGATCGTACCGCTGGATCATGCCAACGGCATGGGGCTGCACTATTTCCCGAAACTGGGCGGCGAGTTTTTTCTACTGGAAGGCGATATCGCGGAGTATTCGCAGGCGCATGCCTCTCCGGCGCTGGACTTCATCCGGCTGGAAATCGAAGCGAAGAAGGACCGCGATTACCAATGGGTCATCCATCATGTGGCGCGACCCGCGAGCGTGGATTTCGGAGATCGCAAATACGCCGAAGCCGCGGCGCTTGAAGGATTGGAAGACCGCACCTGGTTCTATGACGCGAAGCTCAAGAATCTGCACGTCCGCGTGAAAGTCAAAGCGGGCGAAGATGCGATTACCAATTTGAACTTCGAGTAATCGCCGAACAACGGCAGGCTTGCGGCATGAGGGTTCGGGCCTGGATTCAGAGTTCCGTTTGCTCTCCGCCGGCCGTTGCCTATGCCGTACGCCAGCGAAGCCCGAGATCCAACTGGTGCTTCATGTATTCGATGCCGCGTTCCATATGCTCGCGCTGCTGATAAGTCAGGGCGGCGGCCAGCGGTTCCGCCGGCTTGCCGGGCACATCCTCGATCACCATGTGCCGCTCGTACGGACCGCCGCGTTTTGCCAGCGCCAGGAAACGCGCGAAATCCGCCGCGCGCAGGTCGGCGAACTTCTGCATGAATGCCCGGTCCCACACGGGGAGGATCGCGGGAGGACGTCCCGTGATCGGCTTGTTGAAGACCGGCAGCGGCGGACAGATTTCTTTGGCTTTGGCCAGAAGAGCTGGAAAGTCCACCACGCCTTCGCCCAGCGGCACCCACTGCACTGCGATGCCGTTGCGGGCTTCGTACACCACGGAATCGCGGAGATGCAGCATCAAGGCCAGCGGCCCCAGAATCTCCAGCGTCTGCATCGGGTCTTCCATGACAAACACCGGATTGCCGGTGTCCAGATAGGCGCCGACGAATTCCGTTCCGGCCCCCTCGATCACCTGGCGCGTCTCCCAGCACAGGAGGTCTTTGTGATTCTCCAGCGCCAGTTTCACGCCCATGTCCATGGCCAGAGTGCGCACCGCGCGCAGCACCTTGACCATGGCTTCCACGTGCTTGGCCGGCGGACCCGGCGGCAGGTGGTCGCGATCGCCGGCCACGCGAAAGCGCACCAGCGGCGATCCCATGCCTGCGGCGCGACGAATCCATTCGCCCAGCAGTTTCACGCAACCGTTGAAATCGATTTCGTCGTTAGGCAGCGCCGCCGGACCGCCTGTGCCGAGCCAGAGGCCGGCGCGCGCCGCTGCGTCCTTCACCGCTTTCCAGTGGGCAGGATCGTCGATGCCCGGGTCGATCGAATCCTGCAGGAAGATGGCGTCCAGTTTGAGCGAGCGCGCGTACTCGATCAGGGGGAGATCGTGCCAGCGCAAGGCCCGGATGGAGTACGTGTTGTAGCCGAGCGGAAAGCGATCCATAGGGCCAGCCTACTGCTTCGGGCGCAGCGTGGCAATCGCTTCCCGGCACTTCTCGAGCAGGAACACGTGCTCCGCGCCGACGCCGACAAAACGCATGCCCCGGTCCGCCCACTGCTTCGCCATCGCGGTGCCTCGCGTCTGAATGCCGGGCACCACGCCGTGCGCGTTGCACTTGGCGATCAGCAGGTCCACCGTCTCCAGCAGCTTGGGATGGTCGAACTGCCCGGGAATGCCGAGGGAGATCGAAAGGTCCGCCGGCCCCACCATCATGACGTCGAGCCCCTTCAGCGAGAGCAGCTCATCCGCCTGCTCCACGGCGCGCACGGTTTCGAACTGCACCACCGCCAGCGTCTCGCGATTCTGATGTTCGATGATTTCCGGCATACTGCGCGTTTCGTAGTCGTTCATGGTGGGATTGATGCCGAAGCCGCGCGCGCCGAGCGGCGGAAAGCGCAGCCAACTGAGCGCCTGCTCCAGCGCCTTCGGCTCTTCCACGCGCGGCAGAATGATTCCCTGCGCGCCCTGATCGAGTATCCGCGCGCAAAGCGTATACTGCACCTCGCCCACGCGCACGATCGGCGTGATTCCCGCCAGGCGGCAGGAGACAATCATGTCGTGGACGGTCTCCAGGTTGAAGCTGCCGTGTTCCATGTCGATGAACACATAGTCGAAGCCCGCTGCCGCGAAGGCGCGCGGAATCTCAGGCGCGCGGTACACCTGCAAGCCGCAGCCGTAAACCGTTTCGCCCTTCGCGAGCCGCGCCCTGGTTGAGTTAATGCGCATAGCCTTCCATGCTATCTTGAAACCAGTATGTCTGTCCGCTAATCCAGTTCGGGGATGTAGTTTGTGTTCGCGCTCGCGAGCAAGCTACTGGTGTGTTCCACCCCCCGCCGCGGCCTTCCCCCATCCACCGCAAGCAACTGGAGATTTTCAGCAATGAAGCTCGATTCCCTCGGCGCCACGCCCGAACTGCGCGCCCTTCCCGGGCCCGGACTTACCCTGGCTCGCGTCACTCTCTCGCACCGCGATCAGTACCGCCTGATCACTAACGATTTCGAACTCGACGGCGAACCAAGCGGCGCTCTCTGGTACAACGCACCTACCCGCGCCGAGATGCCTGTGGCCGGCGATTGGGTGGCCGCGCGCGTCATCAATTCCCAACAGGCCATTGTGGAACGCGTGCTGCCGCGCCGCACCCTGTTCGCCCGCCGCGCCGCCGGCCGGCGGGAAGACCAGCAGCCCATTGCCGCCAACGTGGACACCGTGTTTCTCGTCTGTGGCCTGGATGGCGATTTCAATCTCCGCCGGCTGGAGCGCTACCTCACACTGGCCGCGGAAAGTGGCGCGGACCCGGTGGTGGTCCTGAACAAGAGCGACCTTTGCGATGGCGAGACCCTTGAGGAACGCCATGCGCAAGCCGCCTCGGTAGCGGGACGCGCCCCCGTGCTGGCCGTGCACACGCGCTCGGCCGAAGGGCTGTCGGCGCTCGCGCCCTTCCTCACTGGCAATCGGACCGTCGCCCTGCTGGGCTCGTCCGGTGTCGGCAAGTCGTCACTGGTGAATTGCATTCTGGGCGAAGAGCGACTGCGCACCCACGAAGTCCGCGAGTCCGATTCGAGAGGCCGACATACCACCACCCATCGCGAACTGATTCCGCTGCCGGCGGGTGGCGCGCTGATCGACACGCCCGGCATGCGCGAACTGCAATTGTGGGCCAGCGCGGAATCCGTGAACGAGGCGTTCGACGAGATCGCCGGGCTCGCCCGCCTATGCCGCTATCGCGATTGCACCCACACCGGCGAACCGGAGTGCGCCGTGCAAGCCGCCCTCGAAGCGGGGCAGTTATCCGCCGCGCGCCTGGAAAGTTATCGCAAGCTGAGCAGCGAAGCCCAGCGCCACGAGCGCATGGCAGACCCGCTGCTCGCGTTGGAGCATAAACGCAAGTGGAAGACCATCCACAAGGCGGCCAAACAGCTCTCCAAACTACCCAAACATCGATAGGGCGGCGAGCCTACTGCCCGGGTCCGCGCTGCACCGGAATTTGCTTTCCCTTGGAATCTTCCGGCGGCTCCGGACCGGGCACTGGGCCGCCGTTTCCGGCCGCCTCGTCTTCCGTATAGAAGATGATCTCCCAATCCGAAACGCCTTTGACGAACAATCGCGCGACCTGCCCCGCCTGCGTATCGGTGTCGCCCTCGTCGATGCCCACCACCTGCGGGTAGAAGGCCGGCGCGAAATCGACCTGTTCCGCATCCAGAATCTTGACCGGCAAGCCCCAGTGCCCCGGGTCGCTCAACTCGCCGATCACCGCCAGGTAGATGCCTTCCTGCGGCCAGCCGGTGTCGCAACAAGTCTTGTTCATTACCATCACGTAGGCGTTCAGGTGGCGATTCCACGAAATGGCCGGCCCCCACCACGATTCCGGTGCGGAGCTTTCCCAGGAATTCTGCGCCCGATAAACCGGGGTGACCATACCGCCCAGGCCCGGCTCGCTCCAATCTCCCTGATAATACTTGCGCACGGCCCCGACGGGGTTCGCCCGGTCTTCCAACGCCATGCGGGCCACCGCCACGCCCTGATGCTCCAGCGGACCGCTGTAGTTGCCGAACAGGAAGTAGAAGTATTGGCCCTGCCGGTCGGGAATGACCGAGAAATCGCCGTGCCCTCCCGCGAAGAAGCCGTTGGCCGCCGAGCAGTTCAGAGCGTCTCCGGTTTCCAGCACGATGCCCAGGTCGCGGAATGTCTGCCCTCCGTCGGTGGACACAAGGGCGCCTATTTTTGGGGCGGTCAGTTTCCCGCCCGGACACACGCCCCCGGGCTCGTGATGGTACCAGGCGTAGATGGTGCCGTCCGCGTCCGCCCAGACGCTCTCAAGCCAGATGGGGTAATGGTCGCGCGGCGTCACTTCCGGCGATTGAGACTGCCGGAGATTGAAGATGCTGGTGCCGGTCATGGCCAGCGGATCGCCCGTGGAGGTATATACCCGAAGCGCGCCGTCCACCCAGATGCTGGGACTGTTGCCATCCACCATTGGCACGGGGTAGACAGCCTTCGGCGCCGCCAGGACTCGCACCGCCTGTCCCCAGCACAGTCCGCTACCGATCCAGCCTGCCGCCAGCACCGCACAAAAACCGAACTTCAATCGCCTGCCACCTTCCGCCGCGGGTTTCTGCGCACTGCCGGGCTCGCTGATAGGATGCGAAACACCGCCTTTGGGTTACCCCAGCATATAATCGCTTACGAGGAACCCTTTATGGAGATCACCTGGCTCGGCCACGGTACCTTTCATTTCCGCCTCCCCTCCGGACAAGTGATAGTCATGGACCCCTGGATCGACGGGAACCCCGCCTATCCCACGGGATTTGACCTGTCCCGCGTCGATACGCTGTGCATCTCTCACGGACACTTCGATCACATCCACGATGCCATTCCACTTGCCGGGCGTTTTTCGCCGGAGATCGTGGCCATCTACGAAACGGCGTACTGGCTGGAATCCAAAGGCGTAAAGAATACGCGCGGCATGAACAAAGGCGGCTCGCAAAAGATCGGCGACGTGACTTTCACCATGACCCATGCCATCCATAGCTGCGGCATTCTGGACGATGGCAAAATCATTTACGGCGGGGAAGCGTCCGGGTATGTGCTGCGCCTGCCCGATAATCGCTGCCTCTATTTCGCGGGCGACACCAATGTCTTCTCAGACATGGCGCTGATCGAACAGCTTTACCACCCGGAACTCGTCTTCCTCCCCATCGGCGACCTGTTCACCATGAGTCCGCGCGAAGCCGCGCTCGCCTGCCGCCTGCTGCGCCCCCGCAAAGTGATCCCCATGCACTTCGGTACGTTCCCACCGCTTACCGGGCGACCCGAAGACCTGCGGGAGCGCATTACCGGACTGGAAACCGTGGTCTGGGCGCTCGAACCGGGCAAGACGGTTGAGTGGTAAATGCGGAAGCGCAAACCAAGCTTGGGACCTTGGCATCCGGCAGTTGGAGCCTGATACGGCACGCTCCTTTCTTAGTTAGCGCTGATTGTGAAGCGCCGCACAGAGGAGCGGAATAGAAGGTCCGGATAATACGTTAGATAGCTTTTTTCAATTGGACGTCCGGATTGATATCACCTAGTATGAATTGAGATCGGCCAGGTTGCCCTTTCAATTTTCCCACTTAGGTGACATATGGCGAATATTCTGCTCGTCGGCCTCGAACTCCCCCTCGCTGAACAACTTGCGACTGTCCTCCGGCAACTTGGACAGGACGTGAAAACCTCGGATGCCATACTCGACGCAAGCAGCGTCCAGGTGATTTTTACTTCCGAAGACCAACTGCAACAAATCCAGCTTAGCCGTCCCGGCGTGCCGGTGATTGTCGTCAGCCGGCTGCCCGAAGTCAGCAAATGGTTGAATGCCCTCGAGCATGGCGCCGCGGACTATTGCGGCGCGCCCTTCGAAGCCCGGCAGGTTCGTTGGGCTTTGAATTCCTCCCTGGCCCCTGCCAATCGTATCGCCGCCTGACGGAAGGGACAGGCCTTAGCGCCTGTCCTTCTGACCTGTTTTCTCCCTCCAGCTCCGTTGTCGAAATGCCGGCTTTGCTCGCATCCCCGCTGGCCATCCATTATAATGAGATTTTCCAATCTGAAAGCACTCTAACACTCATAGAACAGGAGCTTGAATGGCAGCGAAGCGTATCGGTATTCTCACGGGTGGCGGCGATGTTCCGGGACTGAATTCCGTGATTAAGACGGTGGTATACCGTGGAAGTGAAATCGGCTGCGAGGTGATTGGCATTCGCCGCGGCTGGGAGGGACTTACCCACGTCAATCTACAGGATCCGACAAGCCGCACACGGTACGTGCTGCCGCTGAACCGCGAGAATACGCGCACCATCGACCGCACCGGCGGCACCTACCTGCACAGCTCGCGCACCAATCCGTCCAAGATGAAGAAGCTGCCCCCCGTGCTGGAAGGGCAGGAATTCCCCACTCATGAATTTACCAAGAAGGGTGTCACCAGCAAGGTCATCGACGTCACCAAGGCGGTTCTCAAGAACATCGAGACCCTGAATCTGGATTACCTCATCGCCATCGGCGGCGACGACACTCTCAGCTACGCGGCGGAACTCGATCGGCAGGGCTTCAACGTCATTGCGGTCCCCAAAACGATGGACAACGACGTGCGGAACACCGAGTATTGCATCGGTTTTTCCACCGCCATCACGCGCGCCATGGACGCCATCGAGCGCCAGCGCACCACAGTGGGTTCTCACGAACGCGTGGGTCTCTTCCGCGTCTTCGGTCGCGATGCTGGCTATACCGCGCTCTACACTGCGTACGTCACCAGCGTCCGCTGCTGCATTCCCGAGTATAAAGTCGATCTCGATAAACTGATCGAACTGCTAGTCACCGACAAGCGCAACAACCCCAGCAACTACTCGCTCGCCGTCCTGTCCGAAGGCGCCGAATGGGAAGGCTACACAGTCAAGGAATACGGCGAGGCGGACGCGTTTGGCCACCGCAAGAAGATGTCCGTGGCCGAAGACCTCAGCAACGAAATCAAGGCGAAGACGGGTGAAGAGACCATCGTCAGCGACCTGACCTACGATCTCCGCTCGGGCAGCGCCGATTTCGTCGACCGCATGGTGGCGTCCACCTTCGCGGGCATGGCGCTCGATGCCATCGCCGAAGGCAAGAAAGGCCTGATGATGGCCATACAGGACGGCTGCTACACGATGGCCCCAATTCCCGATCCCAAACTCGGACCGCGCCGCGTCGATATTTCCAGCATGTACAACACCGAGCGCTACCGCCCGACGTACGATCGCAAGAACCTGCTGCCCATCTTCCTCACCCGAGCCTAAACCGCCCGTGAACTGGAGAAAGCTCTTTTCCAGCAAACCGGCCAGCGAACCGGGCGCGCGACTCACCCCAGAGCTGCGCGCCCGCATTCAGGCCTCGTTCGACCAGTCCGCTGCCGACGAGGAGCATTTTCCCTCCACCATCGATCCGCGCATTTACCACGTCAAGCTGATCCGCGAGCACCTGGGCGAGCTCGCCGGACGACGCGTCCTCGATGTCGGATGCGGCAAGGGACGCTTCGCCCGCGTCTTTCAGGAGCAGGAGCCGCGCGCCGAACTCTGGGGCCTCGATATCTCCGAGGAAATGCTGCGCTTCGTTCCGCCCGGCATCCACACACGCGCCGGGTCGATGACCGAATTGCCGTTCGAAGACGCCTTCTTCGATGCCGCTTATGCCACCGAAAGCCTGGAGCATGCCGTGGAAATCGAAAAGGCGGTACACGAGATCTGCCGCGTGGTGAAGCCGGGCGGGCGCATCGCGATCATCGATAAGAACGCCGAGCATTGGGGCAAGCTCGACACACCCGAATGGGAGAAGTGGTTCTCCCGGAAAGAACTGGAGCGCCTGCTACGCCGGGATTGCCGCGAGGTCTCCAGCCGCTTGATTTCCTACTGGGAAGACGTCGAGCCCGATGGACTGTTCCTCGCCTGGCTCGCCGTAAAGTGAATCCACTGGCGGCACGCCAGCACTTCCAACTCCACCTCGCCCCGGGCACCGCCAGATGCAACTGGAAAATGTGGAACTCAAGATTGAAATCCTCCGCGAATTTCCAGGTTGGATATCCCAGGTTAAATGGCGGAGCAGCGGGCACCTTACGTTAGCGGGGCATGCGTTGCATAGATCATGACCGAGCGCGGCCGGTAACAACCCCGTCCGGCGCCAGCTAACCTGGATAACTCTTTGGATTAACCCCTATTTTATGTTGTTAATCGAGTTTCCGTGCTACGATTCAACGTCTTTACTTTGGAAACGGGACGCGGCGATTTCAGGTAGTCAGAGGTAAAGGGTTGCAGGACCTGCATCAATTTCAGATTTTCCGGATGTGATGTTACATTTCGAGAAAACATATCTTGCGGGCAATGCAATAACTTGGGTTAACCTCTGATTTGCGGCACGGGCTTTCTAACCCGCGCCGTCCGGGATACTTCCTATGTCAACGCGGACGAAGGGGTATCTATGTCTAAACGACTCTGCGCCGTGGTCTCCGGCGCATTTCTCGTGGCCTGCTCGGCATTTGCACAGAGCGGCGACGGAACGGTTCTGGGCACCGTCCTGGACGCATCCGGGGCCGCCGTGCCCAATGCTGCCGTTCAACTCTTAAACGCCAACACCGGTGTCAAGAACGCTACGACAACCGATTCCAGCGGATCTTACCGCTTCAACAACATCCTGGTGGGCACTTACAGCGTCACCGCAACTGCCACCGGGTTCACCACCACCACCCTCAAAGATCTGGCCGTGGAATTGAACAAGGCCACGACGGCGAACATCAAAGTGGAAGTAGGCAGCGTAGCCACCGCGGTGGACGTCATGGAAGCCATTTCCGCCATCGACACCACCACCGCGCAGGTGTCCAATAACTTCGAATCGCGCATGGCTGCCGAACTGCCTACGGCCGCCAATAATCTCGGAGGCGTGCTCAATCTCTCCCTGCTGGGCGCCGGTATCGCCAGTTCCGGAGGGGTAGGCACCGGCACCGGTCCTTCCGTGGGGGGCCAGCGTCCGCGTAACAACAACTTCATGATCGACGGCGTCGACAACAACCGCAAAGACGTCACCGGTCCCGCCGTCCTGATTCCCAACGACGCGGTGCAGGAATTCTCGGTGCTGCAGAATCAGTTCAGCGCGGAGTTCGGCCACTCCTCCGGCGGCCAGTTTAATACGGTACTGCGCGGCGGCACCAACCAGGTCCACGGCACCGTGTACGACTACCTGCAGAACCGCCACCTCAACGCCATGGACCAGTCCGACAAGCGCAACGGCCTCAGCGCCAACCCGCGCTTCGACCTCAACCGCCTTGGAGCCGCGCTCGGCGGGCCCATCAAAGCCAACAAACTCTTCTATTACGGGCTGTATGAGTACTACCCGCTAGGCCAGGCCACCGCGCCCGCCGGCGGTATCACGTACTCTCCCACTACCGCCGGATACACCACACTGAGTTCCATGTCCGGCATCTCAGCCACGAACCTTTCCATTCTGAAGCAGTTCATGCCGCCCACTTCGACCACGGCCAAAACCACGCCCGTCAACGGCGTTGACATCCCGCTCGGCGTGCTGCCCATCTCCGCGCCGAACTTCACGAACACCTACAGCTGGCTGGTTTCCATGGACTACCACATCTCCGACAGAGACCAGTTGCGCGGCCGTTACGTGGACAACAAGATATCCTCCATCAACATCACGGCAAATCTGCCGATCTTTTTCTTCCCGCGCCCCATCACCTCTCATCTCGGATCGATCTCCGAGTTCCACACCTTCAAGCCGAATCTGACGAATGAATTCCGCGTGGCGTTCAACCGGTACAACGACAATGTCGGCATGCCGGACTTCCAGTTCCCCGGCCTCGACGTCTTCCCCAACATCCAGATTCAGGACGATCTCAACGTCCAGATCGGTCCCAATCCGAATGCGCCGCAAGCCGGAATCCAGACCGTCTACCAGCTCAACGACAACGTGAGTTGGAACCACGGCCGGCATGACTTCAAATTCGGCTTCGATGGACGCGCACTGAACGCCGTCAGCACCTTCATCCAGCGCGTCCGCGGCGATTACGATTACAGTACGCTGGAACGCTACTTGTTGGACAAGGTGCCCGATGCCCTCGCCCAGCGCAACGTCGGCGGCAAGCCGTACTCCGGCAACAACCACGCCTTCTCCGGATATGCCAACGACAACTGGAAGGTCAACCGCAATCTCACCCTCAACATCGGCGTCCGCTACGAGTACACCAGCGTGCCCAGGAGCATGAAGGAATTCGCGCTCAATAGCATTGCCGATGTCCCCGGGGTGCTGACCTTCGTCGAACCGCAGCCGCAGAAGAAGAATTTCGCGCCGCGCGTGGGCTTCGCCTACTCGCCGGGGGTCAACGGCACTACCTCGATCCGAGCCGGCTTCGGCATGGCCTACGATCAGGTGTTCGACAACGTCGGCACCAATGCCCGGCCGCCGCAGGCCACCTCGACGGTGGACGCTCCGGTAACGGAGGTCACGGGGTTCCTGGCCAACGGCGGCATTCTGCCCAGCGCCAAGGGCGCTACTCTGTCGGCCGCCGATGCGCGCCGCCTGACCTCGTCCTACTTGCCGGGCCAGATCAAGGCCGGCTATTCCATCAACTGGAATCTGGGGATTCAGCACGTCTTCGCGAAGGACTACACGGTCGACGTGCGCTACGTCGGCACCCGCGGCCTGCACCTGATCTATCAACTGCAGCTCAATCGCGCCGCGATCGTGACGCCCACCCACTACCTGCCCACCTATCTCTCGGCTCCGTCGCAAGCGACGCTCGATGGTCTGGCGCTCACGCTCACGCAGTTGACCAACGAGCGCCTCACGCCTGGAATCGGCAACACGATGGCGCAGTACGGCTTCACCAGCAACATCACCGCCTATGTGCCGCGCGGTAACAGTGAATATCACGGGCTGGCCATCGAAGTGACCAAGCGCTACAGCAAGAATTTGCTCTTCAAGGGCGCTTACACCTGGAGCCACCTGATGGATGACAGCACGGCGGAAGTCAACTCGACCACGCTTTCGCCGCGCCGTCCGCAGGATTTCGACAACATCCGCAGCGAATGGGCGTCCAGCCTGCTGGATCGCCGGCATCGCCTCACCTTCACCTGGCTCTACGAAACGCCGTGGTTCCAGAAGGACCATAACTGGGCGAAGCGCAACCTGCTCGGCGGCTACCAGATCGCCGGCACTTATACCGCGGAATCGCCCGAATACGGGACTCCGCAGAGCGCAGTCGATTCCAACCAGAATGGGGACGCCGCCGCCGATCGTGTCATTCTCAACGCCAATGGCAAGCCGGGAACCTCGAGCGATGTCACGGTGCTGAGGAATACCGCGGGGGCTACCGTGGCTTACCTGGCACGCGATCCCAACGCGCAGTTCATTCGCGCGCAAGTGGGCGCCTTCGCCAACGCCGGCCGCAACATTCTGGCCACCCGGGGGATCAACAACTTCGATGTCAGCATCTCGAAGAACATTGCCGTCGGCGAACGGACGCGCCTGCAACTGCGCGCCGATTGGCTGAACGGGTTCAACCACCCGCAATACACGCCCGGGAAGATCAATAACGTGAACTTATCCAATCGCGCCAACGTGACCAACTACCTCACGCCGGGCAACCCCGTATTCGGAGCTTTCGACCAGGTCTACAGCAGCAATCCGCGCACCGTGCAGGTTGCCGCCAAAGTGACGTTCTAAGAACGGAGCTCACGCCAAATTCGTGAAGGACGCTGAAGGAAACGCGTCTCGGACATCCGAGGGTTTCCCTGGGAACTTCACGAGTTTCGCGTGAGCTGTCAAGAGGATGTTCGCCCAGGCACGCCAGGGTCGCCAGGAGTTCGGGAAGACCGAATGCATGGTCCTCCCTGGGAACTTCACGATTTTGGCGTGAGCTGCCAAGAGAATTTCTCACGCCAAGATCGCCAGGATCGCCAAGAAGTAGAAAACCGCTCACGGGCACGTCGAGGACTGGCCGCCTCCGGCTCCCCCGGTGGTGCCATCGCAAGACGACCCCTTACTTCGTCACTTCCATTTCCGCCAGCAGGTGGGCCGCGCCATCCACGTCGGCCATATTCCACAGCATGTAACGGCAGTCCACGTGAATCGACCGCGTCGTCACAGGGTCAAACAGATAATTAGATGCCACCGATTCGTAAGTGCCGTCGAAGAGCAGCCCCACCAGTTCGCCGCGGGCATTCAGCGTCGGGGAGCCGGAATTGCCGCCCGTCGTGTCCACCGTGGACAGGAAGTTGACCGGCACATCGCCGAGTCTGACGTCCAAATAGGGCGTTTTCTTGCCGGCGCGCAGCGCGGTGATGGCATCCAACTGGTACTTCGGCGCATTGAATTCGCCCTCGCCCGTATGCTTCTGCACGATCCCCGCGAGGGTGGACTGCGGCTTGTAGTACAGGCCGTCCTTGGCATCGACTCCCTCCACCGTGCCGAATGTCACGCGCAGGGTGCTGTTGGCGTCGGGGGCCACGAAGCCGCCCGCCTGCGCCAGCATCGCCTCCATGTAACGTGGAGTGAGCCGCAACAGCGCGCCGGAACGTTCCTTACCTGCCTGGCGACTGGCTTCCTGCATCGGCTCCAACGCCGCCGCCAATAGAAGGAACGTGTCCTTGGTCGCCACCAGGTCCGCCGAGCTCTTTTCGAGCAGACTCAGCCGAAATTGCGTATCGGCCAGCCGGGTGCCGGTATACAGTTTGTCGAGGTACGCGGCGATCGCCCGCTGCGCATCCGCCTTCGCCATTCCGGGCGTCAGGCCGGCCGCCTGATCGAGCGGTGCGATCCGCTGATTCGCCGGCAGCGCGCTCACCATCCCCAGCGCCCAGGCTAATAGCGCCCGGTCGCTGGTGGCATCGATGGTACGCTGCAGGCGCTCCTGGGTATCGCGCAGCCGCGCCCAATCGCGCTGCTGGTATCCGGACTCGCGCTCCATATCGGGCTTGGGACGCTCCACCGAGAGCCGGTACAGCGCCTGCGCCGCGCTGAAGTAGCTGGACGCCGTACCCAAGGCCGTCAGTGCGCCGCTCTGTTCGCGTGACTTCTCGCCTTCCGCCTGCAGGGCGCGCAGCGCCGGCAGCACATCGCCGTACGTCTGCTTGCGCGCCGCGTCGGCTGCAATCCAGGCCTCCAGCCGCTCTTCCTGCGCCTGCTTCTTCCGCAGGCTGCCGCCCTTGGATAAACCTTCGAGCATGCCCTTCTGGTTGGTGAGTCCGTTGTTCAGGCTCTGCACGCGCCCGGAAACTTTCAGCGCGATCGCCGGGTCCTGCTTAGTCAGCTTCTCCAGAATCGCCAGTTGTTCCTGGGCCAGGCGGATCGCCCGCGGCATGCGGTACTCGGTCGTCTCTTTGACTTCCGCATAGGTTTGATGGCGCTGCGTGCGGCCCGGATAGCCGGTCACGAAAATCAGTTCGCCCGGCTTGGCGCCTTCGCTGGAAACCTTCAGCCAGTGCTTCGGCTTGAAGGGAACATTGTCCTTAGAATAGGCAGCGGGCTTGCCGTCTTTACCGACGTAGGCGCGCAGAAAACTCCAATCGCCCGTGTGGCGCGGCCAGCGCCAGTTGTCAGTCTCGCCGCCAAAGACGCCGATGCCGTCGTGCGGCGAGTACACCAGGCGCACATCCTTGATTTCCATCTGCACGATTTCGAAATACTTCAGGCCATCGAAGAACGCCGGCACCGTGCAGCGATTCCCGTCTTTTTCGCACGCCGCAATCCGCTGTTTGATGCGCCGCTCGATCCGTTCGTAGCGCTCGCGATTGCCCGTCTTCGCGTCGATACTGCCGGTGATCTCGTTGGTCACCTCGGTGACAGACTTCGTAACGTAGACGCGCGAGCCCGGACCATTCGGCAGCTCATCGGCGCGCGTCCTGGCAAGATACCCGTCGCGCAATAGATTGCGCTGCGGCGTCGAGTTGAACTGCAGGCCGCCGGTGACGCAATGGTGATTGGTTACGATCAGGCCGTCGGGCGAGACGAACGACGCCGTACAGCCGCCGAGCGAGACGATCGCTCCCATCGGCTGGCCCGTCAGATCGGCAAACGATTTGGGATCGCCTTTGAAGCCGAGGGCTTTCAATTTGGCATCGAGCGCAGGTATTTGCTGAGGCATCCACATGCCTTCTTCGGCGCGGAGCCCGGCGGCAAACAGTGCGCAACAGAGGAAGATATTGAGCGATTTCAAGCGGTGTGCTCCCATGACGAATAGTAAGAAACCAGAGAATAACACTATTAACTCCGCTACCCGGCCAGAATGCCCTCACTGCTACCGCGGGGGCGCGCCCGGCGCTACTGCCCGAGTTCAAGCATCTCCCGGCCAGTGGGGGGCGATCGCTTTCCCTGCCCTGTCACGGGGGCATAGAATAAAAGTTGCCCCCGACAACTTCCGCCCGCCGCTTCAGCACTTACGCCTGGTTCGTGCTAATCTTCAATCTCGCCGTAGTTTTGTGGGGCGCGTATGTGCGCGCCACCGGCGCGGGTGCGGGCTGCGGCAAGCACTGGCCGCTCTGTAATGGGGAAGTGGTGCCGCGCGCTCCCGGCCTCAACACGCTCATCGAGTACACCCACCGCGTGACCAGCGGCATGGACCTTGTGCTGGTGGCCATCCTGGTGGTGTG
This sequence comes from Candidatus Solibacter sp., assembly GCA_039934035.1. Lineage (GTDB taxonomy): Bacteria > Acidobacteriota > Terriglobia > Bryobacterales > Bryobacteraceae > Solibacter. Next base: position 10,643 of record JBDTMZ010000055.1, on the reverse strand, counting down.
GGCCTATCGCGCTTTCCCACGAGGCCACTCCGTGCGTCTGGGCGCCGCCCTTTCCGCCGTGTTTCTGATGACCGAAGCCCTGCTGGGGGCCGCCCTGGTCCTGCTGGAGCATGTCGCCAAAAACCAGTCGTCAGCCCGCGCCTATTCGCTCTCCTCGCACCTGGTCAACACGCTGACGCTGCTCGCCTTCCTTACCCTGACGGCATGGTGGGCTATGGGTCGTCCGGGCGTCCGCCTGGCCGGCAGCGCCGTGTGGAAGGCCGCTTTAAGCCTGGGGGGCGTCATGGTGCTCGGCATCAGCGGGGCGATTGCCGCACTGGGCGACACGCTCTTCCCTTCCCGCTCCCTCGCGGAAGGTTGGATTCGGGATTTCGACCCCGCCGCCAGCATCTTCGTCCGCCTGCGCGTCCTGCATCCCGCCATTGCCGCCCTGGCCGGCGGCTGGCTCTTGTATTTCGCGGTCACCACGGCCGCGCGGCGCGCCGACCTGCGCTCGCGCGCCTGGCTCATGCTGGCGCTGCTCGCCGGACAGATTACGGCGGGCATCGTCAATCTGCTGCTCAGCGCCCCGGTGTGGATGCAGATGGTTCACTTGCTGCTGGCCGACGTGATGTGGATCTCGCTGGTGATTTTGTGCGCCGGTACTCTAGAGTCCGGACGCGTTTCTGCCGATTAGTCTTCCGTGAAGGTACTCACTGCCCTGGTCGCCGCGGTGTTCGCCGCGGCCGGGCAATCTCCACCGCTCCAGGCGCCCGCGCCACCCGCACCGCCGGTGGAAGCACAGCCCGGTAAGCCCGTCCCCGCTGCCGAGAGCTTTCAATCCGCCATGGAAAAACAGCGCGCCGCCATGCAAGTGCAGCGCGAATCGGTGCGCAAACAGCAGGAAATGGCGCGCGAATGGCGTTCGCCACCCCTGAGCGCCACGCTCGACGTGGATTGCGAGCCCATCCCCGAGGTCGAACTGACGCCCCTGATCGACCGGGCCGCGCAGTCCCAGCAGATCGATTCCAAACTGCTGCGCGGGGTCATGCAGCAGGAATCCGCCTTCCGTGCCTGCGCCGTCTCGTCCAAAGGAGCGCGCGGCCTGATGCAGCTCATGCCGGCCACGCTCGAACAGTTCAAGGTGGACGACCCCTTCGATCCGCAGGAGAACCTGGCAGCCGGAGCGGCCTTCCTCAAGCAGTTGATGGAGAAGTACAAAGGCGATCTAAAACTCGTTCTCGCCGCGTACAATGCAGGTCCCGGGGCGGTGGATAAGTCGGGCGGCATCCCGGATATCAAAGAAACGCAGAACTACGTGGAGACAATCCTTAAGAAGCTGAACGCACATTAGAGCGCCCGCCCGGCCGCCGCGCCGGACGCCCACGCCCATTGGAAGTTGAAGCCGCCGAGCTGCCCGGTCACATCCACCACCTCGCCGATAACATACAAACCGGGCACGGTTCGCGATTCCATCGTCTGCGACGAGAGGCCTGCGGTATCCACGCCGCCGCCGGTGACTTCCGCCTTCTCGTACCCTTCGGTGCCGCCCGGCGTCCACTCCCACTGCTGCAGTGAGCCGGCAATGGCGCGCAGGGCGGGATCGCCGAGTACCGCCACAGGCCGTCCCTCCGCGGCTTGAGGATGAATTTCGCACCAGCGGTCGGCCAGGCGCTTCGGCAGGTAGCGCGCCAGCAACGTACGAACTTCGCTGCGAGCGCCTGCGGCGCGGGCTTCGCTGAGCGACTCCAGCAGATCGACGCCCGGAGTGAGGTCGATCGTGACGGTCTCGCCCGCGCGCCAGTACGAGGACGCCTGGAGAATGGCCGGACCGCTCAATCCGCGGTGGGTAAATAGCAGTTTCTCGCGGAAGGCGCGGCCGCCGGCCGCCACCTCGCAATCGGCGGAAACGCCCGCCAGCCCCTCGAACCGCTGGCGGTCGGCAGCGCGAAACGTGAGCGGCACCAGCGCCGGATAGCACTCCACCACACTCATCCCAAACTGCCGCGCCACGGAGTACCCGAACGGAGTAGCTCCCATTTTCGGAATGGACAGTCCGCCAGTTGCGATCACCAGATTAGGAGCTTCCCATGTCTCCGCAGCGGTCTCAATGCTGAAGCCGGGCCGCACACTCGTCACCGCGGCATTCGTCACGGTGCGTACGCCGGCCTCACGGCACTCGCGCTCCAGCATGGCCACGATCTGGCTGGCGCTGCCATCGCAGAAGAGTTGCCCCAGCGTCTTCTCGTGGTAGGCAATGGCGTGGCGCTCCACCAGCGCGATGAAATCGCGCGGCGTAAAGCGCGCCAGGGCGCTCTTGGCGAAGTGCGGATTGCGCGACAGAAAATTGCCCGCGGTGGTGTGCAGGTTGGTGAAGTTGCAGCGTCCTCCGCCGGAGATCAGGATCTTCCGCCCGATCTGTGGACCGTGTTCCAGCACCACCACGCGCCGGCCGCGTTTACCGGCTTCAATGGCGCACATCAGTCCGGCCGCGCCCGCGCCGGCAATCACGGCGTCCACCTGGGTAATCGCCTTCAGGGACATGCCCTTACATTCTGGCAGAGCGTCGCGGTATGCTGGCATCGAATGACCCGCAAGGTTCTGATTGTGACCGGCGATGGCGGCGAATGCTACGAAGCCCTCTACGCCTGCCAGCGATTCCTGGAGGCGCAATGGGAGCCGGTGGTCGCCGCCCCCTCGCGGCGGCGCCTGCACATGGTGTTTCACGATCGCGAACCGGGCTGGGACACCTATGTCGAACGCCCCGGTCCCTCTGTGGATGCCCAGATCGCTATTACAGCGGTTTCGGCCAAGGAATTCGCCGCCATCATCATACTGGGCGGGCGCGCCCCCGAATATCTGCGCAACGATGCCAGCCTGATCTCCCTGGTCCGCGAATTCGCCCAGCAGAACAAATGCGTCTGCGCCATCGGCCACGGAATTCAAGTGCTGGTGGCCGCCGGCATGGTCACCGGCCGGACCGTCACCGGACACCCGCACGTCTGCGTCGAAGTGGAGCACGCGGGCGGCATCTTCAGCGAAAAGACCGCGGTTCGCGATGGCCGGCTAATCACCGCGCAGTCCTGGAGATCGCACCCCGAGTTCTATCGCGAAGTGCTGGGCTGCCTCCAGGCACCGCGCTGACCATGGTGGAACCGCCCAACTACTTCTTCCCGGGCGCCAACCGCGTGTAGGGCGCGACATAAGTGCCGTCGCTGCGCGTGTAGCCCTTCACCTTGATCCTCCCGTCTTTCCCCTCGCCGCTGTCCTCCCCGAGCTTGGCGGCGCGTTCCTTCTCGAGATCGCGCAGCCGTGCCAGATCGGCCAGCGCCAGCGCGCTCTGCCCTTGCGCCAAGTAGGCCAGCGCGCGATTTTGCAGCGCGAGAGGCAGCGGAGCCAGGCGAATACTCGCACCGTACTCGCGAATCGCATCGTCAAGCCGGCCGGCCGCGTGCTGGCACCAGCCGCGCCGCAAATAGTCTTCCGCGTTGTCCGGCGCCGTCTCCAAAACGCGGCGGCACTCCCCCGCGGGTAGCGGCGCGGGCGTCAGTTCGGCCGCCTGCCGGATCAGTTCCGCCTTCGTCCCTTCCAGTTTCTCGAGCCGGACCTTCTGCTCCGTGATGCGATCTTCCACTTCCAGCAGTTGCTCGAGAGAATCCAAGCCAGGCGGTTGCGGAAGTGGCGCCGCCGCGAACTTCGCCATCCACGCGGCCCCTTCCGCATTGATCAGCACGCGCCCGGTGCAGCCGGGAAGCGTGTACACCGCTTCGCGCATGCCAGGATCCGTACCCAGTTCGAGCGCGGGCGTCCCGAACTCTTCCTCCACCGTGGCGAGAGTGGCCTTGGGACCGCCGAAGCGGTACAAAGAATATTTGGCATCGAACGCCTGAAGACGTATTGCGAGTTTCAGGCATTCGGCGGACTGCGGCCACGCGCGCACCGGCGCCAGCGCGAGCCCTAGCAGAAGAATCCGAACAAGCACAGCGCGCTCCAGATTACTACGCAGCGCACGGAAATTCAAAGCGACGGCATGCCTCTCTCTGCGCGGAAGTGCCGCAGCCCGAAACGCACTTCTCTCCGTCCGGTACGAACTTCTATCCGGCAGCCTCGCCGCCGTCTTCGCTTTCCGAGTAGCGCTCGCACCCACCGCACAAAAACTTCTCCGCCAGGCAGTCTTTGAATTTGCCACAGCGCAGGCACGTGTCGTCCACGCAATCCAGCCCCAGCAGACCTTCCATGACTCCGACCTGCACTACGCCGACCACCGCTCCGCACTGATTGCAGCGCAGTTCGACGGTGCTGTCCTCGACGACGGCGATCACAAAGCCGGAGCAATCGGCACCACCGATCCCATGAGGAATTACTGGCATCAAGCTGGTGATTTCGTCACTGAACTCGTGGTCCACGCTTCACCCTTAACACGTTGCGCGACGATGTGGGAGTTTATTCGTACCTTGTCCTTCGCTTGTCTCCCCTCTGCCTCGTTGGTTTGCACGGGTTCCGCGGGTCGAATTTGCTCTCCCTGCGCAAATCTTCTCCCTCCCAGTCCCGCGCCGTCCGTGTGCGGGCATCCGTCCAATCCGCATCTAACGGCGGAAACTTCCATTTTTGGGGTAAACTGCCGTGAACAACATCCCCCTTTCGCCGTCTATTGGATAAGTACTCAGACGCTAACCCGAACCTGGGCGCGGCGTCGAATGATCATTCGCCATCGGCATTCGCTGTCTCTCAGCTTCTGGCGCGCTTGCGGCATCACTTGATGAACCGCATCCCCAGCAGCCAACTCATTACTTGTGTCCGGCTCCCGGGGAAGCAGCTTCCTTCAGGAGTTATCTGTTTTCATGGCGGAGCTATATCGATGAGACTTATGTTCGCCCTAATTACGCTTCCCTGGGTGGCCTGCGTACTCCAGGCATCGGACGAATGGGTGCGCTGGATGGAGCGCGGCCATCTGGAATTGACGTGTCTGGACTTCTCCAGCGCGGCAGGCTCCTATCAGAATGCAGTCCGCCTCATCGAGGACGATCCCTCGCGGACTTCCGACTTACTCCTGTCGCTCAATGCAGTGGCGATGGCGCACAAACAGATGGGCCGCCTTGCCGAATCGGAGCGCGAATCTCTCCGCGCCCTTGAAATTGCCAAATCCGCCGGGTTGGGCGGAGGCTCCACACATGCCTACTTGCTGAGCAACCTCGGCGCCATCGAAATCATTCGCGGGGCTTATGGGAAGGCTCGCCAGCATTTGGCCGAGGCGATTGAGATCGATTCGCGCGGCCGGCGGGGGGAGACCACCCAACTGGCCGTCGCCCGGCAACTCCTCTCGCAGGTTGTGGCCCACGAGGGGAAATACGACGAGGCGGAGATCCTGTTGAAACAGGCTATTGCGACACTGCGGGTGATTCCCGGCGCTCCGCTCGACCTCTTGCCTTTCGCCCTGGACGGGCTCGGCAGTCTTCATGACGCACAGGGCCGTCCCCAGGAATCCCTGGCCGCGTTCCAGGATGCCTTGGCTCTATTCGAAAAAACCTTCGGGTCCGATCACCCGATCCTGGTCCTCACCCTCAATAATCTGGGCGTGCAATCCACGAAAACCGGCCACATCCCGGAAGCGCGCGCCGCCTTCGCACGCGCCGCGGCGATTCTCGACCATTACGAGAAGACCGACCCGGCAACCGCTGCCAGCATCCTGTCGAACTATGCTGCCTTTCTGCACCTGACGGGGAGTCAGGAACAAGGCACCGTGTTGGCGCGCCGCGCTGCGTCCATCCGGGTTGCGCTGCCTGTCGACATCTCGAAACTGGAGCCCGTCACCCTAAAGCCCAAGTAGCGGCCGCAGTATGGGAGCAGTCGCTTGCGAATGAGTTTCCTCCCATTTGGCCATGCCTGCCTCGTGCGGGCCATTTGTAGCAGACAAGAGTCACGCCGGGGTGGGAGGGACGATCGCCTTTGGTCGTCCGTCCACGGCTTCGAAGCAAGAACAGGCCACACAAAACGATGGCCTGTTCCACTATCCCTGGCGCGTTAACTGGATCGCAGCGCGGCCATCGGGTCGATCCGGGACGCCCGCCACGCGGGAATATATCCCGCCGCCGCGGCCACCGCCATCAGCAACGCGCCCATCCCTACATACGTCAGCGGGTCGCCAGAGGTCACTCCAAACAGCATGCTGCCCAGCGCGTTCGACAATGCCCGCGCCCCCGCCAGTCCCACCGCCAACCCCGTCACAGCCAGTCCCAGCGTCCGCAGAACAATTCGGCGCTGCACGTCGCCGGCGGACGCGCCCAACGCCATGCGGATCCCGATTTCCTGCACCCGCTGGCTCACCGAGTAAGAGATCACCGCATAGATCCCCAGCGACGCCAGCACCAAAGCGAACACCGCGAATCCGCCGAGCAACATCACCAGAAACCTACGCGCGGATACCGCCCGGTCCACCAAATCCTGAAACGTCTGGAACTCCTTTACCGGCAGATTCGGATCCACCGCGCGCAGCGCCACTCGCAGCCCCGCCGCCAGGCTGTCGGCCGGCAGGGTGGTTCGCACGACCAGTTGCATCGCCGCGTAATCCCCTGTCTGCCGCATCGGCAGATACATCTCTAACCCGCCCGTCGCTTCCAATGCGGTATGGCGCACGTCCGCCACCACGCCGACCACGCGGCGGCCCCCATCCGTCGCGACCGACTGCCCCAAGGGGTCCTGCCCCGGCCATAGCGTCCGCGCCATGGTTTCGTTCACCACCACCACGCGCTCGCTGGCCCAGCGGTCCATTTCCGTGAACGCCCTGCCACGCCGCAGGCGGATGCCTGCCGCTTCGAAATAGCCATCGCTCACCACGCGAATATAGGCTTCAGGCTGGTGCCCTCTTTGGTAGATCTGGCCTTTGCCCGACACGCCCCACGAACGGTCGTCGCGCAACGGCAACATGTCCGTAATCCCCGCCGCCGCGATTCCCGGCACAGACCGCGCCCGCTGGAGCAGCTCATCCAGAAACACGTTCTGCTGGGGCGCATTCGTAATCCGGAAACTCGGGTCCACCCGCATCGCCGCCGCTCGCTCCGGCTGAAAGCCCGGGTTCACTTCCAGCACGCGCACGAAACTTCGAATCAAGAGTCCCGCGCCTACCAGCAGAATGCAGGCGAACGCGAGTTCCGCAACCACCAAGCCGTCGCGAACCCAGGCATGCCGTCTGCCCCCGCTCGACCCGCGGCTGCCATCCTGCAACTCTCCGGAAAGCGTGAGCGCCGATACCCGCCATGCCGGTAACAGGCCAAAAACCACACCGGCCCCCACCGCCGCCAGCAGGGTAAATAGCAGCGCAGTCCCGTCTACCCGCACACTCTCCAACAACGGTAGATTGAACGCGCGAAGCTGTGCCACCTGGCGCGTCGCAGCAATGGCCAGCACGAGCCCCAACAGGGCGCCGCAACAGGAGAGCGCCACGCTCTCCGTCAACATCTGCCGCAGTAGCCGCCAACGTCCCGCGCCCAACGCGGCGCGCAGCGCCATTTCCTTCTGCCGCGCGCTCCACCGCGCCATCTGCAGGTTCGAAAGGTTGGCGCAAACAATCAGCATCACCACGCCCACCGCGCAGGCCAGCACGAAGAGCGCCGGCGCCACCCGGCCGCTGACCCGCTCGGCCAGCGGCAGCAGATGCGGTTCGAGGGCGTTGCGCTCCGGATGCCGGTTCGCCAGTTGCTTCCCCAGCGCCGTGAACTCGGCCTGAGCGCTGTTCACCGTCGCCCCGGCCCTCAGCCGTCCCAGCACTTTCATCGTGTTTCCCCTGGGCTTGTTCGGGTCGCTCAAAGGCCACGGAATAAAGATATCGACCGAAGTGCCCTGGGCGAAGATACTCGCGAAATCGAACGATTCGGGCAGCACACCAATCACCGTCACCGGCTTGTTATTCAGCGTCAGCTTTCTGCCCACCACGCTCGCATCCTCGCCAAACCGCCGCCGCCAGTAAGCGTGACTCATCAGCATGGCGGAAGGCGAAGCATATTTCCCCTCGCTCTCTTCCTGCGTGAAGCCGCGGCCGATCAGCGGCGCCACCCCCAATACCGCGAAGAAATTCCCGGTCACCGGCACGCCCGTGAGCCGCTCGGGCTCGCCCGCTCCGGTCAGTTGTTTGTCGCCCGGAAAGTAGAACGCCGACCATCCGGCCATGTCCGTGAAGCTCCGGTTCAACTGCCGCAGGTCCGAAAAATGCTCGGGCTGGGTGGCCGTCCAACTGTCGATGTTGCCCATCCACACCAGGCTTCCCGGATCGCGAAACGGCAGGGGGCGCAGCAGCATCGCATTCACGACGCTGAACACCGTGGCACTCGCGCCGATCCCCAGCCCCGCAATCATAATCATGAACACGGTGAATCCGGCATCGCGCCGCATGCCGCGAAAGGCGTGCCGCAGATCTTGCATGCCATCGTTGATCCAGCGCGCGATCCAGGTGAACCGCGACTCTTCCGCTTTGTGCGTCATATTTCCAAACCTCCGGCGAGCCGCCGCGCGAGCTTCCGCCTCGCTCATCCCTTCGGCCACCAAAGCGTCCACCGTCGATTCGATATGGAACGCCATCTCTTCCCACAGCAGGCGATGCCTTTCGCCGTGGTCCCGCCAATATCGCAACCGGCGTCGAAATCGTTGCCAACTGCCACCCGCTCGCATACGCTTTCCCTCCACCTCAGGCGAAGCCCATGATCCGGGCCACGGCTCCCGTGACCTGCCGGTAGCGCGCCGATTCCTGCGAAAGATGTTTGCGCCCCTCCGCGGTGAGCTGGTAGAAACGGGCGCGCCGATTGTTTGCCGACAGCCCCCACGTGCCCTCGATCAAGCCGTTGAGTTCCAGCCGTTGCAGCGCCGGATAGAGCGACCCCTCTTCCACCCGGAGCACGTCATCGGACAACTGCTGAATCAGTTGGGCGATGGCGTAGCCATGCAAATGGCCGCGCGTCAGCGTCTTCAGCACGAGCATGTCTAAAGTGCCCGGCAGCAGGTCTGCTTTCGATTTCTCAGTTCCCATAGACGGTCTGGGTATAGGACGTCAGACTTTTGGGAGGGATAGGAAGAAAGTTTTCGCGATTAGCCAGGCAACCGGCCCGAATTGGCCACCATGCAGTGGCCGCCATTGCTCACCGGCTTCCAAAATCTTACGATCCGCAGGAACGGAGCCGGGTGGCCTGGCATGAGCGCAGTCACGCGCGCGAAGACGGGACCCACGAACGGGCCTCTCGCAAAATGGGGTTGATGAGACAATGAGTCGTGAAGGTCCGCGAGGTGATCCGGTGGACCGAGAACGACAGATGGCGTTACCACTCACAGAGGGGAAGCCACCAGCAGTATGTCCACCCTGTCAAAACCGGGCGCGTTACGATCGCAGGGAAGCCTAATGACGACGTTCACCCGAAGACACTGGCCGACATTTTCCGGCAAGCCAAACTGGAGAGACCAAAGTGAGCACGCGCACTAAATACGCCATTGTGATCGAGAAGGCTCCTGGCAGCAACTACTCCGCTTATGTCCCGGATTTGCCGGGATACGTTGCTACTGCCGACACCCTGGACGAAATCAAGCGTCTCATGCGGGAAGGCATCGAGTTCCACCTCGACGGCATGCGAGAGGACGGCATCCCAATTCCCGAGCCCACCACTGAAGTGGACTACGCCGAAGTAGCGTGACCGGCGACAATTAAATCCCCGCGCTGCGCCGCCATCCTGCAGAACTCGAGCAGCACTTGCGGTGCCCGGACGCGGTCGCCGAGCAATCGGCGGACTGCAACGCTGGGTACGTCATGCATTTCCGTCTTCGGATCTGCGAGGCAGAGCAGAATTGATGTTAGGCAACGATGCCGCGCATCCACTCGGAGAACATGGTTGTCCAGTGCTGGTTCGGTTCCCCCGGCATGCCCACGTTGAAGCCGTGGCGCCCCAACTGGAAGAAGTGCGCTTCGCATTTGACCTTTTTCTCGCGCAGTGCCGCCGCCATCATCAGGCTGTTTTCAACGGGCACCAACCGGTCATCCATTCCGTGAACCAGGAAGCACGGCGCCGTATCTTCGGTTACGCACAGTTCCAGTGACCTCGCAGCAATCATGGCCTCGCCGGCGTCGGGCCCGAGAAGCGCGTTTCGTGAACCCGCATGGGCGAAGGGCGGCTTCAAGGTGATAACCGGATAACCCAGCGCGGCGAAGGCGGGCTTTGCCGATTGAGAGTCTGCAGCGTCTACCGGCTCGTACACTTTCTCAGCGTGGAATATGGCGAGGCTGCCGGCGAGGTGGCCGCCGGCCGAAAAACCCATGACGCCGACCTTGTTGGCGTCGATACTGTATTCATTCGCGCGGGAGCGCACGACGCGCATGGCACGCTGTACGTCCTGGAGAGGCACCTTCGACCGCTCTTTCCAACCTTGGCCGGGCAGGCGGTAGACCAACACGAAGACCGTGGTGCGGTCGGCATTGAGTTTCTTTGCAATGACCGATCCTTCGTTGGGCATGGTAAGTCCCACATAGCCGCCGCCCGGACAGCAAAGGACCGACGTCCCGTCTGGATTGGCAGGCCGGTATACGCCGATCATCGGCGTCATGATGTTGCGGGTATTGGTCGGCCATTGAGGCGGGTTGGCCGGTTCAATGGACTCACCGCCCGGTGCGTGGCCCGGCCAGAGCGGAATAA